>RQAP01000033.1 GCA_008671135.1 Collinsella aerofaciens
AGGACGGCCGAAGAGGCGTCAGCAGGTCAGTGGGTCATCGTCCCGGCATTCAGCATCAGGGTAGCGCTGCGACGCGGAAATCGCGCGCCGTTGCCGCGCCCCGCAGTGCCCGCTTCCCCCGAGAACAATTATCAGTGCAGGAAATGGCGGTCAAAATATGCCAATGCTTCGGGGGTCCAAATAAGGTCGTTCACTTCTCGGAAAAGTATTAGACCTCGATTCGCACCAACCCCAAAGTCCCCGCAGGCAGCAGGCGCGACAGCGCCGCAGCTGCCGGCCGCGCCCCACAGTCCCCCAAGGCGGCAGGCGCAAAGCGCCGAGGCCGCCGCCGGGATCAGGGCCCGCAACGGCCACGTGCCCTCACATCAGCCCAGCGGCCCCAACCAACAACGGCCCCATCGCAGGCCGCTCGCAGCAGCGTCACCGCCGGACAGGTCACACTACTCGCAGAGCAGCTTAGCGATCTGGACGGCGTTGGTTGCCGCGCCCTTACGGATTTGGTCGCCGCAGCACCAGAAGGTGATGCCGCGCGCAGCCTCGGGGTTCGAGATGTCGCGGCGCACGCGGCCGACCCAAATCAGGTCCTGGTCGGAGGTGTCCATCGGCATGGGGAAGCGGTCGTGTGCATCCTCGGCAGCCATATCGTCAACCAGCTTGACGCCGGGAGCAGCAGCCAGCGCAGCACGAGCCTCCTCAACCGTTATATCGCGCTCAAACTCGAGCGTAATGCTCTCGGAATGCGAACGCAGCACGGGCACGCGCACGCAGGTGCAGTTCACGCGCAGCTCGGGCAGGTGCATGATCTTGCGGCCCTCGTTTTGCAGCTTCATCTCCTCGGAGGTAAAGCCCTCTTCCTTGACGCCGCCGATCTGCGGAATCAGGTTGCTCGCCAGCTGGGCGGCAAACGCGCGCGGCTCAGGAATCTCCTCGCCACGGCCCAGGGCGGCCAGCTGAGCCTCGAGCTCGGCCATACCGGGGGCGCCAGCACCCGAAGCCGCCTGGTACGTCGAGACGATCATGCGCTTCACACCAGCGAGCTGATGCAGCGGCCACGTGGGAACCAGGCCGATAATGGTCGCGCAGTTGGGGTTGGCGATAAGGCCGTGATGCCACTTGATGTCGTCGGCATTGATCTCGGGCACAACCAGCGGCACCTCGGGATCCATGCGGAAGGCATGGCTGTTGTCGACCACGACGGCGCCGCGCTTGACGGCCTCGGGCAGTAGCTCCTTCGCGATGTCGTCGCCGGCGGCTCCAAGCACAATGTCACAGTCCTCAAAGGCCTCGGGGCAAGCTTCCTCAATCACAATCCGCTCGCCGCGGAACTCAACGGTCTTGCCCGCGGAGCGTGCACTTGCCAACAGCTTGAGCTTGCCAACCGGAAACTCCTGCTCGTTGAGGCACTCGAGCATCTGGGTGCCCACGGCTCCCGTCGCGCCCAAAATCGCAACCGTGTACTGTTTCATGCTTCCCCCTTTAAAGGTTTTGGCTTTTGCCCGCACGCCGAGCAGGCTGATTATTGTTGCCAGTGTATACAAGAACGGGGCGGGCACGAAACCCGCCCCGTCGAAACGAAACCGAAACGAAACGCCCCGCCGTAGATTTTTGGCACTTGTCTCAAAAATGCACCGGGACGGCAGCTACTTGCGGAGCGCGGCCAGGGCGGGATCAACCGGCGCGGGAGCCTCCAGGTCGGAGACCTTCACAATGCCGTTTTCGTCGGAGAAGGCACGGTAGATGGTCTGAATCGCCAGGTCGAAGTCCTTCTCCTCGACACCGATAATGATGTTGATCTCGTCGCAGCTCTGCGAAATCATGCGCACGCTCACGCCGGCCTGGCCAAGCATGCCAAACAGATGGCCCGAGATACCTGCGCGGCCACGCAGGTTACGGCCGACGGTCGCGATGAGCGCCAGGCCCTCGACAACCTCGATCTCGAGCGGCTCGACCTCCTGCTGAATGTCGCCCACGAGCGAGTACAGCGAGTCGTGCACGTCCTGCTCCTGCACCACGGCGCCAAAGCGGTCGACACCGGTGGGCATGTGCTCGACGGAAACGTCATAGCGCTCGAAGACCGAAAGCGCGCGGCGCATAAAGCCAACACGGGGCTTGGTGCGGTCGCGGGCAACGTTGATGGCGACAAAGCCGCGCTTGCCGGTCACGCCGGTAATGATGGGCTCTGCCTCACCCTCATCAGCCGTCTCGCTAATGATGGTGCCGGGGTCCTGCGGCGCATTGGTGTTCTTGATGACCAGCGGAATACCCGCCTCGCGCACGGGGAACACGGCCTCCTCGTGCAGGACGCTTGCACCCATGTACGAAAGTTCGCGCAGCTCCTCGTAGGTAACGCGCGCAATGGGCTGAGCCTCGGGAACAATACGAGGATCGGCAGAATAGAAGCCCGAGACGTCGGTCCAGTTCTCGTACAAGTCGGCGCCCAGGCACTTGGCCAGGATCGAGCCGGAAATATCGCCGCCGCCACGGTCGAGCAGCTTGATCTGGCCCTCACGCGTCGCGCCGTAGAAACCGGGCATAACAAAGCCGCCCTGCTGGCCGTACTCCTGCACCAGCTCGGAGGTGCGATTCATGCTGAGCGTACCGTCATGATGGAACGCCACAACCGTCGCGGCGTCCAGGAACGGCAGGCCCAGGTACTCCGCCATCAGGCGAGCGGTGAAGTACTCGCCACGGCTCACGAGCTCCTCGGTAGAGTAGCCGCCCGAGCGGGCGCGCTCGGCAAAGGCCGCGAACTCCTCGCGGATGGGATAGGTGAGCTCCAGCTCGTCAGCGATATCAAAATAGCGCTGGCCAATGTCCTCGAGCAGCTCCTCACACGACACGTGATACTTAACGTGCGCGTTAACCAGGTAGAGCAGGTCGGTCACCTTGGTGTCGCCCTTAAAGCGGCGGCCGCAGGCGGAAACCACCACAAAACGGCGGGCAGGGTCGGCATCGACGATGGCCTTGATCTTCTTGAAGTGTTCGGCGTCGGCGACCGACGAGCCGCCAAACTTGGCAATCTTAATCATGGGCTTGAGGTTACCTTTCTAAAAGCCTCTGCAAACCTGTTTTGCGCGCTCTGATACCATGGTTTCACCGATTGGGACCAAGGCATCCGAGGAGCAGTGTTATATGGGAACTTATCATAGTACACGAGGACGCACTTTATCGTGCTCAAGTAAGGTGGCAATCCGCACCGGCATCGCTCCCGACGGGGGTTTGTTTGTCTCGGACGAGCTCGGCACCCAGCAGGTCGATATCAGCTCGCTTGCAGATAAATCGTACTTTGAAATCGCTCAAGATGTGTTGGGAATGTTACTGAATGATTACACGGCCGAAGAAATTTCGGCGTGTGTCGACGAGGCATACCGCGGCACGTTCGCGAGTGAAGAGGTTACGCCACTCGTCAAACTCGACGCTGCGCCGGGCGCCGACGCCCCTCAGACCTATGTGATGGAGCTCTTTGGCGGCCCCACGAGCGCCTTTAAGGACGTCGCCCTGCAGATGCTCCCCCGTCTGATGGCCCGCACTTCCGCCAGGGACGGCGGCGCTGAGCGCATCATGATCGTCACCGCCACGTCGGGCGACACGGGCAAGGCCGCGCTCGCCGGTTTTGCCGACGCTCCGGGCACGGGCATCACCGTCTTTTATCCCGAGGGCAAGGTCAGCCGCGTCCAGAACCTGCAGATGTCCACGCAGGAGGGCGACAACGTCGCCGTCTGCGGCATCCGCGGCAACTTTGACGACGCTCAGAGCGCCGTCAAGCGCATCTTTGCCGATAAGGAGCTTGCCGAGCGTCTGGAGGCCGCCGGCACGGTGCTTTCGAGCGCCAACTCCATCAATGTCGGTCGCCTGGTACCGCAGGTCGTCTACTACTTTGCCGCCTATGCGCAGCTGTTGCGCGCCGGCGCCATCGAGGCCGGCGACGCCGTGGAGTTCTGCGTACCGACCGGCAACTTTGGCGATATCTTGGCCGGCTACTACGCCAAGCGCATGGGTCTGCCCGTCGCCAAGCTCGTCGTGGCGAGCGACAAGAACAACGTGCTTGCCGACTTCCTGACCACCGGCGTTTACGACCGTAACCGCCCGTTCTTCACGACCATCTCGCCGTCGATGGACATCCTTATTAGCTCCAACCTCGAGCGCATGCTCTACTTCCTGTCCGATGGCGACTGCGAACTCGTTGCCGGCCTTATGGAGCAGCTGGCACAGACTGGTCGCTACGAGGTTCCCGCCGACCTGCTGGCAAAGATTCAGAGCGTCTTTGGCTGCGGTTGGGCCAGCGAGGACGAGGTCCGCGCTGCCATCAAGAGTTGCTGGGATGCGAACGGCTACGTGATCGACCCGCACACCGCCTGCGGCTATCACGTCTTTGAGCAGGTCGTTCCCGCCGAGGGTGCCAAGGCCCGCGTGCTGCTTTCGACCGCCAGCCCCTACAAGTTCCCGCGCGCCTGCTGCGACGCCCTGGGCCTCGACGTTCCCGAAGATGATTTTGAGGCTATGCGTGTGCTCGAGCAGGCCACCAACACGGTCGCCCCGACCCAGCTCGCCGAACTCGAATCCAAGCCCGTCCGCTTCGAAGACGTCTGCGACGTCGATGAGATGGCAAGCTACGTCGAGTCTGCAGCAAAACGAATGAGCACCAACTAGATCCCTTATTAAGCGCCGGCGAAAGCCGGCGCACCTTCTAATTATTTAGCTTTCGGGATGATGACGAGCGTGCGAGCGGGTCTGGCCGTTTAGTTCGTCGCGAGTTCCGCACGAGCCGGAAAGCACTTAATGTGCTTTCCGAGCGAGCCAGGACTGCCCGAGCAGCGAACTAAACGGCCAGACCCGCCCAGGAGGACTCACATGATCAAAATCACCGTCCCAGCAACCAGCGCCAACCTAGGCATCGGCTACGACACCCTCGGCATGGCCGTTAGCCTCTACTCGCACTTCACCTTCGAGCGCGCCGACAAGCTCACCATCACGGGCTGCCCCGAGGAGTTCCAAAACGAGAATAACCTGGTCTATGTGAGCTTTGTCGATGCTCTGGCCGCGTGGGGCGAGCCGGCTTTTCCCGTTGCTATCGACATTCAGACCGACGTGCCCGTCGCCCGTGGCCTGGGTTCCAGCTCCACCTGCGTCGTCGCCGGCATTATGGCCGCCGCCGCACTGACAGGCCACACCGTCGACCGCGCTGAGCTCGTCCGCATTGCCACCGAGGTCGAGGGCCATCCCGATAACGTCGCCCCTGCTATCCTGGGCGGCGCCGTCTGCTCCTTTACGCCGACCGATTCGCTCCCCCAGTGCCTGCGCTACGAGGTGAGCGATCGCTTGCGTTTTATTACCGTGATTCCGCCCTACGAGGTGCATACGAGCGAAGCGCGCAAGGTTGTGCCGCAGGAGATTCCACTCTCCACCGCCGTATGGCAAATGGGCCGCATCGCCGGCATGACGCGCGGCCTGGAAACCGGCGACCTTGACCTGATTGCTGCCGCCAACGACGACCGCATCCAGGAGCCCTATCGCCGCCGCCTCATCCCCGACTACAACGCCGTGCGCGACACCTGCCTTAACGGAGGCGCTAAGACCATCTGGATCAGCGGTTCGGGCTCGACCCTCATGGCTGTAACCGACGACACCATCGTGGCAAAGTTCCTGCAGGTCAAGCTGCGTGAGCAGTTCCCCAAGTGTGACACGCATATTCTGACGTGCGACACCGAGGGCGCTCAAATCGAGTACCTGTAGACATCCTCCCCATATACCTGTCCGGGACGGTCGGGATGTTCCCTCAAAATCGTCCTCGCGCATGAAGGCCCCTTGTCCTGCTCCTACGGAGCGGCGGACAAGGGGCCTTCGCGCTGCGGAATGATTTTGAGGGAACATCCCGACCGTCCCTGCGCCCACCTTGCTGAGGATGTCTACAGGGACCCACGCTTTGAAGGGGCGCCGGGCTGAAATTATGGCCTTTTATTGATAGGGGCTCTTGCTGGTGTGGAGCATATTCTTTAGATGAGCTTTGGTGATTTGTTTGGTTTAGGCTGCACTGGTTTCTTTGTATTCGAAGACTGGCTCTAGGAGATCTTCGATGTTGCAGTGGAGGGCTTTTGCTATGGCTCTTACGCTAGTTACCGAGGCTTCGTTGATGTTTCTCTGGCGCTGCTCGTACATTTGGATTGAGCGGAGTGACACACCCGATTCGTATGCTAGGTCTTGTTGGGTTTTCTTAAGCTTCTTTCTTGCTAACGCAAGTTTGGTTTGCCTGGACGCTTTTTTCGCCATATCGCAGACGAGGCGAGCCACGCGTTCCTCCGAGGCTTCGTGCCAGGGATAGTACAGACTGCGCAGTGCGTCAAACGGAACGACATGCAGCAGGTCTTCGAAAGACTCTCCTAGGCGCCACTGAAGGTATGCCAATATCCAGCCTGTCCAATATTCCGGTGTCTTTTCGAATCGGTAGGTTCGATTTGGCATCGGCCTTGATTGGTAGCCCGACCTTTCGGCGATAAGCGCGAATAGCTCAACGCCCGATTTTCCCGATACGACCCATGCGTTGCCACGCTCAAACTCACGGGCTACGCCGCTCAGGCAAAAGAGTTCAGCGACCTCGGACCCTTCCGCTCCATAGTCGTTCACGGCATAGTCGAAGCAGTCGCCGAGGTTGTTCATTGCATCCTCGAGGTAGTAGACGGGATATGTCCTACTCGGCCCACGATCTGTTAACTCTTGGATCATTTAAATCAACCCTCCCTGCCATTAAATCCCTAATGTCGATACCTTCGGAATCGAACCCATTGACCGTATCCAAATATTTGCGTCGAGCATTCTGCTCTCGCTCAAAACGCTTGGGATAATACTCAGGCCCCGAAGCCTGCTTCCAATCGCGGAACCTAATCGCCGAGAACGCACGCTCACTCATAAGCGCATATTGAATGCCCAAATCCCCCAAAAACATAATGCGCTGCAATTGCCTGAGCGAAATTATGCCGTTGACAAACTGTCTTGCAAACGAGAAATAGGAATCGTCTGCACGATAGCCTCGAATAACGTCATAAGGAGATGTATCAATTAAACAGTTATCAAGTAGATAGCGAAGCCCCTCGCGTGCTACTGGCGTCGAAACATTGAACTCTCTGTTGTTCGCCAGAATTGCAAGCCAATTGAGGATTGAAAACTCCCCAGACTCCAAATCCAAGACCGAAAGGCTATCTAAATCAAGCTCATATCGATTGGCAACGCCATCAGACTCGGTCCGGCATGCCCATTCCATCGCCATTTCCTCATGTGGCGTGCAATAAAACCCGCGCCCATAGTCATTGAATTGTCTGCATTTATCCAACGACGGACGTTCGACAACAACCTCCGACCCGTGCCAAAGCTCCATATCGACCTCCAAAAAAATATCACCTCAGTGATAGTTTACCAATAACTATCACTGAGGTGATATAGATGAGAGCTTTTGAGGGGTTGCAGCCCGATTAGAGGCAGGCCTCGGCGATGCGCTTTTTGAGTTCGTCGATGCCGGTACCGGTTTGGGAGCTTGTGATGATCACGTTCTCGGCCGGGACGTTGAGCTGCTTTTTGATGGCTGCTGCCTGGCGGGCTTGCTGGGTGCGGCTGAGCTTGTCGGCCTTGGTGAGGCAAACGATAAAGTTGAACTCGTTGCCCTGCAGGTAGTCGATCATGTCATGGTCGAGCTTACTGGGGTCGTGACGAATATCCACCAGCGACACGACCAGGTTAAAGCTGCGCTCCGAGTCGAAGAAGTCGCCGATAAGTTCTGCCCAACGGTCACGCTCGGCCTTGGAACGACGGGCGAAACCATAGCCCGGCAGGTCAACGAAGTGCACGTCATCGGCCTCGAAGAAATTGATATTGCTCGTCTTGCCCGGTGTGCTCGAAACCTTGACGAGGTTCTTGCGGCCAAAAAGCTTGTTCATGATCGACGACTTGCCCACGTTGGAGCGGCCGACGAAGCTCACCTCGGGGCAGGTGGACTCGGGAATCTGCGAAACCTTGCCATAGCTGGCAACGAACTTGGCAAGCTGGTAGTTAATTGAATCGGCCATGGACACTCCTTGGTCGTAGGTTCTTACAAAAGAGCGCGCTAATAGGTAGCAGCGATACGGCGAACGATATCGAGCGTAATGCCACTCGCGGTACGAGCATACTCGAACAGATCGAACTCGCGGTCGCAAATCGCATCGTACGCCTCGTCACAATTATCGCTGATAGCGCGCAGCACCAGGCAATCGACACCATTTTTGGTTGCGACATGGGCAATTGCCGCGCCCTCCATGCCAACACAATCGGCATGCGTCGCCTCGATAGCGTCGTTGCGCATGGCGGCGCCCGTCACAAAGCGGTTACCCGTGGCAATCGTGCCGACCAGGAACTGCTTTGTGCCCTCGTTCGAGGCGGCTGCATTTGTCGAAGCGTTGACAAAGCCACGCTCAGCAAGCACATCGGCAGCAATATCGACCAGCGCAGGCGTCGAGCCAAACTCCTCGAGCCCCGGTGCAGACTCGGCGATAAGCGCGGTATCGGTATCCAGATAGCGCAGGCGTTTGCCGATGACCACGTCATCGATATGGAGCTTGGGGTTCAAACCGCCCGCGATACCCGAAAGCACAACTGCCTGCGGAGCATACTTGCTAATGAGGTGCTGTGTTGCGGCGGCAGCGTTTACCGTGCCCATGCCCGCCGTCGTGGCGACAATCGACAGACCGTCGAGCCCGCCGGTCACAACGTTCAAGCCCGCCTCCTGTACCATGCAAGCGTTACTCAACTCTTCCTTAATCTGCATGATCTCTTTTTCGAGTGCGCCGATAATCGCGATTGTAGCCATGCCGTTCCCCAAACCTATACGAAATTCTCAACCACGGTATGGTACCAGCATTTTGTTTGACCTCGTCAAACGAACACGCTAGGCCAGCGCAGCTCGCGTATCAAACAGAGCCTTTGCAATCGCAGCCGTAACCTCGCTCGAGCGGTCGCTCCACGGCATCGATGTCATGATGCTCATGACATAGGTACGGCCATCGATGTCGATAAGGCCCGCATCGCATGTCGAATAGCAACCATCCTCGCTAATCCAGCCTGCCTTGTTGCGCACCAAGGCTTGGTCGTCCGCAATGCCGTCACGAATAAACGATCGGGCCGTAGAGGCCAGAAGGCCCGACAGCCATTGTGACGTCTCGGTATCATGGCTCAGATACTCGCTCATCTCGCACCACAACTTGGCCGAGGTGCGCGGGCAATAAGTGGGAAAATCACTCATCGGATCGAGTGCGGTATCGTAATCGACGCCAAGACCGAAAATCCAATCCTCGTAACCGACACGGTCAAACGCCGCACGCAACGCGATAAACGAATCGTTGTCCGAATTATCGACCGCGGCCTCGATCAGGTCGCGCACCGTCTGCCAGCCCATGTTGTAGCCGCCATAGGTGCCAAGGGAATCATTGAGTGAGACCTGGCCCGTCTCGACCAGAGATTCGCAGATGTACAGCGCATAGAGTGCCTTGTAGCTACTCGCACCGTACACCTCGGCGTCCGCGTTATACGTCACGCCCTTGCCGCTCGATAGGTCGTAGAACACTACGCCCACATCGCCCAGCTCCTGCGCCTGACTCAGGGCATCTTGGAGCGCGGCGAGGCTCTCATCCTCCAGGGCGGGGATCTGGTCATCAACCAGTGAGAAGGTCTGCACGGTATCGCCTGAGGGAATATCGTTAAAGTCCGCCTTCGAAAGCCTCGTCTTGAGGCTCGCTGTCGACAGGGTTTGACTTGCGGTGGCTTTAGATTCAGAGACCTTTTTGTTTTGCGTCTGTACCGTTGACGCATCTGAGTGTGCCATTCGCTCCGACGCGTAGGTTTTGGCGGTAATTCCGAGGATAATAACCGTCAACGTCAGCATCCCAATGGCGGCGATCTTCGTCACGCGGATGCGAGCGCCAGCAAGGCCACGCGAAGACGTGCCCTTCGTCTCATATCTGCTGCTATGCTGCGGCACATACTCGTCCCGCGATGCGTTGTTTCGCACGTGGTCTCCTGACTGCTACCGTTCATATACGAGCAGCATAATACCGAGCAGGCATTTCTTTCCAAAGATATTCAGCGGCGTTTAAGGTGTCTCTAAAGAAACCACAAGCGTATTTATCCAAATGGCACGATTCTGTTGCGCATCTCCGCCCAAAACGCAGTGTTGCGGTGGAATAGTTCCTGTTTGGGCGGCATAAGCCGAAAAACAAGAACTATTCCACCGCAACTTGACGGGGCTCTTTAGCAATCAACTAGGTGCCCGGGGGCACTCATTTAAGTCTGTCCCCAATGAGTGCCCTTGGGGGCGAAAATGACTCGCTAGCCGATGGCGTTTTTGAGTTCCGCGCGGCGCTTTTTCATGCCCGTCATGACGGCGCTGCGCAGCTCGGGCATGCGCGCGGTATCCATCTGTGGAACGCCCTCGAGCTTATAGGGAATGCCCAGCTGCTCGTACTTGACAACGCCCATCGTGTGATACGGCAGCATTTCCAGGCCCACCACGTTGTGCCATGGAGCGATCAGACGACCGAGTGCCTCGCACTCCTCAACCGTATCGGTAATGCCGGGCACCACCACGTGGCGGATAACGACCTTAATCTTGCGACGGGCAAGCTCATCACCAAACGCCAGGATGCGTGCGGGATCGCAACCGGTCAGCTTTTTATGCTCGACGGGATCGGCGTGTTTAATGTCGAGCAGCACCATATCGGTCTCGTTGAGTACGGCATCGAACTTCTCGGGATGCGCGGGATCGAACGCATAGCCGCAGCTATCCAAGCAGGTATGCACGCGACCATCGGGGTTATTGTGCATGGCGCGGAACAGGTCGGCTAAAAACGCGGGCTGCAGGAGCGGCTCACCGCCGGACACCGTAATACCACCGCTCCGGTAAAACTCATGGTTGCTCTGGAACTCGTCCATCAGGTGCTCGACGGTCACCATCGTGCCGCCGTTAACCGACCAGGTATCGGGGTTGTGGCAATACGCACAGCGCATGGGGCAGCCCTGAACAAACACCACAAAGCGGATGCCGGGTCCATCGACCGTTCCCATCGTCTCAATCGAATGTACGCGGCCCAGGGCAAACGCAGAGTCCTCGGGACGAGCGTCCACACCCTCGAGCGTCATCTCAGCCATTCCCGCTACCTTGCCTCTCATTGGTTTTAGCTACATAAATGCCAGAATCATTCTAGCCCATACGCATGATGGCGAAACGGTTTAGCGGTCAATTGGGTTGTCCTATTTGGCCCTACGCAAGAGCGGCGGGAAGGCTGTCGCAACCCGCCCGCCGCCGAGGCAATAGAAATCGATAGATGCCAGGCCTTACGCTTTAAGCGTGAGCACCGCACCGAAGGCGGTCGGGCCGCAATGGCTCGAGATGACGCCACCGACCTGAGTCCAGGTAACGTCCTTAAAGCCCAGGTCGTGCGCATAGACTTCCATGTCGTCGCGCAGCTCCTGGGAAAGGCCTACCGAATACGCCAGGCCAATGTGCGAGTAGTCAATCTCGCCCTTCTCAACCATGTGGTCAATAAAGGCGCGGGCGCATTTGAGCATAGAGCCACGGAACTTCTTGGTCGCCACAAACTTACCGCCCGTTACCTCAATGCAGGGCTTTATCTTGAGCAGGTGGGCGCCAAGGAATGCCACGTTGGACAGACGACCGCCCGCCTTAAGGAAGGCTAGGTCGGTAGGAACAAAGCCCAGCAGCACACGGTCCATGACGGAATTCGTAAAAGCAAAGATCTCGTCGACGGTAGCATCTGGATGGGCTTCGATATACTTAGCGGTTTCGACGACAACGAGCGACTGGCCCACCGAGACAAAGCGCGTGTCCATGGAGAACACGTAGTCGCGCCCCTCTGCTGCAATCTTAGAGGACTGATGCGAACAGGTCGTGGCCTCGGAATACGCAAGATGCAAAATGGTCGCGTCAGGCTGCTCAGCGTGAATGCGGTCGTACACGTGAGCAAAATCCGCAGGCGCACAGCCACTGGTCTTGGGCATCACGCCAAACTCGTTGCAGCGCGAGTAAATCTCGAGCGGATCGATGGAGCCGTCCTCGACGGTCTCGTCACCAATCGTGACATGCATGGGCACGCGCACGATGCCGTAGCGCTCGCAGAGCTCCGGCGTCACATCCGACCCAGACTCAACCACGATTACGTACTTGCCCATTATTATCACGACCCATCTCGACATTGGCTTTTCAATACATGACACGCGCCGCCGCACTGTTGCACAACAGCATCCAAGCACCAAAGAGACGCCGCCCCTTGCACACAACAAAGGACAGCGTCTCCCTGGAAAACTCCGTGCTTAACTGAGATTTTACACGGTTTATAAATGAGTGTTACTTATCCCGCAAACGGTCGCTATACGCGATAAACGGTAGTTCGCTGCGGCAACTGCGACACATTCCGCCCGGCAAGTCCAATCGTGCTCCACGCACGGTTAATGCGCGAGGCGGTAGAAATCCATCGACGCCGCACCCTCGGCATGCAACCCCATCGCCGAAACCGCCGGCGAATAGGTACGGCTCGTAAGTGCCGCCTCGCCGCTGTTGGCAAAAATCTCGACCATCGTAGTGTCCGAAAGCACGCGCAGGTCGCGAAGCTCGCTGAGCTCGATCGACCTTTGGTCGCGCCCATAGCCTTCGTCACCCATGTCGAGGGTAAGCATCCCGTCCGCATAACGTACAAAGACACCCTTGCGGATTTCGAGCTCGACCATCTTGGCGCCCTCACAGGAAACCACAAGATCAAACAGGCGTCCCGGCTCCTCAACGGTTTCACCGCCTGTCGCGCGAACGCAGTCGCCGCGCATCCTCTCAATCTCGTGCGCCGGCTGCTGGCAGAGCTTACCATCGCGCATGCTCAGCTCTCGCGGCACCGTCAACGCGCACTGCCACCCGCGCGCCACCGTCGGGTTTTCTGCCGTCGCATCGGGGCAACCCGACCATCCGATCATCAAACGCCGGCCTGCAGCATCCTCAAAGGACTGCGGAGCATAGAAATCAAAACCGGCATCGACCATCGGGGGCATGCCCTGCCCGACGATTTTAAAGCTCGGCGCCTCCCAATCGGCCTCGATGGGGAACCACACGCACTGATGCGGATTGCGGTAACGCCAACCATCGGCAGGCACACCCTGCGGACAGCAAACGAGAATAAGCTCGCCATCGAGCTCAAACAGATCGGGGCACTCCCACATAAAGCCAAACTTCTCGCCCAACTCAATGCGCGTCGCATAGCTCCAGTCCTCAAGATTGCGCGAGGTATAGACAAGCACGCAGCCACGGTCGTCTTTCGTACGAGCGCCCAGAACCATGTAGTAGATACCATCGTGCTCAAGGATCTTGGGGTCGCGCACGTGCGTACCGATATCGTCGGGGTAATCGACCGGTCCAACAGCTATGCACTTCTCGCCCAATTCGTCGGGATTCTCGGCAACCATATGAATCTGGTTTTGCTCACGGCCCGTCAACACGTAGTCGTAATCATCGCGGTCAAAATGCTTGACGTTGCCGGTATAGAAGTAGTGAATCTTGCCATCGCGTACAAAGGCAGAACCAGAATACGCTCCGTTCGAATCCAAATCGGAATCGGGGAACAGCGCGGGGCCGTGATTCTCGTACGTCACAAAATCCTTTGTCGTCAGATGGTTCCAAAGCACTGGACCGCCATGCGCAGCATCGAACGGATCGTATTGATGATAGATGTGATACGTATCACCAATCTGAACCAAACCGTTGGGGTCGTTGAGCCAGCCAAGCTCAGGCTCCACATGGAACAGGAGCCTATCGGGGTCGGACGCGATGCGACCCGCCGTCTCATCCTGTCCGGCACGCCACTGCTCATAGTCCGCGCGTGTCACCTTATTTTTTTGATTAAACATCGCCGTTGACTTTCTCGTCTATGGGGAAGGACGCTCGACTCGCACGAGCCGAGCGCCCTTCCTCAAATGGACTTATCCGCACATTACGCTGAACGGCTCAACTAGAAGCTGACATCGAAGCCAGCACCAGCGCCCTCTTCATCGGTGGTCGGAACGCCCTTTGCCTTGTTGTAGGCAAAGATCAAGACGATCGGCACGATAAAGGCGATGAGATTGCCAGCCACATACCACACGAGAGTCTCGGGCGTAACGATGAGCAGGCCAAGCACACCGGTCAGACCCTGACCGATAGCGCGCACCTCAAAGAGCTTGACGAAGGCACCGCCGCAGCCTGCACCGATGCATGCGCAGATGAACGGGATGATCGAGTAGCGCATGTTTGCAGCAAAGATAGCGGGCTCGGAGATACCGACCAGCGTCGGAATAAAGGACGACATGCAGATGTTGCGCTCTTTGGAGTGCTTCTTGTGAATGAGGTACATGCCGATGGCGCCGCCGCCCTGGGCGATGATGGAGACCGACCAGATGGCCTGGATGTAGTTGAAGCCAGTCGTGGCAACGAGGTTTGCCTCGATACCCTGGATGAACTGATGCGTACCGGTAACGACGAGCGGCTGCAGGAACGCGGCGAAGACAAAGGCACCAAAGACGCCCATCCTGTTGTACAGGACATCGATTACGCCAGCGAGGACGTCGCCGATCAGGTTGCCGAGCGGGCCGAACACGGTGAACAGGGCAACGTTAGCAAGAATCAGGGTAACGGTCGGGACAAAGACAAACGAGACGACCTCGGGGATGTACTTCTGGGCAATCTTTTCGACCTTGGCCATAAACCAGGCAGTCAGGATTGCAGGGAACACGCCGCCCTGGAAAGCAACCATGGGGATGGAGAGCGGACCGAAGTTCCAGTACTCAGCACCCGTCGGGTCCATAACGAACGTGTTACGGTTCATAAGACTCGGGTGAACCATGACGATACCGACGAGGATGCCCAGGATCGGGTTGCCGCCAAAACGCTTGACCGCGCTATACATAACCAGGACAGGCAGGTAGTCAAAGGTGGTGGCGATAATGGCAAAGAAGCTTGCGAGGTTCTTGAGGAACTCGCTGTGATCGGCGAGGCTGCCCTCCATGCCGAAGAGGCCGTTGGCAACGATCAGCGACTTAAGGCCGATGATGATTGCAGCGCCGACGAAGGCGGGAATGATGGGGATAAAGATGTCCGAGAATACCTTGAGGACCGAGAAGAACTTGCCCTTCTTGTCCGCCTCGGCGCCCTTGACCTCGGAAGCGCTGATCTCCTTAACGCCCGTCAGAGCCATAAACTCATCGTAAACCTTGTTGACGGTACCGGTACCGAAGATGATCATGAGCTGGCCGCTGTTGTACAGCACGCCCTTGACGCCATCGATGTTCTCGAGCTCGGCCTTGTTGTATTTGCTCGTATCCTTGAGCACCAGACGCAGACGGGTCACGCAATGCGTGGCGCCCTCGATGTTCTCCAGTCCGCCGACGTTGTCGACGACTTGCTGGGACACTGCCTTGTAGTCCATGTTCCTCTCCATTCCTTTTCTAAATCATAAAACGGTTCGTTGCCGCTACAGAGACGCGATCGTTGCGTTTGCGCACTTGAGCGCACCGTCGGTGACGGTAAGCGCCACACCCTGGCCCTGCTTGTTGCAGAAGCGAGCGTTGAGCGCAACATCATCGACAAAGATGGTCGCGATATCGTCGTCAACGACCAGGCGCACATGATGAGTGCCCTCGCCCTTAAAGAACAACGGACGCTCGAGGCCCATGTTGTTGACCTGGAACCACGGGTACTGGGGAGCCGGCGTGAACTCGAGCTTGCCCTCGCGCAGGTTGGCGCGGAACTCATAGGCAAGACCGGTCTCGGCGTCCTCGGCGAACTTGACCGAGAAGCCGGCAGCGTTACCGCCGAGCTCAATGTCGGTATCGAGCAAGTAGGTGGAGCCGGCGTCTGCAGACAAAACCTGCTCGACCTTGCCCGACTCGCAGGAGAGCTCGAAGGCTTCGACAGCCTTGCCCTCGCCAAAGGCGCCGAGCATGCTGTCGGGAAGCTTGGTGCCGAGCGTTCCGTCGGCACGCTGAACGATCTCGAGGGGCATGAAGGTACCACCCCACAGGTAAGAGCTGGGGTCGCCGCCCTCGTCACGCGTAGGAACCCAACCAAAGAGAACGCGACGCTCGCCATCGAATGCGGTGCGAGCGGCGTAGTACGCGCGGCCGTCGAAGGAGTCGTCAGCGGGGGTAATCCAAGGACCGTTGATGGACTTGGACATGCGGTAACGGGTCTTGTTGCCGTCGCTGTACTCGGAAAAGACGAGGTACCACCAGTCGCCCATCTTAAAGAGATCAGGCATCTCAAACATGGTGTACAGGCCTGGGTTCCACCAGTCGCCCTGGAACTCCCAGTTGGTCAGATCCTTGGAGGTGAACTTGACCAGGCGGCCGGTCATCAGACGCTTGTCCTCGCCCACACGCGTGCCGAGGATGAGCATGTACTCTTCGTTCTCCTCATCCCAAAGCACAAAGGGATCGCGCCAGTTGCGGTCATCGTAACCCTCCTGGGGCGGAAGCAGCGTCTCGGCGATGTTCTTCTCCCACTTGACGGCGTCGTCGCTCGTTGCGTGAAGAAGAACCTGCTTCATCAAACGTGCGCGGACCTTATCGCGATTGCAACCAGTGTAGAGCGCATGGTACTTGTCGCCCACCTTAAACACCGTGCCGGCATAAATGTACTGGTCGACTTCCTCGTCGCCGCCGCGCTCAAGGCTCTCGCCAAAGTCCTTGTAGTTGACGAAATCCTTGGTCGTAGCGAGTGCCCAGCCAAACGGCTCTCCGAAAGGTTCGGGGTTACGCGTGTCACGCTGATGATAGAGATAGAACGTGCCGTCCTCGCCGTACGGCATGATGTCGCCTACCCAAATTCCCTCAGGCTGGTAATACACCTTGTGCATCCGAGACTTCCTTTCCACGACATACTAACTCGGTACAATGGCAAGATATGTCAATCGTTTTCATATGTCAAACGTTTTCATATCAATACGTCTTCTCGCAGTTCCAGTCGTCGGTAAACGGTTGACATATGCCGGCGAACGGTCATCGGAGGCGTTTGAGGAATTCTTTTGGCACAGGATGAACTACGCGGTTTTGCCCTCAATGAGTTCAACGGGGAGCTTGATATTCGATTCGGGATTATCGCCGTTAATAAGAGCGATGATGGATTGCGCCGCGAGCTCTCCGATGCGATCGATATCTTGACGTACGGTTGTTAAGTCAGGCATAAACGTCATAGTTCGGCGGGCACCATCCGCGCCCACGACCTTAATATCGTCTGGAGCGCTCAAGCCACGCTGCTTCATCACGTTGAGACAGATGGCCGCCATCGTATCGTCTCCCGCAAAGATGCCGTCAATATCGGGGTTCTCATCGAGGATCTTCGCAACGACCGCGCCCTTTTCGTCGTCGGGCTTAACGAACTCAACCTCACGGACAAGCGCGGACAAACCGGCCTGCTCAACAACATCGAGGTAGGCATCGGTACGCTTATTGGCAGGCATGCGCATGCGGCTATTGCTGCGCAGGCACAGGATACGCCTGCAGCCGTCATCAATCAGACGGCGCGTGGCGAGCTCGCCGATGCCATAGCTGTCACTTGCAATCTGGACAGAGCCCTCGCCAAGATCGCAGTCGATGCCAACCAGGCTCAAGCCCATCTCGGCATATGCCTCAGCACCGATATTGAGGGAGTTGACGATTACGCCGTCGACCATATTGCGGCGGAGCATGTCGATATAGGAACGCTCAAGATCAGGTCGATTGGCGCTGTTGCACAGCAACATCTTAAAGCCGTTTTCCGCTAACGTGCGCTCGACCGCCTGCACAACCTGAGCATGGAACGGGCTGCTCACAAAGGGAACGATCATACCGATAAGATTCAGGCGACCGTTGAGCATGGCACGGGCGATATCGTTGGGCGTGTAATTGATGCGCTCCATCGCCGCATGGACTTTATCGCGGGTTTCCTGGCTAATGTAGCCGCGATTATTAAGCACGCGAGATACCGTAGTAGGCGAAACCCCCGCCACCGCTGCAACTTCCTTGATGCCAGGCTTAGCCGTATCTTTAGAACGAGCACTCTCGCGAGCCATAGCACCCTCCCCCATCAACATGTCAAACGTTTACATACGAACAAAGCATACCCCAACAACAGCGGGAAGACGGTAACAGCACAAGTAAGTAAACGACTCATCCAAATAATTAGGAGAGTTCCGCCTAAAGGGTGACTCCGAAGAACCCCGCTTGGCCGGTTTTGGGTTATTTTCCAAAACATCCCGCAGGACGCAAAGAGGCCCCGCCGCGCAACGCGCGCAGCGGAGCCTCTTTGCATGTCCGAGGACGTTTTGGAAAATAACCCAAAACCGGCCCCAGTAATCCTACAGGAGTTGAACCCTTTAGAACTTATCGTGGAAGGTACGCGCAATGACCTCGTCCTGCTGCTCCTTGGTGAGCGTGTGGAAGTTCACGGCATAGCCGGAAACGCGGATGGTCAGCTGCGGGTACTTCTCGGGGTGAGCCTGAGCGTCGAGCAGCGTCTCACGGTTGAAGACGTTGATGTTCAGGTGGTGGCCACCCTTCTCGGCGTAAGCGTCGAGCATGTGGACCAGGTTATCGGCCTGAGTCTCGGAAACTTCAGAAACCTTCATAATGTGTCTCCTTCGATTGACAGGCGCCGGCCGAAACCGGCGCGCTAATCAGTAATCGTTATTGTTAGTATAGCACTAACAATAGTTACTCGCCCAGCTGATCAAGGTCGATATCGCCAAAGAACACCTGGTCCTCCTTGCCGAGCGCACTCGGAATGATGGAGAAGGTGTTGGAG
The DNA here is from genome assembly GCA_008671135.1 of Collinsella aerofaciens. Classification (GTDB taxonomy): domain Bacteria; phylum Actinomycetota; class Coriobacteriia; order Coriobacteriales; family Coriobacteriaceae; genus Collinsella; species Collinsella aerofaciens_J. The sequence continues at coordinate 18,833 of RQAP01000033.1, forward strand.
ATGCCGTCCTGAGCATCGCGGAACGGGAGCTTGGAAACCGAAGACAGCGAAGCGATGGCGCCGTGGCTATCGCGCTTGTGCATGGGGTTAGCACCCGGGGCGAACGGCTGACCAGCCTTGCGGCCGTCGGGCGTGGAGCCGGTCTTCTTACCGTACACGACGTTGGAGGTAATGGTCAGAACCGAGGTCGTGGGCACGGAGTTGCGGTAGGTATCGTTCATGCGGATGTAATCCATGAACTGGTGCACAACGTCGTGAGCGATCTGGTCGACGCGGTCGTCGTCATTGCCGTACTTGGGGAACTCGCCCTCGGTCTCGAAGTCGACGATGATGCCGTTCTCGTCACGGACGGGGTGGACCTTGGCGTACTTGATGGCGGACAGGGAGTCAGCCACGACGGAAAGGCCAGCGATGCCCGTAGCGAACCAGCGGTGCACGTGCTTGTCGTGCAGAGCCATCTGGATGCGCTCGTAGCAATACTTGTCGTGCATGTAGTGAATGATGTTCAGCGAGTTGACGTACACGCCAGCGAGCCACTTCATCATGTCGTTGTACTTGGCCACAACATCGTCGTAATCGAGCGTATCGCCCTCGACGGCGCGGTACTTGGGGCCGACCTGCTTCTTGGAGACCTCGTCGACGCCGCCGTTGAGTGCGTACAGCAGGCACTTGGCCAGGTTGGCACGGGCGCCGAAGAACTGCATCTCCTTGCCGATGCGCATGGAGGACACGCAGCAGGCGATGCCGTAGTCGTCGCCGTGGTAAACGCGCATGAGGTCGTCGTTCTCGTACTGGATCGAGGAGCTGGCGACAGAAGTCTTGGCGCAGAACTTCTTGAAGTTCTCGGGCAGACGGGTCGACCACAGAATGGTCATGTTGGGCTCGGGGCTGGTGCCCATGTTCTCGAGCGTGTGCAGGTAGCGGTAGCTCATCTTGGTAACGAGCGTACGGCCGTCAACACCCATGCCGCCGATGGACTCGGTGACCCACTGCGGATCGCCGGTAAACAGGGCCTGGTACTCGGGGGTACGGGCAAACTTGACCATACGGAGCTTCATGATGAAGTGATCCACGAACTCCTGGATCTGCTCCTCGGTGAAGGTACCGTTGGCAAGGTCGCGCTCAGCGTAGATGTCAATGAACGTAGAGGTACGGCCGATGGACATAGCGGCGCCGTTCTGCTCCTTGACGGCAGCGAGGTAGGCGAAGTACATCCACTGGATGGCCTCCTGCGTGTTGGTAGCAGGGTTGGAAATATCGAAACCATAGGTCTCGGCCATCATCTTGAGCTCGCCGAGGGCGCGGATCTGCTCCTGCAGCTCCTCGCGATCGCGGATGTTGTCGGCGGTCATGACCGTCGGGGTGGAAGCCTTCTGGGCCTCCTTGTCCTTGATCAGGTAGTCGACACCGTACAGGGCGACACGACGGTAGTCGCCGATGATGCGGCCGCGGCCATAGCCATCGGGCAGACCGGTGATGATGTGAGCCGAGCGGCAAGCACGCATCTCGGGGGTGTAGACATCGAAGACGCCAGCGTTGTGGGTCTTGCGCTCGAAGGTGTAGCGCTCGACAACGTTCTCGTCGACCTTGTAGCCGTGCTGGCTGGCAGCCTGGCAAGCGATGCGGATACCACCGTTGACGTGCAGCGCGCGCTTGAGCGGCTTGTCGGTCTGGAGGCCGACGATGGTCTCCTTCTCGCGGTGGGCGTTATCGATGTAGCCAGCGGGGTGGCTCACGATACCCGTGACAGTCTTGGTGTCCATATCGAGGACGCCGCCCTGCTCGCGCTCCTTGAGCAGCAGGTCGAGAACCTCGCCCCACAGCTCCTTGGTACGCTCGGTCGGACCGACGAGGAACGACTCGTCGCCCTCATAGGGGGTGTAGTTCTTCTGGATGAAGTCTCGGACGTCAACCTCTCCCGTCCAGATGCCTTCCTTGAAGCCTTCCCATGCCTCCTGCATTGTGTAACCACGCTCCTAGTTACGTGTAATGCGGCGCTCTCTCACACCGCTACTTATTGAATTCTTGAATTATCGGCTTGCACTACCGGCTTCTTCCGTTCTTCACCACACGTTGGTACAGGGGAAAAACGTTTGTCCACCTTGGAACTGCAACCCAAAACCCAAGATTTCACCCGTTTGAGAAGGATAACATAGCCACCCCCTTCATCAGGGCTGTTATATGTTTCTTTTTTTATACCATTAGGGCATTTTTAACAAATCCGCAGGAAATGCTAGCGCGAACAACTACCGTTCACCGATTTGTTTGGTATTTTTCCTTGCCTTTGTACGACGTTCACTCTAGCTGTTATGCCAGCTTTAGCAGGGTAAAGCGCCTCTGAGTAGGCTTTGGGACATGCCCAACGATCTACCCCAAACTTTACTGGCACCGACGGTGTACGGAGGTCGCCTAAAGGTAGTTTTCTAGGCATGTCCCAAAATCTACCGTATAGAGCGCGCGTGCATGGGTATCATCTTTCACCGAAAATAGTTTCTAGTGTTAGGGGTTTTCGGTGGAAGATACCGATTTCCGTGAACTTGGGCGTCAGCTCTTTACCGAGTTTGGCAGCATGCACCAGCGCGTTTCGCGCTTTGCCGACCAGGCTCTGGGTGGCGAGATGGCCGTCATGCGCGCCCTCATGCGCGCCGGCGGCTCGCTCACGCCGAGCGAACTCGCCGATCGTGCCTGGGTCTCGAGCGCCCGCATCGCCAATATCCTGCGCGCCCTCGAGGCCAAGGGCTGGGTCGAGCGCGAGCACTCAAAGACCGACCGTCGTCGCGTACACGTCACGGTGACCGACAAAGGATTCCAGGTTATCGAAATCAAACGTCGGGAATTCGAGGACCGCACCGCGGCCTTCCTCGAGCAGCTTGGCGAAACAGATACCCAAGAGATGGTGCGCCTTCTTAGACGTGCCAACGAAATTATCGACCGCAATCAAGAAAGGAGAGATGCCGAGTGAGGATTCTCAAGCTCTTTAAAAAACATGTCCTGGCACTGTTCGCAGCTATCGTACTTATCGTAATCAGCTGCAACGCCGATCTGGCGCTGCCTACCTATATGAGCGACATCGTCGACGTGGGTGTGCAGCAAGGCGGCATCGCGTCGCCCGTACCCGACACCATCCGCGCCGAATCGCTCGACGACCTCGAACTCTTTATGAGCGCCAAGGACGCCAAGACGGTAGAAGCTGCGTTTGGCAAGGCAGACAAAAACGGGATTCGCACGTACAAGGGAACCGAGGATGAGCGCGCCGACGGCAGCAAGCTCGCCGATATCATGAGTCTGCCCGAGACCGTCGTCCTTTCGCTCAACCAGGGTATTGACGCCAACTCCATGGGTGACATGATGGGCACGTCCGGTGAGAAAGACAACAGCGGCGCCCAGGCCATACCCACGCCCGAGCAGATGGCGGCGATGACGCCCGAGCAACTCGCCGAGATGCAGCAGAAGGCCGCAGCGGCGCAGAACATGCAAAAGCAGATTGATGCCGACGGCGGCAAGATCACCATGAAGAGTCTGCGCCTAGGTGTCAAGGGCGGTCTGGTAGACCAAAGCAAGCTCGTCGAGGGCGCCAACGATATGGCTGACAAAATGGGCTCCATGTCGGGCTCCATCGTCACCCAGCGCGCCGTGAGCTACGTGCAGGACGAGTACAAGGCACAGGGCATCGACCCCGCTGACGTGCAGAACGCCTACCTGGGCCGCATGGCGACCACGATGTTTGGTCTGTGTCTGGTGTCGCTGGTCGCCACCATCCTGACCGGCGCCGTGGCTTCGCGCACCGCCTGCTCCATCGCCCGCGACCTGCGCCGCGAGACCTTCAACAAGGTTATGCACTTCTCGCCGGCCGAGGTGGGCAAGTTTAGCCAGGCCTCGCTCATCACCCGCTGCACCAACGACATTCAGCAGATTCAGATGGCCGCAACCCTGTTTATCCGCATGTGCCTGATGGCTCCCGTCATGGGCATCGTCGCCGTCATGCGCGTCCTGGCCAACCATACCGGCCTGGAGTGGACCATCGCTGTGGCCATCATCGCGGTTTCGGCTGTCGTCGGCGTGCTCATGGGCCTCACCATGCCCAAGTTCAAAAAGATGCAGAGCTTTGTTGACCGCGTGAACCTTACCGCCCGTGAGCTGCTCGACGGCCTTATGCCCATCCGCTCGTTCAACCGCGAGGAGCATGAGCTCGAACGTTTTGACAAGGCATCACTCGACCTGATGACCACGCAGCTCTACACCAACCGCGCCATGAGCTTTATGATGCCGCTCATGATGCTCGTCATGAACTGCATCACCGTACTTATCGTCTGGTTTGGCGCGCAGGGCGTGTCCGACGGCGTGATGCAGGTCGGCAACATGATGGCGTTTATCTCCTACACCATGCAGATCGTCATGGCGTTTATGATCCTCACCATGGTTTCGGTTATCCTGCCCCGTGCCGAGGTCGCAGCCGAGCGCGTGGAAGAGGTCATCACCTGCCCCACCAGCATCAACGACCCTGTCTCGCCCAAACTGCCCGTGGCCAGCGCGCCGCGCGGTGAGCTCACCTTCCGCGACGTGAGCTTCCAGTATCCCGATGCCCGCGCCGACGTCATCAGCGGCGTGAACTTCACCACGCACGCCGGCCAGATGCTCGGCATCATTGGCTCCACGGGCTCGGGCAAGTCCACGCTTGTACAGCTGATTCCGCGCTTATACGACGTCACGGGCGGCAGCATTTCGCTCGACGGCATCGACGTGCGCGACATGACCCTTTCCGAGCTGCGCCGCCGCATTGGCTACATCCCGCAGCAGGGACGCCTATTCTCGGGCACCGTCGAGAGCAACCTCAAGTTTGCCGGCGACATGGTGAGCGATGATGACATGCACCAGGCCGCGCGCATCGCACAGGCCGAGGACTTTATCGCCGAGCGCGAGGGCGGTTACGACTCCCCCGTCAGCCAGGGCGGCTCCAATGTTTCGGGCGGTCAGCGCCAGCGCCTGGCCATCGCCCGCGCGTTGGCCAAAAAGCCCGAGGTCGTGGTGTTCGATGACTCGTTTAGCGCCCTCGACTACAAGACCGACGCTCGCCTGCGCGAAGAGCTTGCCAAAAACGTTACCGACGCCGCGCTCGTGGTCGTGGCCCAGCGCATCGCGACCATCATGCACGCCGACCAGATCATCGTGCTCGACGACGGCCACGTGGTGGGCACCGGTACGCACGAGGAGCTGCTGCGCAGCTGCCCGGCGTACCTGGAGATCGCACAGTCGCAGCTTTCCGCCGAGGAGCTGGGGCTTACCCAAGAAGAAATTGCAGCCGTCACGGAAGGAGGCGAGCGCTAATGGCAGACAAGACCAAGACCCAAATTCCCAAGCCCACCCGCCAGCGTGGTCCCATGGGCCGCATGGGCGGCATGCGTCGCGGCGAAAAGGCCAAGGACTTTAAGGGCACCATGAGGCAGCTGCTCGGCTATATCGGCCAGCACAAGATTGCCGTGTTTGCCGCCGTCGCCTTTGCCGTGTGCTCGGTCATCTTTAACATTGTGGGGCCCAAGGTGCTCGGCCAGGTTACGACCAAGCTGTTCGAAGGCCTGGTCGCCAAGGTCAACGGCACCGGCGACGTTGACTTTGACTGGATCGCCAAGACGCTCGGCTTTTTGCTCTGCCTGTATCTGGCGAGCTCTGTCTGCAGCCTGGTCCAGGGCTGGCTCATGACCGGCGTCACGCAAAAGATCTGCTACCGCATGCGCAAGGAAATCGCCGCCAAGATTGCCGTCGTACCGATGAGTTACTTCAACGGCCACAGCAAGGGAGACGTACTCAGCCGCATCACCAACGACGTCGATACGCTGGGTCAGTCGCTCAACCAGAGCGTGACGCAGCTCATCACGTCGGTGACGCAGATTATCGGCGTGCTCGTCATGATGCTGTCGATCAGCCTGCCGCTCACCGGCGTCACCGTGCTCACGCTGCCGGCAGCCGCAATTATCTTGATGGTGATGATTCACTTCTCGCAGCCGTACTTCCGCGAGCAGCAGCAGGTCCTGGGCGCCGTCAACGGCATTATCGAGGAGGACTTTGCCGGTCAAAACGTCATTCAGGTGTTCGACCGCGCCGAGGCCTCAATCGAGGAGTTCGACCGTCAAAACGACCGCCTGTTTATTAGTGGCTGGCGTTCGCAGTTCCTGTCGGGCCTGATGATGCCGCTTATGAGCCTGGTGGGCAACATGGGTTACGTGGGCGTTGTCGTGGTGGGCGCGCAGCTCGCGCTGACCGGCAATGCCACGCCCGGCGACATCCAGAGCTTTATCCAGTACGTGCGCAACTTTACGCAGCCGGTGCAGCAGCTGGGCAACGTGAGCAACACGATGCAGTCGATGGCAGCTGCCACCGAGCGTGTGTTTGAGTTCCTGGCCGCGCCCGAGGAGGAGCAGAAGGCCGACGCGCAGATTCCCGAGAAGCGCCCCGGCCACGTGGAGTTTGACCATGTCAAGTTTGGCTACACGCCCGACAAGACCATCATCCACGACTTTAGCTGCGAGGCGCAGCCCGGCCAGACCATCGCCATCGTCGGCCCCACCGGCGCCGGCAAGACCACGCTCATTAAGCTGCTGCAGCGCTTCTACGATGTGGACGACGGTTCGCTGCGTGTCGAGGGCGTCGACGTGCGCGACTGGGACCGCGCGGCGCTGCGCGGCGAGTTTGCCATGGTGCTGCAGGATACCTGGCTGTTTAACGGCACCATCCGCGAAAACATCCGCTACGGACGCCCCGATGCGAGCGATGCCGAGGTCGAAGCCGCTGCACGTGCCGCACGCTGCGACCACTTTATCCATACGCTCGCCGGCGGCTACGACTTTATGATCAACGAGGAGGGCACTAACCTGTCGCAGGGTCAGCGCCAGCTCGTGACCATCGCCCGTGCCATTTTGGCCGACCGCCCGGCGCTGATTCTGGACGAGGCGACCTCCAACGTCGATACCCGTACCGAGGAGCTTATTCAGCGTGCCATGGATGCGCTGATGCAGGGCCGTACCAGCTTTGTTATCGCGCACCGCCTGTCCACGATCCGCAACGCCGACGTGATCTTGGTAATTCGCGACGGCGACATCGTCGAGAAGGGCACGCACGACGAGTTGCTCGCCCAGGGCGGCTTCTACGCCGACCTGTACAACTCGCAGTTCGACGAAGCGGCGTAAATTCTGCCGCAGGGAACGAATAACGCCCGAGAACGGGGGCGCAGGACAACCTGCGCCCCCGTTTTTGTTCTGCGGCCCTTGAGCCGCCTCCCCTGGGACCTGATTGACAGCCCCTTCGAGGCCCCGTGGGCAAAAAAGGGCAAATATGAGTACTGTTACTTTTTTAGTATCAGCCAAAACAGCCTCAAACGACCTCCTTGCGGCCTCTATACGCCTTCAAATTAATCAAAACGCCCGTTAGCGGGCTTCTGCGTGCCAACGTTAATGAACATATTTTTCACTTTGTCTATTATCTTGCCAGACCGATATGATACTAAGATAGCAACCGTACTCATATTTGGCATTTTTTGCCCGCGGGGTGTTTCCTGGGGAACCGACAACAGCCTTAGGGTCGCGCGCGGTGCCACTCCCTCCCGACATCCGCCGACGTTTACCCAGATAAAACCTGCCAAAATAAACCTGTCCCTTTTTGGCAGGTTTCGGGGTAACAAGGGCTTGCACTTTAGCGTGCGACAGCGGATAATGCCGAACACTCAACAGTACGCTTATTGCTCTTTCTATAGATTGAGGAGGCCCCTATGGCCATGGAATTCAAACGCAAGTTGCCGATCCCCATGGAGATCCGCGAGGAAATGCCGCTTTCTGCCGAGCTTACCGCCAAAAAGCAGGCATTTGACGCCGAGGTCGCCAAAGTCTTTACCGGTGAGGACGCACGCAAGGTGCTCATCATCGGCCCGTGCTCTGCCGACCGCGAGGATTCGGTGCTTGAGTACATGAACCGACTGGCCAAGACCGCCGAGGAGGTCAAGGACAAGCTCATCATCATTCCGCGCGTCTACACCAATAAGCCGCGTACCAAGGGCACCGGTTACAAGGGTCTTCTACACAACCCCAACCCCGAGGCTCCCGACGACCTGCTCGAGGGCGTCAAGGCCATCCGCCATATGCACCTGCGCGTTATTGAAGAAACGGGCTTCTTTACCGCCGATGAGATGCTCTACCCGTCCAACTACCAGTACCTCGTTGACCTGCTGAGCTATGTTGCCGTGGGCGCACGCTCGGTCGAAAACCAGGAGCATCGCCTGGTGTCGAGCGGCATTTCGGTGCCCGTCGGCATGAAGAATCCCACTGCCGGCTCTACCACCGTTATGCTCAACTCCATTTACGCCGCGCAGGCGCACCAGAGCTTCATCTTCCGCAACTGGGAGGTCGAGTGCGGCGGCAATCCGCTCGCGCACGCCGTTATGCGTGGCTACATCGGTCTCGATGGGCGCACCTACCCCAACTACCACTACGAACACCTGGAGCGCCTGGCCGAGCGCTACACCGAGCACGCCGGCTATGCTAATCCGGCAGCGGTCATCGACTGCAACCACGACAACTCGGGCAAGCGTCCGCTGGAGCAGTATCGCATTTGCAAGGAGGTGCTCGACAGCTGCCGCCGCAACGAGTCCATCTCCAAGCTGGTCAAGGGCTTTATGATCGAGTCCTACCTGGAGGACGGCAACCAGCCGGTCGACGGCGGCGTCTTTGGCAAGTCGATCACCGACCCGTGCCTGGGCTGGGAAAAGACCGACTACCTCATCCACGAGATCGCAGAGCGCATTTAGAGTTACGGCGTTTTACTAAACGCCGTAACGGCTCGACGCTGCAACCCCGTCAGAGCGGCAATCTGCCTTTCAGCTTCGACGGCATGACCAAAAGGTCAATGCCGCCTCGCTTCAAGGCACCTTGCTCGCTCTGGCGGGCTTTCGCTGACTTTTGCTCTACCTGCGGTGTTGGCGGGGTAGCTAATTTAGGATGGGGCTCTTTTAGCTACCCGCAAAGTAGCCGTTGGGGACGTCCCCAACGGCTACCCGGGAGAGTTGCCTTCCCTCGTGGCGGTCTTCTAGCAGGAAAACCAAGTGAGTAGGCTTTTTGCAGGAGGCCAAGCACGCCCCAAAACGCCACAGTTCTGACCTGCAGTTTTATAGATCATTTGTCACGATGTGCTCGGCAAGTTCAAAAAAGTCTACTCACTTGCATCCCAGACACACCAGGTTGGTAAAAACCGCCGCGAAGGGCCCCTGGTCCCTTCGCGGCGGTCATACGCCTCTGATTTTGCGACGGTTTTGCCCGCTTGTTATTCGCTGTAGCGGGTGGCGATGGCGGCTCGCACCATGCCGGTGCTCATGAGGTAGGTCACCAGGAAGTAGCCACCGTATGCTGCCAGGAAGATTGCACAGGTGAGGCCCACGGTGCCGCCGATGCTCATATTTCCGAATATGCTCACCAGCTCGATGATCACCTTAAGTGCCACAAAGGAGTGCGCCAGGCCCACTGCCAGCGGGAACAGGAAGAATACCGCTTGCTGCGCCATCACCGAATGGCGAATCTGGCGGTCCTCACAGCCGATCTGTGCCAGCACACGATAGCTGCGGCTGCCGTCGGCCACGTTGGAGAGTTGCTGGATCGACAGAATCGCCGCGCATGCAACGACCAATACAAAGCCGATGTAGATGGCTAGGTAGCTAATAAGACCGTTCATTTGCGCTGCTTGCGCGTACATCTCGGAGCGTGTGATGAAGGTTCCCCACGACCCCGGCTCCTTGCCGTCAACGAGCAGATTGTCGAGCACAGTGTATTTAATACTCTCGTCTGCCTCGGTCGTATCCATCCCCTGTTTATAGTTAACGAGCAGGCTACTGGAATACGGCTGCAGATTAAGTTGGGACAACAGCTCGTCGGCAACGACGACGGTACCCGGATTACTGCCCATCGCCGAGTTGGCGATGGCCGCCGCATCTTCGTCCGACTTATCGGTTGCGGGCTTGAGCGTATGCCCGCCCAAGGTAAGGGCATGGCCGCCAGCCATATACTTGGTGTACAGGTCGACCAGCTCGCCGCCCATATCACACGTGAGCAGATACTGGTCGTGACCGATGTGCACCGGCTCCTCGCCCATCATCTGACGCAGTTTGTTGTACTGGCTCGCCGGCGTCACAAACAGACCCATCGTATCGGCATTGCTACCCCCGAACGCCTTGGGAAGCTTTTCGCCCATGGCCTTGCACATTTCACTTGGAGTCACCGAAGGATCCGAACCGCCAAGCGGGTAACTCAGATACGAATCGATCTGCACATGCTCACCGGCAACATCGGCAATATTGACCTTCTTGCCGGTCTCGTCGTTGTTGTCCGCCGACTTGCCCTTACGATCGCCGTGCCATGGATCGCCGCGCCATGCGGAGTACAAATCGACCGTACTATCGGCCAGCACCATGCGATCGGCTTCAGACGGATTGATGTACTCTTTGTAGTAGTCGAGCGTATCGGGCGTGTAATAGACATACGTCTGTGACACGTCAACAGGGTTATAGCGCTCCAGGTTTTCGTTCATCACGTTGGCAATCGACATACCGCACGTCACCGAGGTGATGGCCAAAAACAGGAGCATCGCGATGACGCCCATCGAAAAGCACACCGTGTTGACCTTGGCCGCAAGCTGGCGCACGGTAAACATGTTGAGGCCGCGCCAATACACGCCGCGCAGGCTCTGCAGCAGCTTGATGAGCATGCCCGAGAGTCCCCAGAACAGGGCAAAGGTGCCCACGGTAACCATAGCGGTCGTAATACCAAACTGGTTCATGGCCTCTTGCAGCTTGCTGTCCGTCGCGGTTAGCGGGAACCCATCACGTAGCAGACGGTAATAAGCCACGCCCACAAGCACCACGCCCACGGCAAAGATGGCAATCGCGATCCAGGGGTTGCGTGTCTTGATGCTCTCGTTGCGACGCTCGGCACCCATAAACTCGATGAGTTTGGTACGACGCACGGCGCGGAGGTTCAGCAGTAGCGTGAGCACAAACATTACGAGCATGCAGACAAGGGTCAGATTGAACGCATGCATCGAGAAAAAGAAGTGGAAATTGGCGATCTGCGTCTTAAAGAGCGAGGCCGTAAAGAACGTCATGAGCTGGGAGAGTCCCACACCCAGCACAATGCCGGCGACAAAGGCCACCACCGAGACAATCACCGTCTCGAGCGCCATGATCGTGGCGACGCGCCCGCGCCCCATGCCGAGCACCTGATACAGGCCAAACTCCTTCTTGCGGCGTTTCATGATGAAGTTATTGGCATACACCATCAAAAAGGCCATGACACCGGCCAAAAAGTACGTCAGGTCGCCGAGCATGCTGCCCATAACCTGCGCCAAGCCCTCTTCATCGATTCCGGCGATGTCGACCTGCATCGAGATGGTGTTAAAGGCATAGAAGACCGTGACGCCCAGGGTGAGCGTCAAAAGGTAGACGAGGTAGTCGCGGCCGGCGCGGCGGACGTTGCCCCAAGCGAGTTTACAGAGCATCGGAGCCCTCACCGCCCATCATGGCAACGACCTCCATAATGCGGTCGAAGAACTCTCGGCGGTCGGTGTCGCCGCGGCGCAGCTCGGTGAAGATCTTGCCGTCGCGGATAAACAGCACACGGCTCGTGTAGCTGGCGGCAAAGCTGTCGTGCGTGACCATGAGCACGGTGGCGCGCAGGCGGCGGTTGAGGGCCTCTAGGCTCTCGAGCAACAGGCGGGCGCTTTTGGAGTCGAGGGCGCCGGTAGGCTCGTCGGCCATGATCATGGTGGGGTCGGTGACGAGTGCGCGAGCCGCGGCAACGCGCTGCTGCTGACCGCCGGACATCTGGTAGGGATACTTGTCGAGCACCTGACTAATGGACAGACGCGCGGCCACATCCTGCACGCGGGTCGAGATCTCTGCCGAGTTTGTGCGGGCAATGGTGAGCGGCAGGGCGATGTTCTCGCGTGCCGTGAGCGTATCGAGCAGGTTGGAGTCCTGGAAGATAAAGCCGAGCTCCTCGCGGCGAAACTGCGAGAGCTTGGCCTGCTTCATGCGCGTCACGTCCTGCCCGTTGATGCGGATGGTGCCGCTCGTGGCGCTATCGATGGTCGACACGCAGTTGAGCAACGTCGACTTGCCCGAACCCGAAGCGCCCATGATGCCAACAAATTCGCCGCGGTTGACGGTAAAGCTGACGTCGTTGAGCGCACGGGTCACGTTGCCCAGCGCTCCATATACCTTTTCGAGATGCGCGACCTCCAGTACCGGGGTCGCCATGTGCGTGGTTTGCATACCGAGTCCTTTCTTGCGATTAGTCTACGGCATCTATAGTCGCAAGAAGACGAGTCGGCTACCATCGATATGGCTTACGCTTGCCTTACCGTTGTGTAAGGTACGGATAGCTACCCTGCCACGTGTTGATGTTGAGAGAGGACTCCTGTTGAAGACTGTTCATGTTGCCGCTGGGATCATTCGCAAGGAAGGATCCGATGAGTTACTTGCCGTGCAGCGCGGCTATGGCAACATGCAGGGACTTTGGGAGTTCCCCGGTGGCAAGCTCATGCGCGGCGAGACACCCGAAGACGCCGTGCGACGCGAGCTTATGGAAGAGCTGCAGGTAAAAGTCACCAACCTGCGCGATTTTTACACCGTTGAGTATGACTACCCCGATTTCCATCTCTCGATGGAGTGTTACTACTGCTCGCTCGCCGATGAATCCGATGAACCCCAGAAGCACGACCGCCAGCTCGATATCCGCTGGATTCCGCGCACCTCGCTTGCCACGGTTGAGTGGATGCCCGCCGACAAAGGGCTTATCGATGCTCTGATTGAGTTGAAGGAAGATCGGCTTGAGGCCAACGGCACTGCCAACGACGCCGAGGCCACCACGAACGACGAGCCCGCTTCCAGGCCCAAGCGCGCACCTAAGCGCCGCAGCAAAAAGCGTCCCAAACCAGGTCTGCTCGACGGCATCGATACCTCGGACCTCTCCGCTGACGAGCGCGAACTCGTGCGCCGTCGCGCCGCTATAAAAAAGTCCATGAAGGGCAACAAGCGTGCAAACACCAAGCCCGAGCTGCTCGTTCGCCAGCGCTTGCGCGCAGCGGGCCTTACGGGTTATCGCTTGGAATGGAAGGTTCCTGGCAAGCCCGACATCGCCTTTCCCGGCCGCAAGATCGCCATCTTCGTCAACGGTTGCTTTTGGCACCGCTGCCCCAAGTGCAACCCGAGCCAGCCCAAGCGCAACGTTGAGTTTTGGGAGGCAAAGTTCCGTCGCAACGTCGAGCGCGACCGCGCTGCCGTGGCGGCACTCACTCAAATGGGCTGGACGCCCATAACCATCTGGGAATGCGAACTCAAAAAAGACCGCATCGACGCCACGATGGAAAAGGTCATCGAGCAGGTGCGCGCCGCAGAACCGCAGCGCTAACAGCGAGCATTCACACGCTCCGCACGTCCGCGCCACATCCACGTCACAAACCTTAGAAAGCCCTTAAGCTCAAAACCTTTCAAGAGTGTTACTCGATGGCTTTGACCTGCAGTTTCATCGTAACATCAAACCAGGTTAAGCCTTTCTTTAGCGCTTCTTTGCAACAGCCGCGGCATAATACTGCCAACGCACGGGACCTAGCAGCATACCCCGAGCGCAATCTATTGGTGGACATCGAGGAGGCCGCACAAGCATGCATTCTTCCAATGACGCAGCACAGCAGCCATCCCTAAAACATGCAAACCTTTTCTCCTTCCCCCCGACACAGAGAAACAGCCTCCTCGACTCCCCCACCACAAAAACCAAACGCTCTGCAGACCAACACCTCAACCTGCAGACATCCTTCGAAAAACTCCAAGCCTCACTAGACCAGGCATTCCCCAACCAAGCCCGGGCATACTAATCCCCCATCAGCAAAGAAGCCCTAACGCCCCACCCATTTCCGCCCTAACGCCACAAGGGCGACGACCTCGAGTAGGTCAACTTGGGAGGGACGAGGGCTTAGTCCCCCAATCTTTCCGCAGGGGGCAAAAAGCCTCGCCGCACGAAGTGCGCAGCGAGGCTTTTTGCATGCCCGAGGACGATTGGGGAACTAAGCCCTCGTCCCTCCCCGGGATATGTAGCGAGTCGGAGTACCCTTGCTGTTACTCTGCTTTGCCCACAGAGTTAAGGTTGGTCATGCGGATCTTAACCAGCTCGGTGATCTCACGCATACCCTCCTTGGCCGGCTTCTTGGGATCGAAGCAGGCAGGGTTCTCGGCCATGTAGGCCATGAAGCCCTTGGTGTAGGCCTGACGTAGCTCGGTGGCGTAGTTAACCTTGCAGATGCCGTTCTTCACAGCCTCGGCAACCTGCTCATCGGGCACACCGGAGGTGCCGTGCAGAACCAGCGGCACGTCGACGGCGTCGCGGATGGCCTTGACCACGGACTGCTCGATGTGCGGATCGCTCGTGTACACGCCGTGGCTGGTGCCAACGCCAATGGCCAGCGAGGTGCAGCCGGTGCGCTCGACGAACTCCTTGGCCTCGGCAGGATCGGTGTAGGGGCTCTCGCCCTCAACCGCGGGACCGTCGTCCTCCTTGCCGCCAACCTTACCGAGCTCGGCCTCGACGGGCACGCCCATGGCGCGGCCAGCGTCGGCGACGGACTTGGTCAGAGCGATGTTGTCCTCGAAAGACTCGTGCGAGCCGTCGATCATGACAGAGGTGTAGCCCGTGCGGAAAGCCTGCATGCAGCGGTCATAGCCATCGCCGTGATCGAGGTGCAGAGCGACGGGCACGGAAGCGCGCTCGGCGGCAGCCTTGACCATGCCGTAGAAGTAGTCCAGACCAGCGGTCTTGATGGTGCCCGGGGTGGTCTGCATGATGACGGGGGACTTGGTCTCCTCGGCAGCGGCCAGGACGGCCATAACAAACTCGAGGTTCTCGACGTTGAATGCGCCAACAGCGTAGTGGCCGGCCTGAGCGTCCTTGAGCATCTTTTCGGTGGTAACAAGTGCCATGAGCGTTTGCTCCTCTCCCTCGCCCGCATCTGGACATCGGGCGTAGTTGTTCACAAGGCGTTTTACCTTGCGTTTTGCTGCGCTCATTGTATGAAATTCAGCGGCTTTACACGCGCGAGATATTGAGCCCATGCAGGTCAATACAGTCGTTTTTGAAAAGTAAACGGAAGGAATTTGAGCCGAGTGGACATGTTCGATATTGAATTTTGAGCGTTCAGCGTCTTTCTTTTATAGAAAAGATAAGTAATCGAAAGGTGTTTTCTTACTCAAAAAGAAAATGAACGAAAATAGAGTCAACACAATTCCTGCAAATTTAGCCGAGAATGGAGCAAGCATGGCCCAAGCCACCAACCGTGCTTTTGCCGACGAACGCCGTACCGCCATTATGGAAATGCTCGATCATAACGCCTCAGTGCAGGTAGCAGAAATCGCCCAGACCTTTGGCGTGTCCTCCGTCACCGCCCGCGCCGACCTGGACGCGCTCGCCGAAGCAGGCAAGCTGCGCCGCACGCATGGTGGCGCCGTGTCGCTCCACAAACGTCTGACCGTCTCCACGCAGGATCGCCGCATCAATGTCAACGTCGCCGCCAAGCAAGCCATCGCGCAAAGCGCCATCGAGCTCGTCAATGACGGCGACACGCTGCTCGTCGACTCGGGCACCACGGCGCTCGAGTTCGTTCGGCTCCTCGACCAGCGCAACGGCATCACCGTCATCACGGCCGACATTACCATTGCCGATTACATCGACGAGAGCATGCCCTCGGTCGATGTCGTCATGCTGGGCGGGGCGTTGCGCAAAGGCCATCGTTATTTGTACGGACCGCTCACTATGCAGGCGCTCCAAATGGTCCATGCCGATCTGGCCGTCATGTGCCCCGGCGCCTTTGTCTCCAGCTGCGGCTTTACGACCGACTTTCCCCAGATGGCCGAGACCAAAACGGCTATGATCACCGCGGCCCATCAAAGCGTCGCCCTCATGGACGCCAGCAAGGTTAACGGACGCGGCATGTACCGCTTTGCCGAGCTGACCGATGTCGACGCCATCGTGATGGACCGTGACCCCGACCATGCCGTCGCCACCTCAATCGCCGAGGCTACCGACAGCGCACGTCCAGCCCTCATCATTGCCGGCGCTTAAACAAAAACCACCACAAAGGTGCCTGTCCCCTTTGTGGTGGTTGTGATGGTTGAGCGTCAAAAGTGAACGTGTCGTTACTTGGACAGCTCGTCGGCAAGGGCCTCGATCTGAGCGCGCGAGGCGTCGTTGAGCGAGCCCAGCACAGTCACCTTGTTCTGCGTCAGGGTGATGTCCTTCATGCCCTCGAGCTCCTTGGTCATAATCTTGGCAGCTGCGGGCGCCCAGGAACCGGACTCGACAAGCGCCACGGTACGGTTCTGGTAGGCATGCTCGGCGAGCGTGTGGATAAAGGTGCTCATGCACGGGAAGATCTCGCCCTGATAGGTAATGGAGGCGAGCACCAGACGGTCGTAGCGGAACGCATCCTCAACGGCCTCGGCCATGTCGTCGCGAGCCAGGTCAAAGACGGAGACCTTCTGGCCGCGAGCCTCGAGCGCAGATGCGAGCTCCTCGACGGCAGCCTTCAGATGGCCATACACGCTCGCATAGGCGATCGTGATGCCCTCGTCCTCGGGCTGATAGCTCGACCAGGTGTTATAGGTGTCGAGGTAATAGCCCAGGTTCTCGGTCAGCACGGGGCCGTGGAGCGGGCAGATGATCTGGATGTCCAGGCCGGCGGCCTTCTTGAGGACGGCCTGCACAAACTTGCCGAACTTACCGACGATGCCAAAGTAGTAGCGGCGAGCCTCGCAAGCCCACCCCTCGGGATCCTCGATGTCGTTGGCGCCAAACTTGCCAAAGCCGTCGGCACTAAAGAGCACCTTGTCGGTGGACTCGTAGGAGAAGATCACCTCGGGCCAGTGAACGTTGGGGGCGCCGATAAAGGTCAGGCTGTGGCCGCCCAGATCGAGCACGTCGCCCTCTTTGACGACCATCTTGCGCTCGGGGTAGTCGGTGCCAAAGTAGTTGACCATCATGCGGAAGGCGCCCATGCTGGCCACAATCTGTGCCTGGGGATAGCGCTCCATAAAGGCGGCGATACCGGCGGAGTGATCGGGCTCCATGTGATGGACAACCAGATAGTCGGGCGTACGGCCATCGAGCACGGCCTCGAGGTTGCCGAGCCACTCGTCAACAAAACCGCCATCGACTGAATCGGCGACAGCGATCTTTTCGCCCAAGATAACGTAGCTGTTGTATGCCATGCCGTTCTCGGACACGTCGTACTGGCCCTCGAACAGGTCAATGTCGTGATCGTCGACACCGATGTAGCGGATATCCTTGGTGATCTCCATCAGGCAAAGCCTCCTAGATAGACAAAAGAACCCGTCTATCATAACACTCGGCAGTATCCCAGCTGTTATCTGCCGGCATCCATACCGATTGTTATTGAAATACGATAAATCGCCATTTACCTGCGCAAACTATGCGCGCGGTATCGCCGTGCTATGTCGAATAATGAGCTGGCCGGGAATACGAATGGCAACGGTTTTGCCCGCCGTACCCGCCTCGGGAACCGCATGCTCGAATACCTCGCGTCCGCGCTGATGTAGATCAAATCGCACGGTCGTGAGCTCGTTGTGTGCCACAAAATCATCGAGCGAATCATCGACGCCCACCACGCTCACGTCCTCGGGCACGCGCAAGCCACTATCGCGCAGCGCTGCAATTGCGCCGTTTGCCATCTGGTCGTTTGCCGCGTAAATCGCCGTCATGGTGCGGTCGTGCTCGGCCAGATATCTGCCGGCCTCGTAACCGCTGTTGGCAGACCAGTCGCCCTCGAGCGGCGTCTGCGGCTTAATGTGCCTACGCTCGAGCGCATCCTGCCAACCGGCTCGACGAAATTGCTCGTCGACCGAGAACGACGGGCCGCCAATATAGCGAATTTGCTCATGCCCCAGCTCAAACAGGTGATTCATAAGCAAGAGCGAGCAGCCGTAATGATCGGAGTCTACCGTGGTCACCCGCGGGTGCGCGTACATGGTAACGATGACCGTGCCAATGCCCGGCAGTGGATCAAACGTCTCAAAATCGGGCGCCATACGGCTCATGCCGATAATGATGCCGTCCACAGGCAGCGCGGCCATACGACGCGTTGCCTCGGCAAGCGAAAACTCCTCGGTCTTGGACATCTCGACCAGCGTGATGGCGCAATTATGCTCGCGAGCAGCGCTGGCGACGCCGTCGATCATTGAGAGGTTGCCAAACTTGGTGACATCGTTGACGCACAGACCGACCGAATGGTAGCGGCCGTCGCGCAGCGAGCGACCGGCATAACTCGGACGAAAGCCGAGCTCTTGCATAGCGGCCTGCACGCGCTGGCGCGTCTGCTCGTTAACGTTGGGCAAGCCGTTGGCGACGCGCGAAACCGTCTGCTGCGAAACGCCAGCAGCGCGGGCGACGTCGGCCATGGAGACCGGACGCGTACCTGTATCGTTGGACGGGCGCCTTGCCACAGGATCACCTTCACCGTTGCGAGATCTGAATAGCGTGCATGCCGGCCCGGGCAGAAATACACCCCGCGCCGAGGCCCGCTATCGTCGGACGCATGTTAACGTACTCTACTTTTTCAATCCGCAACTCTTCTGCTCTATAAGTCCATACGGCAATACCGTTCACGGCTGAATTTCTACCGATTACCAGATTCTCAAAAAGTGATAAGCGTTGTGTTATGAGTACGTTAACATAGCCCGTAGCGTGCGGTATCGTGAATACTTGGTTCATGCCGCTTCAAGTTGTTAACGTACTCATAACGACGCAAAACCCACCCGGGCGCGCCAAGGAAAGGACTCCCATGACCACCCCCGACGAAAAGACATTCGCCACGCTCACCAAGCTGTTCGAGGAGGAGTTTGGCCCCATCGGCGACCGCCAGGTGCTCTACGTGCACGCGCCCGGCCGTTCCGAGATCAGCGGCAACCACACCGACCACGAGGGCGGCCACGTTATCGCCGGCTCGCTCGATGTCGCCGTTGACGGCATCGCCGTGGCAACCGACTCCAACAAGATTCGCGTCGCCGACGAGGGCTATCCTACGTTTGAAATCATGCTCGACACGCTGGATATTCAAGAGTCCGAGAAGGGCACGTCCGCGAGCCTCGTCCGCGGCATGGCCCACGAGATTGCAGCCCTTGGCGTTGAGCCCCACGGCTTCGATTTCGCCTTCACCTGCTCCGTCCCCTCGGGCGGCGGTCTTTCCAGCTCTGCCGCCGTCGAGGCCGCGTACGGTCGCGCCATGGAAACCCTCTGGGGCGCACCCGCCATCGAGCCCGTCGCGCTCGCGCAGATGAGCCAGCGCACCGAGAACAACTATTACGGCAAGCCCTGCGGTCTGATGGATCAGGCCGCCGTGTGCCTGGGCGGCCTTGCCTACATGGACTTTGAGGACCAGGCTCAGCCTAAAACCCAGAAGCTCGAGCTCAACTTTGAGGATCACGGCTATGCGCTCGTGCTCGTTAAGGTCGGTGCCGACCACGTGGCCGCCACCGACGACTACGCCGCCGTTCCGCGCGAGATGCAGGACGTTGCCGCCGAGTTTGGCAAGGCACGCCTGTGCGAGGTCGACGTTGCCGATTTTGACGCCAAGCTCCCCGAGCTGCGCGCCAAGCTGGGCGACCGCGCCTGCCTGCGCGCCGTTCACTACTGGTACGAGAACGGCCTGGTCGACAAGCGCTGGGCTGCTCTGAACGCCGGCGACATCGATCAGTTCCTGGTCCTGACGCGCGAGTCCGGCGCCAGCTCTGCCATGTACCTACAGAATGTCGTTGCCAAGCTGGGCTCCGAGCAGCCCTCGATGTATGCCCTGGCACTGGCCGAGCACGTGCTCGACGGCCGTGGCGCCGTCCGTATCCACGGTGGCGGCTTTGGTGGCACCATCCAGGCCTTCGTGCCGCTCGACCTGGTCGACACCTTTATCACCAAGATGAACGGCTGGCTAGGCGAGGGCTCTGCCCGCCACTACGCAATTTCTGACAAGGGGGCTTACGCGGCATGGCTGTAATGACTGACGTGCGCGAGGCCGCGCAGAACCTGATCGAGTACGCTATCCACCGATCGATGATCGGCCAGGACGATCGCATCTGGGCGTATAACACCATTCTCGAGTGCATCGGTGCTACGGGGCCGGCGCTCGACATGGCCTGGGCGCTCCAGGTCGAGAAACTCTCGCTCTTGCACCCCGACACCCTGCCCAACTTTGACCTTGAAGGCACACTTGCCGCGCTTTCCGAGGCCGCCGTTGCCAACGGTGCTGCCGAGGATACGGCATCGGGCCGCGATCGCATCGCCATGCGCATCATGGGTGTGCTGATGCCGAGGCCTTCGGTTGTAAACGAGGAATTCAACGGCCGCATTGGTGTCAACGAGCCCCGCGCCGCAACCGACTGGTTCTACGGTCTATGCTGCGACGCCGGCTACGTGCGCCGCGCCGCCATCGCGCGCAATATCAAATGGAGCACCCCCACCAACTGGGGCGACCTGGAGATCACCATCAACCTGTCCAAGCCTGAGAAGGACCCGCGCGATATTGCCGCGGCCGGTGCCGCCAAAAACACGAGCGAGAAGTATCCCGCCTGTCAGCTGTGCATCGAGAACGAGGGCTACCCTGGACGCTCCGCCGCAGCCGACGGCGGTGCCCATCCCGCCCGTCAGAACCTGCGAGTTATCCCTATCCAGCTCGACGGCGAGCGCTGGGGCTTCCAATACAGCCCGTACGCGTACTTTAACGAGCACTGCATTGCCATGAGCTCCGAGCATCGCCCGATGCACGTCGACCGCAAGGGCCTGACCTGCCTGCTCGACTTTGTGGACCTGTTCCCGCACTACTTCATCGGCTCCAACGCCGACCTACCCATCGTGGGCGGCTCAATTCTGTCGCACGACCACTTCCAGGGCGGCGCGCACGAGTTCCCCATGATGCACGCCGCCGGGGTCTCGCAGTTTAGCGTGCCCGGCTTTGACCAGGTCAGCGGTACCGTGTTGCAGTGGCCGCTTTCGGTGCTGCGACTGCGCTCGCACGACCGTGCCCAGCTGCTCGACGCCACCGAGAAGATTATCCTCGCCTGGCGCGAGTGGACCGATGAGTCGGTGGGCGTCATCGCGCACACAGCCGATGGCGTGGCGCACAACACTGTGACGCCCGTCATCCGCCGCGTCGACTCCCGCGGCAACGCCGGCGGCGAGATCTACGAGGCCTACCTGGCGCTTCGCTGCAACATCACGACCGACGAGCATCCGCTGGGCGTATTCCACCCGCATGCTGAGTACCACCACATTAAGAAGGAGAACATCGGCCTGATCGAGGTCATGGGCCTGGCCATTCTTCCGCCGCGCCTGGTTCCCGAGCTTGGCGCTGTCCGTGAGCATCTGCTGGCAGCCAAGGTCGATGCCAGCTACGATCTTGCCGGTGCGCTCGAGGTCGATGATCTTTGTCGCAGCCATGCCGCGTGGGCCGAGGACGTCTTTGCTCGCCGCGCCGACGAGCTTACGGCCGACAACGCCATCGATATCCTGCACGAGGAGGTCGGCGTGGTGTTTGGCCACGTGCTCGACAACGCCGGCGTCTTTAAGTGGGACGAGGCGGGACGCGCCGCCCAGCAGCGCTTTATCGACTCGCTGTAGCACGCGAGCTCGAACGCACGCACTTAACAAATAGTGCCTACACGACCGCGGCGCCCGCCGGCAACATCGCCGGCGGGCGCCGTTTTCTGATGCAAGGGTAACTAATTTGCACCAAAACAAGGAGTGTTCCAAACTGCCGGCAGAGAAGGAACGCCCCCAGGTGCCGACCTAAACCCCCACACTATTCGATGGAAAAACGTGGTTGCCTCCCACATTATTCGATGGAAAAACGTGGTTTACTCCCACATTTTTCGATGGAAAGACCGAAACGGTCTTATACTAACCATGATCGTTAGGAGGCAGTATGCAGCGACAGCTAATGGACGAACTCATCGCTTGGAAATCTAGGGCAAACCGCAAGCCCCTCCTGCTTAAGGGGGCCCGCCAGACGGGAAAAACCTGGCTTCTTAACGAATTCGCAGGCCAGCAGTATCAAAACGTCATCCGCTTTGACTTTATGCTCGAACCGGGCGCACGTTCGCTGTTCGACGGAAGCCTTGACCCCAAACGCATCATCTCCCAGATAGAGCTCCTGCGCGGCCAGACCATAACGCCGACAGACACGCTCATCATCTTCGACGAAATCCAAGAGGCACCGCGTGGCATCACCTCGCTCAAATACTTCAACGAGCTGGCGCCGGAATACCATATCGTGGCAGCCGGCTCCTATATGGGGCTCGCGCTCCGACGCGAAAACGAGTCGTTCCCCGTCGGCAAGATCGACCAGCTCACCATGCGCCCCATGGGGTTTGTCGAGTTCGTTCGTGCCGTCGATGGCGATCCGCTCGCAGATGCCATCCTTGCCGCAGACATGGACCTGCTGACAAACGTTTCCGAAAAGCTCGAGCGCCTGCTCAAGGAATACCTCGTTGTCGGTGGCATGCCAGAAGTTGTCTCCGCTTTCGCCGCCTCCCACGATTTCATCGAGGCCCGCAGGCTTCAGCAGCAAATCATCGAAGCTTATGAATCCGATTTTGGCAAGCATGCGCCAGCCCGCATCGTCGAGCGCATGAGGCTGGTTTGGAAATCCCTTCCCGGCCAGCTCGCAAAGGAAAACAAGAAGTTCGTCTACGGCGCGCTTCGTCCCGGGGCGCGCGCACGCGATTTTGAGGAAAGCCTCCAGTGGCTCATGGACTATGGAATCGTTCATAAGGTACCACGTGTTTCCGCCCTAAGAGCACCGCTCACAAGCTACGAGGATCTCTCGGGCTTCAAGCTGTTCTGCATCGACACCGGCATCCTCGGAGCACTCTCCGGCCTCACGCCAGCCATTGTTCTGAACGGGCCCGCTGTTTTTACGGAGTTCAAAGGCTCGCTGACCGAGCAATACGTCGCACAGGAGCTTTTGCTCCAAGGCAAAACTCCCGCGTATTGGTCATCCCCCTCCGGCAATGCAGAGACTGACTTTGCCATCGACCATGCGGGGACCGTGCTTCCGCTCGAGGTCAAGGCGGCAGAGAATCTCAAAGCAAAGAGCCTGAGGACTGCCTGCGAGAAGTTCAAACTCGGGCGCTGCGTGAGAACATCGTTAGCGGCATATAGAGATGAGGACACGCTCGTCAACATTCCGCTCTGGGAGATTGGGCAAATCGACAAGCTGGCATAGGCGCTGTGGAGGGGGGGTGCCCCGTAAGGAGTGTCCCAAACTGCCAGCAGAAAAGGAACGTCCCTATCTGCCGCAGTCATTTAAGAACGTCCCCAATGACCACGCCGATGTTTTGGCCACGACAGCGAAAGCCCGCCAAAGCGAGCAAGGTGCCTTAAAGCGAGGCGGCATTGACCTTCTGGTCATGCCGCCGAAGCTGAAAGGCAGATTGCCGCTCTGGCGGGCTTGCAGCGTCGGCTGGTTACGCGGTTTGGTAAAACCGCGTAACTCTAAAGCTCCGTTACTTCAACACTGTTGAAGATCTCGTCCCAGCGGTCCATGACCAGGTGGCCGGTCTTGGGATCCATGGCGTTAAGCTTGCCGCAGGTATTGGCGGTCTTGAGCACCGTGACGTCGTCGGCGCCGGCAGCAATGGCATGCGCAAAGCCGGCGATGGTCGAGTCGCCGGAACCCGTCGCGTTCACAGCCGCAATCGCGGGCGTCTTGGCGCGGAACGCACGGCCCTCATGGAAGCCCACCGAACCGGCAGCGCCCATCGAAACGACAACCCAGGGAATACCGGCAAAGCGGCCATCGGCGGCAAGCGCCTCGCGCAGGGCATCGACATCATCGGTCGTAAAGGACGTACCCAGCAGACCGTTTATCTCAGTCAGGTTGGGCTTTACGAGCTCGGGCTTAGCGTCGGACTCCAGCGCGGCCTCCAGCGATGCACCCGAGGTGTCGAGCAGCACCTTGGCGCCCGCCTTCTCGGCGATCTTGACGAGCTCGGCATAGTAGCCGGCATCGACGCCGCGCGGCAGCGAGCCCGAAAGCGTCACAACGTCCGCCTTCGCCGCAAGCTCGGCGAACTTGGCCGTAAAGGCCTCGAGCTCGGCCGGGGTGATCTGCGGGCCGCTCTCCAAAAGCTCGGTCTGATTACCCTCGTGCAGAATATTCAGGCAAATGCGCGTCTCACCGGCGATGGGCACAAATTCGTTCTTGACGCCGTCAGCATCCATGAGCTCGGCCATATAGGCACCCATGTGGCCGCCGAGCAGACCGGTCGCGAGCACGTCGTCGCCCAGCTGCAGCAACACGCGGCTCACGTTGAGGCCCTTACCGCCAGCGGTCTTTTCGGGCGTCACGCGGTTCACGTCGTCGATGATCAACTTGTCGAGCTGATAGCGCGTATCAATCGACGGGTTCATGGTAACGGTCAGAATCATATTGAACTCCTGTTTCCGGGGCACGACACGCGCGGCCCCAAACATACGATAGCTCGTTAAAGGATCTCGATCTCAAAGCCGCGAGTAACGGTCTCCCCCGGCTTGGCCACCAGGCAGCCGCGCTTGTGCTCCAGAATATCGTCCTCGTCGGAGCAGGTGGACAGGCCGCCCCACGGTTCCACGGCCACAAAGTCACCCTCGGGCTTGCTCCACACAATCAGGTACGGCATATCGGGGAACGTCAGTCGCACGCCCTTGTCCTCGGTTTTCTTGGTCAGCGTAACCACGCGGCTCTCAAGCACGTCAAAGATGGTCTCTGCGAAGTCAAAGAGTTCGTGCGTCAGCGGCAGGTCATGGCCAACCATCGGGTTCTTGCTGCGATGCTCAACATCAATCAGGCCCGTCGAGGGAACGGCAGTACAGAGCTCGGCGGCCTCGCGCTGCTCAAAACGGAGCTCGTAGTCGTCATAGGACTCGCCCTCGTCAAGCGGGCACTTAAAGCCAGGGTGACCGCCCACAAAGAACGGCATGTCCTCGGTGCCCTCATTGGTCACCTCGTACGACACAGCCACCTTTTCCGCATCGATCATGTAACGAGCAACGATCTTAAACGGATACGGGTACTGCTCGAGCAACTCGGCATGGTCGGCAGAGCTTAGGCTCAGCGCGACCATGTTGTCGCCCTGCTCCTCGAGCTTCCACTCCTGTTTGCGAGCAAAGCCATGACGGGCGAGCTTAATCTCGCGGCCGCCCATGGTCATTGCGTGACCGTCGCGAAGGCCGCCGCAGATCGGGAAACAAATGGGTGCCTGGCCCGACCAGACCGCCGGGTCACCCTGCCACAGGTACTCACGGCCGTTGGCCGCAATAGAAGTGAACGATCCGCCAGCCGTGCTCAACGCAATGCGGACAGAGCCGTTATCAAGAACAAACTCCATAGGAGCCTTCCCTTTCTTATGACAGCCCGCCAAGTCAATAGGGCTGATAGAAAACCGGCCCGCGCCCCCTCACAGAAACGCGAGCCGTCAATTGAAAAGCTGCAGAATACTGGGTCCCGCCAAAACGAAGCCCACAAGCTCAGCAAGCAAACGTGTTATCGGAGCAGCTTACTGAACCAGAAAGCTTCGCAACAACAGCGGTAACCCCACAGGTACCCCCAACGTCAGCGAGAAGTCAGCTGGCGAGGCAAGGTGCCGTGAAGCGAGGCGGCATTGACCTTCTGGTCATGCCGCCGAAGCTGAACGGCAGATTGCCCGCCAGATGGCTTCGCAGCGTCGGCCGGTCCGGCGTTCGGCAGAACGCCGGAACCTAATTAGTCGTGGTACTCGCCGCGGTCCCACTTCTCGAGGAACTCGTCAAAGAAGTGCGGGTCAGCCTGAGCCTCGGCGTCGGCCTTATTGCAGGCATCGATCTTGGCGATCAGGGCATCGTGCTCGGGGGTCTTCTCGTAGGGCTCCTCCAGGAAGGCAAGCATGATATCGGCCATCAGGAACTCGCCGGTAATCTTGCCGCCAAAGCCCACGATGTTGGCGTTGAGCTCGCGACGGGCATACAGGGCAGAGGTCATGTCGCGGACCAGGGCGCAGCGGGCGCCGGGAACCTTGTTGACGGCGTTGGTGATGCCGATGCCGGTGCCGCACAGGGCCACGCCAAAGTCGGCCTTGCCGCTGGCAACGGCCTCGCCCACGGCCTTGCCGTAGATGGGATAGTGCGTACGGGTGTGGCTGTAGGTGCCGCAGTCGAGCACCTTGTAGCCAGCCTGCTCCAGGCGGTCGGCCAGATAGATCTTCTCGTCCGTAACGATATGGTCGCAACCGATTGCGATGGTCTTCTTCATCAGAACGTCCTTTCGTCTGAATTCACAAGTTGAGGTAGAAGTTCGAGTTCTCGGTGGCTCTCGTTAGGCCATCTTGTTGAGCATGTCGACACGGATCTGGTGACGGCCGCCGGCGTACTGGGCGCGCAGGAACTCGCGGGCGATCTTCTTGGCGACCTCGGTGCCCACAACGCCCGGGCCCATGGTGACCATGCGCGAGCCGTTGTGCTCGCGGGTCATGTAAGCGGAACGCTCGTCGGAAATGTTGGCGACGACCATGCCCTTGATCTTGACGGCGGCCATATAGGAGCCGACGCCGTACTTATCGAATGCAAAGCCCTGGGAATCCTTGTGCTCCAGCAGGTCCTTGGCAACGGCGGTCGCGGAATCGACAAAGTCCGCGGCAGGGGTCTCGGAATAGTCGACGACCTCGTGACCGTCGGCGATGAGCATCTCCTTGATGGACTCCTTCATCGACATACCGTCGGCATCGGAAGCGATTACAACCCTCATGACATCCTCCTTGAGAGATACGCAGGTGCGTAGTTTCTGTTTGGAAGTGTTGAATCGCGTTCAGGTCCGGGCATCTGAATGTGCGGTTCTTCACTGTTCATGTTTATTTGAACACATTCGAACACTAACTGCAACAACTATTTGTTTATCTTTGTTCTTTTTTGAACAAATATCGTTCACGGATGATTGCTGACCGTTTGAGCCGGGCGCGGACGTAGCGACCATGTGTTCAACAAACAAAAGGGCGGCCGAGAACGCGTCTCGGCCGCCCTTCGGCGGTATTCCCCGGTATATACAGCTGTTTTAGCTACTCGGACTGCCCACCCTTTTTGGCGTGCTTGGACGGAGCGCTCAGAAAGCGACCCGTCAAATAGTTCGCCGGGCCGGAAATATCAATCCCCAGCAGGGTGTGCCCCAGCCACAAAAACGCCGCGACCACCAGCAATGGAATCACGCACGAGGTCACGATCATCACGATGACGCCTTCGATAAGGTCGGTCACCTGCTGCACGATCTCGTCGGTCATCTGCTTGGCACCACTGGTTACCGACGTGACCAGGCTTGAGGCACCGTCGGCAAGCTGCTCAAGCACGTTCTTGGACTCTGTGGACTCGGTCTTTTTCTTGCTTGCTTTGGAGCTATCACTATTTGCCGTACCCGCAGCGTCGGCCGCCTTTTGCTCGGCCGCTTCGATGCTCACTCGATACGTTTCGTCGACCTTTTGCGACACCCATACGCTTGCAGGCACCAACGCCATGCCGATCGTGGCGACCACCAGCACGCGAGTCGCCACGCGGCGCAGGACGGCGCTCGTGCTCCAGCGCCCGTGAATGCCGAGCGACACCGCAAGGAGCACCAGCGCAAACGGGATCAGGATGCCCAAGCCAACCGACCACAAAATGGTTAGCAGGTATTTCTCGAGGTAGAGCACGGCAAGCACGATACCAAGGTTGCCTGAAAGCTGCGCGAGCTGCTCGGCAACCGGCGTTCCCGTATCACCCGGCAGCGCGGTAATGCCCGCAGACAGCGCCACGCACGAGGTCGTGAGCGCCAGTACGTTACCCTTCTTTTGGTCGATGACCTCGATGGTGGAGTCCCAAGTTTTGGTATCGGCGAAATGCGGACGAGCTACAAAGCCCGACAGCAGCGCCAGTACCACGAGCGCAACGATAAAGCCAATCTGCAGCTTTTTGTTTGCGCACACGACATCGGACAGGCTGGGCTGCAGCTCTGTTACCGTCGTGTGCTCGGTTATCTGGACAGGACGCCCATGAGCCATCTCGTGCGCGTCTCTTTTTTGTATTGACCCGTTATCCGGCATTTGGATACCTCCTCAGTCCGGGGCTTAATGCGAAAGGAAGTATACCCACCGAGCAAAAAACGAACGGGAAGACGAACAGAGCGCACCAAGACTGTCCCCAATGACTATCTCCGGATGAGTTGCGGTGGAATAGGGATTGTTTTGCGCCCGTCGGCCCCTATTCAGTCCCTATTTCACCGCAACTTGGAGGAGGACAGAAAAAGCCCTGCCGCGGGTAGCGGCAGAGCTTTTGGAAGGGGACTTGGTTGTGAGGGCTCGTTAGGCGAGCTTGGCCTCGAGCTCGGCGATGCGCTTGTAGGCATCGATGGTAAAGCGGGCCTGCTTCTCCAGGATCATAGTGGTCATGAGAGTGTCCTGAGCGTGAGCCATGATGAAGGTCATCTCCATCTCGCCACCGCCGGCCTCCTGCGAAAGCAGCTTGGTCTGCGTGTCGTGGGCGCCGATAAGTGCATCGCTGGCATCCTTGTGCAGCTGTTCGGCCTTCTCAAAATCGCCCTCGCGAGCAGCATCGAGCGCTGCAAGCAGATCGGTCTGGGCGTCACCTGCGTATGCGACAATCTCGAATCCAACCATCGAGATTTCTTCTTTGGTTGCCATATTGCGTTCCTTTCACATATGAACCAATGGAGAGCATCGCGTCCGGGCATACGCGCTGCGTTCTGTATGACAGAAACATTAACATTCAAACAAAAAAGAACAGCGCAAAACGCAATTTCAAGCTATGAACGGTCACTTTTCGCCCGTGAACGGTTTTTAAACCAATCTGAACAATATCGAACACAGTTAGTGACAACCCAAACAGGACCGCACCCTAACGCAAATCGCGCACCGTATCGCCCTCTACGAGCACACCGGGGATCAGCATGTGCTCCACGCCAGACGCACCCCCATCGGCGCCGGCAATCTTGTCGACCGCCCACATGCCGACGCGCTTGTTGTCAAAGCGCACCGTGGTCAGGCGACGGTCGGGCACGATATCGCCCAGACTATCGTCAACACCCGCCACGCTCACGTCCTGGGGCACGCACTTCCCGCGCGACTCGAGCCCACGGATACAGCCATATGCCATGGCATCGTTGGAGGCATAAATGGCCGTGCAGGTCGGATCATCCGCCAGAGCCTGGCCTGCGGCATACCCGCTCTGTGCCGTCCAGTCGCCGCGCACGAGCTGCGGGGGCTCAATGCCATGCGCGCGCAATGTCTCGCGCCAGCCTTCCTCGCGCCGCATGCCCGAAAGCGAGCGCTCGGGACACGAGATAAAGTGCACAGTCTTGTGCCCCCGCCCCAGCAAGTACTCGACCACCTGGCGCGAGCAATCGAACTGGTCGTTATCGACCGTCGAGCACAGCGGGTGCTCCAGCATGGTAACGAGCACCGTCTGCATACCGGGCAGCGGCTCAAAGGTGCCAAAGTCCGCCGGCATGCGATTCATGATCACGACCATGCCGTCTACCGGCAGCGCGCTCATGCGCGACGATGCGCTCTCGAGGGTATAGGGATGTCCATCTACTTTAGTGAGGGTGATGGCGTAGCCGTGCTTATCGGCGGCGGCGGCAAAGCCCTCCATACGGTCGAGGTTGCCGGTACCGGTAATGTTGAACATGGCGACGCCGACGGTCTTAAACTTACCGCGGCGCAGCGATCGACCGGCAAAATTGGGGCGATACCCCAGCTCGCGCATGGCGGCACGCACGCGTTCCTTGGTCTCGGGGCGCACGCTGGGCGAATCGTGCACGGTGCGCGAGACCGTCTGCTCCGAGACGCCCGCGAGGCGCGCTACGTCTTTGACGGATACCGATTTTTTAACAGCGGCCATAGGTCGATCTTTCTATGTCAACGATGCCATTGGTGGCACCTTGCGCAGTCATTTTTAACGCCTTCAAGTATATCCAACGCCTCCCCCACCATACGCTCACCACCCAAAACCTACCGTTCACCGACATTTTTGCTTCCCCGAACGGCTTTTGTCGCCCAAATGTTAACGTTGCCATTGTGCAAACACAGAGCCACCGGGCGGCTCAAACGTTTACGCGCAAGGAATCGACGGTCCACAGGCACAGGGGCCATCGGTTCGCGTCTTATTTTGTGTCGCAAAATGGCAACGTCAACATTTTGGCAACCAAACGTCAAAAGCTACCATCGTTGCCAACCCACCGACTCTTAGGAGCTTTGCATGGAGCAACTCATCGCCATCATCGAAAAGGGGCAGCCCTTTTTCAACGCGATCGCCCGCAACAAGTACCTCAAGGCGATCCGCGACGGTTTTATCTCCGTCATCCCCATCATCATCTTCTCGTCCATCTTCTGCCTGGTAGCCTCGGTTCCCAATATCTGGGGTTTCTACTGGCCCGATGACATCAACAACGCCCTGTGGAAGTGCTACAACTACTCCATGGGCATCCTGGCCATCGCCTGTGCCGCCACCACGGCCAAGCACTTCGCCGACGCTCAGAACCGCGATCTGCCCAAGAACAACCAGATCAACTTCATCTCGTGCATGTGCGCGGCCATCATCGGCTTCTTGCTCCTTTCGAGCGACACGATCGCCACGGACGCTGCCAGCGGCTTCAACACCACCTACCTTGGTTCCAAAGGCCTGCTGACTGCCTTTATCGCTGCGTTTGTGACCGGCATCATCTACAAGTTCTTCATTAAGCGCAACATCACCGTCAAGATGCCCGAGCAGGTTCCGCCCAACATCTCGCAGACCTTTAAGGACATCATCCCCTTCTCCGTCTGCATCACCGTCTTTTGGGTCTTTGACATCGCCTTCCGCGCTGCTTTTGGCTTCTGCTTTGCCCAGGGCGTCATCCAGGTGTTCCAGCCCCTGTTCACCGCTGCCGACGGCTACATCGGCCTCGCTGTGATCTACGGCGCTATGAGCCTGTTCTGGTTCGTCGGCGTCCACGGCCCCTCGATCGTCGAGCCCGCCATCGCCGCCGCCCTCGTTGCCAACATGACCGACAACCTGGCTGCGTTCCAGGCCGGCCAGCACGCTTCCGCTGTCCTGACCCAGGGTGCCCAGTACTTCGTCGTCTGCATGGGCGGCACCGGCGCCACGCTCGTCCTGGTCTTTATGTTCTGCTTCCTGGCCAAGTCTCAGGAGATGCGCGCCGTCGGTAAGGCCGCCATCGTCCCCGTCTGCTTTGCCGTCAACGAGCCGCTGCTGTTCGCCGCGCCCATCGTGCGCAACCCCGTCTTCTTTGTCCCGTTTGTCTTTGCCCCGATCGCCAACATCTGGATCCTCAAGATCTTTATCGACTTCTTGGGCATGAACGGCTTTATGTACACCCTGCCTTGGACCGTCCCCGGCCCCATCGGCACCATCATGGGCCTGGGCTTCCAGCCGCTCGCTTTTGTGATGCTCGCCCTTATCCTGGTCGTCGACTTCGTTCTGTACTACCCGTTCTTCCGTGCCTATGACGCCCAGAAGTGCGCCGAGGAGGCCGAGATCTCCCAGGAGGAGCTCGCCGCCAAGAACGCCGAGAAGGCCGCCAAGCTCAACGATGCCTTCCAGGGCAAGGCTGACGCCAAGAGCGTTGCCGCCGGCGCTGCTGCCGAGGCCGTGAAGGCCGACTCCCCCGCCGCTTCTGCAGCACCCGCTGCCGAGGCAACGACCGCCAGCGACCTCAACGGCAAGCGCGTGCTCGTGCTCTGCCAGGGCGGCGGAACCTCGGGCCTGCTCGCCAACGCACTGGCCAAGGCCGCCAAAGAGCGCGGCATCAATCTTGAGACCGCTGCCGAGGCCTATGGCAACCACGTGGACATGCTCCCCGACTTCGATCTGGTCGTCCTGGCCCCGCAGGCCGCCAGCTACCTGGCCGACCTGCAGAAGGACTGCGAGCGCGTGGGCAACAAGTGCGTCGCCTGCCGTGGCAAGCAGTACATCGAGCTCTCCCAGAACGGCGATAAGTCTCTCGCCTTCGTCTCCGAGCAACTCTCGAAGTAAGTAACGCTCAGGGCCAGCCGACCATCCAAGACCGGCTGGCCCTTCGATTTAGACGATTGGATCATCATGTCCGTTAATCCTGCTAGCGTCACCAACCCGCCTGCGCAGTTTCCCGAGGACTTTGTCTTTGGCGGCGCCACTGCTGCCTACCAGGTAGAGGGCGAGACCCGCACTCACGGTAAGGGCAAGGTTGCCTGGGACGATTTTCTGGAGGCCCAGGGGCGCTTTTCCCCCGATCCCGCTTCGGACTTCTACAACCAGTACCCCGTCGATCTGGAGCTGTGCGAGGAGTTCGGCATCAACGGCATCCGCCTCTCCATCGCCTGGAGCCGCATCTTCCCCAACGGCACCGGCGAGATCAACCCCGAGGGCGTTCAGTTCTATCACGACCTTTTCGCCGAATGTCACAAGCATCACGTTGAGCCGTTTGTCACGCTGCATCACTTTGACACGCCGCTTCCCCTCTTTGAGAAGGGCGACTTCCTCAACCGCGAGACCATCGACGCCTTTGTGGACTTTGCCACCTTCTGCTTTAAGGAGTACGCCGACCAGGTGACATACTGGTTCACCTTTAACGAGATCTGGGCCGATGCCTCCAACACCTACATCGAGGGCACCTTCCCCGGTGGCGTCAAGGCGCATCTTGCCGAGGCCTTCCAGTGCGAGCACAACATGATGCTCGCCCACGCCAAGGCAGTACTGGCCTTCCACAACGGCGGTTTTAAGGGCAAGATCGGCGTCATTCAGTCGCTGGAGTTTAAGTACCCGCTCAACGAGAACGACCCCGCCGACATCAAGGCCGCCAACAACGAGCACGTGCTGCAGAACCAGTTCTTGCTCGACGCCACCTTCCGCGGCGACTATGCTCCCGACACCCTCGAGTGCGCCAACCGCCTGGCGGCCATCTCGGGCGGCACCATCGAGATCCTGGACGAGGACCTCGAAATTATGCGCGAGGCAGCGCTCTACAACGACTACCTGGGTGTCAACAACTACCAGTGCCGTTTTTTGAAGGCTTACGACGGCGAGAACGACCTGCACCACAACGGTACGGGCGAGAAGGGCACCGGCCGCTGGCGCGTCAAGGGTATTGGCGAGCATGTGAACAAGCCTGGCATCCCCACCACCGACTGGGACTGGATTATCTATCCCGAGGGTCTGTTCGATCTGCTCGTCTACATTAAGCAGCGCTACCCCAACTACAAGCAGATCTTCATTACCGAAAACGGCATGGGCTACAAGGACCCCTACAAAGACGGCTTTGTGGACGACCAGCCGCGCATCGACTACATCGAGCAGCACCTGCGCTGGCTGCTCAAGGCCATGGAGGTGGGCGTCAACGTGGGTGGCTACTTCCTGTGGAGCCTGCAGGACCAGTTCTCCTGGACCAATGGCTACAACAAGCGCTATGGCTTCTTCTACGTTGACTTTGAGACCCAGAAGCGCACGCCCAAGGCAAGCGCCTACTGGTATAAGCACGTGGCGCAGACCCGTCGTCTGGACTAGTGGCTTGCGACTAGCGGGATTGCCCCGCTCACACAACCTGTCCCCATTTCTCAGCCGGGGGCGGCACGTCACACGGCGCGCTGCCCCCGGCCTTTTTGTGCGGTTCGGGGTCTGTTTGTCTCAATCTGTAACATCTAGCCGAGTTTTTGGGTCCTAGCTGTTACAGATTGAGACGAACAGGATTACTCTTTCCGAAGAATCTAAATCTGTAACACGTAGCCCGCTTTTGACCGTCTACCTGTTACAAATCGAGACAAACGGAGTAGGACCTAACCCCGTATGTCCCTAACAGTCGAGCGTTCGACCAGCGTACTCGGCACATGAATCGCCTCGATAGACGAGCTCTCTCCAATCGCCGCCTCAAACGCAAGCTTACCGACACCGCGCAAATCAAATCGCAGCGTCGTCAGCCGATTGTGAGGAACAAGTCCCTCGAGTGCGTCGTCGATACCAACCACGCTCACGTCGTCGGGCACGGACAGGCCCGCGTTCTCGAGCGCGGCGATAACGCCCAGCGCCATCTGGTCATTTGCCGCAAGCACGGCAGTCGGCGCCTGCGACCCGCCGGCAAGCACCTCGGCCGCAATCCGCTCGCCCATGGCGTACCCACTGTCCGCACTCCAATCGCCACGCAGCATCGGAGCGGCATCGACATGAGCACGACCCAGCGTATCGCGCCAACCGGCCTCACGAAAACGCGAGGAAATCGAGTTTTCCGGACCCGCCACAAACCGCATATTCGAGTGACCCTGTTCCAGCAGATAATTGGTCAACAGCTCGCACGAACCATACTGGTCGGAGTCGATCGTCGTGCAGCGCGGATGCGCATACATGGACAGGATGACCGTTCGCACTCCCGGCTGGGGAACAAACTCCTCAAAATCGGGAGCCATGCGGTTCATGTTGAGAATCATGCCGTCGACGGGTCGCTCGACCATGCGGCGCGAGGCATCGGCAAGTGTATAGGGCTTGTCGCCGCCCATCTCGATCATAGTGACGGCAAAATCGTGCTCGCGCGCCGCTTGCATGATACCCTCGAGCGTCGCCAGGTTACCGACACGTGTGATGTTGTACATGCACAGGCCAATAGAACGATACGACCCGCCGCGCAACGCCGCTCCAGCAAAATTGGGACGAAAGCCCAGCTCTTCCATGGCGGCCAGCACACGCTTGCGCGTCTTTTCCGTCACGTTAGGCATACCGTTGACCACGCGAGACACAGTCTGGCGGCTCACGCCAGCGAGCGCCGCAACCTCTGCCGCGCTCGCCGAATGACCATTCCTTGTTTGCTGAGCCATGCCTTCCACGCTAACCTGCTTCCCAACTATTCCCCGCGCCCATGGCGCATCGTACATACATTGATAACGTGCTCATGATACCCGAGCCATATACCACAACATGAAAACTTCTGTCAATCAAAACCGCTTACCGAACAAATACAACCGTTCGCGGCTGTTTGAAGTTGTTTTGTTTCTATACATCCCAGCCGGATGTTAACGTGCTCATTGTCAATTGTTCACGTGCTCATTTTGGTTCTAATCATTTTAAGATAGTGTTTATCGGGCTTTTTCACCGCTGAACGCTAACCAGGGAGCCTCCTGAGCGCAAACGCACAATATCGAACAGCAAGACGAGAGGGTGTATGCATATGTCTTTGCTAAACCGCGTACAGCAGCTGCCGAAGGGCTTTGTTTGGGGCGCCGCAACCGCCGCGTACCAAACGGAAGGTTCCACGAAGGTGGCAGGCAAGGGTAAGACCATGTGGGACGATTACCTTGTCGCCCAGGGTCGCTTTTTGCCCGACCCGGCCAGTGATTTCTACAACCGCTACGAGGAGGATATCCGCCTTTCTGCCGAGCATGGACTCAACGCCATCCGTGTGTCCATCGCCTGGACCCGCATCTTCCCCAACGGCGACGATGCCGAGCCCCTCGCCGAGGGCGTTAAGCACTACCACGAGCTGTTCGCCTGCTGCAAAAAGTATGGCGTCGAGCCCTATGTGTCCCTGCATCACTTTGACTCCCCCGCCGCCCTGTTCAACCAGGGCGACTGGCTCAACCGCAAGACCGTCAACGCCTATGTGCGCTATGCCGAGTTCTGCTTCCGCGAGTTCCGCGAGGTCAAGAATTGGTTCACCATCAACGAGCTCATCAGCCTCTCGCACTCCCAATACATCCAAGGCAACTTCCCGCCCAACCATCACTTTGATGTGACGAGCGGCATCCAGAGCCAGCACAACGAGCTCGTTGCCCACGCCCGCGCCGTCAACCTGTATAAGGATCTTGACGAGACCGAGCACCTGGGCGGACGCATTGGCATGGTCAACGTCCTGACGCCGGCATATCCTGCCACAGACTCGCCCGCCGACCAGCACGCCGCTGACCTGTACAACGCCTTCTACACCGACTTCATCATGGACGGCGCCTTCCTGGGTCACTACTCCGCGCGCACCCTCTCACTCATCAACGAGATTCTGCGTGCCAACAACGCCACGCTTACGGTTGAGGACAGCGACATGGAGGAGCTCGCCAAGGCGGCGCCCCGCAACGATATGTTCGGCCTCAACTACTATCAGTCGGCGTTTATCGCCGCCTACGATGGCGAGTCCACCAACAGCTTTAACGGCACCGGAGACAAGGGCACCTCGTGCTTTAAGTTTAAGGGCGTCGGGCAGCAGGTCGATATGCCGGGTATCCCCACCACCGACTGGGATTGGCTCATCTACCCGCAAGGCCTCTACGACACGCTCAAGCACATCAGCGCCACCTATCCCAACCTCCCCGTCATCTATATCACCGAAAACGGCCTGGGCCACAAGGACCCCGAGCCCGACGCAAACGGCATCGTCGCCGATCCCGAGCGCATCGACTTTGTCGACCAGCACATGGAGAAGGTGCTCCGGGCGCGCGCCGAGGGCGTCGACGTCCAGGGCTACTTTATCTGGAGCCTGCAGGACCAGTTCTCGTGGGCCAACGGCTATAACAAGCGCTACGGCCTGTTCTACATCGACTTCGACACGCAAAAACGCTACATCAAGCAGTCGGCACTCTGGTACAAGGAGCTCGCCGACACTATGGCGGACGCGCAGTAGCGCATCGCCTCGCTTTCCCCCGAGAAGGGAGCGGCCCTATGCGATACAAACCCAGCCGCTCCCCTCTCTCCCCCTGGGACCGACCCCGCCTGCACCCGGGCTTTTAGCAAGCGGGAGACCGTATAGGTTTTCAACGTCCATGCCATTAAGATTTCATGCAAAGAGGAGCGTGAACTATGGAATCGATCGTTAAGTTCTTGGAGAAAGGTCAGCCGTACTTCGACAAGGTCTCTAAGAACATCTACCTTCAGGCCATTAAAGACGGCTTTTTGGCAGCAATGCCCATCATCCTGTCTTCTTCTGTCTTCCTGCTTATTTCGACCCTGCCGGGCGTTGTCGCCACGGTCGGCGGCTTTACGCTGCCCGACTGGTGGAACGTCGACGTCGTGAACTTCTGCAACAAGGTTTACAACTTCACGATGGGCGTCGTGGGCATCATGGTCGCCGGCACCACCGCAAGCGCGCTGACCGGCTCCAAGAACCGCCGCATGCCTGCCGGCAAGGCCATCAACGCCACGAGCACCATGGTCGCCGCCATGTGCGCTATGCTCATCTTGGCCGTTACCCAGACGAGTGCCAAGATCGACGGCGCCGATGTCTCGGTGTTCTTTACCGACAACATGGGCACCAAGGGCCTGCTGAGCTCCTTTGTCGCCGCATTTGCCACGGTCAACATCTATGCCTTCTGCATTAAGCGAGACATCACCATCAAGCTGCCCAAAGAAGTCCCCGGCGCCATCGCCCAGAACTTCCGCGACATCTTCGCCTTCAGCTTCTCCATCCTGTTTGTCGCCGTCATCGACGTTATCTGCCGCACCTGCTTGGCCGTCCCGTTTGCCAACGTCATCTCCACGCTGGTGAGCCCGCTGTTCGCCGCTGCCGATTCCTACGCCGGCCTCGCCCTCATCTGGTTCATGATCCCGCTGTTCTGGTTCATGGGCATCCACGGCCCCTCGGTCGTTAAGCCTGCCCTCAACGCCGCGCTGTTTGGCAACATCACCAATCACCACCAACCTCGCCACGCTGCAGGCCGGCGGTCACCCCGCCCTCGCCCTGACCGAAAACTTCGGTAACTACATCGGCGAACTCGGCGGCACCGGCGCCACGTTCATTGTCCCGATCATCTTCCTGCTCTTTATGCGCTCCAAGCAGCTCAAGGCCGTCGGCAAAGCCTCTGTCGTGCCCGTGATGTTCGCCGTCAACGAGCCGCTGCTGTTCGCCGCGCCCATCATCCTCAACCCGTACTTCCTGATCCCGTTCCTGTTTGCCCCCGTGGCCAACGTCCTCATTGGTAAGTTCTTCATCGACTTTTTGGGCATGAACGGCTTTATCTATGCCATGCCGTGGGCACTCCCCGGACCGATCGGCACCTTCATCGACACCAACTTCCAGCCGATCTCTCTGGTCCTGGTTGTCGTCCTGCTGGTCGTTGACTTCTTGATCTACTACCCGTTCTGCAAGGCCTACGACAACGTCCTGTGCAAGCAGGAGGCCGAGACCCTGGCCGAAGAAGAGGCCGAGGAGACCAAGGCCGTCAAGACCGCTGCCGCCCCCGCCGTTGAGGCTCCTGTTGTCGAGACCGCTTCTGCCACTGAGGCCTCCGCAGCTCCGTCCGCCCTTAAGGGCAAGGATCTGAGGGTTCTGGTTCTGTGCGCTGGCGCCGGCACCTCTGCACTGCTCGCCAACGCGCTTAAGGAAGGCGCCGACGAGCTGGGCATCGACATTACCGCCAACGCCGGTGCCTACGGCAGCCACTACGCCATCATGGACCAGTACAACGTCATCGTCCTGGCTCCGCAGGTTCGCACCTATTACAACGAGATGAAGGCCGACACCGACCGCCTGGGCATCACGCTGCTGTCGCCCAAGGGCAAACAGTACATCGACCTCACTAAGGATCCCAAGGGTGCCGTCGCCTGGATCGAGGAAAACCTCGAGGCATAAGACGCTGACACCACCTGCCGCTTGCAGACAATAAATGGCCCGTGCATCGATGTGTGATGCGCGGGCCATTTTGTTTAGACCGCACCCGTCCTCCTGTTCATCTCAATCTGTAACATCTAGCCGAGTTTTTCGGTCCTAGCTGTTACAGATCGAGATGAACGCACAGGCCAAGCCGAAAATCTCAATCTGTAACATGTAGACCACTTTTGACCGTCTAGTTGTTACAGATCGAGACAAACGGAATAAGCCGGGCCAAAAATCTCGATCTGTAACATCTAGCCGAGTTTTTGGGTCCTAGCTGTTACAGATTGAGACAAACGGAATAGGCCGAGCACGTCTACGCCCGCAAGTCCTTTACGCTGGAACGCTCGACCAGCACACCCGAGACAAGCGTACGGCTTCTGGAGCTCGGGGCTTCCAGACCTGAGACGACCTCGTTGAGCGCACGGGCGCCCAGCTCGCGGTGGCGAAACTTCACCGACGTCAGAATCGAGTTGGGAATCGTCTTGTAGAGTTCGTCATCAAAGCCGATCACGGACACATCATTGGGCACACTGAGCCCTTTGTCACGTAGAGCCATCATCACGCCGTTTGCCATGCAGTCGTTAGCAGCGAGGACCGCCGTGCAATCGGGCTTATCGGCAAGCACAAGGCCCGCGGCATAGCCACTATCCGCATTCCAATCACCTTGCAGAGGCTCGGGCGGCTCAATGCCACGTGCCTCGAGTGCCGCACGCCAACCTTTCATACGACACTGGCTCGACAGCGACTCTTTCTTACCAGAGACGAAGTATACGTTCTTGTGCCCGCGATTTAAGAAGTACTCGCACGCCATGCGCGCACCACCCTCTTGATCGTCACTAACGGTAGAGCAGGTAGGATGCTCCATCGGCGTGATAATCACCGTCTTGAGGTCCTTCGGTGCCTCAAAGGTATCAAAGTCATCGACCATCTGGCGCAGGTTGAAGATCATGCCATCAACAGGCAGCTGCGACATCCTGCGCGCCGCTTCGGCAAGGGTCATCTTCTCCCCCGCGCGCTTCTTAATCATCGTGAGCGCGAAGCCGCGTTCTTCGGCGGCATCGGCGATACCGTCAATCATGTCCACAGCGCCGCCCGACAAGTGGAACATCACCACGCCGATGCACCCGTAACGGCCCAACTTGAGCGAACGCGCGGCATAGTTGGTTCGAAATCCGAGCGCCTCCATGGCCGAATGGACCTTATCGCGTGTCGACTCTCGCACGCTATCGGGCTCGTTGATCGCGCGCGACACCGTCTTGAGAGAAACACCCGCGGCAATCGCCACGTCGTTCATCGAAACGTTTTTCTTGTCCATCGTTGTCACTGCTTCTCCACTCGGTTCTCTATCGCTTGTTTTTTGCGTTCTAGCATACACCACCTGCCTGACTGATAAATCAACCGTTTACCGAACGATATCGACCACTCACCCGTATATCCTTGTTGCTCTTCCAAAAATGTCTTACGTTGTCATTAACGAAATGACAACGTTGTCATTTCACAATGCCTTCCTTAAGCAGGAAGGTTTCCGGGCAGTCCTGACCATCCATCGACGACCAGTTCCATCCACATGCATCGCACATCAAGTAGCAAAGGAGCTCTATGGACGCCATCGTAAAGATGCTCGAAAAGCATCAACCGTTCTTCGAGAAGATCTCGAGGAACATCTACCTCCAGGCCATCAAGGACGGATTCCTTGGGTGCATGCCCATTGTCCTCACCTCTTCGATCTTCCTGCTGATTGCCACCCTTCCTGGCGTAGTTGGCATCACGCTGCCCCAGCCGCTCATCGACTGGTGCAACAAGCTGTACAACTTCACCATGGGCGTCATGGGCATCATGGTTGCCGGCACCACCGCCAAGAACTTCACGGCTTCCATGAACCGTCGCATGCCCGCCGGCAAGGTGCTCAACGACGGCTCCACCATGGTGGCCGCCCAGTGCAGCATGCTGCTGCTCGCTGTTACGCAGTTCACCACCAAGTTCGATGGCTCCGAGCTTTCGGTCTTCGATTGCACCAGCATGGGTACGCGCGGTCTGTTCTCGGCCTATATCGCCGCGTTCATTACCGTGTGGGTCTATAAGTTCTGCGTCTCGCGCGATCTGACCATTATGCTGCCCAAGGAGGTTCCGGGCGCCATCGCTCAGAACTTCCGCGACATCATCCCCTTTGGCGGCGCTGTCATCATCTGCGGCATCATCGATGTTGTCGTGCGCAACCTCATGGGCGTTCCGTTCTCCGAGCTGCTCATCAAGCTGCTCTCCCCGCTCTTCACTGCGGCAGAAACCTATCCTGGCCTTATCCTTATCCAGGCAGCCACCGCGTTCTTCTGGTTCATCGGTGTCCATGGTCCTTCGATTGTCCAGCCGGGCATCGACCCCATCCGTCTTGCCAACCAGGCTGAGAACCTGCAGGTTCTGCTGGCCGGCGGCCACCCCGCCCACTCCCTCACCTTTAACATGTCGCTCGTGGGTGAGTTCGGCGGCACCGGCGCCACGTTCATCGTGCCGCTTCTGCTGATTCTCTTTATGAAGTCCAAGCAGCTCAAAGCCGTCGGTAAGGCCTCGATCGTTCCTGTTGCCTTCGCCGTCAACGAACCGCTGCTCTTTGGCGCGCCGATGATCCTTAACCCCTACATGCTCATCCCCTTTGTTGCCGCCGGCTGCGTCAACGTAAGTGTTGCCAAGTTCTTTATCGACAACGTGGGCATGAACGGCTTCTCCTTCGTGGTGCCTTGGGCTACCCCTGCCCCCATCGGCATCTTCATCACCACGAACTTCCAGCTTATCGCCCTGGTATTTGTCGCGATCATCATCTTGCTGGACGCCATCATCTACCTGCCGTTCTTGAAGGCATACGATAAGCTGCTCTGCGACCAGGAGGCCGAGCGCGCCGCCGAGCTGGGTCTCGAGTCCAACGGTGCTGCCGCCATCGCCGCCAGCACCTCTGCGCCCGCCATCGAGCAGACCGCCGCTGCCGTCGAGCCGACCGCCGCTGCCGCCGACAGCAAGCCTGTCGCCGATCAGCCCGAGCCCGCCGCCGACGCATCCGCTAAGAAGGACGTCGACGGTCTGAAGGTCCTCGTCCTGTGCGCCGGCGCCGGCACCTCTGCCATGCTCGCCAACGCCATCAAGGAAGGTGCTGCGCAGACCGGAGAGAACATCGCTTCCTCCGCAGGCGCCTATGGCCAGCACACTGCCATCATGGGTCAGTACGATGTCATCGTGCTCGCCCCGCAGGTTCGTAGCTACTACAACGACATGAAGGCCGACACTGATCGTCTGGGCATTAAGCTGCTCGCTCCCCGCGGTAAGGAATATATCGACCTTACTCGCGACCCCGCTGGCGCCATCAAGTGGCTCCGCGAGAACCTCGACTAGTTCCTCCCTCTGTTGGTGCCCGGATCCCCAGTTCGGGCACCTCTCCCTATTCGTATCCCACAGAAAGGATGACTCATGACCAACCCCATGCAGTTCCCCGACG
Source organism: Collinsella aerofaciens (assembly GCA_008671135.1). GTDB lineage: Bacteria > Actinomycetota > Coriobacteriia > Coriobacteriales > Coriobacteriaceae > Collinsella > Collinsella aerofaciens_J. The sequence continues at coordinate 60,987 of RQAP01000033.1, forward strand.
GCTTTGTGTTTGGCGGCGCCACCGCTGCTTACCAGGTTGAGGGCGAGACCCGTACGCACGGCAAGGGCAAAGTGCCCTGGGACGATTTCCTGGCAGCTCAGGGTCGCTTCTCCCCCGATCCCGCAAGCGATTTCTACAACAAGTACCCGGTCGATATCGACCTGTGCCAGCGCTTCGGCATCAACGGTATTCGCGTCTCCATCGCTTGGAGCCGCATCTTCCCCAACGGTACTGGCGAGATCAACCCCGAGGGTGTTGCCTTCTATCACGAGCTCTTTGCCACCTGCAATAAAGCCGGCGTTATCCCCTATGTCACGCTCGATCACTTCGATACGCCCGAGGCCTTTTACCAGAACGGCGGCGAGGGCTTCCTGACGCGCACGACGATCGACGCCTTTGTCGAGTACGCCAAGTTCTGCTTTGCCGAGTTCACCGAGGTCAAGCACTGGTTTACCTTTAACGAGATCCCCGCGACCGCCGAGGGCAGCTTTATCGTCGGCAACTGGCCGCACGGCGAGAAGTATCGCCTGGATAAGGCCTTCCAGCTCATGCACAACATGATGGTGGCCCACGCCAAGGCTGTCGTCGCCTTCCATGAGGGCGGTTTTGAGGGCGAGATTGGCATTGTCCAGAACCTGGAGCCCAAGTATCCCCTCGACCCCAACAACGCCGCCGACTGCGAGGCAGCTCGCATGGCCGACGTCATCAACAACCGCTGGGTACTCGACGCCACCTTCCGCGGCCACTATGCAGCCGACACCATGGAAGCTGCGACCAAGCTGGCCCATATCGCCGGCGGCGAGCTCGACATCCGCGACGAGGACATCGCCGCGCTGACCGCCGCGCTCCCCTACAACGATTGCCTGGGCGTCAACACCTACAAGTGCCAGTTCCTGCGTGCCGCCGAGGGCGAAAACGACATCAACCACAATGGCACCGGCGACAAGGGCTCCTCGCGCTGGTTCCTCAAGGGCGTGGGCGAGTCATGCGTGCGCGAAGGCATACCCACCACCGATTGGGACTGGATTATCTATCCCGAGGGCCTCTACGACCTGCTGCTCCGCATTAAGAACGATTACCCCAACTACAAGAAGATCTACATTACCGAGAACGGCATGGGCTATAAGGACGACTTTGAGGACGGCTTTATTGACGACGCCCCTCGTATCGATTACATGCGTCAGCATCTCGCATGGATCCTCAAGGCAATCGACGGCGGCGTAAACGTTGACGGTTACTTTGTGTGGTCGCTGCAGGACCAGTTCTCCTGGACCAACGGCTACAACAAGCGCTACGGCCTGTTCTACATCGACTTTGAGACCCAGAAGCGCTATCCCAAGGCGAGCGCGTACTGGTACAAGAACGTCTCGGAGACCGGCCTGCTTATGGCCTAACTTTTGCCGCATACCCCCTGTCGGCCGCATACGAATCCCTCCACGGGTTCGCATGCGGCCTTTTTGTTTTTTGGTCGGACCTGAGCGGGCCGTTTGTCTCGATTTGTAACATCTAGCCGAGTATTTCGGCCCTAGTTGTTACAAATCGAGACAAACAGAACGCCCGAGCAGAAATATCTAAATCTGTAACACGTAGCCCACTTTCGACCGTCTACCTGTTACAGATCAAGACAATAAGATAGTCAAATCCAAACTTTCCAAGCAGTTATGAAGCATGGTTTCTAGTTTTCGGTATCACGAACATACTTTCGGTATCATTTAATGGTATTATGATATCGAAAGTATGTTCGTGATACCGAAAGGAGCCGCATGCGCCAGTTCGATTACACCACAGTCCCAGCGGAACTCGAAGCAACTCCAATCACCAACCTCCTCCTCTCGATACGCGAGCATAAAGGCCGACAGCTTGTTCTGAGTCAAGTCAAACCCGAGCTTCTATCGTCCCTTATGGAGGAAGCTAAGATCCAAAGCACCCAATCCTCCAACGGACTTGAGGGAATTGTTACCACCCAAAATAGACTCAAAGCAATCATGGCGTATTCCGCCAAGCCAAGCTCCCGCGCAGAGGAAGAAATCGCTGGATACCGAGATGCGCTGTCGCTTATTCACGAGCAGCACGATTTCATTCCCGTAACGCCATCGGTCATTTTGCAGTTGCATCGTGACCTCATGGCGCACACGGCAATCTCGTATGGGGGCCATTGGAAAGATAGCGATAACGAAATCATCTCCATCGACAATCAAGGCAATCGATTTGTGCGCTTTAGGCCGCCTTCGGCCCTAGCAACCCCCGGACTTATCGAAGAAGCCTGTCAGTCCCTCAACGACGCCTTATCTCGTCAAGTTTGCGACCCCCTCCTTATATCATTCCGCTTCATCTTCGATTTTGTCAGCATTCATCCCTTCAACGATGGCAATGGCAGGATGAGCCGGCTCCTTACAACGCTGCTACTCGAAAAGACTGGATACGACGTTGCGCGTTACATCAGCATCGAACGACTTATTGAAGACAACAAGGCGCTCTACTACAACGCCCTCGCTGCAAGCTCCACTGGATGGAATGAAAATCAAAACACCGAAGTACCCTTTATCCGTTTCATGCTCGGAACAACCCTGGCCGCCTACCGACAGCTCGAGCAGCGTACCTTAATTGAATCAAGCACTCGTCCCATGTCGAAGCAAGCGCGCATCGCTGTTCTATTTCAACAGAGACCCGGCGTCATTAAGAAATCCGACATCCGGTCCAGCTGCCCCGATATCAGCGAGGTAACCGTTAAACGAACCCTCGGCCAGCTTGTTAGTTGCAGCGCAATCGAAAAAACAGGAGCGGGTCGTTCGACGGGCTACATACTCAAAGACGTCCATGCTCTAGAACTATTCTTGCAAGCCACAATACCCGATGGCGAGGCCGCAATAACAAAAGAGGCTTCAAAGGATAAGCTCCTTGAACGTGTAAACCACGCCGAGGATGAAAGCAGAGAAGGGCTCTATGAAGACTACGATTCATTCTCAAGGGACATAAAGACGAGATACGGAGTCTAGTCATATCTCAGAATAGCCTCCTCCTTGTTGCCCAAAGTTATTTGCACGTCATTGTGAAGCGGTAACCCCGCGCTGGCAAGGGCAAAAGTCCTCCTGCTGCGCTAGCTAGCAAATGACCTGCGTGTGCTCCTCGATGGCGGCGCGATCCTCGGCGGTAATACCCGGCTCGCACACCACGGCGTCCAAATTGTCCAAGCGGCAGAAGGTGTAGAAGTCGCGCTTGCCGATCTTGCTGGAGTCGGCGATCAGATAGCGCGAGTCCGCTTTGCTAAAAGCGAGCTGCTGGATACGGCCCTCGTCCATGTTGGACGTGGACACGTCGCCGTCCAGAATGCCGTTGGCACCGATAAACGCCGTGTCAATCCCTAGTGCGCGCAGGGTATCCTCGGCCATGGGGCCCACAAAGGCGTCGGTGCGGCGACGGTACATGCCGCCCACCGGGCACAGCTCGCAATCCTCGCGCGCCTCGAGCAGGCTAAAGGCCGAAAGCGAATTGGTCACATAGATGGAAGACAGTTTGTCGGTGACTCGGAGAGCGCCAATGCGATCTCACGACGGTTGCGCGCATTGTCTCAATTAGATACTCAACGAAATACGGCCCCGCAGCTCAATAAGCTGCGGGGCCGTACCATACACCGACGAATCAACGACGAAATGCATCCACTATTTGGCCAGCTCCTGAACGATCCAGTCAATTGCACCTTCGGGATCGTTGGTAAGGTCGATATACTCCTTGCCCCTTGTGGTGAGCAGTTTAATTCCAAGGCGATCGGTATCGGCCTTCATAGCGTCATAGTACATGCGTGCCTGGGGCGCCAGAACAATCACGTTGTACTGATCCATCGTATCATAGTGGCTTCCGTACGCACCGGACTGAGAAACCAGATCGATACCCTTAGCAGCGGCGCCTTCGCGAAGAGCATTTGCCAAGAGAGTCGAAGTGCCGGCACCCTGGCAAAGCACAAGCACGCGGATCTGCTCCGCCTTGTCCTTTACCGCCTCGAGAGCTTTTGCGACATTTTCCTGTGCGGCAATAGCATCTGCATCCGAGGTTCCTGCAGTCTCCTTTGCAGACTCTTCCAAACAAAGCTGATGGTCATACGCCTTGCAGAACGGATAGTAAATCACAAAGTCAACGACCAACAGCACTGCAATCAATACAAGAGAACGTACATCAAGACCTGTGGTGAGGAATGCACCGATTGGGCCGGGAAGCGCCCACGGCATGGTATACATGGGGGCGTTCATTCCAATGACGTCAATGAAAAACTAACCGATTATAGCGTTGACCATAGGAGCCGCTAGGAAGGGCACGAACATATAGGGATTGAGAACAATCGGCATACCGAAGAGAACGGGCTCGTTAACTCCAAAAATCACCGGGATAATCGATGCCTTGCCCATGGCTTTAAGCTGCTTGGAACGCATAAACATGATTAGGATAATAGGAACGATGAACGTGCAGCCAGAACCGCCCAGACCGCCGATGAAGTTTGTAAAGTCCAGCGCGAGAGCAATTGACGGGTGTCCACCTGCTTGGTAAACCGCAAGATTGGTAACGGTATTGTCGTAGAGCGCAGCATTGATCGGAGTCATGACAACCGAGGCACCGTGAATGCCCATAAATTGGAAAAGTGCGACCGCGCCCTCGATAAGCGCCATGCCAGGATAGGTGTCGACCGCGGAGAACAGCGGCGAGATAAGAGCGGATACCAAATTGGCGAACGGCACAGCAAGCAGCTTACGGCTCGCGAGATCGATAAAAGCGCACGCAAGGATCGAAAACCCAAACGCAAAGATATCGCGAAAACTCTGCGCAATAGAGCCAGGGACCTCTTTGGGGAGCTTGATCGTCACATTATGGCTAATGCACACCTTATAGATATTAACGGTCAAGAATGCGGATACGAACGCAGCGATAAAACCCTTGGTTCCCATGTAGCCGGTTTCAAAAACAGACGTATCTGCTCCGCCAATCGAGACAACATCGTTCGTCACCGATAGCAAGAACATGCCGCACATGGCACAAACCATGCACGAGGTGGGGTTGAGAGATTTGCCCGAAGGCATGCGGCGGTTCATCGACTTGGCAAGTGAGCTCGCCGTGGTGCCGGCCACCATAATGCCAAGAAGTCCCATGGTATATGCATAGATTTTATTAAAGAAATCCAGCACCTCAGACGGAAGCGCGATGCCTACATAGGCAGGGAGCGTCGAAAGAAGAAGGAACAGACTCGAGAACAGCACAATTGGCATATTCGAGAGAAAGCCATCCTTAATCGCCACCAGATAAATGTTCCTTGAGATTTTGTCGAAGAGGGCCTGGTGTTTTTCAAGGAATTTGACGATAGCGTCCATAAGACATCCTTTCATGTTTCCCGGGCGCACAACGATTTATCCGGACTCAACCGTCGTCGTCCCAGTTTGTATCCACGTATGTAAATGAATACGTTCTCGTGCGAAATGTAATATCATTTGCGCGATTTGTCATAACCAATTCTTTTTCCGCTTTGTCGATATGTCAAGAATTCAAATACTTATTCGGTGAACGGCAGTTGCGTAATTTTAGATTTGTCCAGCTAAAGGCTATTTTTTCCGAGCAATACAATAAGCTTGCAACCGTTCACCGATTGGATATAACATATTGAATATATTGTTGTAACAATATTAGAGACAATGTCACAAGCCTGTCGTTCTAGTCAAAGGAAGTAACAATGCCCAAACGATTACTGAACATGTCCGCATCCGATTTTGCCGCCACGTCACCCATGGATCTAAAACAGGCAATTCTGGCTTCCGAGGGACGTACCATCATGGCGGAAAACGTACCCTCTTCCCAATTTCTCGGCGGCGTTACTAATGCAGAAATCGAACGTGCCGCAGGTGCCGACCTGCTTCTGTTTAACGCGCTCGATGTGTTCGATCCAGTTATTGCCGGTATTCCAGATGATCTCAATGAAAACCCGGTCACTTGGGTGAAGCGAGCATGCGGAAGGCCCATTGGCGTCAATCTGGAGCCAGTTGATAACGAGGCAGAGATGTCTGAATCCCGAACGGAAATCCCCATGGGTCGTCGCGTCTCTCCCAAGACCTTAGAAAAGGCTAACGAACTCGGATTTGATTTTATCTGCCTGACGGGCAACCCTGGAACCGGCGTCTCCAACGATGCAATCGCCCATTCGATTAAACTCTCCAAAGAGCATTTCAATGGCCTGGTCATAGCCGGAAAAATGCATGGAGCGGGCGTTGCGGAACCTGTCATGACGCTCGAAATTGCGCGCAAGTTTGTTGACCTCGGCGTCGATATCCTTCTCGTGCCAGCCCCCTACACCGTCCCTTGCTTCCAAGAAGCAGACCTGCGCGCCATCGTAGACTTTGTACGATCCCACAACGTAGGCAAGTCAATTGAAGAGAAGGTTCTCGTCATGGCGGCGAACGGGACGAGTCAAGACTCCTGCGACAGCGAGACCATTAAGAAAATAGGCCTTGCAGCAAAAGCAGCCGGCGCTGACCTCCAACATATCGGGGACTCCATGAACGGTATTTGCCTGCCCCAGAATATCTTCACGCTCGGACAAACCCTTCGTGGATACAGGCATCAGATCGTCATGCTGAGCCGCTCTGTGATACGTTAAGGTTACCTTGCCCACGTTACATCCCGACTGAGGCAACCATCAGGTATAACCAACATGCAAACTGAGGCTCTAATGCTCGATACACACGAAAAACGGCCACTCTATTTACAGCTCACCGACGCGCTGCTCAAGCAGATCGTCGATGAATATCAAGCAGACGATAAACTTCCAACAGAAATGGAACTCTGCGACGAATACGCCGTAAGCAGAACAACCGTCCGACTTGCCATGAGTGAGCTGGAGCGTCGTGGAAGTATCTATCGAATCCAAGGTAAGGGATCGTTTGTTGCACCGAAACGCGTTAGCGAGCTCAATTCACTTTTAGACTTTGACTTTGCAAGCCATTGCGATGGCGTTGATCCGGATGCCATCACCAAACATTTCGGCGGCCTCACATCAGGTCGTCCAATTTCCGTAATGATGCTCCAACAATTTGGATGTCAAAGTCGCGATGAAATTCAGCGTCTTGAATTGACCTACGAACTTGAAGGCAGCTTCATAGGCGCTGATACGTTCTTCATTTCAAAGTCGCGCGTTCCGAATAACCAGTTAGATTTTCAGGCATTTAGCAGAATCATGGACGACTTGTCCAAGTCTATCCAATCTGTTAGGGAAAGCTATAGAGCACGTGAGCTTAGCGATTCCGAAGCCAGCAATTATGGTGTTGCAAAACTTCCGGTCATCGAACTAACTCATTATGCTTACGACTCCGGAGGCAAACTAATTTCAATTGTCTGCCGCACCGTCTTAACTGGGCGAATCCCTTATCAAAACTTTATTTTCAAGTCCTAATGTTCTTTTTCTTTTGTCTCGATCTGTAACGCGTAGCCGAGTTTTTAAGTCCCAACCGTACAGATCGAGACAAACAAGGTAGACCCCGCCGAATTGTCTCAATCTGTAACACTAAGACCGGTTTTGGACGTCTAGATGTTACAGATTGAGATGAATGCGTAGGCCAATCCTCTCAATCTCAATCTGTAACAACTAGCTGAATTATTCGGTCCTAGCTGTTACAGATCGAGACAAACGGAATAGGCCGGGTCAAAAATCTCAATCTGTAACATCTGGTTGGTGGTTTCACCCCTACCTGTTACAGGTTGAGACGATTTGATAGTGGAGTCCTTATTTGCGCGTCATATCGCGTAGCGCTGACGCGCTGGTTTCCACAATGACAGGAGGTAAAAGTCCTCCCGCATCACCCGTTGGCAATCCCGTAGCGATAACTAGCAAATAACCTGCGTGTGCTCCTCGATGGCGGCACGATCTTCGGCGGTAATACCCGGCTCGCACACCATGGCATCCAAACTGTCCAGGCGGCAGAAGGTGTAGAAGTCGCGCTTGCCGATCTTGCTGGAGTCGGCGATGAGGTAGCGTGAATCGGCCTTGCTAAAGGCGAGCTGCTGGAGGCGGCCCTCTTCCATGTTAGACGTGGACACGTCGCCGTCCAGAATGCCGTTTGCGCCGATAAAGGCTGCGTCGATGCCCAGCGCACGCAGGGTATCCTCGGCCGTTGGTCCCACAAAAGCGGCGGTGCGGCGACGGTACATACCGCCCACCAGGCACAGGTCGCAGTCTTCGCGCGCCTCGAGCAGGTTAAACACCGAAAGCGAATTGGTCACAATGCGCAGGCGAAACGCCGGCAGCATCGAGGCCATCTGCTCAACCGTGGTGCCCGTGCCCAAAAAGATGGTCGAGCCTTCCTCGATAAGCTCCACAGAACGGCGCGCAATCTGCAACTTTTCCTCGGCATGCTTCGTGCGCTTTTCGCTGTGCGAATACTCATGGCGCAGCATAGCGTGTGGACGGCCCTGCGCACTGCGGGCTCCGCCGTGCACGCGCTCGATCTCGCCCAGGCTCGCAAGCTCCTCAAGGTCACGGCGGATCGTCATATCCGAGACACCTAACGCATCCGAAATCTCCTTGACCGAGACCGTTCCCTGTTCCTCGAGCAGCTGCCGAACCTTATCCTGTCGCTCCGCTTTAATCACGATGAGTCCTCGCTGTTCCACGCTCACGTCAATTCAAACAATAACGAACAAATTGTATCAGACTCGCGCGCGTCAGAAATGAACGCCCGCACAGCTCCAATCATCACTTTTTTGAGAAAAATACCCCCTGCTTTAGTGGGGTGTAGTGATAATCTCGCCTGTTCGCGCTACAGTTTGTCCGAAATACCTCGATGTTAGGAACCAAATGATCACTTCCGAGCTTTTCGGCACCGCGCCGTGCGGTACCCCCGTTCATTGTTACACCCTCAACGGGCCCGAGATCTGCGTTCGCATTATGGACTATGGCGCCACCGTGTTGGGCATCGACGTGCCCGACATCCCCGGCAACGCGCGCGATGTGGTGCTGGGCTTCGATAAGCTCGAGGATTACTTTGACAACCCCGCCTGCTTTGGCGCGACCATCGGACCTGTGGCCAACCGCACTGCAGGTGCCACGATCACCATCGCCGGCACGGACTGGCATATGCCCGCCAACGAGGGCACCAACAACCTGCACAGCGATCTTGAGCACGGCCTGCACAAGCGCGTGTGGGACGTTGAGCTCGACGAGGTCCACAATGCCGTGCGCATGACCACCTCGCTTGAGGACGGTGAGCTGGGTCTTCCCGGCAACCGCACCTTTACGGCCGTGTTTACCGTGACGCGCACCGGCTGCTTCCGTATCGAATACGGCTGCGAGAGCGACCGCGCCACCTACGTGTCCATGACCAACCACACGTACTTTAACCTTGCCGGCCATAACGCCGGCATGGACTGCGAGCACTTCTTTGTTGCCAACGCTGCCCACTACCTGCCCATCAACGAGCAGAACATCCCCACCGGCGAGATCGCTCCGGTCGAAGGCACGCCGTTTGACTTCCGTGAGCTGCGCCCCGTCGCTCCTGGCATGGAAGCCGACGACCCGCAGATTAAGCAGGCCCGTGGCTACGATCACTGCCTGTGCATCGATGGCTATCAGTACGGCCGTAATCTGCGCCGCGCGATGCACGTCGAGGAGATGTGGACCGGTCGTGAGTTGGATTACTACACCACCGCCCCGGGCGTGCAGCTCTACACCGGCAACTGGCTGGGCGACGAGCACGCCAAGGACGATGCCAACTATGGCTGGGGCGCTGGCTTTGCCCTCGAGGCAGAGATGTACCCCGACACACCGCACCAGCCGCTGTTCCCGCAGGGCATTGTGGGCCCGGGTCACCCCTACAGCAATGTGATCGAATACCACTTTATGAGGCACTAAGCCCACAACGCAACATATCGCACAGCAGCGCCCGCCGGCACCACTGCCGACGGGCGCTTTGCTACCTAGTCATTGGGGACGTTCTTAAATGACTAGTCGTTGGGGACAGTCTTTAACGTTTGGCAAGAAAGACTGTCCCAATCTGCCGGCACTTGGGGACGTTCCTAAAAGGCCGGCACATAAGGAACGTCCCCAAGTACCAAGGGTGTCCCGTTTGACTAGTCATTTAAGAACGTCCCCAATGACTAGTTGGATAGGGTCGGGATTGGAGCTGGGGAGATAGCGGATTTCTAGTTCTATGCCGAGCTTTTGCAGCTCTTTGAGGGCGGCGACATCTTCGCCGTCTACGGCGACTGCGGGCGTTATGGGGTGCTTGCCCTCCCCTGCCTGCATATGGCCAATGCTGATCTTGGTGATCGGCACGCCACCCTTAACCAGCGCGAGTGCATCGGCGGGTGAGGCCACCATGATCAGAATCAATTGGCGCGGCGTTGCGGTATGAATGATGTCGATGGCCCTTTGCACCGAGAAAAACCTTGTCCAAACGCCTTCTGGCACCGCCACCCTCATGGGTGCCCATTGGCGCGAATCCGCCGCAATCTCGTCGTTGACGATTAGGACAAGGTTGGAGCCCACGGCTTCGTTCCACAGCTCAACGTCTTGCCCGTAAATGAAACGGTCATCGATACGCGTGAGAAGGATCCTGGGTTGAGCCATCACTGCCCCATTCTGCTTGAGACTCGTAAGAACAAGACATCACGCCTCCAATATTAGTGCATTTAAAGTGAGAAAAGCCGTCAGAACACTTGCGCGGATTTGCGATGTCCCGTATCATAGACAGCCGTTGACGCCTCAGTTGCGTCACCACATGGTCGCCAGCGTAGCTCAGTTGGTAGAGCACCGCTCTCGTAAAGCGGGGGTCACCGGTTCGAGCCCGGTCGCTGGCTCCATTGCACAAGATAGCCGCCTTCGGGCGGCTTTTTTTGTTACCGATTTCAGGCGCACATCCGCCGGAATTCGCCCACTCGGTGGACTTCGGGTTTAATGCTTAGGGGCGGGGATTTACCAAAGTGAAATTTTAATGAAAAGAAACCCAGCTGCAACAATTGCCATGGCGAGGGCTCGAATTGGCCATATAGATCTAAAATAGTCACGATACCTTCTCTTTTGCTGGAACGATATATCTATACAAGGTTGTGAGCGGAAAACAAAAATACGTCGATTGCTATCCGACGAACGGGTCTGGAATTGCATTCACCGGCATTTCGGGGCAGATTGATACACATGTACGAAAGGGAACCTATGTGGTGCGTTGGGTTGGAGCTGCTGCGGGCCCGATATGGCTTGCGGTCTTGCGCCCCGATGTCCAAATAGGTTTCTCTCTCTAGACGGGAAGTTGCTCATGGACGCCATATATGACGGAGATGACTGGGTCGATCATTATACTTGGCGCCTGGTCGGCTCGGATGACAATGGGGATGGGGGGTTTGATGGACTATGTCCAAAACATCTCCATCCTTTTGTCTCGTCGTTAATTGAGAGTTCTGCTCGTGTTGCCCCCTACAGCTCGGCATCGCTTCATGATACGGGCGTTTTGAAGACCATAAGGGCATCAATTGACGATGGAACGATGAGCGGCCCGCTGTTTTCTCGGCTTGTGGGGCTAGATGAGATTGACTC
>RQAP01000049.1 GCA_008671135.1 Collinsella aerofaciens
AGACCATGGCCGGCCTCTCCGGCACCCGCATCCACGAGTAGCCTCTACTCCATTGCCTCTCTCGTGGGCGCCAGGCAAGACGCCCGCAAACTAGCCTCTCTTCATGAGCCCCGCAGTCCGCTCCGACTGCGGGGCTTTTGCCGTTCAGTATGCCTAATTCTGTATTCTGATGATTATTCGCCTAGGTCGTGGGATGCTTGAAACCAAACAATGACACCGAGGATCCTGATCCTTCGCTTATCGAGCACAATGTCAGGCTCGGCCGTGCGGTAGGAGTATGACGAAAGCATTATCGAGCTCGTGCCGACGCTGTAGCGCCTGATTACCATTCTCGAATTGTCCGCAATTGCCAGTACCGTACAACCATTCCATGGTTTTTTGTTTGGATCGACAAGCAGGAGCGAGCCGATTGGATAGCATTTAGACATGGCTGAAGTGTCCATTTGGACAAAGAAGCAGTTGGGGTGCCGAGCGAGTAGCGAGGGGGCCGATGGCACCGTTCCCGTCCGTTTGAGACCGGTTCTGCCGCTGCTCATCGCGATCTTAAACGCGTCGCACATTTCGCTCGGCTGGCGGTCTTGCTGTGAGCTACTTGCCCTTGGGTGCTCATCCTGCGCTGCGAGACCTGCAGCCTGTGAGGTCAGGTCGTCAGACTGCAGGTTAAACGCCGAGGTTATTTTTTCCAGCGTCGATTGGCGTATCGCCGACCGGCCCTTTTCCCAGCGGCATACGGTCTCCTTGGAGACGCCGATGAGCTTTGCAAACTCCTCTTGCGTGAGGGAGCTCCTTCTTCGAAGGGCCTTGATGTTCTCTCCAACCCCCATGGCTAGATTGAGCGGGCCAGGGGGAGACAGAGGCAGTCGGGCCCGCCAAAGCCGCTTGTGAGCTCAAAGATCGATATGGGCACGAGTTCTATCCCGGCCTGTTCGAGAGCGGCGTTGGTCTCGGTGTTCTCCCCGTAAACGCAGACCTTTCCGGGCTTAAGGCAGAGTGTGCTCGCGGCATTGTTGGCCCTTTCGCGCTCGGCGGCAGCGGGGTTCGATCCGCCGCAGAGGATAAACCTCAGACTATTTGAGCCAAGTGCCATCCCAATCGCCTCGCGGATCCCTCCCTCGACGATTGCGGCACGGGTCGTCCACTCGCGTCTCCCTCGCGTGATTCGGTAAACTTCTGCCTCCTCCAGCAAAGTGCGATCGATGAGGAACGTATCGTAGTCGACACGGCTGAAATAGGTGTCTAAGTGAATGCAGAGTTCGTCATAGGGGACCTTGATCGCCCAGACAGATTCGATGGTCGAGTCCTTATTCCACAGCACCTCTCGTGCCAACGAGTCTATGGCCAGGGGCTCGGTGCGCTGCGAGATGCCGATAGCTACGTTTTCACTGTTTAGGTTGTGAACGTCGCCGCCTTCGAGATGATATGTAGATTCGTGCTTGAAAAACTGCGGCGTTCCCATAAAGGCCGGATGGTAGTTAAAGATCGTCTGGTAGGCGATGACCTCGCGGTTTCGTTCTGGCCAGTACATGTGATTGAGTGTTGCGCCGCTTCCTATGACGCTTACCGGGTCACGCGTGAACCACATAGTGTTAAGCGGGTTTACGAGAAGGTCCTCGGGGAGGTAAGCGTCTCCAGTCAGTGCCGCGAGACTATGCGCCTCCCTCTCGGTATCGAAGACCTGGCCGTAGCGAATACCTTTGATGGCTGTTTGGACAAGGTCGGGAGAGCTCTTGGTGCCCTCCAGAAGATTGCGTATGGCCGATTGAAGCTCGATCCCCCCGACTCCGCACTCGGAGATATACAGATCAATAAAAGACTGGCGGGCCTGGCTCGACTGATCGAGGGCTTCGATGAGCAGGTCTTCGACATAGAAGAGCTCCACCCCCTCGTTCTTTAAGATGTCCGAATAGGAGCGATGCTCTGCCAGCGCTTTTTCGAGGTCAAAGGAGCTGTTTGAGGGACGCAGCGTAAATACCTGGTTGAATTGTCCGTCTGGATAATTGCGCGTTTCGATGCCGGGACAGTGCAGAAGGGCTTTCTGAAGCTTTCCTATTTCATTTTGGACCTGGAGAGCAGACATGAATCCTCGTTCCGGATGTAGCGTTATCTCGACTCTTATAGTGACACATTTTTAAAACATTTCACCTTTTGTCATAAATTGAGTATTCATAGATGCCTTTCAAGACATTGAATTGACATCAAATATCAATTCAAAGCAAAAATTGATAAATAACGTCAATTAGAAAACCGTTTATAGCGAAAACCTGCGCGCTGGTGGACGAAAAGCACGCGGGGGATGCGGCTGATGAAAAAATCAAATCGCCGGCAGAGGTTACACCAACGAATTAAGGAGGGGAAATGGCAGAGACAGAGAAGAAGCGCGGTATCCGCGTCCCCCATGTATACACCATCATCCTTGCTTTAATGGCTATTTTTGCGGTTATGACCTGGTTGGTTCCTTCGGGATCGTTTGAACGTCAGGAAGTTAACGGTCGCGAGGTTACGGTCGCGGGTACTTATGAACCCATCGACAAGGTCTATACCGATGAGGACGGCAACGAGGTCGATCTTCGTCAAGGTGTTTTTGATGTTTTGGAAGCCCCTGCGGTCGGTATCCAGCAGGCCGTGGAGGTTGTTGCGTTCATCCTGATTGTGGGAGGTTCGTTCCAGGTCATCACCGCGACGGGTGCGATTACGAGCGGCGTGGCGCGTGTCGTCAAGAAGTTCAAGAGTAAAGACGTTCTCATCATCCCGATCTTGATGATCCTTTTCGCTCTGGGTGGAAGCACCTTTGGCATGGCTGAGGAAACGCTCCCGTTCTTCGCAATCCTCATGCCAATCATGATGGCCATGGGCTTCGACTCCATCACAGCGTTTATGACGGTATTTGTAGGTGCTCGAATCGGCTATATCGCTTCGACCGTCAACCCGTTCAACGTCCTGATCGCTCAGGGAATCCTGGGTATCCAGGGCAACCCCCAGCTTTGGCTGCGTATGATCGCGCTCGTGGTCCTTACGACCATTGGCGTCGCTTGGGTCATGATGTACGCCATCAAGGTCAAGAAGAACCCCGAGTCCTCCCTCGCATACCATGACGACATCAAGAAGCGCGAGGAGTTCGGCGCCGACGGGAACCTTCTCGAAAGTGAGTTCACCGGCAGGCAGAAAGCCGTCATGGCCATCTTTGTGCTCGGCCTCGTTGCAATCATCTGGGGACTCGTGACCCAGGGCTGGTACATGAACGAGATCTCTGCCATCTTCCTGGCTATGGCCCTTCTTGCCGGTGTCGTTTCCGGCATGAATGAGAAGGAGATCGCCGGTGAGTTCGTCAAGGGTATCGCGGATTTCGCCTTCTCCGCCATTGTGGTCGGTCTTGCACGCGGCATCCTTGTGATTGCGAATGACGGCATGATTATTGACACGATCCTCAACACGCTTGCAACGGCTCTTGCCGGCGTTCCCCCGGTTGTGTTCACGAGCATTCTCTATGTGATCGACAACCTGCTCTCGATCCTCGTTCCGAGCTCTTCGGGTATTGCGGCGCTTACGATCCCCATCTTTGGACCCCTCGTTGAGCTCATGGGCCTTAACCCCGAGGCCGCTGTGACGGGCCTCTCCATGGGCAGTGCGGCCATGTCGCTTATCTCGCCCACGAGCGCCATGCTCGTTGCCGGACTCGGCGTGTGCAAGATCCCCCTTGGTCAGTGGTGGAAGGTCGCGTGGAAGTTCTTCGTGGTCGTTAGCATCGTCTGCTTGGCATTTACCGCCGTGTCGGGTCTTATCCCCCTGGCGTAGCCCATAAAGCTTTTCGGAAATCAATCAATCGCTCATCAAAGGAAAGGACGAAAAATGAGTAAGGGACTGAACGTCCATAGCGAAATCGGTGCTCTCAAGAAAGTTTGCGTGCATCGTCCCGGTATGGACCTGGTCAACATGAAGGCAGAGGACTTCGATCGCGTCTGGATCCACGACGCCTTCTATCTGGACTATGCCCAGAAGGAGCACGATCAGTTTACCGACCTGCTACGCGGTGCCGGAGCCGAGGTTGTCTACATGGAGGAGCTGCTCGCCGAGACGTTTGACAAGGTTGAGGGTACGCGCGCTGAGTTCATGAAGAAGTTCATGGCCGAGGCCGGCATCACCAATGCGTCACTTCGCCAGGCTGTTGTGGAGAAGCTTGACTCCATCAAGGACAGCAAAGAGTTTGTCCTTGCCGCCATGGGCGGTCTCTATGCCCGCGACCTTGAGATCCCCAGGGTCACCGGCTCGCTTGCCAGCATGGACGGCGAGGAGCTGAAGGCCGACGACATGGTGCTGTTCCCCATGCCCGCCTCCTACTTCTCGCGTGACCCCCTGGCCGTCGTCGGCAAGGGCGCCACGATGAACCGCATGTACTGGAACCAGCGCAACCGTGAGGTCATCTTCTACGAGACCGTTCTGCGCAATCACCCGGACTATGCCGGCAGCCCCATTTGGTACGACCATAACAGCGAGTGGCATATCGAGGGCGGCGATATCCTTAACATCAATGCTAAGACCCTGGCAATCGGCATCTCCGAGCGCACGCAGACCGCAGCCATCGATGAGCTCGCAAAGAACATGTTCTGGGGTTCCGATGAGGCCGAGATCGAGAACATCTACGCCATCAAGATTCCGCATGGTTACGCCTACATGCACCTCGATACCGTCTGCACCCAGGTCGACCACGACAAGTTCACCGTGTACCCGGGGATCTATCAGACCCTGCGCGCCTACCGCCTGACCAAAGGCGACAGCGAGGGCGAGGTCCATATCGAGGAGCTCGAGGGCACCCTGCAGCACATCCTCGAGCTGGCAACGGGCATGGACCACATCACTATGATCGAGTGTGGCGGCGGCGATCCCATCGAGGCCTCTCGCGAGCAGTGGAATGACGGTTCCAACACCCTTGCCGTCGCCCCGGGCAAGGTGTGCGTCTACGAGCGCAACGTTATTACCAACGACGCGCTCTATAAGGCCGGCGTTGAGCTTTTGGTTGCGCCTTCCGAGGAGCTTTCCCGTGGTCGTGGCGGCCCGCGCTGCATGACCATGCCTTTCTGGCGTGAAGAGATCTAAGTATCGGGTTCACGCGTGCGGAGGGCGCACATGCACCTGGCCCTCCGCTTTTTTAAAACAAAACTAATTTGAAGGGATTCATCATGGCTTTCAATCTTTCGGGTCGTAATTTTCTGACGCTTCTCGACTTCTCCACCGAGGAAATCGAGTACCTGCTCGAGCTCTCCAAGAACTTCAAGGACATGAAGCGCGCCGGCTATCCGCATCACTATCTCGAGGGCAAGAACATCGTCCTGCTCTTTGAGAAGACCTCCACCCGTACCCGCTGCGCCTTCGAGGTCGGCGGCATGGATCTGGGCATGGGCGTGACCTACCTCGATCCCGGCTCGTCTCAGATGGGCAAGAAGGAGTCCATCGAAGACACCGCTCGCGTTCTCGGCCGCATGTACGACGGCATCGAGTATCGCGGTTCCGATCAGTCCATCGTCGAGGAGCTTGCTGACAAGGCTGGCGTCCCCGTCTGGAACGGTCTGACCAACGAGTACCATCCTACTCAGGCTCTCGCCGACATCCTCACCATGCGCGAGGAATTTGGCGATACGCGTGGGATGAAGCTTGCCTACCTGGGCAAGGAGCAGGGCAACGTCAGCGACTCCCTGATGGTTATCTGCGCAAAGCTGGGTATCAACTTCTGTTCCTGCGGTCCCAAGGGCGACGTCGAGGGCGCCACGCACTTTGATCCCGAGCTGCTTGCGCGCTGCCAGGAGATCGCTGCCCAAAACGGTTGCACTATCCAGCTCACTGAGGATATCGACGAGGGCGTCAAGGATGCCGACGTCATCTACACCGACGTGTGGGTGGGCATGGGCCAGGCAGAGGAGCTGTGGAAGAGCCGCATCGAGCTTCTGTCCCCTTATCGTGTAACCTCCGAGGTCATGGCGAAGGCCAACCCCAACGCTATCTTCATGCACTGCCTGCCGAGCTTCCACGATACGCAGACCACCATTGGCTCCGAGATTGCCGAGAAGTTCGGCGTCACCGAGATGGAGGTCTCTGATGAGGTCTTCGAGTCCGCGCAGTCCCGCGTGTTCCAAGAGGCCGAGAATCGTATGCACACCATCAAGGCCGTTATGTACGCGACGCTCCGCTAGTAACTGGGAAGTGAGCGAACACTATGAGTAAACCGTACGGTAAGCCCGATCGTATCGTCGTCGCCCTTGGCGGCAACGCCCTCGGCAACAATCCCGTTGAGCAGATCGAGGCCGTGAGCAACACCGCTCACGCTCTTCTCGGCCTGATCGAGCAGGGCAACGAGATCATCATCACCCACGGCAACGGCCCGCAGGTC
>RQAP01000009.1 GCA_008671135.1 Collinsella aerofaciens
CAAAGACGAGCGTCGGGAAGACACGCCGAGGTCGCCGCGGACGGGTTGATATAGGGAGAGGGCCTGATCCCATATCGTTGGGGCCGGGCCCGATTTTGCCTCTTGACAATGTCCTGCTCATATTAAAAGGAACGTCCCTAACTGCCGGGTTTAGGCTGTTAGATCGAGTTCGTAGAGGAAGCTTTCGCGCGGCATGTCGTGACGGCGCTCTTCGCGGTTGGCGCGGTGCGTGGCCGTGCGCTTAAAGCCGTGCAGCTCGTAGAACTTCCACGAGCAGTTGGAGTCGGTGTACAGGTGCGCCCTCGTCGCTCCAAGCGAGGACAGGTGCGAGACCGCGGCATCGAGCAGAACCGTGCCAACGCCCAGGCCATGGACATCGCGATCCACGGCAAGCAGCGTGACCTCGTTGTCGTGCGGCAACGGGCTGCTCTCGAGCAGGCGGTTGTTGGTTCGGATGGTTGCGCGCACAAACGAGAGATACTCGGCGCAGGCATCGGGCTCTAGCTCACGCATCTGCGATAGCAGCGCGCGTTCGGTATCCATCCAATGCTCGTTGATAGTGGCGCCGGAGCTCTGTCCCGCACGCGCGAGCGAAATGCCACGCGCCTGACCGTCAATCACCGCAACCTGTGAAAACGTCGACGACGAAAGGCAGTAGGCGAGGTCGCACGCGGCCTCAAGGCGGTTGTACTCATCGTTATCCGAATTGTTATGCCAAAGCTGCTGCAGAATCAGCGCGATGGCGTCGAAGTCTTCGGTATCAAACGGTCGGTAGAGAACCCGCGAGACCATGGTGCCTCTTTCTTTTGCGGATGCATATCGAGCACAGTTCTACCACGCCATTGGCATCAAATTATGGTGCCCCTGTGTTCCATGAACTCACCGTGCCCGGTGCCGTGCCCATCCCCTCTGCTCGCAAACTTTTTCTGCACATGCGCCCGTTGCGGGGTGCATCGATGCGCTCGATGCGCTACATTGAATCAGTATTTTCAATGCCGCTGCGCGAGCGCTGCAGATCGACGTATCACCGACTCACAGAGCACGGCGGCGTACCAGACAGGAGGACTGCATGGGATCTGATGTGAAGATCGCACGCGCGTTGATCTCGGTTACCGATAAAACGGGTGTCGTCGATTTCGCACGGACGCTGGTCGGTGACTTTGGCGTCGAGATCATCTCTACGGGCGGCACGGCTCGTGCCATCGAGGACGCGGGCGTTCCCGTAACCCCCATCGAGGAGTTCACGGGCTATCCCGAGATGATGGACGGCCGCGTTAAGACCCTGCACCCCAAGGTTCACGGCGCGCTGCTGGCCCGCCGCGATTCCGAGCAGCACATGCAGGAGGCCGCTCAGCACGGCATTAAGCTGATCGACCTGGTCGTCGTCAACCTGTACGAGTTCGAGAAGACCGTCGCCAACCCCGAGGTCACCTTCGCGGACGCTATCGAGCACATCGACATCGGTGGCCCCTCCATGCTGCGCTCTGCCGCCAAGAACGCCACGAGCGTTACCGTCATTTCCGACCCGGCCGACTATGATGCCGTCCTGGCCGAGATGCACGAGACCGGTGGCTGCACCACGCTTTCCACCCGTCGTCGCCTGCAGGTGAAGGTCTACCAGACCACCGCCGCCTACGACACGGCCATCTCCCGTTGGCTTGCCGCCCAGGCAAGCGACGTGGCGGACACCTCTGCCAAGCTCGAGATCTCGCTGGAGAAGGTCGACGACCTGCGCTATGGCGAGAATCCTCAGCAGAAGGCCACGGTCTACCGCTTTGCCGAGGGCTGCGAGAACACCGCGAGCTCGCAGTTCCCGCTCGTGGGCTCCAAGCAGATCCAGGGCAAGCCGCTCAGCTACAACAACTATCTGGATGCCGACGCCGCCTGGAACCTGGTCCGCGAGTTCGACGAGCCGGCCTGCGTAATCCTCAAGCACCAGAACCCCTGCGGTTCCGCCGTTGCCGAGGACATCACGGCTGCCTACGACCGCGCTTTTGCCTGCGATCCCAAGAGCGCCTTCGGCGGCATCATCGCCTGCAACCGCGAGGTTCCCTTGGATCTGGTTGAGCACTTTGCCGATCAGAACAAGCAGTTCGTCGAGGTCATCATCGCCCCGAGCTACACCGCCGAGGCGCTCGAGCGCATGGCCAAGCGCCCCAACCTGCGCGTGTTGGCGACCGGCGGCGTGGACCACGGCGCTCAGGTGGAGCTGCGCTCCGTCGACGGCGGCATGCTGGTGCAGGAGGTCGACCACGTGACCGAGGATCCCGCGACCTTTACGTTCCCCACCGACCGCAAGCCCACCGACGCCGAGATGGCCGAGCTCGAGTTTGCCTGGAAGGTCTGCAAGGGCGTTAAGTCCAACGCCATCCTGGTCTCCAAGGGTAAGGCCGGCATTGGCATGGGCCCGGGTCAGCCTAACCGCGTTGACTCTGCGCTACTTGCCTGCGAGCGCGCCGAGGACTTCTGCGAGCGCGAGGGCGTGGAGAAGGGCGGCTTTGCCTGTGCAAGCGACGCGTTCTTCCCGTTCCGCGACAACGTCGACGTGCTTGCTGCACACGGCGTGACCTGCATCATCCAGCCCGGCGGCTCCAAGCGCGACGACGAAAGCATCCAGGCTTGCAACGAGCACAATATTGCTATGGTCTTTACCGGCGCCCGCCACTTCCGCCACTAAGTTCCGCCTTGGGACAAAATAATCTCCGCAAAAGACGGCTGCTCCGTTTGGAGGGCCGTCTTTTTGGTATAAGAGGACGGAATGACTAACACGAAAGGTACAACCATGCCCCAGATTGATGATGCCGAGCTGTTTGGCAATGCCGAGGATCAGCGTGCGTACGAGGACTTTTGCGCCAATCAGGAGGCGGTCGAGAAGTTCACGCTCGACAAGCCCGCGCTCATCTGCCGTTGGCGTATGTCCAACAAAAAGGTGCCCATGCTCAACCGTCACATCCGCGCACTGTCCGAGCGTCTGGTGCAGGGCGAGCCGCTTACCCATAACATGCTCAGTTGGGCCAAGCAGCACGTTGAGTGGTCACTTGCCGAGGGCGATTACACCGCCCACGACGGTGTGCTCATGCTGGTGATCGACGTTAACGGCAACGCCGCCATGACGGTGGGGGAGTACGAGCCGCTGTCCGACACGTCGGCCAAGGCGCTGCGTGCCCGTTCTGCCGAGGCTCGCTCCGAAGCCGACGAGACCGGCGTGGCGCCCGAGCTGCTCGCTGCCGTCAACGACGGTGAGCTGGCCTTTGTGGCGCCGGCGGACGAGTGCCTGTGCGGCACGGCGACGCTCATCGAGCAGCTGGCCCAGACCAAGGGCATCCCGGTCACGCGCGTAGATATTCCCGCGCAGCTTAAGGGCGCGCTGTTCCTAGTGAGCGACGAGCACGGCGTGGTCCCCGCAACCGAGACGGACGCCGCCGACGCCGACGCCGCCACGGTCGCCTTCTTTGCCGACGGCTACGAAAAGCTCCGTGCCCGCCGCTAAATGATTTTTCTGGGACGGGGATTAAAGAATCATTTTGGTCCCCGCCACCGCTGCGAGTGCGAGGCGGACAAAACGCCCCCGCTCGCGAACAGTTCTGTCACCTGGCACCGCGCGCGGTGCACACCCGCAGTTTCGCAGCCATAATGGTGGCAAGACAACCAAGAGGGGAGCGGAATCCATGGCGCTGATCTATATCGTTGAGGACGACGAGCCCATTCGTCGCGAGCTTGCCGCTATCCTTGCCCGTGCCGGTTTTGAGGTCGAGGCCTGCGAATCATTTGAGCATGTCTCGCGCGATATTCTCGCCGCCGCGCCCGACCTGGTGCTGCTCGACCTCACGCTTCCCGTCAAGGACGGCCAGCATATCTGCCACGAGGTTCGCCGCGAATCCGAGGTCCCCATCATCGTCCTCACGTCGCGCACGACCGAGATCGACGAGGTCATGGCCATGACGCTCGGCGCGGACGACTTTGTTCCCAAGCCCTACAGCGCCCGTGTGCTCGTGGCGCGCATCAATGCCTTGCTGCGTCGCACCGCGGCGGCAGGCGAGCGCAGCACGCTCGTCCACAAGGGATTGGAGCTCGACCTCGCCCGCTCCATGGTCACCAATACGGCAACCGGCGACAGTACCGAGCTCACCAAAAACGAGCTGCGTATCCTTTCGCTGCTCTTGGGTCGCGCGGGCAAGATCGTCTCGCGTCCGGCCATCATGCAGGACCTGTGGGACTCCGACGCCTTCGTGGACGACAACACGCTTACCGTCAACATCAACCGCCTGCGCACCACGCTCGAAAAAATCGGCATCAAGGGGTATTTGACGACGCACCGCGGCCAAGGCTATTCGGTCTAGGGGCCGGCTATGTCGTTTGGCAAGTTCTTTAAAGATGCGCTGCTTCCCGTCGCCGTGTGGACCTGCGGCGTGCTGCTGAGCTGCTTTGTGCTGACGGTCGCCGGCGCACCCGTTTCTATCGTGGTCGTGGCGGTTGGCGTGTCCTTTATTTTCGGTATGCTCGGCATCGTGATCGAGTACGCTCGCCGTCGCCGTTTTCTGCGTCAGTTGGAGCGCGCGGCAGAGGAACTCGAGAGTCCCGCATGGGTGCAGGAGATGGTGCAATGCCCGACCTATGCCGAGGGCGAGCTCGAGTACGAGGTCTTGCGCCGGGTGGGCAAAGCTGCCTGCGACGAGGTTGCCGAAGGCCGGCGCCAGACCGATGATTATCGCGACTATATCGAAAGCTGGGTCCACGAGGCCAAGTTGCCTCTGGCGGCAGCCCATCTGATTCTTGAAAACCTGGACGGCAGCGAAGACGATCTGTCGCGCGTA
Source organism: Collinsella aerofaciens (assembly GCA_008671135.1). Lineage (GTDB taxonomy): Bacteria > Actinomycetota > Coriobacteriia > Coriobacteriales > Coriobacteriaceae > Collinsella > Collinsella aerofaciens_J. The sequence goes on from RQAP01000009.1 coordinate 4,815, forward strand.
GACGACCTCGGTCGCGAGCTTGCCCGCGTGGAGCGCTATATCGACCAGGCGCTGTACTATGCACGCTCGGAAGTCGTGGAGCGTGACTACCTGATTCGCCGCTGGGATCTTAAGACCCTGGTGACGGGCGCGATCAAGGCCAACGCGCGTGAGCTCATCGCGGCGCACGTGGCCCCGGTGTGCGAGAACCTCGACTTTGAGGTGTTTACCGACGAGAAGTGGCTCGAGTTTATTCTGGGCCAGCTCATTCAGAACAGCATTAAATACGCACGTGAGGATGGTGCGAAGATCACGTTTTCGGGCGCGTTGCTGGACGAGGGCCTGGCAAGCGAGCGCATCGAGCTTACCGTTGCCGACAACGGCTGTGGCGTGAGCGCGGCCGACCTGCCGCGCGTGTTCGAGAAGGGTTTTACCGGCGACAACGGCCGCATCACCAAGCGCGCAACGGGCATCGGCCTCTACCTGGTGGCGCGCCTGTGCTCCAAGATGGGCATCGACGTCACCGCGGCATCCGAGCCCGGCGAAGGCTTCGTCGTCACATTCGCCTTCTCAACCAACAAGTTCCAATATTTCGAGTAACGCACGCGGCAGACGTCCGCCCAAACAAAACGTGCCGCCCCAAACAAAACGTGCCGTCCCAACCGGGGCGGCACGCCATTTTTCTATCAGACAACTCGCTGAAGTACGGTGACGAAGGCGCAAGGCCGGGAGGGGTTATCTAAGCCGACATCCCGCAGCCGCGAAGCGGCGAGGACGTCGGCGTGATAACCCCGCAGGCCCTGCGCCGGCGGGAAGGAACCTACTTCACGACCAAGATGTCGCAGTCGGTGTTGCGCAGCAGGAACGTCGAAATCGAACCCAGCAGCGCATACTTGATCGAGGACAGGCCGCGTGCGCCGCAGAGCACCAGGTCGGGCTTAACCACGTCGAGCATCTCGTCCTTGAGCGTCTCGCGAATACGGCCGGCGCGAATCATAACCTCGACCTCGGGAATATCGGGATTGGCCTTGGCCTCTTCGAGCTGCTTGGCGATGGAGTTCTTAAATGCCTCCTCTAGGCCGTTGACCAGATCGACCGGATAGGAACCGGCGCTCTCGAGCGCCGTGGAATCGATAACGTGGCCGATGATTAGCTTGGCGCCGTTGTTCGCGGCGACCTTGATGGCGCGTGCGAGCACAAAATCCTGCTGCTCAGTACCATCGAGTGAAACAAATACCTTGGTGTAGCCCTCGTTCATGGTTTCCTCCTTGGTCTATCGCACGGGCGCGGGGCTCGTGCATCGGGCGGGCGCGGGCGCGTTGGCCGCCGAACACTTTATCTTGTTGCAGTTATACCCAAGGATTTCGGTTTGACCGCTCGCAATTCTGTGAACGGACGAGTTTTTTGGTAAGGGTAGGCGCAGACGCGCCCGAACGGTTGATAATGGGACATCGCCCGCACCGTCCGCAGAACAATATCGGCGGGTGTCTAACGAGGGGGTCCCTTTGGATGTCATCGAGCTTCTAAAATCTGCCTTCATGGGCCTGGTCGAGGGCATCACCGAATGGCTGCCTGTTTCGTCGACCGGTCACATGATCTTGGTGGACGAGTTCGTCAAGATGAACGTGAGCGAGACGTTCTGGAACATGTTCCTGGTCGTGATTCAGCTCGGCGCCATTCTGGCCGTCTGCGTGCTGTTCTTCCATGAGCTCAATCCGTTCTCGCCCAGCAAGGGCAAGGAGGGCCGCCGCGACACCTGGGTGCTGTGGGGCAAGATTGTGCTTGGCTGCATTCCCGCCGCGGCAATCGGCCTGCCGCTCAACGACTGGATGGAGGAGCATTTCTACAATGCTCCCGTCGTGGCGCTGGCGCTCATTGTGTACGGTGTGCTGTTTATCGTGATCGAGAACTGGCGCGCGAGCAAGCGCGAGGAAATGGCTGTTGCCGGTTCGTTTGGTTCGCGTGCTGTGGTGTCGGGTGGACGTCCCGCCGGTGCGCACTTTGCGGCGCCCGCCGCGGCTACCGCTGAGGATGAGGACGATGACGAGAATCTGGACTTTGGCTCCATCGCCACGCTCGAGGACCTGAGCTGGAAGACTGCGCTGGGTATCGGCTGCTTCCAGGTGCTTTCGCTGGTGCCTGGTACGTCTCGCTCCGGTTCTACCATCATCGGCGGCCTGCTTTTGGGCTGCACGCGTTCGGTGGCGTCCAAGTTTACGTTCTTCCTGGCCATCCCGGTCATGTTTGGCGCGAGTGCGCTCAAGCTGGTCAAGTACTTCATCAAGGGCGGCACGTTCGGTGCCAACGAGGTCGCTATCCTGGGCGTGGGCTGCGTTGTGGCCTTTGTGGTTTCGCTCATCGCCATCAAGTGGCTCATGGGCTTCGTCCGCCGTCACGACTTCAAGTGCTTCGGTGTCTACCGCATCATCCTGGGCATCGTAGTGCTCGCATACTTCTTCGTTCTGGAGCCGATGCTCGGCCTCTAACTTAGTCGACACTGCGCGGCGGCCAGGGCGACAACTTGTCATTCAAAGGGGGTGGCATGACCAAAAGGTCTATGCCGCCCCCTTTTCATGCCAATTTGTTCGCCCTGGCCGCCGCTCGCTACCGTTGCCATGACATCGGTGGCTCCCTGGTTGGTGCATTGGGGTCAGGTTACTTTGCGACAACATGGTGCAGACCAACCTGACCCCATTGCGCCAAATCCGCTGGGGCAGGCCTGACAGTGGCGCACGGAGTCGTGGTGTGATTTGCGTCGGTGTCCGCGCGGCTCGGTATACTGGTACGGCTCAAACTATGGCGCCGCCCGCAGGCGCGCCGTCCGTCAGATGAGGAGTCGCCCATGACCCAGCCCTTGCCCTGGGAAAAGAACGCCGCGGTACCCGTGCCGCCCACGCCGGAACCCGTGCCGCTCGATGCATACACCGCCCCCGCTGCGCCGGAGCCCGAGCTCGTCCCGCTCGACATCTACGATGCTCCCGCGCCGGCACCCAAGCCCACCAAGCCGCTCGTCGACATCGACAGCCTTAATCCCGCCCAGCGCGAGGCGGTCCTGACCACCGAGGGTCCGTTGCTGGTGCTTGCCGGCGCCGGCTCGGGCAAGACCCGCGTCTTGACCTTCCGCATCGCACATATGCTCGGCGACCTGGGCGTTAAGCCCTGGCAGATCCTTGCCATCACGTTTACCAACAAGGCCGCGGCCGAGATGCGCGAGCGTCTGGCGGCACTCATCCCCAGCGGTACCCGCGGCATGTGGGTGTGCACCTTCCATGCCATGTGCGTGCGCATGCTGCGCGAGGACGCTGACCTGCTGGGCTACACCGGTCAGTTCACCATCTACGATGATGACGATTCCAAGCGCATGGTGCGCGATATTATGCAGGCGCTCGGTATCGAGCAAAAGCAATTCCCCATCAATATGATCCGCAGCAAGATCAGTTCGGCCAAAAACGCCATGATCGGCCCCGAGGACATGCTCAAATCCGCCGACAGCCCCAACGACAAAAAGGCCGCGCAGGTCTACCTGGAGCTGGAACGCCGCCTGCGCGCCGCCAACGCGATGGACTTCGACGATCTGCTCGTGCGCACGCTCGAGCTGCTGCGCACCCGCCCCGAGGTGCTCGACAAGTACCAAGAGCGTTTCCGCTACATTAGCGTCGACGAGTATCAGGACACCAACCACGTCCAGTACGAGATCGCCAACCTGCTGGCCGCCAAGTACCAAAACCTCATGGTCGTGGGCGACGATGACCAGTCCATTTACAGCTGGCGTGGCGCCGACATCACCAACATCCTGGACTTTGAGAAGGACTTTAAAAACTGCAAGACCGTCAAGCTGGAGCAGAACTACCGCTCTACGGGTCACATCCTGAGCGCCGCCAATGCCGTGGTGCGCCACAACTCGCAACGCAAGGACAAGCGCCTGTTTACGGCCGAGGGCGACGGCGAGAAGATCCAGGCCTTCCAGGCAAGCGATGAGCGCGACGAGGGCCGCTGGATTGCCGGCGAGATCGAAAAGCTGCACTCCAAGGGCACGAGTTACGACGATATCGCCGTGTTCTACCGCACCAACGCCCAGTCGCGTATCCTCGAAGATATGTTCTTGCGCGCGGGCGTGCCCTACAAGATCGTCGGCGGCACGCGATTCTTCGACCGCGCCGAGATCCGCGACGTCATGGCCTACCTCAAGATGATCGTGAACCCGGCCGACGAGATGAGCGTCAAGCGCGTCATCAACACGCCGCGCCGCGGTATCGGCTCCACCTCGATCCAAAAGATCGAGCAGCTGGCGCGCGACAACCGCTGCTCGTTCTTCCAAGCCTGCGAGATCGCGTGCGCCGAGACGGGCATGTTTAGCGCCAAGGTCCGCAATGGCCTGTCGAGCTTTGTGTCGCTGGTGCGCGAGGGCCGCCGCATGGACGGCGAGCTGAAGGACGTCGTCGAGATGATTGTCGACAAGACGGGCCTGCTGCAGGCGTTCCGCGCCGAGGGCACCATGGAGTCCGAGAGCCGCGCCGAGAACATTCAGGAATTCCTGGGCGTTGCTGCCGAATTTGAGGAGACGCACGAGGATATCGAGGGTACGCTCGAGAGCTTGGAAGAGCTGCGCGCAGCCGGCGTTGCCGACGTGCCTGCCGAGCCTGAGTCCGAGCCCGTTGTGGTGAGCGCGCCCGCGCCCGAACCGGGGCCATCTGCCCCGGCATCCTCGTTTGAGGCACTCGTCGGCGCGCGCGATGCTGCAGGTTCCAATCCGCTCGATAGACTAGCCGCCCCGGCGCTCTCACCGCAGGATGCCCTGGCCGCCGCCATCGCGGGCAACGCGTATGCCGCGCCGACGGAGATGCCGGCGGGTGCCGTGCATGCCGACGAGATTGAGCGCACCTACGGTCCGCTCACCTGTAAGGCGCTGCCGGCACTCATGGAGTGGCTGGCCCTGCGCTCCGACTTGGATTCCCTGGCCGGCGAGACGCATGCCATCACCATGATGACCATCCACTCCGCCAAGGGCCTGGAGTTCCCGGCGGTGTTCGTGGCCGGCATGGAGGAGGGCATCTTCCCGCACGTGCACGACTTTGGCGGCAGCGATGACCCGGGCAAGCTCGAGGAAGAGCGTCGCCTGGCCTACGTCGCCATCACGCGTGCCCGTAAGCGCCTATTCCTGACCTATGCGGCCACGCGTCGCACCTACGGCTCGACCTCTGCCAACCCGCGCTCGCGCTTCCTCAATGAGATTCCGTTTGAGGATATCGAGTTTAGCGGTATCGGTTCTGCCGGTTTTGAGGGCACGGGCTGGGAGAAGCGCGGCGACCGTCACGGCACCTTTGGCTCGGGCATGGGTTCGGATATGTATGGCGGCAAGGTGTTCGGTTCGCATACGCGCTCGACCGGCGGTTCCGGTTCGCGCGGCGGATCGAGCTTTGACGATTTCTTTGGCGGCAGCAGCTACGGGACCGAGCGCCATCGTGGGGTCTCGCCCGACGCCGGCCGTGTTGCCTCGACCTTTGGTTCGGGTGCGCCGCGAGCCAAAAAGCCGTCGTCCAAGGTGTCTCCGACGGTGGAGCGCAAGGTCGATCGCGCCAGCGCATCGCAGGACTTTGCCGCGGGCGATACCGTGAGCCACAAGACCTTTGGCACGGGTACCGTGATCTCGGTCGCCGGAGACATGATCGAGGTCCAGTTCGAAAAGACCGGCCAGACCAAAAAGCTGATGAAGGGCTTTGCGCCGATCGTCAAGCTGTCGTGATCCTGGCGGACCTGGGCGGGCGTATAGGGCAACATCGCCTGCTCGGGCAGTCCTGCGCAAGACGGAGAGCACATTAAGTGCTCTCCTTTGCGTGCGGAACTCGCGATCGATGTTGCCCCATACGCCCGCCCGGGTCCTTGGGTAACGTTGCTGAACGAGCGTTGCTCTGCCTCTCGCTTTTTGATCTGGAGAACCGGGTGGGCTGAATACTTAGACATGGCAAGGGGCTCCCCCGTTGAAGAGCGGGGGAGCCCCTTGTTGCGTTTTGATTGTCGTTACTAGCCAGAGGCTCGCCGGGATGGGACGCGGGGTTTGGTCGATCGCGAGTTCCGCACGAGCCGGAGAGCACTTAATGTGCTCTCCGTGCGAGCAGGACTGTCCGAGTAGGCGACCAAACCCCGCGCCCCATCCCGGGGAGCGCTCGGGGACCGGTAGCTTACAGGTGCGAGATGATCAGTTCCATCTTGCCTTCGAGGTCAATGGAGCTGACGGTGCTCGGGGCCAGCAGGTGGCTTCCCTTGTGGACGGGGTCGCCGCAGACGGTGCCTTCGCCGTCGATGACCGACAGGCACATGAAGGGCCAGCGCTGGTCGAGGGTCTTGCTGCCGTTGACGCGCACGCGATCGACGGTGTAGCAGGGGTTGGACTCGAGCTCGGTCACGCCGTCCACCTCGGGCGCGGTCACCGTGCCGTCGGTCGGAGCCTGAGCATCAAAGTCGATGCAGTCGAGGCTCTGCTCAATGTGCAGTGGGCGCAGCTTGCCGTCGGTGCCGGGACGGTCGTAGTCGTACAGGCGATACGTCACGTCGCTCGACTGCTGCGTCTCCAAAATGAGCGTGCCGGTCTTGATGGCGTGCACGGTACCGGAATCAATCTGGAAAAAGTCGCCCTTGTGGATCGGCAGTACGTTGAGCATGTCGTCCCAGCGGCCGTCCTCGATCATCTGCGCGGCCTCGGCGCGGTCGTGCGCGCGCTGGCCGACAATGATCGTGGCACCGGGCTCGCAGTCCAGCACATACCAGCACTCGGTTTTGCCCAGGCTGCCGTTCTCGTGCTCGGCAGCGTACTCGTCGTTGGGATGAATCTGGATCGAAAGGTCGTCCTTGGCGTCCAGAATCTTAATGAGCAGCGGGAACTCCTTGCCCTCGCAGTTGCCAAAGAGCTCGCGATGCTCGGCCCACAGCCACGACAGCGTGTGGCCGGCATACGGGCCCTCCGCAATCTGGCAGTCGCCGTTGGGGTGGGCCGAGATGGCCCAGCACTCACCGATGGGGCCATCGGGAATGTCGTAGCCAAATACGGTTTCGAGCTGGCGGCCGCCCCAGATCTTCTCGTGGAAGATCGGCGTCAGCTTAATCAAATCGGACATGTTCATACCCCCATTGTGTTGCGCGGGCGCTGCGTAAAACTGTTCAAAGCGAGCGCCCGGATGACTACAAAAACCTATGCCAACGTTACGTTGTGCAACTCAAAGCGGTCGCCAACGTTGCGCGAGACCGAATACTCAAAGGCCGCGCCGCTGTCCAAAAAGCCAATCTGGGTGAGCTCGAGCAGGGGAGAGCCAGGCTTGGTGTCCAAGCGCTCGGCTTCTTCCTCGGTTGCTGCCACGGCGCGAATGGTACGGTGGAAGCTCGAAATCTTCAGCCCACATTGCTCGCGGATGAAGTGGTAGACCGATCCGTACAGGTCCTTCTTTTTAAGGCCTGGAATCAGCTCGAGGGGCATGTAGGTGTACTCGATAACGATGGGCTTCTCATCGGCCTGACGCACGCGCACGATGTGATAGGCAAAGTCATCCTCGGCAATTCCCAGCTGGGCTGCGATGTCCGCTGGTGGATTAACAATCGAGAAATCGTAGACCACCGAGGTCACCTTCTCCCCGCGGTGCTCATACGAAAAGCCCTGGGCACGGTCGTTTTTGCCCTGGAAAAACGCCTGACCGGGAAGTCCCGCCGTGTCCTTAACGTAGGTACCCGATCCGCGTCGGCTGGTAATAAGACCTTCCTCGGTGATTTGCTCGATAGCTCGTTTGACGGTGATTTTGGAAACGCTATAGAGCTCGCAGAACTCAACGACGGTGGGAAGCTTGTCGCCCGGTTTAAGAGTGCCATCCTCGATGCTTCGACGAATATCTGCAGCTATCGCCTCGTATTTGGGAATCATTGAACCTCCTTTCCGACATATATCAATACGCAAGTAAGTATAACCCTTAACAAGGCACCCATATAACCTTTATCTAAGAAGCTCGAGAAAGAAAAAAGAAAAAGACGCTTTACTTTTAGAATTAGAGCGCTATAGTTTAAGCAACGAACGGAATCTTTCCGCAGAACAGGATCGACCGTTTGGGGACGGTTTTGTTTTGGCGGGTTGGATATCGGTATGACCGGTGCGCGCCCGCGCCGGATAACCTGCCAAAGCAAACCCGTCTCCAACCGGAAGCTCTAGAACACGAAAGCGAGGACTTTGATGGCACAGTATCAGCTGCCCAACGACTTCTTCTTTGGCGCTGCTATGTCCGGCCCGCAGACTGAGGGTCAGTGGAACCAGGGCGGCAAGCTCGAGAACCTGTGGGACACCTGGTCCATCCAGGATCTGGGCTCGTTCTACAACTGCGTTGGCTCTTACGCCGGCAATGACTTTATGGCCAAGTACCAGGAAGACCTTCGCATTTTGAAGGACTTGGGCCTGGATACCTATCGCACTTCCATCCAGTGGAGCCGTCTGCTCGATGCCGACGGCAACCTCAACGAGGAAGGCGCCGCGTGGTATCACGAGTTGTTCCGCGCCTCTCGCGAAGCCGGCCTGGAGCCGTTTGTCAACTTGTACCACTTTGACATGCCCACCTACCTTTTTAACCGTGGCGGCTGGGAGAGCCGTGAGGTTGTCGAGGCTTACGCACATTACGCCGACGTCGCCTTCCACGAGTTTGGCCAGGAGATCAAGTACTGGTTCACCTTTAACGAGCCCATCGTCGAGCCCGAGCAGCGCTATCAGGAGGGCGTGTGGTTCCCGCAGCTCCACGACTTTTGCCGCGCTCGCACCGTGCAGTATCACATCTCGCTGGCACATGCGCTGGCCGTGGCCAACTACCGTCGCGCCTATGACGAGGGCGCCGTTCGCAGCGATGCCAAGATCGGCATGATCAACTGCTTTACCCCGGTCTACACCAAGGAGAACCCCAGCGAGGCGGACCTCGAGGCCGTGCGTATGACCAGCGGCATCAACAACCGCTGGTGGCTCGACCTCATTACCAAGGGCGAGCTTCCCGCCGACGTGCTCGACAGCCTGGTCGAGGGCGGCGTTAAGCTTCCGTTCCGTGCCGGCGACCAAGAGATTCTTAAGCAGGGTGTTGTCGACTGGCTCGGTTGCAACTACTACCACCCCACGCGCGTTCAGGCGCCGGCGAGCAAGATCGACCAGTACGGTCTGCCGCACTTTGCCGACGAGTACGTGTGGCCCGACGCCGTTATGAACGAGAGCCGCGGCTGGGAGATCTACCCGCAGGGCCTCTACGACTTTGGCATGGACTGCGCTAAGAACTACCCCGATCTTGAGTGGTTCGTTTCCGAGAACGGCATCGGCATCATGGACGAATACAAGAACCGAGACGCCGAAGGAACCATCCAGGATGACTACCGCGTCGACTTTGTACGCCAGCACCTGGAGTGGGTTGCCAAGGCAATTGCCGAGGGCGCCAAGTGCCGTGGATACCATTATTGGGCCGTCATCGATAACTGGTCTTGGGCGAATGCCTTTAAGAACCGTTACGGTTTTGTCGAGGTCGACCTTATGGACGGCTACAAGCGCCGCCTTAAGAAGTCGGCAGCTTGGCTCAAGCAGGTCGCCACGACTCACGTGGTTGATTAGCGAACGGGCGAACGCCCAGACCGCGCGCCGCTGCGCGCAACACATGGCACATCTGGTGGCAGAGGGCGACAGACCACCGTGCGCATAGGAAAAGGCCGGATTTGAAAGTTAGGAGCAATCATGGCCAGTGACAACGGAAAGAGCTTCCTCGACAAGTTTGCCGAGGTCTCTGCGAAGGTGGGAAACCAGGTTCACCTGCGTTCCCTGCGTGACGCCTTCGCGACCATCACGCCGCTCTATATCCTTGCGGGTATCGCGGTTCTTATTAACAACGTCGTGTTCCCTCTGTTCCCGCTCGATGCGGCGGGCCTTGCCAACCTTCAGACGTGGGGTTCGGCAATTACGCTGGGCACCCTCAACGTCTCTGCCATTATCTTGGCCGGATTGATTGGCTACAGCCTCGCTAAGAACAAGCGTTTCGATAACCCGCTCGCTTGCGTGGTCGTCGCTATCTCTGCTTTCGTCATCATGATGCCGCAGCAGATCACCGCCTCGCTTGCCGCCACGAGCCCGCTGCTCACCGACAAGATCACCTCCGCCGAGGTCACGGGCGCCCTTTCGACTGCCAACACCGGCACCAACGGTCTGTTCTCGGCTATTATCATCGCCCTGCTTTCCGTCTCGCTCTTCATCAAGATTTCTGGCGTCGAGAAGCTCAAGGTTAAGCTGGGCGAGGGCGTGCCTCCCGCGGTCTCCAACTCCTTCAACGTCATGATCCCGATGCTGCTCAACCTCGCGATCTTCGCTCTTGCCGCAGCCCTGCTCGCCGTGTGCGCCGGCACCGATCTGTGCACCATCATCTCCACGTGCATCTCCAACCCGCTCAAGAGCATCATGAACGCCGGTCCGTGGGCTGTTATCCTCATCTACACCCTTGCTAACCTGCTGTTCTGCGTCGGTATTCACCAGTCCACCATCTCTGGCGCTACCGTCGAGCCGATCCTGACCATGCTCATCGTCGACAACATGGCTACCTTTGCCGCCGGTGGCACCATCCAGCCCGATCACTACATGAACATGCAGATCGTTAACAGCTTCGCCCTCATCGGCGGCTCGGGCTGCACCCTCATGCTTCTGCTCGACACGCTCCTGTTCTCCAAGAACAAGGCTTCCGAGACCGTTTCCAAGATGGCTATCCTGCCTGGTCTGTTCAACATCAACGAGCCGGTTATCTACGGTTACCCCATCGTGTACAACCTGCCGCTCATGATCCCGTTTGTCCTCCTTCCCGACTTGTTCATCGGCATCACCTATGGCCTTACCTGCGCAGGCATCATCAGCCCTTGCATCGCCCAGGTGCCCTGGACTATGCCTCCCGTCATCAATGCCCTGCTTGCTACGGGCTTTGACTGGCGCGCCGGCGTGTGGCAGGCTCTCGAGATTGTCATTGGCATGGCCGTCTACCTGCCCTTTATGAAGATTTCCGAGAAGGCAATCGCCAAGCAGGAGGCTCTCGCCGAGCAGAACGCCTAACGTTCGTCCCTTTCACCTTTGCGGGCGCCGGTACGCGGAGCCGGTACCCGCACCTCTCTTTTGCGTAAGGGCGCAGAAAGAGGGCACAATAACCGCAAGGAATACAACCAGTCGTCGTCTGCGCGCCGCGCAGTTATAAGGAGGAAACCATGAAGAAGATCATGCTCTGCTGCAATGCCGGTATGTCTACGAGCCTGCTGGTCCAGAAGATGCAGGCCGAGGTTGCAAACCGTGGCCTGGATATTGAGGTCGAGGCTCGCCCCATGAATGAGGCCCACGATCACCTGGATGAGTGCGACATGTTGCTGCTTGGTCCGCAGATCGGCTACACCAAGGGCGATTTTGAGAAGGAGGCCGCCGGTCGCTTCCCGGTCGAGGTCATCAACATGGTCGACTACGGCCGCATGAACGCTGCCGGCATCATCGACCATTGCGTCAGCGTGATGGGTTAGGTGCAGCATATGGAGGATATGAACGAGCTGCAGATGACCTGCTTCGAGATCATCAGCTACGTCGGTACCGCCAAGAGCATGTACATCAATGCCGTGCAGAAGGCCAAGGAGGGCGATTTTGACGCCGCCGAGGAGCTTATCAAGCAGGGCGACGAGGCCTATAACGGTGGCCACGATGTCCACATGGGGCTTCTGAAGAAAGAGGCCAACGGCGAGCGTAACGGCGAGGCCCCGTTGATTCTGCTGCATGCCGAGGACCAGATGGCCGGCACCGAGACCATGCGCGTCATGGCGACGGAGCTCATCGAAATCCACAAGCAGCTGCAGGCACTTAAGGCCTAGTCGGCGTTATCGCCGCGATGGACCGTGCGGTCCGACAGACAACATAGTCCCTTTGACGGGCGCCGGGAGTCTCCGCCTCCCGGCGCCTTTATTTTTGGGGATGGTCTTGCGCGGTCTGTTGAGCGGCCAATTGCGTTACCCCAGATAAAACCTGCCAAAACAAACCTGTCCCTTTTTGGTAGGTTTTTGCCTTGGGAGCGGTACCATACAGGCAATGTTTAAACGAGAAAGGTGGGCTCCCATGGAACCTAAGCAGTACTACATCGGCATCGACGTCGGCGGCACTTCGGTTAAGGAGGGCCTGTTCGACGAGGACGGCAACCTGCTGGCCAAGGCCAGCGTGCCCACGCCTCCCATCGTTGACGCCGCGGGCTTTGCCGCGGTGACCGAGGCTATCGACCAGGTGGTCGCCAAGGCCCAGATTCCGCGTGCCTTTGTGGCAGGTATTGGCCTGGCCGTTCCGTGCCCCATCCCGGCATCGGGCGATGCCAAGGTCAAGGCCAACATTGCCATTAACCTGCCCGAGCTGAGGATCGCCATTCAAAAGCACTGCCCCGACGCGGTCGTTAAGTATGAGAACGATGCCAACGCTGCTGCCATGGGCGAGGCCTGGCTCGGTTCTGCCAAGGGCGTGCAGAACGTCGTGATGGTCACCATCGGTACCGGCGTGGGCGGCGGCGTTATCGTTAACGGCGACGTGGTATCGGGCGTTGTGGGTGCTGGCGGCGAGATTGGCCACATGTGCCTGAACCCGGCTGAGGAGCGCACCTGCGGCTGCGGCGGCCATGGCCACCTTGAGCAGTATTCCAGCGCCACCGGCGTGGTGAGCAACTACCTTGCCGAGTGCGAGAAAGCGGGCGTCGAGCCCATCGAGCTCACCGGTCCCTCCGATTCCAAGGACGTGTTCCAGGCCTGCCACGAGGGCGACAAGCTTGCACTGGCAGCTGCCGATACCATGGCCGACTACCTCGGCCGCGCCCTGGCGCTTATTGCCAACGTGGTCGACCCCGAGATGTTCCTGATCGGCGGCGGTGCGTCTGCCTCGGCCGATGTCTACCTCGACGCAGTTCGCGAGCACTTCCAGCGCTACGCGCTTTCCGCCTCGTGCGAGACGCCCATTAAGGTCGCTTCGCTCGGCAACGACGCCGGCATCATCGGTGCCGCCTACGTAGCCCTGCGCGCTGCCGGCAAATAGCTGGTGCAAGGGGGTCAGGTTACTTTGCACCAACATGGTGTAAAAGGGACAGCCTTGGCCCCCGTGCCTACCCCAAAATATGCCGTGGCCCTTCCGTCTGCGAAGGCTCGGCATCGGCGTGCTACCATAGCTACGTCCAAGTACACATATCAAGTGGAGGATATCCATGGCAAACGTTCTTGTCTTTGGTCACCAGAACCCCGATAACGACGCCATCATGAGCGCCGTCGTCCTGTCCCAGCTGCTCAACCAGGTTGAGTATGCCGGCAACACCTACGAGGCCTGCGCCCTTGGTCAGCTTCCGGCCGAGTCCGCCAAGCTGCTCGCCGACGCCGGCATCGCCGAGCCTCGCGTGATCGAGTCCGTCGAGGCCGGTCAGCTCGTCGTCCTCACCGACCACAACGAGTCCGCCCAGTCCGTCGCCGGCCTTAAGGATGCCACGGTCTTTGGTGTTGTCGACCATCATCGCATCGGCGACTTCGAGACCGCCGGCCCGCTGCACTACATCTGCCTGCCCTGGGGCTCCAGCTGCACCATCGTCACCAAGCTCGCCGGCGTGCTCGGCGTTGAGCTTTCCGACGTCCAGGCTAAGCTGCTGCTCTCGGCCATGATGACCGACACGCTCATGCTCAAGAGCCCCACCACCACCGATGTCGACCGCGCCGTCGCCGCCAAGCTCGGCGAGCAGGTGGGCGTCGACCCGGTCAAGTTTGGCATGGAGGTCTTCCTTACCCGTCCGTCCGGCTCCTTCACCGCAGCCGAGATGGTCGGCAACGACATCAAGATGTTCGAGCCCGCCGGCAAGAAGCTACTCATCGGCCAGTACGAGACCGTCGACAAGAGCCGCGCGCTCGGCATGATCGACGAGATTCGCGAGGCCATGCGCGCCTACGCCGCCGAGAAGGGTGCTGACGGCATTGTTCTGTGCATCACCGACATTATGGAGGAGGGCTCGCAGGTCCTGCTCGAGGGCGAGACCGAGGCCGCTCAGAAGGGCCTGGGCATTGCCGACGAGCACGACGGCGTCTGGATGCCGGGCGTCCTCTCCCGTAAGAAGCAGGTCGCTGCCCCCATTATGGCCGCCTGCTAGGTTTAGTTGACCAAATGCCACGACCGGATCGCGGACACCCCGCGCTCCGGTCGTTTTTTGTGCACGGCGCCGCGTCGTCTCTTGGACGGGCGTGCCCGTGCCGTTGAGCAAATAATGTTCAACCTGTGGTTCCGCTTTTCGGCCGTGCTTGTGCGCTTGTCGTGCAGGGTAGGCTAGATGCAGGCGTAATACGTTAGAGCGCGGCGCCGCCACTTGGGCGGGCCGTGCTTTTTTAAGACGGGAGCCTTCCCGTGAAAGGAGCCGCCCATGGCAGCACCCGAGCAGCTGTTCAACGTTCGTGAGCGCAAGCGTTTTGAGCGCCACGACATTTGGGAGCGCATCGCCGAGAACGGCACGATTTCCGCCGCCGTCATGGTCTTCGCCGCCATCGCCGCCGTCGTTTGCGCCAACACCGATGCCTACGAGGTCATCCATCACTTTTTGGAGACCCCGCTGTATGTGGGTCTGGGCAACCTTACGGCCGGTCTCACCGTTGAGCTTTTCGTCAACGACTTCCTCATGGCGATTTTCTTTTTGCTGGTGGGCATTGAGCTTAAGTACGAGATGACGGTCGGCGAGCTCAAGAATCCGCGTCAGGCCATGCTTCCCATGCTGGCGGCCGTGGGCGGCGTCGTCGTTCCCGCTTGCATCTACCTGATCTTTAACCATGCCGGCGCCCACAACGGCTGGGCCATCCCCATGGCAACCGATATTGCCTTTGCACTGGGCGTGCTGTCGCTTTTGGGCAATCGCGTGCCCAACGGCGTGCGCGTGTTCTTCTCGACGCTCGCCATCGCCGACGACCTCATCTCCATCGCCGCCATCGCCATCTTCTACGGTCAGAGCCCCAATCCGTTTTGGTTGGGCGCCGCCGCGCTTGTGACCTGCGCGCTCGTGTGGCTCAACAAGACGCAGCATTACCGCCTTGCCCCGTATTCGGTACTGGGTCTGCTGTTGTGGTTCTGCATGTTCAAGAGTGGCGTACATGCCACGCTTGCTGGCGTTATCCTGGCCTTTACCATCCCGGCCAAGTGCGGCGTCAAGCTCGATAGCCTCACCGATTGGTTGGGCGAGTGCCTGCCGCTGCTCGATGACCGCTACGACGACGAGGCACACATCCTGGGTCAGCATGACTTTACCGTCTCGACCACCAAGGTCGAGCGCGTCATGCACCGCGTGACCCCGCCGCTCATCCGCATGGAGCGTCTGATCTCCACGCCGGTCAACTTTGTGATCCTGCCGATCTTTGCGTTCGTCAACGCACAGGTTCGCCTAGTGGGCGTGGACATGAGCACGCTGCTCACCGACCCGGTGACGCTCGGCGTGTACTTTGGCATGCTGCTGGGTAAGCCGATCGGTATCTTTGGCATGACGTTCGCCTTGGTCAAGCTCAAGGCCTGCGAGCTGCCGCACAATGTCAACTGGCATATGATTGCCGGCGTGGGCATTCTGGGCGGTATCGGCTTTACCATGTCGATTCTCATCAGCGGCCTCGCCTTCCCGACGGCCCAGTTTGAGGTTCTGGCTGCCAAGGCCGCTATTCTCGCCGGCTCTGTCACCGCGGCCGTACTTGGCATGATCTACATGAGTGTGATCTGCAAGCACCCCGCGCCCAAGAACGAGTAGGCGCGTAGAAACAGACGCCAGAGCCTGCTCGAGCGCGTGTAAAACGCGGTTTTGAGTGGTACTTGCCACCTGCCGGACACCCCAGTGGCCAAAAAACGCCGTTTGTGAGTACTGTCACAAACGGCGTTTCATTTTAGGCGCGAAAAATAATGTACAAATCTATTCTGTCTGTGCATTAACGATTGCGTGGCTGGACGAAAAATGCTGATGCATCCTTCCAAAACCGGACACAAAAGGCCAAGACTGGCCTTTTTAATTCAAAATCGCTGTTACTAAAAAAGTAACAGTACTCATATTTGCTATTTTTTGACCACAGGCCCCAATGACTAGGTTTATTCCACGGTGCCGTAGACGGCGCCCCAGCCGTGGGCGGCCAAGGCGGAGTTGAGCTGGTCGCAAAGTGACTGGCGGTCGTAATAGCCGGGCGGTAGCAGGTTGACGATTTCCATGAGGTCGGGCGCCAGGTCCAAGATCTCGGCCTGTACGATCAGATCTAGGCGGTCGATGGCGTGGCGATCGTAAAACAGTCCGTCGACCAGGCGCTGCAGGTCGCCGAATTCCTCGGCCTGGAACGATCCATACTCCATAGTGCCTCCTTGGGCCCCCCACGCCGGTATGTGCGGCGATTCGTAATTTATTGCGATGGACTTAATCTATCACGGCTTCATAACGTTGCGGCGGTGGCGGTCTATACTTAGACGAACTGCAACGTACCGCTTCGCGAAAGGTCGCACCCCATGCAGACGATCTACCAGAAGATGGAAACCACCGAACTCGATGCCGCCATCGAGGCACTCAAAGCCGAGGTCGCCGAGGTCAAGGCCAAGGGCCTGGCGCTCGACATGGCCCGCGGCAAGCCGTCGCCCTCCCAAGTGGACATCTCGCGCCCCATGCTTGATATCCTCAACGCCGACGCCGATTTGCACGATGGCAACGTCGATTGTTCCAACTACGGCTGCTTCGAGGGTATTCCTTCGGCACGCAAGTTGGCAGGGGAGTTCCTGGGCTGCCCCGCCGAGCAGACGCTCGTGCTGGGTTCGTCGAGCCTTTTGATCGAGCATGACATCGCCGGCATGTTCTGGCGTTGCGGCTCGTGCGGCAGCGAGCCCTGGGACGCCTACGAGGCCGCGCACGACGGCAAGAAGGTCAAGTTCCTGTGCCCCGTTCCCGGCTACGATCGCCACTTTGGCATCACCGCCGACTTGGGCATCGAGAACGTCCCCGTCGCGATGACCGACAACGGCCCCGACATGGACGAGATCGAGCGCCTCGTTGCCGCCGACGACTCCATTAAGGGTATCTGGTGCGTGCCCAAGTATTCCAACCCCACGGGCATCACCTTTAGCGAGGACACCGTGCGTCGCCTGGTCGAGATGCCCACGGCCGCGCCCGATTTCCGCATCTTCTGGGACAACGCTTACTGCGTGCACGACCTGTACGACGAGACCGACGAGCTCGCAAACATCTTTGACCTCGCTCGCGTGGCGGGCACCGAGGACCGCGTGGTGGCCTTTGCCTCGACATCCAAGATCACCTTCCCGGGCGCCGGCATCGGCTTTATCGGTGCGAGCCCCGCGGTCATCGCCGAGTTCTCCAAGTGCCTGAAGGCCGGCCTCATCAGCGCCGACAAGCTCAACCAGCTGCGTCACGTGCGCTTCCTTCCCACCATCGAGGCGGTCAAGGAGCACATGAAAAAGCACGCCGAGTTCCTGCGTCCGCGCTTTGAGGCCGTCGAGCGCAAGCTCACCGAGGGCTTGGGCGACACGGGCTGCGCCACCTGGACGCACCCCCGCGGCGGCTACTTTGTAAGCTTCGATGGTCCCGAGGGCTCGGCCCAGAAGGTCGCCGCGCTCTGCGCCGACCTGGGCGTCAAGCTCACGCCGGCCGGTGCTACCTGGCCCTATGGCAAGGACCCGCGCGACACCAACATCCGCATCGCGCCGAGCTATCCCACGGTCGAGGACCTGGAGGCCGCGCTCGATGTGCTGGTGCTGGCCGTTAAGCTCGTCGCTGCCGAGCTTGCGCGTGCCGAGCGCGCCTAACGCGCGGCTTCCCGTACTATCCGCACTTTCGATACGTAAAGGAGCATATACATGGATTTGGGTATTTCCACCAACCCCACGCCAGAGCTCTACACCATTACGGTAACCGGCGAGATCGATATCTCTAACGCCGATAGCCTGCGTAATGCTATCGACCTGGCGCTCGAGCAGCCCACTGAGGCCGTTGAGCTCGATTTTGCCCAGGTGAGCTACATCGACTCGACGGGCATTGGCGTGCTTGTGGGCGCCGCGCACCACGCGGTCGACCACGGCAAGCGCTTTAGCTGCACCAATGTGCAGCCCCCGGTGATGCGCGTGGTTCAGCTGTTGGGCGTCGACCAGGAGATTTCGATCACCGCTGCATAATCTTTGCCCCCAAAAGGGCATGCCGTTTGGCATATGTTTGTGATGCGCTCGGACGTTTTGGCGTCCGGGCGCTATACTTGACCGAATGAATAGACGAGTTCCGGCCGAATGGCGCGGTGCGGGCTCGACTCACATCGAGCCTTGGAGGTATGTGTGTTTGGTATTGGAGAGGGTGAGCTCGCGATCATCGTGGTCTTCGGCTTTTTGCTGTTTGGCCCGGATAAGCTCCCGCAGATGGGCCGCACGATCGGCCGTGCCATCCGTCAGTTCCGCGAGACGCAGGAAAAGATGACGGCCGTTGTTCAGTCCGAGATTATCGATCCGGTGAGCGAGGCCGCGTCGGCTCCGGTCAAGCCCAAGAAGGCTGCCGTCGACGACGATTCCGATGCGGACGAGGATGCCGCCGAGACGGCGGCGCCCGCCAAGAAGGAGACCTTTGCCGAGCGCCGCGCCCGTCTTGCTGCCGAGAAGGCCGCGAGCGAGGGTGCCACCGAGGACGAAGGCGCTGCTGGGGAGGCTGAGGGTGCCGAGCCTGCCGCTGCCGCCGTCGAGCCCGAACCTGCTGCAGAGCCGGAGCCGGAGCCCGAGCCCGAGCCGGCAGAGCCCACGACGGCTGACCTCTACGCCCGTCGTCCCCGCAAGCGCAAGGCCGTCGTCGACCAGCTCGCTCGCGAGCTCGAGGCCGAGGACGATGCCGCTGCCGATGCCCCGAAGGGAGGCGATGAGTAATGCCTATCGGACCTGCGCGTATGCCGCTCTTCGATCACCTGGGAGAGCTCCGTCGCCGCCTGACCATCGTGGTCGTCTCGGTGTTTGCCGCAGCCATCGTGCTGTATTTCGCCACGCCCGTGGTGCTCGACATCCTGGAAGACCCCATCCGCTCCTTTGTGCCGGATGGTAAGTTCTACATCACCACCACGCTCGGCGGCTTTGGCCTGCGCTTCTCGCTGGCCATCAAGATGGCCGTGGTCATGTGCACGCCCATGATCATCTGGCAGATTCTGGCGTTTTTCCTGCCGGCGCTTCGCCCCAACGAGCGCAAGTGGGTCGTGCCCACGGTGCTCGCCTCGACGGTGCTGTTCTTCCTGGGCGCAATCTTTTGCTACTTCATCATCATCCCTGCGGGCTTTGAGTGGCTCATCGGCGAGACCTCGGCCGTTGCCACGGCACTGCCCGACCTGGAGAACTACGTCAACATGGAGCTGCTCTTTATGATCGGCTTTGGCGTGGCGTTTGAGCTGCCGCTCATCATCTTTTACCTGTCCGTCTTCCATATCGTGTCCTACGCGGCCTTCCGCGGCGCCTGGCGCTACGTGTACGTGGGCCTGCTTGTAGGCTCGGCTGTGATTACGCCCGACGGCTCGCCCGTTACGCTGGGCCTCATGTATGGCGCCCTGCTCTCGCTCTACGAGATTTCGCTCGCCATTGCCCGCGTGGTCATTACCGCGCGCGAGGGCAAGGAGGGCTTGTTTGTGAGCCGTCTGGACCTGTTCTCGGACGATGAGGACGACGAGGAGTAAATCGGTATGCACGAGGTTGGCATTGTCAACGGCATGCTCGATACAGTGATTCGCGCGGCGCGTGGGGCGGGGGCCTCGCGCGCCGTTTTGGTAACGCTGCGTATCGGGGATATGACCGAAGTTGTGCGCGAGGCGCTCGACTTTGCGTGGGAGACATTTCGCGATGAGGACCCGCTCACGCGGGGCTGCGAGCTCGCGGTTGAGGAGATTCACCCACAAAGTGAATGCCTGGACTGCGGCGAGGTCTTCGACCACGATCGCTTCCACTGTCGCTGTCCCCAGTGTGGTGGTGCCAACGTGCGCCTACTGCACGGCCGCGAGCTCGATATCGCGAGTATCGAAATCGAAACCCCCGACGATTAGCCCGCTAGCCATCTGGTGATGGGGTATAAAGGGGCCAAAGTAAGGAGCGCTAAGTATGGCTGAGAAAACGATTGATATCGCGTCGCCGATTCTGTCGCGCAACGAGCGCCTGGCAGATCAGCTGCGTCAGCGATTTAATGAGACAAACACCTATGTGATCAACGTCTTGTCGAGCCCCGGTTCGGGCAAGACCACCACGATCCTGGGCACCAACGAGCGCCTGCGCGACAAGGCTGGCCTGCGCTGTGCCGTCATCGAGGGCGATATTGCCTCGGATGTCGACGCCATCACCATGAAGGAAGCCGGCATGCCCGCCATCCAGATCAACACGGGTGGCCTGTGCCACCTCGAGGGCAACATGATCATGGAGGCCGTTGACGCGTTCGACCAGGCCGTCGGTCTGGAGAACATCGACGTCATCTTTATCGAAAACGTGGGCAACTTGGTCTGCCCGGTCGACTTTGACCTGGGTGAGAACCTGTCCATCATGATTCTCTCGGTGCCCGAGGGCGACGACAAGCCCATCAAGTACCCGGGCATCTTCCAGCACGCCGGCGCGCAGCTGCTCAATAAGGTCGACGTGGCCCCGGCTTTCGATTTTGACATGGATAGGTATACTAAGACACTCGATGACCTCAATCCGCAGGCGCCGCGGTTTGCCGTGAGCGCGCGCAAGGGCGAGGGCATGGATGCCTGGTGCGATTGGCTCATCGGGCAGATCGAGCAAGCAAGGGCGTAAATCGGCCGCCATACGGGCGGGCGTAGCCGCAGAGACACGAGATAGGAGCCTCTTTTGAAGCTCATCATCGCCGAGAAAAACGACGCCGCGCGTCAGATTGCCGAGCGGCTGTCCACGGGTAAGCCCAAAAAGGACAAGGTGTACAACACCGCAATCTACCGTTTTGAGTGGAAGGGCGAGGAGTGCGTGACCATCGGCCTGGCCGGTCACATCCTTGCGCCCGATTTTTGCGACAGTGTACTGTTCGATAAAAAGCTGGGTTGGTATTCGGTCACCGAGGACGGCGAGATACTGCCGGCCGACATGCCCGATGGCCTGGCGCGCCCGCCCTATGACACCAAGCGCAAGCCGTTTCTTGCCGACGGTATCTCCATCAAGGGCTGGAAGCTCGAGAGTCTGCCGTATCTCACCTGGGCACCCGTCATTAAGCTGCCGGCCGAGAAGGAGCTCATCCGCTCGCTCAAGAACCTCGCCAAAAAGTCCGACAGCGTCATCATCGCCACGGACTTCGATCGCGAGGGCGAGCTGATTGGCTCGGATGCTCTCAACAAGGTGCGCGAGGCTGCGCCGGACTTGCCGGTCGCCCGCGCCCAGTACTCTTCGTTTACCAAGGCCGAGATCACGCACGCCTTCGATAATCTCGTCACGCTCGACCAGAATCTGGCCGACGCCGGCGAGAGCCGGCAGCACATCGACCTCATCTGGGGCGCGGTGCTCACGCGCTATCTGACGCTCGCCAAGTTCGGCGGCTTTGGTAACGTGCGCTCTGCCGGCCGCGTGCAGACGCCGACGCTCGCCCTGGTGGTCGAGCGCGAGCGCGAGCGCATGGCGTTTGTGCCCGAGGACTATTGGCAGATTCGCGGCATGGGTGCCGCGCAGGGCGCTGCCGAGGACGACCGCTTTAAGATCGCGCACAAGACGGCGCGTTTTACCGACAAGGATGCTGCCGAGACGGCGTACGGCCATGTCGACGGCGTTACGACGGCAACCGTCGCCGCGGTGACCAAACGCTCGCGCAAGCAGCAGCCGCCCACGCCGTTTGCGACCACCTCGCTGCAGGCTGCCGCCGCGGCCGAGGGCATCTCGCCTGCGCGTACGATGCGCATCGCCGAGTCCCTCTACATGGCGGGCCTTATCAGCTACCCGCGTGTCGACAACACCGTGTACCCTGCGACGCTCGATCTGGGCGCCGTGGTAAGCGACCTGGCAAAGATCAACCCGGCGCTGGCGCCCGTTTGCAAAAAGGTGCTCGCCGGTCCCATGAAGCCCACGCGCGGCAAGGTCGAGACCACCGACCACCCGCCTATCTATCCCACGGGCGAGGGCGACCCATCCACGCTCGACGGCGGCCAGCGCAAGCTCTACGACCTCATCGCCCGTCGCTTCCTGGCAACGCTTATGGGTCCCGCGACCATCGAGAACACCAAGCTCGAGCTCGACGTCAACGGCGAGCCGTTCGTGGCCTCGGGCGACGTGCTCGTGACCCCTGGCTTCCGCGAGGCCTATCCGTACGGCCTTAAGCGCGACGAGCAGATGCCGCCGCTGGAGCAGGGCGATACGGTCGACGTGTTTGACATTAAGCTCGAGGCCAAGCAGACCGAGCCGCCCGCGCGCTATAGCCAGGGCAAGCTCGTTCAGGAGATGGAAAAGCGCGGCCTGGGTACCAAGTCCACGCGCGCGAGCATCATCGAGCGTCTGTACGCCGTGCGCTATCTCAAAAATGATCCCGTTGAGCCGAGCCAGCTAGGTATCGCCATTATCGATGCGCTGTCGCAGTTTGCCCCGCGCATCACGAGTCCAGATATGACCAGCGAACTCGACGGCGACATGACCCGCGTGGAGCGCGGCGAGGACACCGAAGAGCATGTCGTGACACACTCGCGTGCGCTGCTGGCCGGTGTGCTCGACGAGCTGCTCAAGCATACGCAGGAGCTGGGCGACGCCATCAGCGACGCCGTCACGGCCGATGCGCGCGTGGGCGCCTGCCCCAAGTGCGGCAAGGACCTGGTTATGAAGACGAGCGCCAAGACCCGTGGCAGCTTTATCGGCTGCATGGGATGGCCTGACTGCGACGTGACCTATCCGGTGCCGAGCGGCGTCAAGGTGAGCCCGCTCGAGGGCGAGGCCGCCGTGTGCCCCGAGTGCGGTGCGCCGCGCATTAAGTGTCAGCCGTTCCGCCAGAAGGCCTTCGAGATTTGCGTGAACCCCACATGCCCCACCAACTACGAGCCCGACCTTAAGGTGGGCGAGTGCAAGGTGTGTGCCGAGGCCGGACGCCATGGCGATCTGATCGCGCACAAGAGCGAGAAGAGCGGCAAGCGTTTTATCCGCTGCACCAACTATGACGATTGCGGCGTGAGCTATCCGCTGCCGGCGCGTGGCAAGCTCGAGGCGACGGGCGAGACCTGTCCCGAGTGCGGCGCCCCCATCGTGGTGGTCAACACGGCGCGCGGTCCGTGGCGTATCTGCGTCAACATGGACTGCCCGACCAAGGAGAAGAAGCCCGCCCGCGGCCGCAAGACCACGACCAAGGCGAGTACGGCAAAGAAGACCACGGCGACAAAGAAGACTGCTGCCAAGAAGACGACGGCCAAAAAGACGACTGCCAAGAAGTCGACTACCAAAAAGACCGCTGCCGACAAGTAACCGAGCACATATAGACACGGCGGGGCCGGGCGCGCAAATGCAAATGCGTGCCCGGCCCCACTTCTAAGTTGCGGTGAAATAGGGACTGTTTTTGCTGGCAAAAGGCCTAATTGATCCCTATTTCACCGCAAGTTATGATCAGTTGTTGGGATTACTTCACCTCGACGGGTGCGGCGCCGGGGTAGCGGTCCTCAAAGTCCAGACGGTATTTGTTGTCGTTGGTGCCCACTACGTTGTCGCGCGCCAGCGGCGCTACGATCTCGTCCTTGTGGTTGGCGGGGCTGGAGTACTCAAGGCTGATCTCCCAGGCATCGCAAATGACGTCAATGCGATTCTCCAGGTCGTCGTAGAGCGCGATGATGTCTTTCCACGAGCTATAGTTCTGCGAGTCGATGGGAACATCCAGGTCCTCGACCTCGTCCTTAAGGTCGCCGATCTGATCCTCGAGCGCCTCGGCGGCATCGCTGGCAGATTGGCGCGAGCTGCGGTCATCCTTGAGATAGTACGTGTTAAACGTGGTAGCGCAGTCGCGAACCTGCTGATCAAGATCGGAGAGCCTGCTGTAGTAGGAGCTCAGCTGGTCGTAGACGTTCTGCTCGCTGATGGTGGCGGCATCGTGGGCGTCATCGTCATTATCGTCAAGCTTGTTGGGGTCGCCCTTGACGGACATATCGTCGTCATCGTGGTCGATCTTGACCTTCTCGATGGTTGTGCCCTTGGAATCGTCGGCGTTCTTGTTGAACGGTCCGATCATAAAGAATGCGACCAGCGCGATAATCACGACGACCAGTACGGCGATGATGCCGATAAGCAGAGCGTTGTTGTTTTTGGGCGCAGCGGGAGCACCGGCCTGCGGAGCGGCGGTCGGTATGGGCTGCTGCGGCGCGGAGCCGGCTGGCGTCGCCCATTGCTGCGTCGTGCCGACTTCGGGCTGGGGAGCGGGCACGGGCTGATGGGCGGACTGTACGGTCACGTCTGCCTGCGCATCCTCTTGCGACTGAGAGGCCTGGCCATCATCGGTTACCGGCGTTCCGCAGCTGGTGCAGAAGCGCTCGTCGTCTTTCAGAAGCTTGCCGCAATGGGTACAAAACCGGGGCATGATGGTTCCTTCCACTCGATGTGTTGGCTAGATTATAAGGTGGTTCAGGTGCGGTTGGGCCGCGCCGACCCAACTGGTTGTGTGAGGATGATCATGTCGCGCAAGCCCTGTCGCATGCGTCACAATGAGTGCGGCGTGCTGGGTGTCCGGCGCGGCCGTTTATCGACGGCTCGGTAGAATGCGATGGTGGGGAGTGAGTCTGTGTACTGCGGCGAGCAAGGTCGGGGTGGCGGCGAAAACGTGGAGGCGTTCCGGTTCCCACCGGGGGATGCACCCCTCACTGCGCGCGATTGCTCGCGTCGAGTGTTTTGTGCCGGAATGTTGACCGGAGCGCTTGCCTCGGTGATGAGTCTCGGCGGTTGTGCCGCGCGCCGCAACGAGGCTGAGGGCTCCGCTGTCCCTGTCAAACAAAAAGCGAATCATCCGTCCGCTCAAAAGGCGGAAGCTGTCTCCCGGGCTTCTTGGATTGCCGGCCTTCAGCAAGATATCGAAGCCCTTGTCGAGCCGTATGGTGGGTCTATCTCGGTCTATGCTGTGGCGCTTGATCCTCAAACGTTCGCGCCGCTCGATGGTGAAGTCGCTGTGGCGCCGGACGCGCGACGTGTGGCGGCAAGCATCATCAAACTTCCCATTCTCGCTTGTGCGCTCGAGACCGTGACGGCGGGCGAGCTGTCCCTCGACGAGCAGATAACGGTAACGCAACAGGATATCGTGGGTGGCAGCGGCAACATTCAGTCGCGCGGCGTGGGTGTGTCGTACAGTATTGACGAGCTGCTGCACGCTATGATCGCCCAGAGCGATAACGTGGCAGCGAACCTTGTTATCGGCAGACTTGGCATGGATACGGTCAACGAAACGTGTGCCGCATTGGGGCTGACCCAGACCGTGCTCGCTCGTTTGATGATGGATGCCGAGGCCCAGGCACAAGGTCGCGAGAACTATACGAGCGCCCGTGATGCTGCGGCCGTGCTGCAGCACCTGGCGGCGGGGGCAATCGCGACGCCCGAGCTGTGCGAGCGAGCGCGCGGATATCTGCTGGCGCAGGAGGACACGCGCGGTATTGTCGAGGGCGTTCCCGGCGGCGTTTTGGTCGCGCACAAAACGGGCAGCCTGACGAATGCTCAGCACGATGCCGCAATCGTCTACGCCGAGCGCCCTTACGTGCTGGCAATCCTCACCCAAGACCTCGAACGCGAACAGGCTCTAACCCTCGAGCGCGACATTTCCTTCGCCATCAACGCCCGCGCCCACTCCTAACTTGCGGTGAAATAGGGATTGTATTTGCTGTTAGAAGGCGTATTCAGTCCCTATTTCACCGCAACTTAGAGGGTCGGCAGTTGGGGACGTTCCTTTTCTGCCGGCACTTTGGGAACGTTCCTAACTGCCACCTAGTCATTTAAGAACGTCCCCAATGACTAGGTGGGATTCGGGGTGCGCCGGACGCTGGGGTATCATGGCTTGGTTGCTATAACTTGCATTTTCGCGCCTTGTAGGAAGGGGCTGCGCCCATGGCTTTTGAGCCCGCTCAACATAGCTTTATCACGCTCGAGGGCGTCGACGGCGCCGGCAAGTCCACGCAGGCGCGCCTGCTGGCCCGCGCGCTCGACCTCGCTGGCTATCAGGTCGTAACTCTGCGCGAGCCGGGCGGCGCCGCCATCAGCGAAAAGATCCGCGCCCTGCTGCTCGACCCCGCCAATACGGCGATGGGCGACACCTGCGAGCTGCTGCTCTACGAGGCCGCGCGTGCCCAGCTGGTGCACGAAGTCATCGCGCCTGCCCTCGCTGCCGGCAAGGTGGTCCTGTGCGACCGTTTCTACGATTCCACGACCTGCTATCAGGCGTTTGCCGATGGCCTCGACCGTCAGATGGTGCGCGATGCCAACAACCTGGCTGTCGCCGGTACGCATCCGGCGCTCACGCTCGTCTATCACATCACGCCCGAGCAGGCGGCGCTGCGCATGGCCGCCCGTGGTGCGGCAGACCGCATGGAGGCCAAGGGCATGGCCTTCCAGGAGCGTGTCTACCAGGGATTTTGCGCAATTGCTGCCGAGGAGCCAGACCGCGTAAAGCTCATCGACGCCACTGCGTCGATCGCAGACGTCTTCACGCAAACGGTCGAGCTGGTTCGCGCGTACGGTCTCGACATTCCCCAAGATGCCGTCGCCGCCGCGCTTGCCCAGGAGGCTGAGTAACATGGCCCCCGCGCAGACAAGCCTGCTGGCCAAGCTCGACACCCAACAGCGCGTGCGCGACTTTTTGACCAACGCCATCGCAAGCGGCCGCGCATCGCACGCCTACCTGTTCTTGGGCGCGCCCGGCGCCGGTAAGCTTGACGCCGCATGGGCGCTTGCCCAGGCATTCCTGTGCGAGCGGGACGGCTGTGGCTCGTGCGACAGCTGCGTGCGCGTCACCCGCCATACGCATCCCGACGTGCACTATTACACGCCCGAAAGCGCTACGGGCTACCTCATCGCGCAGACCCGCGAGTTGCTCGACGACGTGCCCTTGGCGCCCATCCGCGCCAAGGCAAAGGTCTACATCATCGACCGTGCCGAGCAGCTGCGCGCCAACACCGCCAACGCGCTGCTCAAAACGCTCGAGGAACCGCCCGAGGGCGTCATGTTCATCCTGTTGGGCACCTCGGCCGACGTGATGCTGCCCACCATCGTGAGCCGCTGCCAGTGCGTACCGTTTCGGCTGGTGTCGCCCACTGTGGCCGCGCAGGCCGTGAGCCGCGCCACCGGCCAGGATCCCGCGCGCTGCCGTATGGCCGTCGCTGTGGCGGGAAGCCCCACGCGTGGTATCGAGTTCCTCAAGAGCGCCGAGCGCCAGGACGCCCGTCGCCAGATGGTCCGTGCCATCGACTCGCTCATTGCCGCCGACGAGGCCGATGTGCTCAGTCGCGCCAAGTCGCTCATCGTCGCCGTCAAGGCGCCGCTCGCCGAGGTCAAGTCCACGCAGGAAAAGGTGCTCGAGCAAAATGCCGACTACCTGTCGCGTGGAGCATTGAAGCAGCTTGAGGACCGCAACAAGCGCGAACTCAACGCGCGCGAGCGTTCGGGTATCATGGAAGCGCTGGCGAGCGCGCGGACGCTCATGCGCGACGTGCTGCTGACGCTTCAGGATGAGGCGACAGACGTTGTGAACGAGGACGTGCGCGACACGATCGGGCGGCTTGCCGCCGCGACCAATGTTGCGGGTGCCACCCGGGCGCTCGAGGCGGTCGCAACTGCCGAGCGCAACATCGCCAGAAACGTTACTCCCCAGCTGGCCATCGAGGTCATGCTGTTCGATATCAGGAAGGCACTGAAATGCCGTTAGTCGTACCCGTTAAGTTTACCTACGCCTCGCGCGACCTGTGGTTCGACCCACAGGATCTGGATATCCTCGAGGCCGATTATGCCATTTGTTCTACCGAGCGCGGAACCGAGATCGGCCTGGTCACGGCCGATCCCTTCGAGGTGCCGCAAGACGAAATCGGTCAGCCGCTCAAGCCCGTGTTGCGCGTAGCGAGCGACATCGACCTGCAGCTTGCCGATGACCTGGCTATCCAGGGTGACGAGGCCATGGTCGACTTCCGCCGTCTGGTCAAGGAACTCGATCTCGAGATGAAGCCGGTCGGCGTCGAGTATCTGTTTGGCGGCGAGAAGGCTGTATTCTACTTTGCTGCCGAGGAGCGCGTCGATTTCCGTCAGCTCGTCAAGGACCTGTCCTCGACGCTGCACATTCGCGTCGACATGCGCCAGATCGGCGTGCGTGACGAGACCCGCCTGGTGGGCGGCTATGCCCAGTGCGGCCAGGAGCTCTGCTGCACACGCTTTGGCGGACAGTTTGAGCCGGTTTCGATCCGCATGGCAAAAGAGCAGGACCTGCCGCTCAACTCGTCCAAGATTAGCGGCGTCTGCGGCCGCCTGATGTGCTGCCTGCGCTACGAGTTCGAGGCGTACAAGGACTTTAAGAGCCGCGCGCCCAAAAAGAAGACGCTTATCGATACGCCGCTTGGCAAGGCGCGCATCCAGGAATATGACACGCCGCGTGAGCAGCTGGTGCTGCGCCTGGAGAACGGCAAAGTCTTTAAGGTCGACCTGGCCGACATGACCTGCTCTGAGGGCTGCAAAAAGAAGGCCGCCGAGCAGGGCTGCAACTGCCGCCCCGACTGCGTGACGCGCGATGTGCTCGAGCGTATCGAATCGCCCGAGATGCGCCTGGCGCTTATGGAGCTCGACCGCGAGAACGGCGTCGACGTGGGCGATGGCCTGTCGAGCGCCGACCGTCTGGCGGGGACGACGATGCCCAAGCGCCGCCGTCGCGATGCGGACGCCGATACCCGTGCCGGTCAGAGCCAGGGCGAGGGTCGCGGCCGCGGTAAGGGTCGCGGCAAGGCCGAGGCACCCGAGGCTGAGGAGGCTGCCGGTGGACGTCGCCGCCGCAAGCGCTCGGGTTCGGGCGATGCCGGCGAGGCCGCTCCTGCAGGCAAGAACTTCCCCCGCGAGCGCGAGGCCCAGCAGCCTCAGCAGCAAAATCGCGGCGGTGGCATGAATCCCACGCGCCGTCGCCGTCGCCATTTGTCGAGCGAGGAGCGCGAGGACGCCTTCCGCGCCGCAGCCGCTCGCGAAGCCGGTGCCGCCCCCAAGGGTGGTTCGGGTTCCGATGCGCCTGCCGACAAGGGTGGCAAGCAGCGCAACGATGACGAGCGCACCCCGCGTCCGCGTCGTCGCCATTCCTCGGGCACGCAGCAAAAGCCCTCGGTGCCCTCTGTGGCCGATCAGGTCTCGGATGGCGAGGTCAAGGTCACGCGCCGTCGCCCCGGAGATGGCGGAGGCGCGGCCGCCAAGGCCGTGCGCGGCGCTGCTCGCGACGAACACGAGTCGCGTGAAGATCGTGGTGGCGAGGGTTCGGCCGACCAGGGTCAAAAGCGCCGTCGCCGTCGTCGTTCCCGCAGGCCGCGTCAAGATGGTGGCGAGGGCTCGACCCAAAACTCGTCCGCACCGCAACCGCCCACCGGCGAATAGC
Organism: Collinsella aerofaciens; assembly: GCA_008671135.1. Classification (GTDB taxonomy): domain Bacteria; phylum Actinomycetota; class Coriobacteriia; order Coriobacteriales; family Coriobacteriaceae; genus Collinsella; species Collinsella aerofaciens_J. The sequence continues at coordinate 34,370 of RQAP01000009.1, forward strand.
ACCCGCAAACGGATTTAACCTGTCTGGCCCCAAACGCGTCGGGGTACCATAGCGCTGAATCAACGACCCTCCCTGCGACCGAGCGTAGGGAGGGTTGTGTCGTGAAGAGACATTTGAACGTGTTGGGATGCCTGCAAGGTGCCGGCATCCTACCGTTTGCGGACGAATTGCTACCGTTTGCCGAGCGGGCGGCGCACGAGGCGCTTGAGGCGTTGTCACCCACGCGATGTGCCGGCTGCGAGCGCGCCGGTGCGCTTATTTGCCAAGACTGCCTGGCCGCGCTCGCGCTCATCGACCCGCGGCATAGCTGCACTCGATGCGGCGCCCCGTTTGGAGACTTGCTGTGCACCGAGTGCTCGGTCGAGGGTACTTCCTCGGCGATGGCCGAAGCGCTCGACCGGTGCCTGGCATGTGCCGTTTACACGCATCCGCTGCCGCGGATCATTAAAGCGTACAAAGACGCGGGCGAGCGACGCCTGGCGCCGTATCTGGCAGAGCTGCTATACGACACCGCCTTACATGCCCAGGTCGCGGCGCCCGATCGCTATGGCGGTGTGTTGTCCGGCGCCGATGCAGTGGTGTTTGTGCCCGCGACGGCGGCGGCGTTTCGGCGACGCGGCTTCGACCATATGGAAGCCATCGCGCGCCCATTTTGCGAGCTGTCGGGTGTTCCGCTGCTCGACGCCCTTGTCAAGTACGGCCATGGCGACCAGCGTGAACTCGGTCGTGAAGAACGCCGTGAACGCGCCCGAGGCATGTACGAGACCGTTGAGGACGTGCGGGGCCGCCGCCTGCTGCTTATCGACGACGTTATCACCACGGGTGCGACGATGGCGGCGGCTTCGGCGGAACTCAAGCGCGCCGGTGCCGCGGCCGTTGATGGCCTCGCTATCGCACGCGTTTGGTAGGGGTGATTCGTGTGGCGGTAACAATCAAACAGCGCAACAAGCCGACAAAAGAGCAGCTAGCGGCTTCCGTGATCCTGACGGGCGCCTCGGCGTTGCGCATGATTCGAGCCGAGCGCCGGCGGATGGGCTACATCGGCTGGAAGGACCTCAATCCCGATGAAGAGCGCCGCGTGCTGTGTACGTCATCGCCTTCGACCGAGGATATCTATCTTCCCGACCTGGTGCGAATTGGAGCCAAAAGCGGCGAGGTGCAAGAAGATCTTTGCTTGCTGGTGGGATCTGCGGCGCAGCGCCGCCGCATCCCTGGCGTGAGCTGGTCCGTGTGTTCCGGGTTGCCTGCCGGCGCGATTCTAGAGGTGGAATCGGGGGTGTGCAGCCTATCTCCCGAGGCCCTTTGTGTTGCCGTCGCCCGCGAGGTCGGCTGTATCCAGGCGTTTGCCCTGGCCCAGGAACTGTGTTCCAAGATTTCACTGAGTGATCGCGGGAAGTATCTGCCTCCCTACACCTCACCTGTTGCGAATAGACTTGCAAAGGACAAGGACCAACCGGCAGACGTGGGCTACTTTGAAGTCGAGCCGGTGCTGACGCCCGATCGCCTGGCAGATTACCTTGCGGCATGCAAGGGGAGTGCGGCCAAACAACTGCTACGCCTGTGTCCCTACCTGTCAGAAAACCTGCGCTCACCCATGGAGTGCATCATGCTTGCCATGTTTTCGCTTCCGTTTTCCTATGGCGGATTTGCCTGCGGTCCCTTTAAGACCGACTACAAGATCGAGTTCGATGACCGCGCGCAGGCAATCTCGGGGATGCCGCATGCAGTTTGCGATGCGTACCAGGAAACAGCCCGGTTTGACCTGGAATACAACGGTGAGCTGGGTCATTCCTCTCGAAGGGGACGTGTCCATGATGAAAAACGCAACACGGGCTTGATTACTATGGGAATCGAGGTCGCGACGGTCAACAACGAAATGCTCTGCGACATGGAAGCGATGGAAGCGCTCGCATGGCGCATCCACCAGCGTATGCGAAAGCGGTACCGGAATCGTGTCGATGCCCGCAGGAAGAAGCAAGAGGCGTTGCTTAACACGCTGCGGGCGTGTTTTGGGCTTAAGCCGGTCTAATTCACGTCGAAAAAAAGGGGAGGGGTTAATCATATGCCCTGGCCAAAAAATGGCAAATATGAGTACTGTCACTAAATCAGTAACAGCAAAATCAAAGAATTTAGGACTCGGAGGCGGCGTAAAGAAAGAAGATAATAAACAAACGTAGAATAACTAAGCATCAGATTGGCGACACTAAGCGCAAAATCTGTCCGAGAGGCCAAAATTGCCTGTTACAAAATTGGTAACAGTACTCATATTTGCCATTTTTTGGCCACGGCACCCCGAGGCGGGCGCCCCGGAGCTCCCCGTAGGGGAGCTCCGGGCTTCATGGGAACACGCACGGTCCGCTCCGACCTGCAAAATCTGTGCTCACGGTGCGAATGACGCCCCTAACCTTAAACTTTAGCTTGAACTTAGCTATAATGCGCTACGTTCCTGCCAGGCTGTGGTTGCGGACGGACGAAATGTCCATCCTAGTCCAAGACAGACGCGGTCAAAGGGATCCACGTAAGCGACCGCGTGCGCGCGGCGCGATCATGGCGCGTCCTAGATGTAAGCCGCACCGTCCGTTCTACTTTCTTTGGGGCAATACCGCCTCGCGGGCGAGCGGGCCAGTCGTGAAGGTGGTTACGGCCTCCCGAGCAAACACCCCGGTGCGCAAGTGTGGGGTCAAATACCAGGTCAGCTGGTGGGAACACCCGTTATTCCGCGCAACGCACGGATTGTATACGACACAGAAGGCAGGGTAGTGGACATGGTGAGGGGCAGCTTGATGCACGCGGCTCGGTTAGGTGCTGGGACCGCGGCGGTCATTGCCGTATTGGGCTTGAGCGGATGCGCGTTCAATCCACTGTCCACGTTCACGACACCCACGATTGACCAGATCGAGCGCGAGACCGTTACCCCTACGGTGTCGGACGATGCCCTGGTCACTCCAGGTACCCTGACGGTTGCCCTCGATACCTCCGATGCCCCGCAGGCCATGCAGGGCGCCGATGGTAACCTCACGGGCTACGCGGTCGATGCTGCCCGCGCCCTTGCAAGCCGTATGGGCCTTAAGGTTGCCTTCGTCGATGCGTCTTCTGCCGATTCCGCGCTTGGCGACAAAAAGGCCGACATCTTCATTGGCGACATCAATTCCACGGATGGTGACATCAGCACGCTTGGTACTTGCCTGTACGACGCTGCGGCAGTGTTTGGGAAGACGAGCGACGGCGAGTCGCTGAGCGTTTCCACCGAAACGCTTAACACCGCTACCCTGGGCGTTCAGACCTCCTCGGCCTCGCAGGAAGCGCTCGCCAAGCAGAGCATCACGGCCAACCAAAAGACCTTCTCCAACATCAACGAGTGCTTTGAGGCGCTCGAGTCCGGCGAGATCGACTACGTGATTTGCGACTCTACGGCCGGCGGCTACCTTGCGCGCCTGATGAGCCAGATCTCTTACGTCGGCGCGCTCGAGACGCCCTCGACGCTCGACGTCGCGGGCCTCGCGGCCAACGATGAGCTATGCCGCGCCGTGAGCGATGCCCTCGACGGTATCACGGTCGATGGCACGCTCGAGGCGGTCCACTCCGCCTGGTACGGCACGATGCCCTATGACCTCACCACCAAAACGGTCTCGGGCGCCGACGTGCAGTCGACCGACACCGGATCCAGCGAGTCCGCATCCTCCGATTCGAGCAGCGAGGGTGCAACCTCCGAGGATAAATCGTCCAGCCAGGAGGGCACTATCACCGACGACGACATTAACAAACTCAATAGCTAGTTATTGCTAGGGGTGGTGTCTCCTATACGTTGGAAAGGACACCTCTTCACGGTTTCAACACGCACTTCCGGGTTTCCCCAATAGGGGAGCACGGCTTTTTCATCCCAATAAAATCAGCAGGTCAAAGCCAATTTTCGGGACCAAATACAAAGCCGCCGGCCCCCTCCTATAGCGCACTTTGCCACAGAAAAGTGCGAGACTTCGGTATGCGGTATCAAGCAATCGTTATTCGGGTCTTTAGGAATCCGCGTGATTAAATACACGGCAATGGGTACATAGCCAGTACGGTAAGTCCCCGAGGCAGATTGGAGCCACGTATGGATATCAAGGTTTCTGGACGCAAGACGACGGTAACCGATGCTCTGCGTGCGCATGTGGATGAGAAGATCGGCGAGGCGCTCAAGGTTTTCGATATCGAGCCCATGACGGTCGACGTTGTACTTCGCTATGAGAAGAACCCCTCGAACCCCAACCCGGCAATCGTCGAGGTCACGGTTCGTGCCCGCGGTTCGGTGATTCGCGTTGCCGAGCACGGTGCAGATATGTACGCCGCCATCGACCTCTCCGCCGATAAGGTCACCCGCCAGCTGCGCAAGTTCAAGACCAAGGTCGTGGACAACCGCCAGGGCGGTGCCAGCGCCGCGGATGTCGCGCCGGTCGAGCGCGTCGAGGATCTGGCCGACCTGCTGCTGCCCGAGGAGGAGGACGACCTGCTCGTCCGCGAGAAGGTTATCGACGTCACCCCGATGACTGAGGAGCAGGCGCTGGTGCAGACCGATCTGCTCGGCCACGACTTCTACGTGTTCGAGAACGCGACGACCGGCCTTATCAATGTGGTGTATCACCGTAAGAATGGTGGATATGGCATCATTAAGCCCCGCATCGAAACACTTGACGAGTAAAATACGTTAACTTGCATGAGTTAACGGTTGGCGGCCATCCCATGCGGGTGGCCGCCTTTTTACGTAAGGAGTCGCTTTGATGGACAAGGCCGCATCTACCGGTCATTCGGACCGTTGCCGCATCGTCGTCGATACCTGCTGCGACTTTAGCCCCGAGGTCGCCGCGAACCTCGATGTCGATATCCTGGGTTTCCCCTTCATTATCGATGGCGAGGAGCGCACGGATGACATCTGGTCGAGCATCACGCCCAAGGAGTTTTACGACCGCATGCGCGCTGGTGCCCGCGTGTCCACCTCGGCTGTGTCGCTCGGTCGCTATATCGAGTTCTTTACCGAGTGCGCCAAAGAGGGCACGCCCACGGTCTACCTGTGCTTTACCTCGGCGCTGTCGTCGAGCTACAACTCCGCGTGCCAGGCGGCAGATGCCGTGCGCGCCGAGTATCCCGATTTTGAGCTGTACGTGGTCGACAACGCTCTGCCCTGCGCGACCGGCGCGCTCTTGGCGCTCGAGGCCGTGCGCCAGCGTTCGGCGGGACTGACCGCCAAGCAGCTGGTCGATTGGGCAAACGAGGCAAAGACCTACGTCCACGGCTACTTTACGCTCGAGAGCTTCGACGCACTGGCTGCCGGCGGCCGCATTCCGCCCGCGGCGGCGCAGCTCACGGCAAAGCTCGACGTCAAGCCCGAGCTCTCCTACGACCTGGCCGGCTCGCTGTCGCTGATCGGCGTCAACCGCGGCCGCAAGAAGGCGCTCAAGTCCATCCTCAAGTCGTTCCGCGAGAACTACGTGCCCGATCGCACCATGCCCATCGCCATCATGACGGCCGATGCCGAAAAGGATGGTGACTGGCTCGAAGCCGCCATCCGCAAGGAGGAGGGTTGCGCCGACGTCACGATCATTCGCGGCTCCGTGGGTCCCACCATCGGCTCGCACGTGGGCCCCGGCATGGTGGGCTGCGCGTTTTGGGGTAAGAACCGCGCCGACAAGGCGTCGCTTTCCGACCGTATCGCCCGCCGCGTGCGCGGTCAGTAGGCAAGCGCTGCGTCCGTAATCGCCCTCGACTCACAGCCCAAACGCTGGCACCGAGTATTCAACCTGGTAACAACACCCAACCCAAAAGGAAAGGTTTCATGGCAAACAAGCTCTCCGTCGCATTCATTGGCACCGGAATCATGGGTGCCCCCATCGCCGGCCACATTCTGGACGCCGGCTATCCCGTCACGGTCAACAACCGCACCAAGTCCAAGGCCGCCGCGCTTATCGAGCGCGGTGCCGCCTGGGCCGATACGCCGGCCGATGCCGCGGCGAACGCCGATGTCGTCTTTACCATGGTGGGCTATCCCTCCGAGGTCGAAGAGCTCTACCTGGCGGGCGACGGCCTGCTCGCATGCACCAAGCCCGGCGCGGTTCTGATCGACCTCACCACGAGTTCGCCCGAGCTCGCGCGCGATATTGCCGAGGCCGCCCAGGTCACGGGCCGTATGGCGTTTGACTGCCCCGTCACCGGCGGCGAGTCGGGCGCTATCGCCGGTACGCTCACGGCTATCGTGGGCGCCACCGAGAACGACATCACGCCGGTCCGCGATATCCTTTCCACCTTTGCGGCAAACATCTGCTGCTTCGACGGCGCCGGCAAGGGCCAGGCTGCCAAGCTCGCCAACCAGGTGTCGCTGGGCGCCTGCATGGTCGGCATGGCAGACGCCATGGCATTTGCCGAGCTGAGCGGCCTTGACCTGGAGAAGACCCGTCAGATGATCCTGGGCGGCACCGGTAAGTCCGGCGCCATGGAGAGCCTGGCGCCCAAGGCGCTCGACGGCGACTACAAGCCCGGCTTTATGGTCGAGCACTTCATTAAGGACCTGCGCCTGGCGCTCGCTTACGCCGACGATCGCGAGCTCGCGCTGCCCGGTGCCGACGTGGCCTTTACGCTCTACGACATGCTCGACGCCATCGGTGGCGCCAAGCTGGGTACCCAGGCCATCACGGTACTCTATAGGGAGGAGGCCGACGCCATTGCCGCCGGTCTGGACTGGTCGCAGTATCGTCCCGAGGAGCACGGTGCTCACGAGGAAGGCTGCGGTTGCGGCGAGCACGGCGACGACCACGAGTGCGGTTGCGGCCACCACCATGGCGAGGACCACGAGTGCTGCGGCGGCCACGGCCATGACGACGACCATGAGTGCTGCTGCGGCCACCATCACGGGGAGTAGCGCCCATGAGCTGGACGTTCGTGGTACTAGCGCTGGTGCTCTTTATCTTTGCGATTTACATTGGCTTTTTGTGCGGCCAGTGGGCCTGCGAAAAGCGCGTGATTACCAAGCGCGACTACTGGATTGCCAATTTTGCAGGCGCGGCGGCAGTCGTTCTACTGACCTGGGTGTTTTCGCTGTTCCCGCTGGTGCAGTTTGCGCCGATCGGCTGGCTCGGCGGCTTTATCGCCGGCCTTAAGATGAGCTTTGGCGAGTCCGTCGGTCCGTGGCGCAAGCACGACGAGGTCTTTAACGTCAACAAGGCTCACCGCGCCGCCGCCGACGCGGGCGACGCCGAGGAGCGTCGCCGTGCGCGTCACAATGGTGCAGCCGATCGACAGCTCATCTCGGTCACCGATGACAGCAAGGGTGCTGGCAAGCACGCTAAGAAATAGTAAGAAGAGGTAACTATGGCAGAAAACAAGGAAGAACAGCTCACCGACGAGGAGCTGGCACAGCTTCAGCTGGCAGAGGAGAACGAGAACGCCGTCGACCGTCTGGTCAAGGAGCTCGGCTGCCCCACGCGCCGCATCCGTCAGTTTGCCGCCCGCGTGCTGCACCTGCTTGCCGAGCGCGATCCGCAGCGCGTCGTGCCCTGCGTGCCCGCGTTGATCGAGGCACTCGACCGCCCCGAGGCTCAGACCCGCTGGGAGGCCCTCGATGCCCTGGCGGCGCTTGCCACCACCTGCCCCGAGCAGCTGGGCGATGCCTTTGAGGGCGCCGAGACCGCGCTGTTCGACGAGATTTCCTCCACGCTGCGCTATGCCGCCTTCCGCCTGCTGTGCGTGTGGGGCGCCACGAGCGTCGAGCGTTCGCGCGAGGCTTGGCCCATTCTGGACGAGGCCATCCAGTGCTACCACGGCGACCTCGAGTATCGCGACATGCTCGGTTGCCTGTACGAGTTTGGCCAGGGCGAGATCGACGCCGAGGTCGCCGAGAAGCTTGCGCTGCGCCTTAAGTTCGACGCCGAGAACGGCAAGGGCAGCTATCTCAAGGCCCGTTCGAGCGAGATTTGCGAAATGCTTGTTAAACGTTTTGGCCTGGATCTCTCCAAAAAGAAGAAGCGTGCTAGCGTTAAAAAATCTGAGGCCGCCGAAGACGAGGAGTAACAGATTATGGCGCACGATGTAGTCCTGATTCCCGGTGACGGTATCGGTCCCGAGATTACGCAGGCCATGCGCCGCGTGGTCGAGGCCACCGGTGTCCAGATCAATTGGAACGTCCAAGAGGCCGGTGCCGGCGTCATGGACGAGTTTGGCACGCCACTGCCTCAGCACGTGCTCGACGCGGTCGCCGAGACCAAGGTTGCTATCAAGGGCCCCATCACCACGCCGGTCGGTACGGGTTTCCGCAGCGTCAACGTGGCCCTGCGCAAGCACTTCGACCTGTATGCCTGCGTGCGCCCCTGCCTGTCGCAGCCGGGCGACGGCTCGCGCTTCCGCGACGTCGACCTGGTCATCGTGCGCGAGAACACCGAGGACCTCTACGCCGGCATCGAGTTCGATGAGGGCGCTGCCGAGGTCGAGGAGCTCTCGCAGCTCGTCGAGCGCTCGGGCCAGAAGACCTTCGCCGCGGATTCCGCCATCTCGATCAAGCCCATCTCCATCGCCAAGAGCCGCCGCATTGTGGAGTACGCTTTTGAGTACGCCCGCCGCTGCGGCCGCAAAAAGGTGACGGCCGTGCATAAGGCCAACATCATGAAGGCGACCGATGGCCTGTTCCTGCGCGTTGCGCGCGAGGTGGCCGCCAACTATCCCGATATCGAGTTCAACGACAAGATTGTTGACGCCACCTGCATGGGCCTGGTCCAGAACCCCAATGACTTCGATGTCCTGGTGCTGCCCAACCTGTACGGCGACATCGTGAGCGACCTGTGCGCCGGCCTGGTAGGTGGACTGGGTATGGCTCCGGGTTCCAACATCGGTGCCGACTGCGCCATCTTCGAGGCGACGCACGGCTCCGCGCCCGATATCGCGGGCCAGGATATCGCTAACCCCACGGCCGAGATTCTGTCTGCGGCTATGATGCTCGATCACCTGGGCGAGAACGACGCGGCCAATCGCATTCGCGCCGCCGTTTCTGCCACGCTCGACGAGGGTGAACAGGTTACCGGCGACGTTCGTCGTGCCCAGACCGGCTCCGTTGAGGGCGCTGTGGGCACGCAGGCCTTTGCCGATGCCGTTATCGCGCACCTGGCCTAAGGCATGCAGACTGCAAACGCCTAAATAGTACTTAAGTGTTTGCGTATAACCTGAGAATCAATACGCCCGGCGCTCTGTCGGGCGTATTCTATTGCGGACTATGTTTCCTAACAAGGAGTAACTGATATGGGTCTGATTCAAAAGAAGGACGAGAAGGACGAGATCGACGGCATCCAGATCATCGAGCGCGGCGAAGGCCCCGACGGTGATGAGGAGGAGAAGATTGATCTGGTCGCCGGTACGTCTGCCGAGCACATTGCTGCCGGCACGACCGCCGAGGAGGAGGACGCTCGCCTAGAGGCTCAGATTGTCGCGGATGCCGCCGACGAGAACCTCATGCCCGAGGAGCAGGACGAGGACGATGACTCCGACGCGGACGACCATGCATCCAAGCACAAGAAGACGATGATTGCCGCCTTCGTGGTTGCAGTCGTGATCGCTGCTGTGGTCGGCTTCTTTATTGGCAATGGCGGCTTTGGCGGCAAGGGAGTCGGCTCGGCGACCCTGACTGAGGACCAGCTCGATTCGACCGTGGCAAGCTATAGCTACAACGGCAAGAAGAGCGACATCACCGCGCGCGAGGCCATCGAGAGCCAGTACAGCCTCGACACCGTCAAGGATGGCGATGGCAACTACACCGCTCCCTCTGCCGACGTCATCCTGTCCTACGTGCGCAACAAGATTCTGCTCGATGCTGCCGAGGACGAGGGCATCACCGTCTCTTCCAAGGAGATGAAGAAGTACGCCGAGGATTCCATCGGCACCTCCGACTACAAGACCATGGCCACGCAGTATGGCGTGTCCAAGGACCAGGCCAAGCAGATCGTCCGTCAGTCCGCGACGCTGCAGAAGCTCTACAAGAAGAAGGTCGGCGACAGCTCCGCAAGCATGCCGACCGCCCCGACCGAGCCTGCTGACGGCAACGAGGAGACCGCGAGCAAGGACTACGCCGACTACATCATCAACCTTGCCGGTGACGAGTGGGATAGCGAGAAGGGCACCTGGAAGGATGCCGACAGCACCTATGCCAAGGCCTTCGCTGACGATGCCTTTACGGCCGATAGCGCTACCTATAAGCAGGCCATGACCGCCTATTACACCGCCTACCAGCAGTACTCCTCGCAGGCTTCGAGCGCCAGCTCCAAGTGGACCGAGTACGCCAACGGCCTCTACGCCAAGGCCAACATCAGCATCTACGGCCTGTTTGCGTAAGGTTTGCCTGCACTACTGCGCGCTAACCGATCACCTGATTAAGCCCGCTAGAACGGACAACGTTCTAGCGGGCTTTTTGTTGCCGAAATCAATAGGATAGGCCTCGCGCCCGCGCAAGCGTTCCATCGCGTTTCCCTAATTCATCTGGGAAAACAACTGCAAACGATTGCAAGTGACCGGTGAACGGTCGAAAACTACCGTTCACCGATAATCTCAAAACTGGTTCTAACTGGTATTAAGTCAAAAAGACCAATTCACATATCTTCACAATGACCTGCAATTTTTCTACACGCTATTTTTAGCCGCCCTGCGTTGTTTAGACACAGGAAAAGATCCGATCTTTTGCCAAAGCATTTCGAAACGGTTTCAAAACCGCAGGTAAAAGTGTTAACGACCGGTAAACGGTCGAAATATCACCGTGAGCGGTGCAAAAACGTTTTACCGTATGAATCAACGAAAGCGACCTCTTCTGGGGTGATATAGTGACAACAACACGTCACGTGGTTACTACCAGTTTAGAAACCACTGGTCTTCAAAGAACGCTTTCTAAGAAGCTTTAAGGGCGAGCGCCCGCTGGCTTCCGAAAATCATCGGACACAGATCGTACACACCTTCGGAAGGGAAATTTGAATGGTTGGCTTTATTCTTACCGGTCATGGACAGTTCGCACCCGGCCTTGCAAGCGCTATCGCTATGGTTGCCGGCGACCAGCCCGCTTTTACCGTCGTTCCTTTTGAGGGCGACCAGGCTGCTTCCTACGGTGAGGATCTCCGCGCCGCTATTACCGCCATGCGCGAGGAGTGCGATGGCGTGCTCGTCTTTACCGACCTGCTTGGCGGCACCCCGTTCAACCAGTCGATGATGATTGCCCAGGATGTCGACAACGTCGAGGTTCTGACCGGCACTAACCTCCCCATGGTTATTGAGCTTCTGTTCCTCCGCGGCAATGCCACGCTCGCCGAGCTTGGCGAGCAGGCCGTGACCGTTGGTCAGACGGGCATCACCGCCCAGACGGTCGCGTCCGTTGCCGGCTCCGACGAGGAAGATATCTTCGGCGACGAGGACGGCATCTAATGGCCGATTTCGGAGCCAACGTCCTGAGCTCTTCGGTCGCTCTTTTGGGCCTGCTTGTCATCATGGGTTTGATTTACACCATCTGGTCGCAAATCAACATGAAGAAGAAGCAGAAGTACTTCAAGGAGCTACACACGGAGCTCAAGTCGGGTCAGGAGGTTCTTTTCGCCGGCGGTATCTACGGAACCGTCAAGGGCATCGAAGGCGAGAAGGTCCAGATTAAAGTCCGATCCGGAGCCGTCGTAGATGTTTCGCGTTACGCGATTCAGGAGATCAAGTAACTGTCGTCAGCAAATAACGAAAGGAAGCTGATCAACATGGCAGAACCCAACATTCTTCTTACCCGCATCGATAACCGACTGGTTCATGGTCAGGTTGCCACCCAGTGGAACTCCACTCTGGGCTCCAACCTCATCCTCGTCGCCAATGACGACGTGGCGACCAACACCATGCGCCAGAACCTCATGAAGATGGCCGCTCCCACCGGCGTCGCTACGCGTTTCTTCTCCCTGCAGAAGACCATCGACGTCATTGGCAAGGCGAGCCCGCGCCAGAAGATCTTCATCGTGGCCGAAACACCGGAAGACGTGCTTACGCTCGTCAAGGGCGGTGTGCCTATAAAGAAGGTTAACATCGGCAACATGCACATGTCGGAAGGAAAGCGCCAAGTCGCCACCTCCGTCGCAGTTAACGACGAGGATGTCGCTGCGTTTAAAGAGCTGCAGGAATTGGGGGTGGAGTTGGAGATCAGGCGCGTTCCGAGCACGCCTGTTGAGGACACGAGCAAGCTCTTCTCGTAGTCTTCGTGATCCACGTTGTCAGGAGTGAAACCCTGACATTCTGTACGTGAAATCCAAAGTGCGTACATACATTTTGAAAGGAGGAGCAAGATGGAATACACGATCTTCCAGGTCGCTCTGGTCTTCATCGTCACGTTCGTCGCGGCAATCGACCAGTTTAACTTCCTCGAGTCTCTCTATCAGCCCATCGTCACCGGCGCCGTCATCGGTCTTATCCTTGGCGACCTCAACACCGGTCTTCTCGTGGGTGGTACTTATCAGCTCATGACGATCGGCAACATGCCGATCGGAGGTGCTCAGCCGCCTAACGCCGTCATCGGCGGCATCATGGCAGCCATTCTCGCTATCGCTACGGGCCTCGAGCCCAACGCGGCAGTCGGCCTTGCCATTCCGTTCGCTCTGCTTGGTCAGCTCGGCGTTACCCTGGTCTTCACGCTTATGTCGCCGCTCATGTCCTCCGCGGACAACATGGCTCACAACGCTGACACCAAGGGTATCGAGCGTCTGAACTACTTCGCCATGGCTCTGCTCGGCCTGATCTTCGCTGTCGTCGTCACCCTGTTCTTCATCGCTGGCGCTACCATCGGTCAGACCATCGCTTCCGCCATCCCGACTTGGCTGCAGACCGGTCTCTCCGCTGCAGGCGGCATGATGCGCTTCGTCGGCTTCGCCGTCCTGCTCAAGGTTATGATGAACCGCGATATGTGGGGCTTCTTCCTCATGGGCTTTGGCCTCGCGCTCATCACCGTTGCCAACGATTCTCTGGCAACCCCTGCTCTGCTCATCCTCGCTCTCATCGGCTTCGGCATCGCTTTCTGGGACTTCCAGCAGCAGACCGAGCTGAAGGGTGCAGCTGTTTCTGACGGAGGTGACTTCGAAGATGGCATCTAATGAGTATGTGATCCCGGAGCACTACGAGGATCTCACTCCTGCTCCGCAGCTCGACCAGAAGACCCTCAACAAGATGGCTTGGCGCTCCTGCTTCCTGCAGGCATCGTTCAACTACGAGCGCATGCAGGCCGCTGGCTGGCTCTACTCCATCATCCCCGGTCTGGAGAAGATCCACACCAACAAGAACGACCTCGCGGCTTCCATGAGCCACAACCTGGAGTTCTTCAACACCCACCCGTTCCTCGTCACCTTTGTTATGGGCATCGTGCTTTCGCTCGAGCAGAACAAGGTTGACATCCCCACGATCCGCGCCGTCCGCGTCGCCGCAATGGGCCCGCTCGGTGGTATCGGTGACGCCCTGTTCTGGCTGACGCTCGTGCCTATCACGGCCGGCATCACCTCCAACATGGCCATCAACGGCAACGCCGCTGCGCCGATCATCTTCCTGGTGATCTTCAACGTTGTCCAGTTCGCTCTGCGCTTCTGGCTCATGAACTGGTCCTACAAGCTTGGCACCAGCGCTATTGACGCTCTGACCGCCAACATGCAGGCCTTCACGCGTGCCGCTTCCATCATGGGCGTCTTCGTCGTCGGTTGCCTGGTCGTCACCATGGGTGGCACCCAGATCAACCTCCAGATCCCCAACGGCACCACCCGTGGCCTCTCCGCTACTACCGTGATCGTCTCCGAGAAGGAGGCCGAGAACTTCACCGGTATGGAGGGCATCGATACCGAGACCGCTGAGGCCGGTACCATCGCCATGACCGATGAGGACGGCAACGCCCTCACCGCTTCCGATGCCGACGGTAACGCTGTCGAGTGCGGCGTCACCGATCTGGGCAACGGCATGGAGTCCGTTACCTACGGCACCGTCACCGAGGATCCGGTCAACTTCTCCGTTGCCGACACCCTCAACACCATCGTCCCGAAGCTCGTCCCGCTTATGCTTACGCTGCTGCTTTACTACATGTTCGCTAAGCACAGCTGGACCCCGACCAAGGGTATTCTGCTGCTCTTCGTCCTGGGCATCCTGGGCGCTGGCCCGCTTGGTCTCTGGCCGAGCATCTGGTAAGGCTCTAGCTTGAGGGGTGTGTCCCTACGCGGCTCACGCCCCGACCCCTTAAGCCATGTGTATGTTAAAAGCCGCGTGCTCGAAAGAGCGCGCGGCTTTTGTATTCTTGATGAGTCGGGTGTTACAGACTGATAATGCTTAACACCCTAGGTAGTTAGCCGAATTCGAGCAAAAGGGAGGATAGGATGGCGATCGGAGCGCGTAAGCAACCGCTGTACGATCAGCTGGTCGATATTCTGACCGAAAAGATTGACCATGAATATCATGCCGGTGACATGATTCCTTCCGAGCGCGAACTTTCGGAGCGCTATGGTCTCTCGCGCACCACGGTGCGCCTGGCTCTGCAGGAACTGGAGCGTTTAGGACTGGTGGTTCGGCAGCACGGTCGCGGTACATTTGTGACCGACCGTTCGGCAAAAGCAACCAATCTTATGCAGTCCTACAGCTTTACCGAGCAGATGCGCGCGATGGGTCGCGACCCCGAGACCACGATTCTCGAGTTTTGCGAGATGGAGGCCGATAAGAATCTGGCCGAGCATATGGGATTGCGTATCGGTGATCGCATTTTTAAGCTCAAGCGCCTTCGTTCTGCCGACAACATGCCCATGATGGTCGAACGCAGCTATCTACCGGTTCGTCAATTTCTGTCCCTAAAGCGACCGCTGCTAGAGCGTAAGCCGCTTTACGATGTGATTGAGCAGGACTTTCAGCAAAAGATTCGCGTGGCCGAAGAGGAGTTCTATGCGAGCATAGCCCGTCCCACCGATGCCCACCTTTTGGGAATTGTCGAGGGGTCGCCTGTGCTCGATTTGGTCAGGACTACGTATAACGAGTCAAACGAGGTTGTGGAGTATACACTCTCGGTTGCTCGTGCCGATCAGTTTAAATACAAGGTTTACCACCAGCGTAGCAACTAGTGTCCGCATCGTTTCCATATGGTGATTCTTTGCATTTAACTGGTTACTACCAGATAACCAACCGAAGTGTATAATTGCACGTCAGAGGATTACTTCTAGAGAGAGGTATTAGAAATGTTCGAGAAAAGTGTCGAGGAGCTCACCGAGCTCGGCGCCCAGATCACCACGACCGAGATTGCTCAGCAGCCCGAGCTTTGGCGTGATACGCTCAACATCTATCGCGAGAACAAGGAGGCCATCGAGGCCTTTCTGGCCGAGGCTCGCGCTATGGGCGAGGGCCGTCTGTCCGTTGTCTTCACCGGTGCCGGTACGTCCGACTACGTTGGCGATACCTGCGCCCCGTACCTGCGTCACGCTGGCAACACTGATCTCTACGACTTTAAGCCCATCGCTACGACCGACATCGTGAGCGCGCCGCGCGACTTCCTGCGCGCCGAGGATCCCACGCTCGTGGTTTCCTTTGCCCGCTCTGGCAACAGCCCCGAGAGCCTTGCTGCCGTTGCCGTTGCCAAGGAGCTCGTCCACAACGTCAAGTTCCTCAACATCACCTGCGCTCCCGAGGGCAAGCTTGCCGTCGAGTCTGCCGATGATCCCAACGCGCTGACGCTGCTCATTCCGCGCGCCAACGACAAGGGCTTCGCCATGACTGGCTCCTACACCTGCATGACCCTGCTCTCTACCCTCATCTTTGACGAGGCTTCCGACGAGCAGAAGGCCGAGTGGGTCGAGACCATCGCCAAGATGGGCGAGGAGGTTATCGCTCGCGAGTCCGAGGTCGCCGATTACCTGGCTGGCGACTTCAACCGCGTGACCTACTTGGGTTCTGGCTCCTTCGGTGGCCTTGCCCAGGAGAGCCAGCTCAAGATCCTCGAGCTTGCTCACGGTCTGGTTGCCACTTCTTACGACACCTCCATGGGCTATCGTCACGGACCTAAGTCCTTCGTCGACGATAAGACGCTCGTCTTCGTGTTCGTCAACAACGACGCCTACACCCGTCAGTACGACATCGACATCCTCAACGAGATCGGTGGCGACGACATCGCTCAGCACACCGTCGCCGTTCAGCAGGATGGCGCCACTGTCTATGAGGGTGAGTCCTTCACCTTTAAGGGCTACGAGGCGCTTCCCGAGGGTTACCTTGCTCTGCCGTTCGTGATGTTTGCCCAGGCTATCAGTCTGCTCAACTCCGTGCGCGTGGGCAACACGCCCGATACGCCGAGCCCCACCGGCACGGTCAACCGCGTGGTTAAGGGCGTGACGATTCACCCCTTCACCGCTTAATCGCGTCCCCCTGTAAGGGCGCCCGTCCGCTCATAACGGCGGGCGGGCGCTTTTTGTTTTACGTGAGCTGGGTATAAGCATCACCACAGTCAACTGCTTTAGAAGCAAGGAGTGCATATGAGCACGTACGCAATTAAGGCTGACAAGTTCTTCTTGCCGGCAGGTCCGCAACTGGGCGGCTATCTTATGGTCGAGGATGGCGTCTTTGGCGCCTGGCAGGCCGACGAGCCCTCTTGCGAGATTAAGGACTACACGGGATCGTGGATCGCACCGGGTATGGTCGACACCCACATCCATGGCTTCTATAACCACTCGACTACCGATAACGACCCCGAGGGCATCGATATCAGCTCGACCGAGCTCGCCCGTCGCGGTACCACCAGCTGGCTGCCCACGACGTTCACCGATGGCGTCGAGCAGATCAAGGACGCCTGCGCCGCTATCGCTCAGGCAGACGAGGGTCGCGGCCCCGACTTCTGCGGTGCTCGCATCCAAGGCATCTACCTGGAGGGCCCCTTCTTTACCATGAAGCACGTGGGCGCACAGAACCCCGCTTATCTGATCGATCCCTCCGAGGAGGTCTTCGATCAGTGGCAGGAGGCTGCCGGCGGACGTATCGTCAAGAGTGCCATGGCCGCTGAGCGCGATGGCGCTGCCGCCTATGCTGCCGCCCTCAACGCGAAAGGCGTTGTGACCAGCATCGGTCACTCCGACGCCACCTACGATGAGTGCATCGCCGCCGTCAACGCCGGTGCCAGCTGCTTTACGCATACCTATAACGGCCAGCGCGGGCTGCATCACCGTGAGCCCGGTGTCGTGGGTGCCGCCATGTCCACGCCCGAGACCTACGCCGAGATCATCTGCGACGGCAAGCACGTAAACCCTGCCGCCATCAAGGCGCTGCTGCAGGCCAAGGGCTGGCAGCACACGGTGCTCATCACCGACTGCCTTGGCTGCGGCGGCATGCCCGAGGGCAGCTACACCAGCGGCGGCATGGACGTCATCATGAAGGACAACCTGTGCTGGCTCGCCGACGGCAAGAGCATTGCCGGCTCGGTGCTCACGCTTGCCCAGGGTGTTAAGAACATTGTCGACTGGGGCATTGCCAGCGCCGATATCGCCATTCGCATGGCAACTGAGGTGCCGGCTCGCTCTGCGCACATCGAGGATAAGTGCGGCAGCATCATGCCGGGTCGCGACGCCGACTTTGTCGTGTTCGACCATGAGCTCACCCTCGTCGAGACGTATGTTGGCGGCCAGAGCGTCGGCAACGCCTTTACTGAGTAACGATAGAAAAAGACGGCGGGCCCGAATCTGCTCGGACCCGCCGTATGGGTTAAACGCTCAAAAGCACCTTAACAGTTACAGCTTGTTAGCGATCTTCTTTGCCGTGCGCTTAACGCCGGCCACCAGGCCTCCTGCAGGATGCTCCTTCTCGTATGCTAGGCGCTTCTCGCGCTTGGCGTACTCTTCGACGATGATGTCGCCATACTCGTCTTCGATCTTGTCGAAGAAGTCGACGGCGCCCTTAATTTCCTCAGCGGTCGGGTGTCCCTTTTGGACACCGCCGGCGAGCTTGAACGGACCCCACGTATCAAAGCCGGGGCAGCCGTAGACACCCATAAAGATGGCCTGCCTCATGCGGCAGATGCCATCGATATCCTTGCCGTACCACTTGTTTTTGCCACCGTAGGTCATAAGGCCAAACACCTTGTCCTGCGGCTGCAGCACGTTCGTGAGCACGCGTGCCATGTCCTTGTCGATCTCGGAGTAATAGATGCCCGTGGCGACACCGATCAGATGATATTCGTGCAGGTTGGGATACTCGTTTTTACCGAGTGACTTCACGTCGAGGGTATCGATTTCGGGGTGTGCCTCAACGATGGCGTCCACGAGCTTTTTCGTATTGCCGTGATGGCGCGAGGCGTAGAGGATGATGGTTCGCATAAGAAGGCCTTTCAGCTGTAATTGCATCAATGTCTGTATGGTACCCCGTTACATGGCGGGGATACCGGACGCATCGATGAACGTGCGGGTTTGTCCTTTGGTCAGGGCCGAGACGGGTTCTTGCGAGCAAAAAGTAGTTGTTCGAAAGGATGGGCAATGGAATACGCTCTCTCCAACGATTCGATTTCTATTAAGGTGTCCACGGCTGGTGGTTCGTTTACCTCGATTGAGGCCGGAGGTCGCGAGTATCTGTGGCAGGGCGATCCCGCCGTGTGGTCCGGCCAGGCACCAATTTGCTTCCCGATTTGCGGAGGCTTGCGCGATAACAGCGCCATGACGTTTGCCGGGCATCATGTAAAGCTCGCTCGCCACGGGTTTGCGCGCAAACAGGAGTGGAGGCTGCTGAGTCAAGGCGAGAACGAGCTGGCGATGTGCCTGGCTTCGGAGGATAACGCCGCGCTGCTGAGCGATTATCCGTACCCGTTTAAGCTCGTCGCCCGCTATGCGCTTGAGGGGACTGCCGTGCGCGTCTCCTACGAGGTGACCAACGAGGGCACCGAGGACATGCCGTTCTTTATTGGCGGTCATCCCGGCTTTAGGTGTCCGCTTGATGAGGGCGAGGCCTATACGGACTACGAGTTGCGCTTTGAGAAGGACGAGGCTGCGGAGCTCTGCACCGCCGTCCCCTCGACTGGCTTGATTGACGTGACCAATCGCTCCAAGAACCCCATGGTGGGAAAGACGCTGCCTCTGTCACATGAGCTCTTCGATTTTGCGGAGACCATCTTTGACGTGCTCGAGAGCCGTCAGGTCACGCTTTCCAAAAAGGGCGAGGACAAGGGCGTCCGCCTGAGCTTTGAGGGCTTCCCATATCTCATTGTGTGGAGCAAGCCCGAGGGCGATTTTGTGGCGGTTGAGCCCTGGGGCGGCCTTTCGACCTGCTCCGATGAGGACGACGTGCTTGAGCATAAGCGCGGCTGCCTTGTCGCCAAGCCCAAGGAGACCGTCGTTCGCTCGTTCACGATTGAGATTCTGTAATTCCGTTTTGTCGACTCGTATCGCGAGGCACAAGGAGCCTGCGAGATAAGGAGCTAAAAATGATCCTCACCGTTACGATGAACCCGTCTGTCGATACGCGCTATCAGCTCGATGAGCTCATTATCGACGATGTTAACCGTGTGACGCCCGAAAAGACCGCTGGCGGCAAGGGCCTCAACGTGGCCCGTGTGCTGGGTCAGCTGGGCGACGACGTTGTGGCAACCGGTCTGCTCGGCGGCCACATGGGCGCCTACATGGCTGAGCTCATGGACGCCAACGGTATTAACAACGACTTTGTGCCCATCAAGGGCGAGACTCGAATTTGCCTCAACATTCTCCACGCCGGCAACCAGACCGAGCTGCTCGAGAGTGGCCCGACAATTGCCCCCGAGGAGCTCGATGCCTTTACCGCCAAGTTTACCGAGCTTGCGGGCAAGGCCGACGTTGTCACCATCTCGGGTTCGCTGCCCCGCGGTGTCGAGGCAGACTACTATGCCAAGATCACGGGCATTGCCGAGAACGCCGGCGCCAAGGTGCTGCTCGATACCTCGGGTGCTTCGCTCGAGGCCGCCCTTAAGTCCGAAATTAAGCCCGAGCTGGTCAAGCCTAACCTGACCGAGATCAACGGCCTTCTGGGTACGAGCTTTACCACCGACGATGTGGATGAGCTCCGCGCCGCGCTCGCCTCTGACGCCCGCTTCTCCGATATCCCCTGGGTCGTCGTGTCCATGGGCGCTGCCGGCTCCGTTGGCTTCCACAATGGCCGTGCGTTCCGCGCAAAGACGCCCGATATCCCTGCCGTTAACGCCACGGGCTCTGGTGACTCCACTATCGCAGGCTTCGCGCATGCCATCGCTGCTGGCGCAGACGACGAGACGGTGCTGCGTACCGCCAACACTTGCGGCAAGCTCAACGCCATGGATCCTATGACCGGCCATCTGGTCATGGAACGTTGGGACGAGGTCTACAACGGCGTTGTCGTGACCGAACTGTAAGAGCTTGGGTGACGGCCCCGGCATCGGTTGCTGGCTCATGTCGACGACAAGTGCAGTAGCATTATGCCGGGGCGCGACGCCGACGCTGTCGTGTTCAATCCCGACCTTACCCTGGTCGAGACGTATGTGGGTGGCAACAGCGTCGGTAACGCGTTTGCCGAGTAGCCGCCAAAGAAACGATCCGAGAGGGGATTTAGATGATTTACGGTGCACTGGGCGATATCGAGGAATACCGCGGAATGCTCAAGGGCCTCGACGTGCTGATCGACTGGCTCGAGGAGAATGACCCGGCAGAGCTCGAGGTTGGCAGCCATCCGATTCTGGGCGACAAGGTCTTTGCGAACGTCATGGCTCCCACGACGCGTCCCGAGGCCGAGGCTCACTACGAGACGCACCAGCGCTATCACGATCTGCAGATCGACATTGAGGGTCGCGAGGCCTTTAAGGTCGCCACGGGCAGCCTGACGCTGGTCCAGGAGTTTGACGAGAAGGACGACTACGATCTGGTCGATTCCGACGCTTCGATCGCCGGCGATCTTGCCGACGACAAGTTTGCGCTGTTTGTTGCCGGCGAGCCTCACATGCCCACGCTCGAGTTCCCGGGCGATGGCGCACAGCCGGTCAAGAAGATCTGCTTTAAGCTGCTTGCAGACGCTTACTGGGAGGAGTAGCGCACTGCTCGGCTGAGCTGCTCGTCTGATGACGTGATTCCATTGAGGAGCGCGCTTGAGCCCCGTTAATCGCGGTTCCCTTGGGGATTGCGGTTGGCGGGGCTTTTTTGTTGAGTAGGGGAGTTGCCGGCGGCGTTTTGCTTGGATTTATTTGCGAAGAACATCGGCTAGCCGCAGGATTGAAATCATCGACCGATAAGTGAGTTCCACTTTTTCGCCCGCAAGCAGTCGTTTCGAGTCAATCTCATCTAGCCCCACAAGCCGAGAAAACAGCGGGCCGCTCATCGTGCCATCGTCAATTGATTCCCTTATGGTCTTCAAAACGCCCGTATCATGAAGCGATGCCGAGCTGTAGGGGGCAACACGAGCAGAACTCTCAATTAACGACGAGACAAAAGGATGGAGATGTTTTGGACATAGTCCATCAAACACCACATCCCCATTGTCATCCGAGCCGACCAGGCGCCAAGTATAATGATCGACCCAGTCATCTCCGTCATATATGGCGTCCATGAGCAACTTCCCGTCTAGAGAGAGA
>RQAP01000024.1 GCA_008671135.1 Collinsella aerofaciens
GAGCCCGCGGATATTAGCTTGCCAGGCAAGCGTCGACTAAGCCATGCAGCGTGCGCGGGCCCTCCCGACGGGAAACGAAAAAGCCCGGTTTCAAACCGGGCTCGAACGAACATGCCTATTGACAATGGCTTTCTCATATTATAAAAATAGGGCAGAGTCGCTTGCGCAAGTCCGCCCCTAAAACCGTGAAGGTTTTGCTATCTGCAGGCTATTCTACCAACCCGAGCGATTCTGTCAACCTGCGAAGGAACTCGAGCGCGGAGCGAGCTGCGGCGTCGGGCCCCTTGTCGGGCAGCGCCTCGGTTTCGCCGTCGGCCCTGGCGAACATCTCGGCGAGCTCGGATGCGGCGCGCGAGCGCGAGGAGCCCTCGGGTACCAAGCCGGAGTGCGCCACGAGCACGGTCGCGACCTCCTGCATGGCCGTATTCCCCATCCACTTCCTCCTGGTCGCCTTGGGAATCCCCACGGCGGCGACCCTTCGGGAGACGCCGCTGGACGCCGAGCCCCGGGCGGCGCCCCTCTCGGCGAAGCAGTTGATCAGGCACGAGCCGTGCGCGGCGCAGTTGCGGACGGACTTCACGCGCTTGAGGTCGTAGTGGGAGGCCTCGAGGCGCCTGTCGCCCCATCGCCTGGCGCAGAAGCGCACGAAGTCGATGAGGGTGCCGAACGAGGTGAGCTCAAGGAAGGCCCAGGCAGGCATGTCGCCGGAGTACTTCGCGTAGAGGCTCGAGCTGTAGGGGCTGCGGCCGCTCATCTTGAGCTCGCGCAGGCGGTACTCCCTGTTTGCAGTGGTAAGCGACGCCATGTAGTCGGCCACGATGGCGTAGCCGTCCTCTCCACGGTCCTCCATCTCGCGAAGCAGTGTCACCTTCTGGAAATGCTCGATGTCGAGCGTCATGCCGAGCAGGGCGTGGCGCAGCTCCTGGTCGAGCGCCGCGAGCAGGCGCAGCTGGCCGAAGTCGAGGTCTACGTAGCGGCCGTCGCGCGGGCCTCCCTCGTATTTCGAGAAGAGTTTGCGGTAGGATGCGAGCTTGAAGAAGTTGCACTTGTCGCGCAGGTAGTCCGCGGCCTCTTCCTCGGAACACAGTTCGAAGGCTACGCCCTTCTGCTTGAGGTGCTCTATCTGCTGCTCGATCGTGAGGATCGGCTTCCTATCGTGGGGTTCGGCCATGCTCGGTCTCCTGTCATTGATTTGAGAATCCTATTCTACCAGCATGTTTGCCCTGAATCCTGAAGGCCCGTTCGCCAACTCATAAGCAAGCCACCTGAGACTACTCACTTTGTTCACGAATGGCGAAGACCTGCGACCTGGGGTTTTGCAAATGGCGCGCAAGCCACCCGCGTTAATTCACTTGCGATTGCAGCTGGCGGCTTGCGGGCAAAAGGGCGGTTGAGTTTCAAAACGGGCGTTTTCGGCGCCATCGAGCCTCCAAAGGCGACCCGCCGCGCACTTTGGGACAAAAACAAAAACTCAAAGCCCTGAGTTTGAAAAAAGTTTTTGAGGTTGTCCCAGCTTTTGTCCCCGAAGCCGACGAAACGCGACATCGCGTCATTCGGCGGCACGCGTTCCGTGTCGATGCCGAAAACTGGGTGTAACTGGAGTGACGGGACGGCAGAACCGACGCCATCGAGTGGGAATAATTCCATTTAAAAGAGTGTTAGTTGTTAGAAGTGCCCTGTGGTATCACGGGGTATTTCTCTTTTTGTATCGTATCGATTTTCTGCAGCAAGCCGTCTGAGCTCATGGTTGCCATGAGTTGGGACAACGCTGGATATCAGGGTATCAATTTTTCAGGGAGCGTCCCTTTATGAGCAATTATCCGCGCAGCTAGCCTTGATATTTGGTTTTAATTCAGTAAAGATTATATTGACGTTTGGTACCCATTTAATACTCAGTTGAGCCTCTCGGTACCCATAGGGGCGTTTGACCTGGTGTTTTCGTTATTCTTGCCGAAGCACTTCCGATGGGTAGCTTTATGGACCATATGATCGGAGGGCTTGCCGGAATCGGCCACATTATCTCAATAAATGGACTCGCTTTTCTGTTCCATGCCCTCATTAAACCAGCAGAAAGCAACTAACGAGGAGGAGCTCATGATTCGACAGATCTACCATGTGGGATTGACGGTCAGTGACCTGGACCGTTCCGTGGCGTTTTATCGGGATGTGCTGGGCCTTCAGTATCAGGGGGAGCTCCTGATGGAGGGAAAAGAGACGGAGGCAATGTTCCGGCGAGAAAACTGCAAGGCACGGGTTGCTTATCTGAACGGCTCGGATCAGCTGCATATACCGCCGGTGGAACTGATCCAGTTTGTGGAGGATGAAATTCACCGCAAGCCCATGGATCTTTTCACAACTTCCATATCAGAACTTTGCTTCTATGCAGAGGATGCAGATGCGGTCTATCAAAAACTGGCGGAGCAGGGCGTGGAGTGTTTCTCCGCTCCCCAGGAATTTGATTTTCGGCAGGATGGCTTTGGCCGGAGCAAAGCCTTCTACTTTCGGGATCCAGATGGAATCATATTAGAAATCATGGAGCCGCTGGACAAGTGATCTTTTGCCCCAGCGGATGTAGCGGTCGATCCATTTCGCCAACAGGCCCTTTCTGCCCGGATACCCCAGGGCTCGCTGGATGGCTGTCATGCGCTTCCCATTTCGCTAAACAAGCGTCAAAGAGGATTGTCGATCGTTTCGGCATCGCCGCTGAACTGTGTTACCAGCAAAGTGGCAGGAATAAAGGCCTCCGAACCTTCTGGTTCGGAGGCCTTCTTTTTGCATTGCTACCCGAAAAAGAACTCCTTGACGAACTCCCTTGAGCATCGGACGGCACTATCGAGCGTGAGCGTTTTCGTAGGCCTCTTTGATTCCTTCTGGCAAGCCGTCGGGAATCAGTGCCTTCAGCTCAGCCTCGCTGTTGCCCTGATTCAGCTGCCCGTAGTACCAGCATTTGAACTTCAACATGTCCAGCGCGCGGTTCATGCTCTCGATCTCCGACTCCATATGGGCCTTACGCTCCTCGAACATGGCCTTGCGCTGGGGGTAAGTGGACGGGCCCTCCGCACACCATTCCATGAACAGACGGATGTCCTTGATCTCCATCCCCGCTTTCTTCAGACATTCGATGACCCGAAGCGCCTCGAGTTCCGTATCGCCAAATTGGCGAATGCCGGACGTCCGCTCCAACCCCGGGAACAATCCCTGCTTGTCGTAATACCGCAGCGTGGATGCGGGCAAGCCGAACATCTCCGCCACCTGTCCGATCGTGTACATGGCCCCTCCGGATAAATCTCGAATTCATTCCTTGACCTAAAGTCAGGTTTAGGTATTACCTTCATTCTCGTCAATATAAATCGGGAGTTCAAGGGGTATTCCGCAATGAGCAAAACGGTTTTGATGGTCTCTTCAAGTCCTCGAAAGAGCGGGAATTCCGAGACGTTGGCGGCGGCTTTCGCCAACGGCGCGCGGGAGGCGGGGCGCTTGGCCGCGCGTAAGCAGATTCGTGTTTAGAACCATCGATAGGAGGAAATCGATCATGGCAATTAAGCAGACGGCGGGCAGAGATGCCCTGGGGGACTTTGCCCCCAAATTCGCACAGCTCAACGACGACGTGCTGTTCGGCGAGGTGTGGAGCCGGGAGGGCGAGCTCTCCCTTCGAGACCGCAGCGTGGTGACGGTGGTTGCCTTGATGGCACAGGGGCTGACGGACTCTTCGTTCCAATATCATCTGATGTCCGCAAAGAACAACGGGGTGACCAGGGCTGAGATAGCGGAAATCCTTACGCATGCGGCGTTTTATGCGGGATGGCCCAAGGCATGGGCGGCCTTTCGCATGGCGAAGGAGGTCTGGGCAGACGAGGGCGACGATGCCGATGAAAAGACCAAGCACCAAAACGAGATGGCGTTTCCCATCGGTGTCCCCAACGACGCATTCGCGAAGTACTTTATCGGTCAAAGTTACCTCGCGCCCCTTTCCACCGAGCAGGTCGGCGTTTACAACGTGACGTTCGAGCCCGGTTGCCGCAACAACTGGCACATCCATCACGCCAAAAGCGGCGGCGGACAGATCCTCGTCTGCGTGGCTGGCCGAGGGTTTTACCAGGAATGGGGTAAACCGGCACAGGAGCTGCGTCCTGGCGACGTGGTCAACATCGCCTCGGGTGTGAAACATTGGCACGGAGCCGCGCCCGAGAGCTGGTTCTCCCATCTCGCGCTGGAGGTTCCGGGCGAGGAGGCCTCCAACGAGTGGTTGGAGCCCGTGGACGACGAGCAATACCTTAAAGCGACTGACAAGGAGGCTTAGGCATGGAGCAGTTGAAATTGACGCAGGAATGGGACAAGGTGTTCCCCAAAAGCGACAAGGTTGAGCACAGCAAGGCGACCTTCCACAACCGATACGGCATCACGCTGGTGGCCGACGTCTACGTGCCAAAGAACGCGGAGGGCAAGCTGCCTGCCATCGCCGTCAGCGGCCCGTTTGGCGCGGTGAAGGAGCAAACGTCCGGCCTTTATGCGCAGAAAATGGCGGAGCTGGGCTTTTTCGCGATTGCCTTCGACCCGTCCTATACCGGCGAGAGCGGCGGTGCGCCCCGCTATGTGGCATCGCCGGACATCAACACCGAGGATTTCTGCGCGGCGGTGGATTTCCTCTCCGTGCAGGAAAGCGTTGACCCGGAGCGCATCGGTATCATCGGCATCTGCGGTTGGGGCGGCATGGCAATCAATGCGGCGGCCATCGACACCCGCATCAAGGCCACCGCGGCTATGACCATGTACGATATGACCCGCGTGACCGCAAACGGCTACTTTGACGCCGAGGATTCCGAGCAGGCGCGCTTCGAAAAGCGTAAAGCGCTGAACGCGCAGCGCACCGAGGACTATAAAAATGACAGCTACGCGCTGGCGGGCGGCGTGGTCGATCCGCTGCCCGATGACGCGCCGCAGTTTGTGGCGGACTATTACGCCTACTACAAGACTCCGCGAGGTTACCATCCCCGCAGCCTGGGCTCCAATGGCGGTTGGAATGTGACATCTTCGCTGTCGTTTTTGAATATGCCGATCTTGCAGTACGCCGGCGAGATCCGCTCTGCCGTGCTGCTGGTGCATGGCGAGAAGGCGCACTCCCGCTATTTCAGCGAAACCGCGTACAACAAGCTGACTGGGGACAACAAGGAATTGCTCATTATCCCTGGTGCCAGCCACACCGACCTTTACGATCAGATGGACATCATTCCGTTTGAAAAGCTGAAAGCGTTCTTTGAGGAATATCTGAAATAAGGCATACCTTGCTTTTTACTTATTAACGGTCATGCATTTAGCAAGGACGGTTTGCGGCAAGACGCCTCGCCGCGCTACTAGTCGTCGGCCCGCGCCGCCGAGAGCAAGGCACCCAAGTCTGCCTGGATCGCCTCTGCCTTGCTTCCAAGCTGCAGCGGAGCCGAATCGCCCGAGATGTTTACGCTTAACAGATGCGCATCCGGCAGCTTTGCGGTCATGCTCCAGAACGGGAGCGTGATGATGCCGGGGGTCATCTCGCCCACGCCGAGCTCCAGCAACAGCACGCGGCAATCGCTGCGCTCGCGCACGAAGCGCTCATATCGTTCGATACTCTCGCGCCATGCCGCGCCCTGCAGAAATGTGTCATCGCGCACCCACGGCACGAGCTGCCAGCCGCAATGCGGGCAGCGGGGAATGTCCTCGCTGCGTACCTCGAACCCCGTCATGCCCGCGAGCATACGCTCGACGTAGGGACTCGCGTCGAAGAGCTCGTCGCAGCATGGCTGCTTGCACTGAAGGTGCGCGAAGCTTCCCTGATAGTTGTAGGTCCTCTCGGCGGGAAATGTCTTTTCGACCTGGGTGTCCACGTTGGTGCTCAGGATGAAGTAGTCCTTATGGCTGATGAGTGATCGCAGGTCGAGATAGGGCTGCGATGCCGGCTCGCGCAGCATGAAATCGATGTATCGCGCGTAGTAGGCCCATTGCTGCTCGAGGCTGGGGTAGAGGTGGTAGAAGCCGTCGAAAAGGCTTTTGAAGCCAAAGGCTTGCTGCCAGTCCGCCATTCCGGCACGCGTCATGCCCGCGCGGTTGTAATGGTTGAACTCGGCGGCGCTCGACATGCCCGATCCGATGCCGACGATGATGGCATCGGAATCGTCGATAAGGCCTCGAAGCCTCATCGCTTCTCTTTCTAGAGGCGGCATCGGGCGATCTCCTCGAAAGCCGGGGCCATATCGCCGTCAACGAGAATCGTCTCGCACAAAGCGTCGGGCGCCAGGGCCTGGCTGTAGTTGAATACGATGTAGGTGGCGTGCTCGCAGGCGTTCGCAATCTGGGCGAGCATGCGCTTTATGACGCCGTTGCGCACCCCCACGCCAAGTTCGAGGATGGCGACCCTGCCGTTGCGATGGGCTTGCACAAGACACTCGAGCTCCTCGAGCTGGGCCGTGGCGAGGGCATCTGGATGGGCGAGACGCCGCTCGTCAATCGACGTGCGCGTACTCCCCTCCGTCTCGAGCACGCGGTTCTCGTTGAACCCTGCACGTGCGAAGTGTCCGTCGATATTGCACGTGATCACGAAGGTGTCAGCGTGCTCCGTAAGATGCCGCAGCCCGTTCATGAGCGGGCTGGACTCATATTCGACGTACTCCTTTTGATGGAACCGTTCGCTCCATCGGCGTCGTACGTTTGCATCTGGAGAGGCGAGCCCCTGCAGTATGCAGCCGATGCCGTCGGCTTGGGCGAGGTCCCCGTACGCCTCTCGGAAATGGGCGTCGGCGCAGAAGAGATTGAGCCCCTCCGCCATGTCGAGCCCGTTGCTGGCGCCGATGATGACAAGATCCGCCTCGGACAGCGCCTGGCCGATACGAACCGCTTTTACCGTTTCCATGTGCTACCTCCCCAGCGTCTTGCGAACGTCGGCGAGCACGTCGGCGATATCGGCACGAACGGCGAGCCCCCGATCCTCGATTGCACGGGGGAGAAACTGCGTCCTGTTGTTCACGGCGATGTAGCCAGCCTGCGGCAACTGCGCTGTGAGGGCCCAGAACGGCTCCTGAATAAACGCGGGCGTCATGCGGCCCACGCCCAGCTCGAGGAAAAGGATCCTCTGCCGCGCGTGCGCGTCGAGCCAGTCGGACACCTTGCGGTACTGCTCCTCGTAGAGCTCGCCCTGCAGGAAGTTGCCGTAGCCGCGAACCCAAGGGAACGCCTCTGCCCCGCAGTGCGGGCAGCGTGGCACGAGTCCTGTCGGAACCTCCAGGCCGTCTCCCATGGCCTCTACCATACGAGAGACCGGCTCGATGGCGTCCCATACCTCGTCGGTACAGCAACGGGAGCACTGGAAGAAGCGGTGGTCGCCTTGGATCTCCGCCACCTTCTCCCAAGGGTAGATTTTCATGAACTGCGTGTCTTGGTTGGTGGTGAGAACGAAGAAGTCTTTCTCGGTAAGAATGGCGTCGAGATTTTTGTAGGGCTCGCGCAGCGGGGCGTTGAGCGTGGTGTCGAGGAAGGTGGCAAGGTAGCCCCAGCGCGACTCGGCGGTGGGCCAGCGGTAGGACGACCCTTCAAAAGCGCCCCTAAAACCGTAACGCTCGGCGAATTTGCCGAAATGCCTGCGATAGGTCGCGTTGTCCTCGTAGTAGAAGTCGCCGCCGCCCGCCGCGGAGAGCCCGGAGGCCCCGCCTACAAGCACGCAATCGGCTTCATCGATCATGCGGGCAAACGTTTCGATTTGCTGGTCGTAGGGCTCGGGCTCGCGGGCACTCAGCTCATAGGGCGTGCCGCCGGTGCGGTAGGCGGCCTGATGGGAAAACGATTGGTTGGTGAGTTCGATTACAAGCCGCTCGTATAGAGTCACTTGATACTCTCTTTCAACTACAATGAACAGGTGTCTATAAAAGTATCAGTGTTGATTTGTGCCAGAGCAATGAACAGTTTCGAGCTGCTGTCGATAAACGAGCGGCTTCTGGATATTGTTGAGCGCTGCAATTGGAGGGGCCATGGAATCGGGGAAGATCGATCGTCGCCGACGCTATACGCTCTCGGTCATACGGGAGGCGTTCTTTGCGCTGCTGGCCGAGGTGGGCTTCGCGAAGATGACGGTGGCGGATATCTGCCGCTGCGCCGATATCAACCGTGGCACGTTCTATTTGCACTACGAGGACAAGTTCGCATTGCTCGACGCGCTTATCGACGAGGCCCTGGCGGCGGCGCCCCCACTCGAGGGAACGGAGGCGGGAGCCCTCTGCCAGCGCCCGCCGGCAAACGATGACTATTATCTGCTCTACTCGGATGACGATGCGTACGCCCGGGTGGCGCAGCGCGTCGTCGAGCGCGGCGCTGAGCAGATGGTTCCCTCGATCATGGAGGAGACCGGGCTTTCGCGCGAGGACGCTTATCTGCTCTTCGTCCACAACGTCCAGGGAAATCTCGCGGTCAACCGTCTGCTCGGTTGGAGGCGAGGGCCCGAGTTCGCCCACGCCCAGGAGCTGCTCAGCGCTTATTCCGAAGGGGGCATGCGGGCGGTATCGGCCCCTTGCACACCGATCGCGAATTAGAACATGATAGCGTCGTCGGCCGTGAAGGCATCAAGGGATCCCTGCTTGACCTGGATGCAGACGTATGTGATGCCCGAGTCGGATGCGGCGCGGAACTGACGGTGTGCGGCGGGGGAAATGCGCAGCCAGTCGCCTGCCGCAAGCTCGATATCCTCACCGTCGATCGTGACCGAGCCTGCGCCCTCGAGCACACCGTAGACCTCCTCGTTTTCCTTGTGTGCATGGACGAACGGAACGCCAGCGCCGGCGGGAAGACTGTTGATACTCACCTCTGCCCCGGTAAGCCCGAGCGCCTCGTGCAGCTCAACGCGGCTCTCATTGGCGATGTGGGTCTTTGCATAATTAGCCACAATGGTTCCTCTCTTGGGGTTGATTTACCTTGCAGGCATCTCCTGCGTGAGATATATTCAACGCGAAAGCGAACGCAAATACGAGTACGCACATATTTGTAACTGCGTACTTTTTTGTGAAACCGGTATGGTCAAGGAGGTCGGGTCTCCCGTGATGGCGAAAGAGGAGCTTCCGGAGTGTCCGGTCGCAACGGCGGTAGCGCTCATTGGCGGCAAGTGGAAGCTGCTCATTATCCGTAACTTGCGCGTACGCTCCTGGCGTTTCAACGAGTTGCGCCGCGACCTTGAGGGAATCTCTCAGAAGGTGCTTACCGACAGCCTGCGGCAGATGGAGGATGATGGGCTGGTCTTTCGCCACGACTATGGCGAGAATCCTCCCCGTGTTGAGTATGGCCTTACCGAGCTCGGCCGCCAGATGATGCCCATCATGGACTCGCTCGCAGACTTCGGCGCCTATTACAAGACGGTCGTTTCGTAGCGGACACGCTGCTTAGGGGGGGGGGCGGAGAGCCGCTACGAGTACGATAGCGATTCTCCTGCGGCTGCCGTCGATTCCGTAGTTATAGAGCGGAAGGAGACTGCAATGGGGTCGTCCGCCCCACAAGAAGGCCCTCCCTTCTCGGTATGGCGCCGACATGCGCACGCTGGCTCAAACTGCTCGATGCGCGAAGTGTTGTTATGGCTTCACTCAGCCTGCGGACGCCCAATCATCCGCGCACCACATTCTGCCCATGTGCATGGGCGGCTGCCCCCACCGCCATATGGTCTCCGGCGTGCGCCGTTGCCCCTGGTTCAAAGACGATCCCGATGCCTACGTCCTCGCCAAAACTCGCGCCGCCCGCAAGAGCCGCCAATAAAACCTCCGGCCCTGCTTGGCCCTGGGAATAAAAGTCAAACTTGCCCGATCCATGCCTCGTGCAAGGGCCGTTCTACTTCCCAAACCTGATCTGCCTGTCGCACAGCTCGAGGGCGACAAGGGAAGCCTGGGCCACCTCCTTGATATCCTCTGCG
Source organism: Collinsella aerofaciens (assembly GCA_008671135.1). Lineage (GTDB taxonomy): Bacteria > Actinomycetota > Coriobacteriia > Coriobacteriales > Coriobacteriaceae > Collinsella > Collinsella aerofaciens_J. The sequence continues at coordinate 9,914 of RQAP01000024.1, forward strand.
AACTACTGGAGTGCGGCACAGTCGGATGACTGGACCGTTTTCGTTGGAGCTTGGTTGTTTGCCTGTGTGAATGGCGTATTTGTTTTAGCTAGCGGTTGCGACGCCTTGTTGCGGAAATACCAACTGCTGCAACTGCGCCACTGGCAACACTCAGGGCGACAGCCATCGCACCGTTGTCGCCCGTCGCGGGTAGGGTGGTCCCGGCTGGTTTAACCGCCGCTACTGCCTTAGTGGAAACGGGATTTGCCGCGGGCTTTTCTGCCTTGGGCTGCGGTGTGGGCTCGGGCTTGGTTTCCGGTTCGGGTTTGACCTCTGGGCTCGGTTTAACACTTGGATCGGGTTTGGAACCGCTCGTATCGGTTGCAATCAAGTGCACGTCGCTGTCGAAGACGTAGCGGATGTAGTAATCGTGCCGCGTCTCGTGCATAATCCCCTGCCCGCTGTCGAAGTCGCGGTCAACGTGTGTGCCAAGGTGGGTTGAGCTGATGAGGTTCAGCCTGTAAGGGATTTGGTCGTCGGCGTAGCCGCCTGTAAAGACTGCGGTTGCTCTAACGTGATTGTCGATCATGGTCAGGGCAATAGAGACGCTGGCCTCTTTGGGGCTCTCGGTTTTTATAAGGCTTTCGGTATCGGTGTCGATCTTGAAGAGAAGGACGGTGTCGTTAAGCCCGTAGATGAAGTCTTCGGGTTTGTCGGGGAAATCGTATACAAACGCCTCATTCTGGACCAACATGAAGGCAGGAGGGAGCTCCAGGTCATAGTTATGGTCGACAACGGCGGTAGCTGTGAAGCTGCCTTCCGCGTTGGCTTCGTTGCAGGTAATGGGTGCTGCGACATCGGTTTCGGGCATTTCTGTCGCCAGTGCTGCGCAGGGTAGCAAAAGCAGTCCTGCCACAAGAATGCTTACTCCGAAGGCGGCGATTCTGGCGTCTGCATGACGCTTGACGTCGCGGATAGACAGGCCAGTCCGTTTGTTATGGGTCTGCGGTGCAACATGCTGTCCATACATAAGACGCTCCTTGTTCGTAGGCCGGTTTCCGCGGATCTATATTGCGCCTGGCCGATGCGGCTAGGCTCTTTCACGCGAACGCTTATGCGAGCAGGGAGAAAGCTCAAGCTAATTTTCTCACAGTCGATACTTTGCGAGCAACGATTTGCTGTTCAATTCTCGGAGAGAAAATCAAGGTGGCCGAGGAGTTATCAGGCAATGAGATTGTGTCTAGAGAACACGAACGAGAGATGCGATCTACAGACGACTGAATAGCTCTATCCGTTTTGGATACAACGAAATGTATGCCGCGCGCCTGCGGCATGAAGAAGGGAGATTCTTATGAATATCGTTGTATTGAGCGGTAGCCCGCGCAAGGGCGCCAATACCGACACCATGGTTGAGGCGTTTGCCGAGACCGCGCGCGAGGCCGGCCATACGGTCGAGGTCATCCGCGTTGCCGGCAAAAAGATCGCTGGTTGCCTGGGGTGTCAGTATTGCTTCGCCCATGAGGGCACTTGCGTGCAGAAGGATGACATGGCCGACGTGATCGAGCCGCTGAAAGGCGCCGATATGGTTGTCTTTGCCTCGCCTATCTACTGGTTTGATATCACTGCGCAGGAGAAGGCCGCCATCGACCGCCTGTACGCCTTCGGTGCTACGGGCTTCCCGTTCACCAAGACGGCCCTTCTGCTCGATAGCCACAGCGAGGGCGTCTACGATGCGGCGATTGCTATGTACAAGTCAACCTGCTCGTACTGCAAGTGGAAGGACCAGGGCATTGTCACCATCAGCGGTATGACCGAGCGCGACAGCATGGCCTCCTCGCCCAAGTTGGAAGAGGTGCGAGAGCTCGCTCGCAAGCTCGCCTAAGGACAAGAGGAACGCATGGCAATCGGTGTTGGTGGAAAATGCTTGCTATCCTTACCAAGAGGAATGCTGATTGCCATGCGTTGATGCTTCCGCGGACAATTCCGGCGTGCTAAAACGCCTTCTCGTTCAAGAATTCCCTGAACGCGGGAATGTCAAAGCCAACGAGACCACGCCCGCGCTCTCCAATGACGCCGTCCTCCAGGAGGCGGCGTTTGTATTGGCTTGCGTAGTTGCTGGCGACGCCCATGCGTTTGGCTATCTCCGAGACCCTGCTGGGGCCAGAATCGGGCAGCATCGCGAGCAAAAACTCAATGTCTTTATCGGAAAGCTCCCGATAGGTAGTTTCGAGAATTCGATCGCGCAGCTCCATGCGGGCAAGCAGAGAACCCTGCTGTACATCAGGTGCACTGATTTTGGGCGAGTTCTCCGAAACATCCCATGTGCGATATCCGACGAGCTGCATCATATAGGGAAATCCGTCGACGGCCTTCACGGCATCCTCGAGCGCTTCTGGCGTGATTGAGCGGCCTCCGGCCTCAACGGTTTTGCGGAATGCGTTTGCAATTTCAACGTCAGTGATTCGTCCCAACTGATGATATTGGGAACGCCTGAGGAACGAGACGGAATCGTTGCGCAGCAACGCCGATACTTTGTAGGGCAGTCCTGCCATGAGTAGGGCAACTTTTTTACCTTCGCGTACAAAGTGCTGGTAAACAGAGGCAAATTGAAGCATTTCTTCGAGATCGACGGTGACTTCATCGATGGTGATGAGAAGTCCGATGTCATGTTTTTCGAGTTGCTTAAAGATGCCATTCATGCGCGTGCGCCAGTTGCCCTGAGCCTCTTGAGCATATGTCCAATCGATGCCCACTGGGCCAATTTGAACACCGTTTATGCGCGCGTGAGGCTGTGAGAGGTAGCTATCTGCGGCTTCTTTGGTTCGCTCGATAATATCTTCGAGCATGCCTGGCATGGCGGAGACATTTGCTGCGATCCAGCCGTGTTCAAGCGCCGTTTCTGAAAGGAGCGAGAGAAGCGCCGTCTTGCCCGTTCCCCTTGCGCCCGTAAAAATAGTCGACAGGTTTGGATCTCCCGGGCCGTTGATAAAGCCACGGTTGATGTCACGCAGAATATGCTCGCGACCCGCTAGAAAGGGAGGGACACTTCCGAACGTCGGGGTAAAGGGGTTCTTGCTGTACTCCATGGTAGCTCCTTTGCAAGTTTTGCTAATTTTTGCAAGTTTTGCTAACTTTTGCAAGTTTTGCTAACGGCTTAGGACGGTGCGGGAAGCCCCCGTATCGTCGACATTTCCGAGGATGACCTCCGCAGCGAGCGGGGCCCGGGGCGCGATATTGCTGCGCTCCGGGCCCCGCTGCTTTGTAAAACTATGACGGTTTGGCTGCCGTCGTCCTAGTCAAACAGGCTCGGCATGTCGTTTTCCTTCATGAGGGCACCGGCAGAGGGGAGGCTCTGCGCGGTGAACTTCTCGGCCGAGACGCCGGCGCCAAGGATCTCTTCGGTTGTGCCGACGGTGGTGACCGAGCGGCCCTTCTTGGCCGTAAAGGCCTGGACACCCTGCGTGTTGGTAGTCGTCTTGGTCTTGAGCAGCGACGTGTTGAAGTTCATCAGGCGGTAGTCGCTCGAGACCAGCGCGATGTCGCGATCTTCCTTGAGCACCTGGGCATACAGCAGCTTGCTGCCACCGTAGATGGCGTTCTTGAGGCGCTTGCGGTTGGTTTTGGTGACGTATCCAGAAAGCGCGACGCGCACCACGCGGCCGTTCTCAAAGACGAACAACACGTCGGCCTTGTAGTCCTCGGGGTCGATGACCCAGATGACACTCTCGTCGGGTTCCATCTCAAGATCGGTCGGCAGGTACGAGCCCAGCTGTGCCGACTTGGTATCCTCAAACGCCGCAACCTTGCACTTGTACACCTGGCTCTTGTTGGTAAAGACCAGCAATTCGTGGGTGTTGGAGGACGGAAACTCGATAAAGGGTTTGTCGCCGTCCTTGTACTTGAGCGTGGTCGCCTTCTTGAGCACGCGGTCTGTCATCTTCTTAAGGTAGCCATCGCGCGAGAGCATGATGGTGACCGGGTACTCCTCGACCTCGGGCTCCAAGCTTACTTCGATAACCTCATGGGGCTCAATCCTGCCCGTGCGGCGCGGCATCACGTACTTCTTGTTGACTGCGGCCAGCTCGTCGCTGATGACCTTCTTGATGTTCTCCTCGCTGGAGAGGATCTCCTCAAGCTCGGCAATCTCACCCTCTAGCTTGGCGATGTCCTTGGTGCGGTTGAGGATGTACTCCTCGTTGATGTTGCGGAGTTTAAGCTCGGCAACAAACTCGGCTTGGGTCTCGTCGATGTCGAAGCCGCGCATAAGGTTGGGCACGACCTCGGCTTCGAGCTTGGTACCGCGGATGATGGCGATGGCCTTGTCGATATCGAGCAGGATCGCCTCGAGGCCGTGCAGCAGGTGCAGGCGCTCGGACTTTTTGCCCAGGTCAAAGTTAATGCGGCGACGCGTGGACTCAATACGCCACTTGACCCACTCGTGCAGGATCTGGCGCACGCCCATAACGCGAGGGTAACCATCGACTAGCACGTTGAAGTTGCACGAGAACGAATCCTGCAGCGTGGTCGAGCGATAGAGCTTGGCCATGAGCTTGTCGGGGTCGACGCCACGCTTAAGGTCGATGGCGATGCGCAGGCCCGAGAGGTCGGTCTCGTCGCGGATGTCGGCAATCTCCTTGACCTTGCCCTCTTTGGAGAGCTTGACGATGCGCTCGATGATGACATCGGTCTTGGTGGTGTAGGGAATCTCGTACACTTCGATGATGCGCTCTTCGGGAATCCAGCGCCAGCGGGAGCGAATCTGGAAGCTGCCAAGGCCGGTCTCGACGATCTTCTCCATCTCCTCGCGGCGGTAGATGATCTCGCCGCCGGTCGAGAAGTCGGGCATGGGCATGTACTCGAGCAGGTCGCAGTCGGGATCCTGCAGGTAGTGCATGGTGGCGGTGCAGACCTCGTTGAGGTTGAAACCGCAGATGTCGGACGCCATGGCGACGCCGATGCCCTTGTTGGCCGAGACGAGGATATTGGGGAACGTGGTGGGCAGCAGGCGCGGCTCCTTCATGGCGCCGTCGTAGCTGTCGACGAAGTCGACCGGGTCCTTGTCGATGTCCTTGAAGATCTCGGCGCTGATGGGGGAGAGCTTGGCCTCGGTATAACGTGAGGCGGCGTAGCTCAGGTCGCCCGAATAGTACTTGCCAAAGTTGCCCTTCGACTCCACGAAGGGGGCAAGCAGCGCTTCGTTGCCCGTCGCCAGACGCACCATCGTCTCGTAGATCGCGGCGTCACCGTGCGGGTTGAGCTTCATGGTCTGACCCACGATGTTGGCGCTCTTCTGGCGCTCGCCCTTGAGCAGACCCATCTTGTACATGGTGTAGAGCAGCTTGCGATGCGAGGGCTTAAAGCCGTCGATCTCGGGGAATGCACGCGAGACATTGACGCTCATGGCGTAGGGCATGTAGTTGACCTCGAGCGTCTGCGTGATCGGCTGGTCGGTGACCTCGGAGTGCAGGCCGATGACGTTCTCGGCGTTGACTTGCTTTTTCTTTGGCTGGTTCTTCGTCTTCTTCTTTGCCACGATTTCCTCTTGAACTTCTTATGGGCCGTCGTTATCGATTTGCTGCTACTGCAGGTCCAGCTGGTCAAGGTATTCCTTGCCGTGTTCGGAGATATGGCGCTTGCGGCCTGCCTCGTCGTTGCCCAGCAAAAGGTTGAACATGGTCTCCATCTTGGTGACGTCCTCGGGCTCCACCTTGATCAGACGGCGCGTCTCGGGGTTCATGGTGGTGAGCCACATCATGTCCGGGTCGTTCTCACCAAGACCCTTGGAGCGGTTGATGGAGCATTTCTGGTCGCCGATCTCCTTAAGAATGCCGTTCTTCTCGAGCTCGGTGTAGGCAAAGTAGGTCTTCTCTTTGCAGTTGATCTCGTAGAGCGGCGACTCGGCGATATAGACGTAGCCCTCGTCGATAAGCGTGGGCACCAGGCGGTAGAGCATGGTGAGCACGAGCGTACGGATGTGATAACCGTCGACGTCGGCGTCCGTACAGATGATGACTTTGTTCCAGTTGAGGTTGTCCAGGTCGAAGGCGCCGAGGTTCTTGATGCGCTTGTCTTTGATCTCCACACCGCAGCCCAGCACGCGCATGAGGTCCATGATGATGTCGGACTTAAAGATGCGCGGATAATCCTCCTTCAGGCAGTTGAGGATCTTGCCTCGGACGGGCATGACACCCTGGAACTCGGCATCGCGCGAGGTGCGAATGGCGCCTGCTGCCGAGTCGCCCTCTACGATGTAGATCTCGCGGCGGCTCTTGTCCTTGGAGCGGCAGTCGATGAACTTCTGCACACGGTTGGCCATGTCGGTCTTCTGCTGCAGGTTGGTCTTGATGCTCTGACGCGTCTTCTCGGCGTTCTCGCGCGAGCGCTTGTTGATGAGCACCTGTTCCATGATCTTGTTGGCGGCGTCTTTGTTCTCGATCAGGTAGGTCGAGAGGCGCTCCTTAAAGAAGGCCGTCATGGCCTGCTGGATAAAGCGGTTATTGATGGCCTTCTTGGTCTGGTTTTCGTAGGACGTCTGGGTGGAGAAGCAGTTGGTCACCAGCACCAGACAGTCCTGGACGTCCTGCCACTTAATGCCGCTCTCGTTTTTGTTGTACTTGCCTTGTTGCTTGATGTAGGCATCGATGGCGCTGGTCAGAGCGCTACGGGCCGCCTTCTCGGGTGAGCCGCCGTTCTCGAGCCACGATGAGTTGTGGTAGTACTCCTGCATCATGAAGGTGCGCGAGAAGCACATGCACGCGGTGATTTTTACGTTGTAATCGGGCAGGTCCTCGCGATCGCGACCGCGACGGTCGGCCTCGATAAAGAAGGGCTCGGTAAGGTAGTCGGTACCGACCTTCTCGAGCACGTAGTCCTCGATGCCCTTGGGATAGCAAAAATCCTCTTCGGAAAACTCGCCATCGTCGCCCTCGATACGCAGGCGGAAGGTCACGTTAGCGTTGACCACGGCCTGACGGCGCATGGTTTCGCGATACCAATCGTGGGGAATGCTAATCGAGGTAAAGACCTCAAGATCGGGGCGCCACTTGATGGTGGTGCCGGTGCGGTTCTCGTCGCTGGGCTCAATCTCGAGTGCCTTCTTTTTGGCACCGACGACCTTGCCTTTTTTAAAGTGCAGGGAGTACTTGTTACCGTCACGCCAGACGGTGACGTCCATGTACTCGGAAGCGTACTGGGTCGCGCAGGAGCCCAGGCCGTTGGTGCCGAGCGAGAAGTCGTAGTCGCCGCCCTGGTTGTTGTTATACTTGCCACCGGCGTAGAGCTCGCAGAAGACGAGCTCCCAGTTAAAGCGCTTCTCGGAAGGGTTCCAGTCGAGCGGGCAGCCACGGCCATTGTCCTCTACCTGGATAGAGCCATCGCGAAAGGCGGTAAGGGTGATGAGCTTGCCGTAGCCCTGGCGTGCCTCGTCAACGGCGTTGGACAGGATCTCGAAGGCGGCATGCGCGCAGCCATCGAGTCCGTCCGAGCCAAAGATGACGGCGGGGCGCAGGCGTACGCGCTCCTCGTCCTTGAGCTGACGAATACTGTCGTTACCATAGTTTGCGGTGTTTTTTGCCATGCTCGCTCTCTTGGTACTTCCTCTTGTGTATTTAAGTCGTATAGATAGTCAAGGTAGCATAGCCCAGCCCGTGGGCGATTCCAACCAACACGAAATTCATCGAACAATCGTTCGATTAGATAATGAATGCTTGGAGTGCGGGAGGGACCTGTCCTGTCCTATCCAAACATCTGCGGCAGGTCGATGAAGACGGTTCGATCGCTTTTGCCGGCTTCGAAGCCCGAACGGGAGAAGAATCCATAGCGATGGCACTTGAGCCCCATTGCCTCGACTTGGGCGATTTCCTCGTCGACCATTTTTTGCGTGATGGGGGATTTGCGGAACTTTGCTTCGTAGAATGCGTAGCCCTCGGGGTCTTGCGTTACCACATCGAATTCGCCGCTCGTTTTGTTTGCGGGATCGTCGTACCAGTACTTGCCTATGGCGTCGAAAGCCGGTTCGATCTTGCCGGTCCTGTTCTGCCGCACGAGGTATTGACGGCAGATCTCCTCGAACATATGAGGAACGTAGTTTTCCTCGAAGTCTTGGAAGACGTGACGATCATAGAAGACTTCCGGGTCGAGCAGCTGACGCGCTGAGGCATTGCGGAAAACATAGCGATAGTAAAAGAGCGAAAGCGGATCCACTACAAAGTAGCCGGACTTGCGCTTGTTCGTAGGGTCGTTGATGGGTGCACGCTTTTGGACGATTTCGAGTGACATGAGCTTGTCGAGCACGTCTGCCATGGCCGGACCGCTCGAGACGTGCGACTGTGCCAGCACGTCCCCCCAACGGGAGTAACCTTGTGCGAGAGCCCCGAAAACTTCGTTGGCGTTGGTCATCTTCGAGATCTCGGCATTGAGATAGGACGGCACCTCGCTTTCTAAGCGGGCGCCAGGTTCCGTGACGAGCTCGATAATGTTGTCGCGTACGCTTTGGGATTGATCGATGAGGCGATTGTAAAAGGGGATGCCGCCAAAAACGCTATAGAGCTGCACCTTGTCCTCGGGCGAGAACGCGGGATAGAACTTTGCAGCGTCAAAGTAATCCATGGGCTTAAGTTCAAGTGCGAGATCAATTCGCCCGTAGAGGGGGCTTTCATGCTCGATGAGGGATTTCATAATCTCAACGTAGGAGCCGCACAGGACAATGTTTAAACGTGAGTCTTCCCTGTGAGCGTCGATTGAGGTCTGAAGAATGCTGTCTAAGCCCTTAACCGCATCTCTCAAGTAGGGGTATTCGTCGAGAACGAGGGTAATGTTCTTGTCTTTGGCTTGGGCAAACAGAAATTCGATGAGCTCGCGGATGCCTGCGAAGGCGAGCGGAGGAAAGCTCATCGCTTCAGCAACAAGGACGGACAGACTCTCGAGGTTGTCTGCCTCGGAGGTTTGGCGGCACTCGTAATAGACCGTTGCGACGTCCGACAAATCGGTTAGCGCCTGCTTGATGAGCTCACTTTTTCCGACGCGACGCCTGCCGTAAATGAGAACATTGCGCTGCTCGGGTGCTTTGAGCGTTTTCTTAATACGGGAGAGTTCACGCTCCCTGCCAATGAATTCCACTTACTCGGTTCCTTCCGACTCGGTTTTGTCCGAGTTAATTGTATCGCATGAATCAGTTTATACTCGAGTTTACTCGGACAAAACCGAGTCGGTTCTGTCCGAGTAAGTTTGAATAGTGAACCGAAGTTGTAATGTCCGCATGGCGATGACGAATATGGTTTTCATAATGACATATATAGTTGACATTGCCTGATAGATGCAATATATTTCTGCCATGTTGCAACGGATATCTGTCCATTACCACGAAAGGAACTCCATGCCGGGCAAAAAGAACCTACGCATGAAGGCGGCGCGCGCGGCGACTGGCCTTTCGCAAGCTGACTTGGCCGAGGCCGTGGGCGTTACGCGCCAGACCATCGGCCTGATCGAGGCGGGCGGCTACAACCCCACGCTCAATTTGTGCGTGGCAATCTGTAAAGCGCTACGCGTTACGTTGAACGACTTGTTTTGGGAAGACGAAAACGACGTCGACCCTGACGCTCTTTAGGAGTTCGCTATGAAATTTGAAGATTTAAAACTCGTGCAAAAGTGGCGTGAATATGCCGGCCCAAAGGACGAGCGCCTGGAGGCTGAGAGCGCGAAGATCTACAAGATTGGTTTCGTGCTGCTTTCGTTTGGCATGTTGATGATCTTTTTCTACCAGTTTATAGCTCGACAGGTTGCGTGGGTTCACAGCGACGCCAGTGAAATGCCGCATGGCTTTGCAACGCCGTTCGAGGCAGCCATGTATTTGTGGCTCGTTCTCGTGATGTTGATTTGCGCAGGACTGCAAACGCGGAAGGGCTATGTCGATACCAATCGTTTTGGGCAAACCGAGCATCTTCCTGTTGGATATTTCCTGCTTGTCAGCGGCCTTAGCGGCGCCGCGTTCGCGCTTGTTATTGCTGCAATGCGCTGTATCGCTGAGGCGCAGATCGTACCGCTCGAAAGCGTCTTTTGGTTGGCGAACCTGGCCACGGGCGTGTTCTGCGGTGCGACGATTTTCGCGGCCACGTTTGCTGCCCTGTGCGCAACGTTTTTCACGGCGAAAAGACGCCGTGCCAAGCTCGAGGCAGGACTCGACTCCACTGACGATATCTAATGCGTAATGGGCCGGCTCTGGGTATCCAGAACCAGCCCTTTTTGATGTTCGATGAGCCGAGTCGGCGTCTCTCACAAAAGTAACTAGGGGCTAGCGAGGTCTATCCGAATTGGCCTCATTGGCGGTGTCGGTTTCGAGCGCCGTGCGGCGGGTGCTGTAGGCGACGAGGCCGGCGCCAGCCGCGGCGAGTGCTGCTGCGGCTGCCGTCAGGGGGACGTTGCTGTCTTTGCGAGAAGGTGCCCCGTGGCGGTAGTGCCGTTCGAGGGTCAAAATGTCCAATTTGAGCGCGCGAAAGCGCTAGGCCCCCGGAGTGCTTTCGATACGCCGGGCAGTCTGGCCGCTAGCGCAACATGTGGGCAACCAGCTCGGCGCGAGTTCCGATACCAAGCTTGGCATACACTCCTGATAGGCGGTTTTTGACGGTGCCCGGCGATACTCCCATATGGCGTGCGATTTCGGCGTTGGTCCACCCGCGACAGGCGAGCATGGCCATGGTGAATTCCGTGGTCGTTAGATCGTCGGCCACGTCCTCGCCCGAATCGGGGTTGTGGATGCGCCGCCAGCCGTAGCTGAATCGATACGTAATCTCGATGATGCGTGCGAAGTCGTCAGGGTATTGCGTTTTTAGACACGCCTCGATAAGCCCCTGCAAAAGGCCGTGGTGCTCGCCGATAAGTTCGACAAGGCCGTCGGGGCGCGCAACGTTCCAAGCAGCTCCGAAGTGCGTTTTTGCGGCGTCGATGTCCTTGAGGCTCATGCATGCCATGGAAGCTGCCAGGTGCAGGAACAGCTCCGAGATGGGATAGCTTCCCTGTTTCATAATCAGGGCGTTTTCCGCCATGCCCAGGCTGCGGCCGTAATCGCCGCGCAGGTACAAGGCGTGCGCCATCACGTAGCTGGCGAATAGGCGCAGGCCTTCGGGCAGATGCGCCGCAAGTGGATAAAACTCTTCAGCAGAATACGGGGAAGGCAAGTGCAGCAGGACACTCGCGGCCGAGGCGAACAGGATATGCGTGGCGTGGACGGCGGGCGATTCCTCGTCAGTTGGCGTATCGAGGATGCCAGCAAGGCACCGGCGGGCGTCGGCGATACGGTTGAGCGACAGACTGGCATATCCGCAGATAAGGCATGCGGAATAGCGCAGTGCGGGATCGGTGGCGTCAAGATAGGGGCGCGCCGTCTTGGCAGCGAGCGTGGCCTGTCCGCGAAAGTACAGCGCTTCTGCCGTGGCGATGGTGCGTGAATCGTGGTCGGAAATGCCTGCAACCGCAGCGTCAATCTGCCCCGGCACAAAGGCGGTGCACATCAACGGCATGGGAATGCGCGGGTAGCCATCGCAGTCCATCTTCCATCTCCCAACAGCTGGCAACAATTGCAGCAATTGTACTCCTGTTGCTCGGGACTGGAATTTGTGGGTATCGCCTACGATTATGCCGAACGTATAAAGGAAGAGTCTATTGGCGATGCTTCCAAGGTGGCTACCGAAGCCTATCTGACCTTGGGATATAGAAAAATTGCCACCCCTGCAAAAAGCTCTGTCGCAGCGGTGGGAAACGCATCTTCTGGGCATTCCGGCGTCTCCAGTTAGCACTGGACTGCTGCTGTCGCCTGTGCGTTGGCGAGCGGGGCGTGGGGACCGTCCGGCGACCAGCGGAGACGGGCGAGCCCTGCCGCGTGCGTGGGCCTCCATCGGCGTAGACCCATGACCCGCATGGCATCGGAGAAGTCCACCATGGCGTCCAGGACCTTACCGTCCGGCACGTCCAGCCTAGCGGCTCTCTTGAACCCGAGGTCGAAGGGGGTGTTGTACAAGGTATATGGGGCCGAGTGGAAGTGGATCAAAAGAGCGTTACTTGACGTTTCATGCATAATGCCAACCGCCCCGCGACATCACGTTCGCAGCGCGCAGGGGCCGGAGAATCTTTGCGATGAGAGTTGACGTCTAATACCTTGCATCGTATAGTGTGCATAGCACAGTATATGACGAGAGGAGGTGTGCGGATGGAGGCACAGATGAAGCGCGGCTTCCTGGAGGCCTGCGTGCTCGCGGCCGTCTCCGGCGAGGAGTCCTACGGCTACCAGATCGTGAAGGACGTACCGGCGAGCATGGGGCTCACCGAGTCGACGCTCTACCCGCTGCTCAAGCGCCTGGAGAAGGCCGGGTGCATCACGGCGCGCTCCGCCGAGCACAACGGGCGGCTGCGCCGGTACTACCGCATCACGGATGACGGGCGAGCGCGCATCGAGGAGTTCCTGGCCGAGTGGCCGTCCGTACGGGAGATTTACGCATACGTTGAGGGGGCGCACCATGACGCGCGATGAGTTTCTGGGCCGGTTGGGCGAGCTGCTCGCCTGCCTGCCGGCCGAGCAGGTGGAGGAGACCAAGGCGTTCTATGCGGAGGCCATCGCCGACCGCATGGAGGACGGTATGAGCGAGGAGGAGGCCGTGGCCGCCATGGGCACGCCCGGCGAGGTGGCGGATACCACGCTCGACGACCTGCCCGCCGTGCCGCGCGCGATCGCGAGGACGCGCCGGCGCAGCACCGCGCTGCTGTGGGTGCTGACCATCGTGGGCTCCCCGGTGTGGGTGCCGCTGCTCGCCGCCTTCGCCGCCGTGGCCGTCACGGTCTATATCTGCATCTGGGTGCTGGCGCTCTGCGTGTGGATCGTCGCGGCGGCACTCGGGGGCGTGGGCGTAGTTGAGCTCCTGCTTGCCGTAAGCGGCGTCACCATCGGCCACTTCCCGTACGCCCTCGCCTCGGCGGGCGTGGGGCTCGGCCTCGTCGGCGTGGCGCTCTTCGTTGGTGCTGGCGCTTGGGCCGCCTCAAAACAAATTGCGCGCCTTTCGGCGCTCTGGGCGAGGAAGGCCGCCTCGCCCTTCTGGAAGGGCAAGGGCGAGAAGGGCGGCGCTGCCGCGCATCTCGCGGCGTAGAAAGGAGTGAGTACCATGACCAGCGCGAAGAAGATCTACCTCGCCGTGGCGGGCGGGCTCGTTGCCGCGGGTGTTGTCCTCGCGGGCATTGGCTTTATCGCTTCGGGCTTCGACCCGGCCGTGTTCACAACCCAAATCGACACGCGCGACAGCACCATCGTGCTCGGCGGCGTCGAGGTGGACGACCCGATGGGCCTCCCCCTCATCGAGCAGCTCGCCAATCTGGGCGAGATCGACACCTCCGGCGTCGCGGATCCCGCCGCGGCCTAGGCGCAGCGAGCCCGGGCGCTCTGCCCGCCAAGCTGCGTAAGCCGGCGAAACCCGAACCTCAACCTCTACGCAACTGGCCCCAAGCCTGCGCCGATTCGCTCTCGGCGCCGCGCGGGGGCCCGTGACGCATGCCCAAAAGGTATGAGGAGAAAGGAACGCGATGACGACAACCACGCCCTTCCGCCTTCATGGGGCCACGCAGGACCGGAAGCGACTGGGCCGTGCGGTGGGGCTGTGCTTGGATTGGCTACACTGATATGGACAGTTCCGTGAGGGGCGCGAGAGACGGGACTCCGGGGAGATCTTCGAGGAGGAGTGTCTCGACTGGAAGCGCGGGTTCAGTGGAGCAGGAACCTAATCTCTGTCTCTCCTGCTTTTTTGATTTGTTGAGAAGCCGGCATTTGGGGGCATTTTGGATAGCGAACAGTTCAAACAAGAAGCTGAGAAAATAGAACAAAGCCTGAGTGCCTTGAGAGTCGCCGAGCGCAATGCAGTGATTCCCTTCATGAACGGCGACTTTACCCAATGGGATCTATATCTGGCATCCTCCTCTGAGTATGCGATGAGACTGATAGACGGATTCATCTCCATGCTCGAGTCGAGGAATCTTGTTTGCGTCGCCCAGCTTCTCCGCGCACAGGTTGGAGTCTGCCTGCGGACATTCGCATTATTCGCCGCCGAAGACCAGGATGACTTTCTCAAGCAGGTGTTTCAAGGTGTGCCTGTGAACAAGCTGAAAGATTTCTCGGGTGAGAAGATGTCCGATGGAAGACTTCAAGACTTACTCGAGAAGTTCGATCCAAAGGTAAAAGATGTATACAAGGTGACGTCTGGATTCGTCCACTTCTCCATTGATGTTCTGCCGAGCATGGGTGTGCCTGGGGAGGGCTATGAGGTCGAGTTTAATTTTGGAGCCGAGCCCAACGAGAGAAACAATGCGCCTCTCGTGGAATGCGGCAAGGCGTTCTGCCACTATGTCGACCTGCATCTCCAGATGCTCCATAAGGTGATTGCTTCGGATGAATGGTATGCCGATCGATTCCGTATCGATTCCGATGGTCCTGCAGACGAGGCCTCGAAAAGCGAGAAGGTGTAGGTCGAACGCATTGACGCTGCCTTGACAGCATCCCGATATGATAACGAATGGGAGGTTCCCTGCGAAATGTGCGCCTCTGTATATTCTCGCTAGGACGCCCTCGACCGATAAGGCATCGTTGAGTTCAATTTGAGTTCAGCTCGGGTGCCTGAAATCGCCCAACTCTGATAAAAGGGGAGACGACGGTACACCACGTAGACGAGAGGCTATGGAAGTGCACGATTTGATTATATTGGCGCGCTAAACCGCCCCGCTGCCCAACTTGAACTCCGCTCACGCGTGTATGGGGCTGCGAGAGGTAACGGCCTGCGGCCTCCTTTGTGTGCTCGATGATATCTTCGAGCATGCCGGGCATGGCGGAGACATTCGCTGCAATCCAGCCGTGTTCAAGCGCCGTTTCGGATAGGAGCGAGAGGGGGCTGTCTTGCCCGTTTCCCTTGCACCCGTAAAGATGGTTGACAGTTTGGGATCTCCCGGGTCTTTAGCTTTTACCGTGCTAGATGCCTCATGGAAACTGTTGGACTTTAATCAGACAGACCCAGCATGTCGTTTTCCTCCATGAGGACATCGGCTAAAACCGCAACACCTATGCTTGTTTAAGCAAACTTCCTGATAGTCGTGGAGCTGCTGTAGCCCGACATGCAGGACATCGCTCGGCTTAAACACCGGATGCCGCATCCGCGAAACGAGTTGCGGTGCACCCTGTTCCAAAAGGTTGCCAAGTACCATGGCGTGAGCGTTGGGGTAGCCATCATTCAGCGTGGATACATCCGGATGCGCATAGATCCAGACGATTCCAACGTTCTCGTATTTCCCGTGCAGGTAATCGAAGAGGGCAAGCGACGCCATACAGTTGCCGCCGACGGTCACGACTCTGTCGGGGTTTTCTGCCGTAAGCTTCCTCTGCGCATCCTGAATTCCCGCCAGGACTTCGTCCTCGGCACAGATGCGAACTGCCTCCCATTTCTCATGTCCAAGTTTTGGGACGCGTTTCGCAATGCCGAGTGGGACCCCTGGACAGTCGGATCACGTGGTGGCCCCCTTTGAGAGGGTCACGAGCATGGTGGTCCCGTTCTCGGAACTTGCTTCGACCTCTACCGTGCCGCCGTGTAGGGCTGCAATCTCCCAAACAAGCGCTAGCCCGAGTCCTGCGCCGCCGTATGCCCTGCTGCGGGATTTATCTAGACGAAAGAACGGCTGGAAGATGCTCTCTCGGTACTGTTTGGGTATTCCCGGGCCCTCATCTTTGACTCGCAGGAGCACGTGGCTGTCGCTGTCGCTGATGGAGACGTTGACAGTCGAGCCGGGGCGGCTGTAACGGATGGCGTTTTCGACCAGATTGAACACCAGCCGATAGAGGAGCGTATCACTTCCGATTGTCAAAGCGTCTCCAGCACAATTGAGGGCTATGCCCTTATTCTCGGCAAGTGGCGCAAGGTCGGTGAGGACCTCTTCGGACAAGGGACCGAGTTCAACATCGTCCTCGCAAGGAACGCTGCGGAGCTCACTCATCTCGAGTAATACCTTGGTCATTCGAGACATGCGCTCGGTTTGTTCTTGTAGCAGGCCGAGCAGCTCGGCTGTTTCGGGTTGCAAACCGGAGTGCTCGGAGATGAATAGTTCAATCTGTGCTTGCATAAGGGCGAGCGGGGTGCGCAGCTCGTGTGCGGCGTTGCCGGTAAACTGACGCTGTGCAGAGAACCCTTCGCCAAGACGGGCGATCATGTCGTTGAAAGAGGCGCTACATCGTTGTAGCTCGGTGGGCACATCTTCACTGAGTCTGATTTCGCTTAGGTTGTCAGGCTGCACACGCTCAACCTGGGCGGCAAAAGCTCGTAGCGGTTTGAGCGCACGGCCGCTCACAAAGTATGCCAGCACGCCGCCAAGGAGTGTGACTCCAGCCATGATGCACCAGGCTGTCGTGCCAAAAGACTCTTGTGCGTCGTTTACGACGATCGTGACCTCGTCATCGAGGGTCGCTTTCGTCGGGTCGAACGCCTGGGGCGAATCTTCGCCGGCTGCGCTAAGGGCCGAGACGTCGCTGCCGATGGCATCCATGTAGCGCATGCCCGTATAGCCGACCAGGCAGTTTGTTAGCACGCACGCCGCACACGTGAGCAGTGCCGTCATAATCGTTATGCGCCATTGCAGCGAAAGCCTTTTCATTCGCTATCCTCCATAACGTAGCCCTCTCCAATCCGATTGCGAATCGGTTCGTATCCCAAAGCGCTGCGCAACTTTTTTCGGAGCGACGACATGTGAACGCGGGCTGCGTTGCTAAAACAGTTCACGGTGCTATCCCAAACGTGCTCGATAAGCTCCTCTTGACTTACCGGACGCCCCTGATTAAGAATCAGGTATTACAAGATTCCCGTTTCCTTGCGCGTAAGAGATAAAGCCTCGCTGTCCACGGAAGCGATGCGCGCCTTGGTGTCAAAGCGGAGCTTTCCGCAGGTTAAGACTATGTCGCTTTGTGTAAAGCGTCTGAGGGTAAGGCTGCGAATCCTTGCCGCAAGCTCGTCCAGATGAAACGGCTTGGTGAGGTAATCGTTGGCGCCGGCATCGAGTCCGGCGACTTTGTCGGATACTTCGCCACGTGCGGACAGAATCAGTACCTTAGTCTCGCAGTCAGTTTTCCTAAGTTCCCTGAGTACGGTCATGCCGTCGATGCGGGGAAGGTTGAGGTCGAGTACCACGAGGTCGAAGGCCTCAACATTCAGTAGGTCGAGCGCCTCCTGTCCGTCGTGACAGCAGTCGACGCTGTACGCCAAGTTTCGCAAGCTGCGCGCGATTGCGTCACACAGCGCCCGCTCATCCTCGACGATCAAAATACGCATAACAGTCTCCTTGCACATTTCAAATCGCGCTTAACACGGATTTTATAGCCGATATGGTCCAATGGTCGCGTAACGAAAGGAGTGGTCAGGTTGTTCAAAGCGGTAAAACCCGTGGTACAGGTCGTTTTGTTGATCGTCGGAATTGCCATGGTGTGCTTTGGCGTTATGCGTGGCGAGGCGGATGCCGTGCTGGCCAAAGCGATTAGGCTGTGCTTGGAGTGTATCGGAATTGGATAAAAGAGAAAACACTGCGTCGCATGTTTTGGCTCGATTTCGCGGATTCATTCAGGCGGCGGCGACGCTCGTCACCAACATTCACCTGCCGAACTTTGCCAAAGGCGGTATCTATCAGGGCGCGGGAAAAACCGTCTGCGTGCCTGGACTTAATTGCTATTCGTGCCCCGCGGCATCGGGTGCGTGTCCCATCGGGTCGTTCCAGTCGGTGGTAGGTTCATCCAAGTTCAACTTTTCTTACTACGTCACCGGTACGCTCATTTTGCTCGGCGTGCTGCTGGGACGCTTTGTATGCGGCTTTCTGTGCCCGTTTGGCTGGCTACAAGAGCTGCTTCACAAGATTCCCGGCAAAAAGTTCTCCACGAAAAAGCTTAAGCCGCTCACGTACATCAAGTACGTCGTGCTGCTGTTTGCCGTGGTATTGCTGCCTGTGCTGGTGGTCAACGATCTGGGGATGGGCGACCCGTTCTTTTGCAAGTACATCTGTCCACAGGGTGTGCTCGAGGGCGCCATTCCGCTGGCCATTGCCAACGCCGGCATTCGATCTGCGCTGGGGCAGCTCTTTACCTGGAAACTTGCCGTTCTCATTGCCGTGGTAGTGCTGAGCGTTTTGTTCTATCGCCCCTTCTGCAAATGGATTTGCCCGCTCGGCGCATTCTATGCGCTTATGAATAGGGTGTCCCTACTGGGGATTCGGGTTGACGCATGCAAATGTGTCTCGTGCGGCAAGTGCTCAAAGGTTTGTCAGATGGACGTTGATGTGGTCCGCGCGCCCAATCATGCCGAATGTATCCGGTGCGGAAAGTGCATCGGGGCCTGCCCCGTCGATGCCATCAGCTATCGCTATGGCCTGGATGTGTCGGCGGAAAAGCTTCCCTTGACCGCCGATAAAAAGTAAACAAGCTTCGACAAAACGGAGGAATGACTATGAAGCTTTCTAAGATTGCGGCCCTGTTTATGGTGCCGGTATTGGCCTTGTGCCTTGTGGCATGTTCGGCGCCCGGTGGCAATGCGAGCGAATCTGCGAGCTCCGATCCTAAGATCGCAGAACTCACTGCGCAGAAGCCGACCAATGCCGACGAGGCCGCCGAGCTGTATGCGAAGCTCATGCAGAAGGAGAACGAGATCTTTTCGAGTGATAGCGCGCTGTGGGAAAAGGTATTCAATGCAGCAAATAAAGACTCGGCAATGATTGAGGATGGCAGCAATTACGGCGATTTCCTGCTCAAGACCATCGACGGCGCTAAGGATGAGTTTACGGCGGATGAGCTTAAGACGCTCAAGGCTGGTGCGCAGCAGATCAAGGAGATCGAGGACAAGCTCGAGAGCTTGGAGAAGGAGTTCCCCGGCTGTGGAAGCACGCCGAGCGCAGGCGAGAGCGTCGACGCTTCGACCGCTGGCATGACGGCTGGTGCCAATGCTTCGAGCGAGGCGACGAAGTTCCCCAGCTTTACGGGCAAGGACTTGGACGGCAACGACGTGAGCAGCGACGAGCTGTTCTCTAAGAACAAGGTCACCGTCATGAACTTTTGGTTTACCACTTGCAAGCCGTGCGTGGGCGAGCTGGGCGATCTTGAGAACCTGAACAAGGAGCTTGCCGAGAAGGGTGGCCAGGTCGTGGGTGTCAATTCCTTTACGCTCGATGGCAACAAGGACGAGATTGCAGATGCCAAGGACGTGCTGAGCAAGAAGGGCGTGACATATAAGAACATCTGGTTCAAGTCGGATAGCGAGGCCGGCAAGTTTACGTCAAATCTGTTCTCGTTCCCGACAACCTACGTTATCGACCAGAACGGCAACATCGTAGGGGAGCCCATCATGGGCGCCATCAGCTCCGCCGAGCAGCGCGCGGCGCTTGACAAGCTTATCGACCAGGCGATTGCGAAGAGCGAACAGTAAACAAGCTGAACTATGTATATTGAGGAGGTCTCGGGAATCCCGGGGCCTCTTTGTTTTCGATTCTTCGAGATGCGAATCCGCTCCTGCCATGAAGGGTTTCAGAGCGGGAGCGGATTACCAATGTTGGCAAGACGCGCGTGAGCGGTTGTTAGCGGTCAATCACAAAATCGTCCATTTCGACGAGCTTGCGGGCCTTCTCTTGGCCTTCGATCGCCTCGCGGAGGCGCTTGGTGTAATACGTCATGCCGTTGGCGATGTCGATGCGCAGGCCAATCTCGGTGCGCTGATAGAGCGTCAGCGCGTAGGGGATTACGGTCGATGCCGCAGGAGGGGGCATCGGGGTCAATGAGCATAGCGGCTATGCGAATGGCGGGCTGGACAAACTCAACATCGTCGCGGACAAGCTCAAGACTGCGTTCGTACAGACGGTATGCTTTTGACTTGTCTTGTGGCACGGCGCGACCGCGGCCGAACATGTCGCCGAGTTTGTATACCGCTTCGCTGGAGGGCGCAAGCGCTGCGGCGAGCGAATACCACTGATAGGCCTTGGTGTGGTCGGGCTTGCCGGTCCTTCCGTACTCGTAGATATAACCGAGGTTGATGATGCTCTGGAAACAACCTGCGTCAGCTGCCATTTCGTAGAGTTCCGCGGCTTTGGCGTAGTCCTGTTCAACAAGGTCTCCCATATAGTAGAGGGCACCTAAATCGTTCATGCAGGCTCCGCTGCCGGATGAAATTCCCAGTCTGTAGCCCAGTCCATGCTGGAGCTCAAAGGTATTTGCGCGAAGACCAGCTGCTACCGATGCTGCATTCGAGGGATAAAGAGCCGACGCCAGCAGGCTTGATGCTCGACGCGGAGGAGCTCACGTCGGCCTACATCCTGCCTAGAAAGGACGGCGAGAGCCTCTATTTGGACTTGTTCGCCAAAGGGGAATACCGCCCCGAGCTCCTCTTCGGTGAGTGCGCCATCGCCCAAGCCGCTGTCGCGAGCCCGGAAGCGCAATGGAAGCTTGCTAACTTGAAGAAGATGAAGCGATAGCGATATGTGCGGGTTGGTCTCCGAATCACTCTGTTTTAAGCCATCCGCTACGAATCCTGGCGGAAACCCGGGAATGATTAAAGGAGCGACCTGCGATTTCGCGAATCAGTTGAGTCATTCCCGAAATCGCGAATCAAGGGGCTGATTCGCCTAAATTGCGCACGAATCAGCCCTTAGGCGGTATGACGCGGCACGGATCGGCAGCACCCGTACTGGATTAGTCACTGAGTGGGAGTAATGTACAGTAAAAAGTGTATTAGTTTTACCAGTTGATAAGAGGCTTTCTGGAGCGTGGTTTACTCTCCGTAGTTTGTCGGGAGAAGGTGCAATCCAAAGGAAAACCGCAGTACAGCACCGAAAAGGGTTGGGTAGATTTGTTTGTCTACCTAACCTTTGTTGTCTCCTGGTTTTACCAGATGGCCAACAATGACCCAGAATGGCCGCACGTGATTTCTGCTGAAAAGGAACCATTTGGGAACCAGGGGGATTATTGGGAACCAGCGTCTATCACTTATCAGAAAGTTATCGTTCCTTCTTAAGATTCCCTTACTTACCAACGAAATGGCTTACTAGCAGTTCGCCGATGGCAGACATCATTGCCTTGTACTTTGCGCTGTCCTCAAAAAGCGAGGTGAACGATTCTGTGTTCTCCACGTAAGCTTTTCTTGCAACTTCATCAAAAGCCTTCGGTAGGACGCTGTTCTCAAAGACAACACGGCCATCACGGCGGATGGTGTCTTCAATTTCAGGCATTGCGGACATCCTCTGCCAGAGAGTCGTGATGACCACACGGTCGCCCTCGGTAAACTCGCCAAGCCACTGTTCATTGAATTTATCAATGAGGGCCTGCAGGGGATCTTTCTTCTTGTCTAGGCTACTGCTACCAGACCCCGAAGAGGGCTCGAGCACGCCGCCACCCTCCTCTAAGGTGATACTGCCCTCAAATTCCTTCTTGAGCTTGTAAAAGCGCATCTCAACTTTATCGTCGATGCCCTCAACAGGGATTGGTTCGGCCTTCAGAAAGTGCCTCTGGTAGTTCAGGTTGACATACTCCTTTTGGAGATCCTTGTAAAACATGCGAACTATCTGGGTGATGTACGAATACCACTTGCAGAAACTGCGCACCTTCCTTCGGACCTGATATTGGCGCTCCTCATCCAGCAAATCGTACTGGATAATAGCGGGCTTCAAAACACCGGCAAGTTTCCCTTGCAGGTTCGCGCGGTCTTTGCCGCCCTCGTTAAAGGCGATATCTGCAGCGGCCTCGATCTCCGATTGGTCGGAACGCC
>RQAP01000003.1 GCA_008671135.1 Collinsella aerofaciens
AAAATGATTATTACAGTTTCAACATAACTTTTATCGATTAAAAATAAACGAATCGAAAGTTTGAGTAAGAAGGTTTTAAAAAAAATGAATTTTAAATCTTCAAAAGATTTAGAAAATCTGAAAGATTTGTGTTATTGGCTATATATATATGGGCATAATAACCAATTTGCTAAACTATATTCAACACTTCTTTCAATACCATTCTCTGGAAATTGGAATACATGGACGCAAGTAGAACTTATGTTGGCTTTAGTTTATTATGTATCTATCAAAACTGAAGATACTCAGGTTGTGTCTAAACAAGCGTTGGCGAAAATTATGCAAGCAGAGACAGATATTGATAGTATAAAAAGTCGATGTGATGGTTCTTTATTAGAGAACCGGAAGCAAAATGTACAAGAAAGTATTCAACTTGGAAATAAAACTGATATAAGAGAAGCTTTATATGCTGAAATGAGAGAATTAGTTTTAATATATGCTCTTGGCGGGAGTGATAAATATCCTTTAAAAACAATAGAGAACAGGATTGAAAATATAAAAAGTCAACTCCAGACTATGTAGTATCCTTCATAAAGACTGACAGTTATGGCGGACACAGGCTATTTCGACAGCGTGAGTGCAAACCTAAAGACCGGCGTAGGTGCGCAGGTCAAGGGTATCTCGGAAGGCGTCAAGGCGAACTCCGAGGCCGGTGTGTCACCGTCCGTCAATGCCCTCGACACGGGCGTCAGGGCGGCAGCCGCCATCGGCGGCCTTGCCGACGGCCTGAGCGAAGCCGCGATGCTCCCCGTACTGGGTGCCATGGGCATGAAGGGCATGGCCTGCCTG
Organism: Collinsella aerofaciens; assembly: GCA_008671135.1. Classification (GTDB taxonomy): domain Bacteria; phylum Actinomycetota; class Coriobacteriia; order Coriobacteriales; family Coriobacteriaceae; genus Collinsella; species Collinsella aerofaciens_J. The sequence continues at coordinate 829 of RQAP01000003.1, forward strand.
CCTATCTCCAAGCAGCTCGACCCGGTCATCGGCGTGGACATCCACCTCGTGACGATACCCCCGTCCCCCGTCGTGCCCATGCCTCACCCTTATGTCGGGGTTCTCCTCCGTCCGCAGGACTTCATCGCGGCGGCGGTCTCCTCGTTCATCCCCCCGCCACCGACAGCGGAACAGACGGGCGACGCCGACAGCGCGAAGCTCGCCGAGGTGGGCCACACCGTGCTGACGATGGCCGTCGGGATGCTGGGGGCCACCGTCAAGATAGGCGGCTTCATCCCCCGCGCGGTCGCATCCACCCCCACGCGGAGCATCCCGCACATCCCCATGGGCGCAGGCTGGGCGGCCCCTTCAGCGGCGATACCCAAGAACAACGGCCACGCCTTCATGGGCAGCCTGACGGTACTTGCCGACGGGATGCCCTTCTCGGGCGGCGGCGCGCACCTGCACCTTGACTGCAACGACGTGGGCATACCGAGCGTGCACAAGGTTCCGGGCATGTTCCTGCCCACGGGTGTCATCAACCCGATACCTCCCGCCAGACAGATACTCACCAGCCCGGTTCCCGTCCCCCTCAACCCCATGGCGGCACTCGCCCGCAAATGCACGGGGGCGTTCGGGCGTTTCTACAAGAAAAAGACCAGGAAGCTGGCGGACAGGCTGCACAGCAAGGTCAACAGGACGATAAAGAGCGAATCCCTGAAGAACATGCTCCACAAGGCCATCTGTACGGTCACGGGGCACCCCGTGGACGTGGCCAGCGGCACGTTCTTCACCGACGAGGAGGACTTCTGGCTCGACGGCCCGGTGCCCCTGTCATGGGAGCGCACGTGGTACAGCCGCAGCGACTACCGGGGTCCTCTGGGCAACGGGTGGCACCACGCCTACGACATGGGCGTCGTCGCGGACACGGAAGAGGGCACGCTGACGCTCCGCATGAGTGACGGCATCCCGGTGGCCTTCCCCCTGCCTACAGCGGAGGAACCCTCGTTCATCCTCTCCGAGCGCAAGGAGGTCCGTCTGGAACAGGACGGCGGCTACTGCGTGTGGGACATGGCCGAGGACCTCTACTACCGCTTCACGCGCAAGGAGTACGATTCCGTGCGCCTGCTTGAGAGCGTGACCGACTGCAACGGCCTGGGCATCCGCTTCGACTACACGAAAGAGGGCCTGTTGCGCTCCATCACCGACAGCGCGGGCCGCCGCCTGAGGGTGGAGCACGACACGAGAAGCGGACGCATCCTTGAGATATGCGGCCCGCATCCGGAAGATCCGGAGAAAGAGATTACCCTCGCCTCCTACGAGTACGACGCCGACGGCAACATGACCCTCCAGCGCAACGCGGCGGGCGACGTGATGACATACGAGTATGCCGGAAGGCTCATCGTGAAGGAGACATGGCGCAACGGCCTTGCGTGGTACTTCGAGTACGACGGTACGGGCGTGGGTTCGCGCTGCGTGCACACGTGGGGCGACGGCGGCATATACGACCACAGGCTCACGTTCCGGGAAGGAGTGACCGAGGTGCTCGACAGCCACGGGGAGCTGACGGTGTACCACCACCGCGGCGGCCTTGTGTGGAAGAAGGTCGATGCCAACGGCGGGGAACACCTGTGGCGTTACGACGACAGCCGCCGGCTCCTCGCACAGACGGACCCGCTCGGTAACAGCACCCTGTACAGATATGACCGCTGGGGGAACTGCACCGACAGCTCCGACCCGTGCGGCGGCAGCGTGTCCGCCGTGTACCCCGCCAAGGGGAACCTGCGCAACCGTCCCGTATCCGTTACCACGCCGGACGGCGGCACGTGGGAGTTCGGCTATGACCGCTCGGGCAATCTGGTGAGCCGCACCAACCCCGAAGGTGCCGTCACGAGGATGACCTACCGCAACGGTGCGGTGGCATCGGTGAAAGACCCCTACGGCGTGGTGACGAGGCTCGCCTATGACCGTTTCCATAACCTCACGGAAGCCTCCGACAGCCGGGGGAACACCTCGCTGTACGGCTACGACCTGCTGGGCAGGTGCGTGAGCGTCACCAACCCCAAGGGTGCGGTGCAGAAAAGGGAATACGACCCCGTGGGCCGCGTGGTGCGCGTGCTCGACTTCGACGGCAACGACATACGCCTGTCCTACGACGGGATAGACAACCTCACCGAATACCGTGACAACGTCCAGCACGTGGAGTACGGCTACTCCGGCATGTGGAAGCTGACAAGGCGCCGCGACCACCGGGGCGTGGTGAACTTCCGCTATGACCGGGAGGAACGCCTGCGCCGTGTGACAAACGAGAGGCTCCAGAGCTACGAGTTCGCCCTTGACGCTGTGGGCAACGTCACCGCCGAGAAAGGCTTCGACGGGGCCGTCCGTCATTACCTGCGTGACAGGGGCGGACGCGTCGTCAGGGAGACGCTGCCATCGGGAACGGAAAGGGAATACGGCTATGACGCCTGCTCGCGCGTGACGCGCGTCTCATACCCCACGGCCGGCGACCCCGACCAGACCTACGCCTACGGGCTGTCCGGCAGACTGGTGCAGGCATCGAGGGGGGAAAGCACGGTGGAGTTCGCGTACAACTCCCTGGGACTTCCGGTCCGGGAGACGGCCGACGGCAACACCATACTCCGCACCTACGACCATACCGGCAGGATACTCACGCTCGACAGCACGGCGGGGGCCTCGCTGCGCTACACCCGCAACGCCTACGGGGAGCTTGAGGGGTTCACGGCCATCGGCGGCAGCGACGCCGACGGCGCGGGCTCGTGGGAATCGGCACACCGCCACGACACGCTGGGCTTCGAGGTGGAGCGCATCCTTCCGGGAGGCATTGTCCGCTCGTTCGCCTATGATGACATAGGCCGTCTGGTGGATGCCCGCACACGCAAGGACTCGCGCACACGGCATATGCGCCGTTACCGCTGGGGCGTCGCCGACAGGCTGTTGTCCGTGGAGGACAGCAGGCGTGGCGAGACCCGCTACTCCTATACCCCGACGGGGCAGCTCGAAAGGGCGGAATACCCCGACGGCAGGGTGCAGTGGAGGAAGAGCGACCAGACGGGAAACCTGTATCCCGACCCGGACATGAGGCTGCGCCGCTACCTTGGTGGCGGACGGCTGGAGCAGGACGGCGAATGGCACTGCGAGTACGACGCGGACGGCAACCTGACGGAACGCTACCTCGGCACGGGAAGGTGGCTTGACGGCAAGAAGGACCGCTGGAGATACCGGTGGAACGCCGACGGCTCTCTGGCAAAGGTGGTGCGGCCCGACAAGAGGGAGGTGGAGTTCACATACGACGCACTCGGGCGCAGGCTCTCCAAGAGCTTCGGCACGACGGTGACGCGGTGGGTGTGGAACGGCAACGTGCCGCTGCACCAGTGGAAGCAGCACAGGGAATACTCCGTCGTGGAGGACAGGTGGGACACGGACACGGAACGCCGCGACATGACGGTATGGCTCTTCGACGAGGACTCCTTCGTGCCGGTGGCAATGATAAAGGAAGGCAGGTCCTACTCGATACTGGCCGACCAGCTCGGAACGCCGACGGAGGCATACGACACCGAGGGCAACGAGGTGTGGAGCCGCATGCTCGACATGGACGGGAACGTCATCGAAGAGACGGGCAACAAGGGGATGGTACCGTTCCTGTTCCAGGGGCAGTATTATGACCGGGAGACAGGGCTGGCGTACAACAGGTTCAGGTAC
>RQAP01000016.1 GCA_008671135.1 Collinsella aerofaciens
GAATTTCTCGGGGCCGCCTCTCGGCGGCCTTGCGAAAAACAAATCCAAGTTAGACCATTTCAAATGGTTCGATGTCTGCCCGGATGCGACACAACTGGTGTGTCCATCCTCGCAGTATCCGGTTCTCAAGGTGCACGCCCCGCGGCTGATCCGGTCCGACCGGGCCGCGCGGCAAGGAGATATATTGCCAGACCGGAGGGCCCCCGCGGGCGGGAATCTGGGCGTACACATTTCCTACACATCTTGTGATCCGACTAACGTTTGCCAGCCGTTAACTACCGCTCGCCGAGCATCTCTTTATATAAGGCAGTCTCATGGTTAAAGCGGATACGTCCCCCTAGCTAAAGCACAGCCAGCATCGAGCAACTCATCACGTTCTTCCACCGAGAACCCCTCGGCGTAGACGCGCACCACTGGTTCGGTCCCGCTAGGACGGACCAGCAGCCACGTGTCATCCTCGAATGACAGACGCAAGCCGTCCATATGACTAACGTTTTGCGGCACCTTGCCACAAATCGACTTGGGGTTTACGCCCGGCAGCAGGGTTCGTAACGTTTCGGCATCTTCGGCCTCAAGGCGCAAGTCGCGTCGACCGTAACTCGTCTTACCAAAACTGTCCTCGAGTTGGTCGACCAGAACGCCCAAAGGCGCGTCCGTCTTTGCCATAAGCTCACACAGAATCAGACAGGCGAGGATTCCATCGCGCTCGGGCATATGCGCGGCGATGCCGATACCACCGGCTTCTTCGCCGCCCATGAGGACGCCGCCCTTCTTCATCTCCGCCGCTATATATTTGAAACCGACTGGTTTGACGGTCACGCGGCAGCCAAGCGCCTCGGCAATGCGACGCACGAGCGTCGAGCATGAAAGATTGACGACGACGCGCCCCTCCAAATTACGAAATTGAACCAAGTCACCCAAAACGAGCGCCATGATCTGATGCGGATGTATATATCTGCCGCGCTCGTCAACCGCGCCGATACGGTCGGCGTCGCCGTCGGTCACCAGGCCAGCGCAAGCTCCGTCCTCGATAACCGTGCGCTCGCAAGCGTCCACCCACGGTTCAACGGGGTCGGGGCAGATATCTTCTTGGTCAGACGCCTGCCCGGCGTGAATCTCGTGCACCTCAACGCCAAGCTCGCGCAGCAAGTCGGCTAGATAGCCCTGGGCTGCGCCGCCCATGGGATCGACGACCACGCGCAGGTGCGCGGCGCGGATGGCTTCGGCATCGACAAACGATGCCACCGCCTGCATATAGTCAGGAATAATATCCGCGGTGCGATATTGCCCTTCGATCCCCATTGGCTCGGGAGCCATGGTCTCTTCGAGCTCTTCGATGACATCCTGGTTGGCGGTCGAGCCGTCACCCATGCGAATCTTGAGGCACAGATAACCCTGCGGATGATGGGACCCCGTCACCATGAGCGCGCCGCACGCCTCACCGTCATAAGCCGCCGCCCACGTAAGGGCAGGGGTCGGAACAGGTCGCGAAGCGAGCACGGCGTCCAGCCCGTGCGCTGCTAGCACGCCCGCCGCAAGCTCAGCGAACTCGCTCGCCAGGGGCCGGGTGTCGAACCCTATATATACCGTTTTGCCCGGATTGGTCTTTTGCCACAACTCGCCGACGGCATCGGCGATACGGGCAACGTTATCGGCAGTAAAGTCCTCATCGACGCGAGCGCGCCAACCGTCAGTTCCAAAATGAATTATCGCGCACACGCGCAGACACCTCACAGTGTTTGGATCATGGTACGCATGGGGTATACCCGCAACATGCACTCGGCAACCTGCCGGCACCAGCATTCACCATTTGGGCAAATGCTGCCGAGGACATGCAGGCAATAAAAAACCGCCCCGTATGGAGCGGTTTTACCCTTTATATATCGAGCGCCTCGGCCATCGCTGCCGTAGTGATTGCCGTGGTTCCACAACAACTGCCCACCATTGCGGCGCCGGCATGTCTCCATTCGATGCATGCGCGCGCGAAAGCTTCGGGGTTCTCGTGCCATACGGGGCCATCCTGAGTCTGGACCGGATCGCCTACGTTGGGACGCACCGTGACGGGAGTAGTCGCCGATGCAACCATCCTGGGCACCGCCGCGTTCGCGGCCGCAAGCGAACAGCAATTAACACCAACCGAGTTTGCGCCGTGTTTTTCGGCGTACAAAACGGCTGCCTCGATGTTGAGGCCATCGCCCAACAGGTCGCCTTTATCGTCAACGACAAAACTCACCAGAACAGGCATGCCGTCGGCGGCATCTCGAGCGCCGGCAAGCATGGGCTGCAAATTACGGATAGACGTCACCGTCTCGATCAGCAGACCGTCAACGCCGGCATTGAGCAAGGCGTGCGCCTGTTCGCGCGCAATGCCTCGGATTTCACGATACTCGACAGAGTCCTCGGCAAACCACTCAATACCGATCGGGCCCATCGAGCCCAGCAGCAGCTGAGGGTGCGCCTGGCGGGCATCGTCGACGGCCCCGCGATTGACCTCCGCCACGGACGGCGCAATCTGGTCGTGTTTGAGGGCATAGCTTGATGCCTGAAAGGTGTTGGTAATGAGCACCTGCGCGCCGGCGGCGACATACAAGCGATGGATACGAGAAACGGTCTGCGGCTCTGCCAGATTCCAAAACGCCGGTGGAATGTCGGCGGCATCGTACTCACTCAACAGAACACTGCCCATGGGGCCCTGCGCCAACAAGGTCTCGCTCGACAAGCGGCGCGTAAGTTCCTCGGCACCAAAGCGGTTGTAATAACTCGTATCCATATATATCCCGCTATTCCTCGACGCTGATTCCCTGCTTTTCGAGATAGGCGAGCCAGCGGCTCATCGTGTCCTCGGATAGCGCATGCTCCATCATGCAGGCCTCGGAATCGGCTCGCTCAAATTCGACACCGAGCTCCTGAACCAAAAACGTGCGGATGAGGCGATGACGGTACCAGATAGCCGTGCCAACCTCGCGGCCGCGATCGGTCAGGATCACCTTGCCGTAGTGCGATTGCTCGACAAGCTCGGATGCCTTGAGCGCCGAAACCGCTTTATTGACCGATGCCTTGGAGACGCCAAGGCGCTGCGCGATGTCGACCGATCGCACGCCGTTGGTTTCCCCCTCTTCGCTTTCAATGCGAACCATGCACTCCAAGTAGTCTTCGTTCGCCACCGTCAGATGTAGTTCGCGCGAGCTATTTGTCGTATCCATGATCTTCCGTCCCTTCTGCATTCAATGGCTGATTCTACCCCATCCAAGCGTCGTGGTATGCCGTGGCATACCGTGCTAGAGTTCTTGTTGCACACGACGACCAAGATTGGAGCGGTCTTTATGGAAAACACCACCACGAGCCCCGATGTCCTCGAGCGCTTTTTGCGCTACGTCCAGATCAACACGCAGTCCGAGGATGCAAACTGCGACCAGGTACCCTCGAGCGCCGTTCAGTTTGACCTTGCCAACGTGCTGGCTGAAGAGCTGCGCGAGCTTGGTGCGGAAGATGCCTACGTGACCGAGCACGCCTATGTCTGCGCGCATATCCCCGCAAGTGCGGGCGCTGAGGACAAGCCCGCCCTGGGCCTGATCGCCCATCTCGATACCACCGAAGTTGCACCGGGCGCCGGCGTGAAGCCGCACATCGTACACTACGAAGGCGGCGACCTGGTCTGCGGCACGGTTGACGGTAAGCCCGTTGCCATGAGTACCGCCAAGCTTCCCGCCCTGAACGACCTCGCGGGTGAGGACCTGGTCTGCAGCGATGGCACCACGCTGCTGGGCGCGGACGACAAGGCAGGCGTCGCCGAGATCATGTCGCTTGTCGCGCGTATCGCTCAGGACCCTTCTTTGCCCCATCCCGCACTCGGCATTTGCTTCTGCCCTGACGAGGAAATCGGCCACGGAGCCGAGCTGTTGGATATCGCTACCTTTGGCTGCAAGTACGCCTACACGGTCGACGGCGGCCCCATCGGCGAGCTGGAGTGGGAGTGCTTTAACGCCGCCGAGGCGACCGTCCGCTTTGAGGGCCAGTCCATCCACCCGGGCGACGCCAAGGGCCGTATGGTCAACGCAGGCAATCTGTTCTGCGACTTCAACGCGTTGCTCCCCTACGCGCAGCGCCCGGAGTATACGGAAGGCTACGAGGGCTTTTATCACCTTGAGGGTGTATCTGCGACCGTCGATCACGCCACAGCGCGCTATATCGTCCGCGACCATGACGCCGCCAAGTTCCAGCAGAAACTCGACCTTATTGATGCCGCTGCCTCGATGCTCAACCAGCGTCTGGGTGAGGAGCGCGTGACGGTCGAGATTAAGCAGCAGTATCGAAATATGGCCGAGATCGTTCGTGACTATCCCGAGCTTATTGATGTTGCCAAGGAAGCCTACCTTGCCTGCGGCGTTGAGCCCCAAGTGCTGCCAATTCGTGGCGGCACCGACGGCGCCCAGCTGTCGTTCCGCGGTCTGCCCTGCCCCAACCTTTCCACCGGCGGCTATTGCTACCACGGCGTCAACGAGTTCGTCCCGGTCAGTTCGCTCGTCAAGATGACCGACGTCCTGCAGGAGCTCATCGCCCGCTTTGCATAGGGAACTCGAACAATCTAGGTAAGCAAAACCGCCCCGTCCTCAAAACCGAGAACGGGGCGGTTTTTGGTGCAAGGGGAGTAGTCAGCACCGCAGGTTGAGCCAACGTCAGCGAGCGATGTCCAAGGCGAACAAGTTGGCATGAAAAAGGCAGGGCATTGACCTTCTGGTCATGCCCTGCCTTTTGAATGACAAATTGTCGCCTTGGGCGGCGCGCAGCGTCAAGCCGTTACGGCGTTTGGTAAAACGCCGTAACTTAGTAGTTGGCTTCGTAGCCGTTACCGTCGCCGGTGGGCTCTTCGTAGTAGTCCGAATCGCTCGAATCGCTTGAGTCATCGGAATCGTCAGAGCTGACCGATGAGGTTGCGGTACCGTTTGCGTAGTCGTCAGACGTGTTGTTGTTCAGGTCGCCGATCGTAGGGCTGGAACCGTCGGAAAGACCCATGGTGTTGGGACCCTTGGGATCCTTGCCGGCATCGACGCGCTCCATCATTTCCTTGAGCTCGTCCTCGTAGACAAAGACGTAGCTCACACCGTCGATCATGGTACTGTCGTCGGCATACGAGGGCAGGTTGGCCGAGTAGATACCGTCGACATCCATACCGCGCATGGCGTTGACCGTAGCCACGATATCCTGAACGCTCATATCGGTTACGAGCATATCGGACAGCGAATTAACCAGGCCAAAGATCTTCGTGGCATCGAAGTTATTGAGAATCTGGTTGGCAAGGGCGCCAAGCACCTGACGCTGGTGGCGCATGCGCGTGTAATCGCCGTCGGCATAGGTGTAGCGGCAGCGGGCATAGGTAAGGGCGGTGGCACCGTCCATATGCTGCTGGCCAGCGGTAATCTTAATATCCAGGTGCTCGGGGTCGTCAACATCATCGGTTGCGTTAATGTCGATACCGCCAACCGAATCAATCAGCGCCTGCATACCGTCGAAGCTGACCTCAGCATAGTGGGAAATCTGAACACCGCACAGCTCGTTGACCGCCTCGACCATGGCCTCGGCGCCGCCCACGGTATGGCAGGCGTTGATCTTCATGGTCTCGCCCTTGTACTCGACCTTGGTGTCGCGCGGAACGGAAATGAGCGTCGCCTGCTTTTGCGTGGGGTCGATGCGTGCCAGGATAATCGAGTCGGCGCGATACGTATCCTCGCCCGGACGGCCGTCGGTGCCAAGAAGCAGCACGTAGAACGGATCCTTTGCCTCATCGGTGTCAACCAGAACCCGACGCAGATTGTCGGTAATGACATTAGAATCGCCGAGCTTGCCCATAATGGTGGCAAACCACAGGCCGGCAGCGGTAGTAGCACTCAGCAGCACGCCAAGCACGACAATGAGCGCGACGTGACGAATCGTGTGGCTACGACGACGTTGGCGAGCGCGCTCGGAATAGCGAGCCACGTTATCGCGACTGTAGATCTTGGCCTGTGCACCAGTTGAGGGTCTTCGGGCGGTGGTATCCGCGAGGGGCTTTTTATTAAACATAGGCAACCTGTATTAGTAGATGACGGGATCGGGGACGGTAGCATGCTCGACATGCGCGCCGAGCGCCTGCAGCTTTTCGACAAACTGCTCGTAGCCGCGCTTGATGTGATGGATGGCCGAAACCTCGGTCGTCCCGTCGGCGATCAAGCCCGCTACGACGAGGGCCGCTCCGCCACGCAGATCGGGCGAGGTAACCTGTGCACCCGAGAAGCCCTTGACGCCATGAATCATGGCATGATGGCTCTCGATACGAATGTCGGCACCCATGCGCACCAGCTCAGAGGCAAACATAAAGCGATTCTCGAAGATGTTCTCGGTAATAACGGAACTGCCGTCGGCAAGGGCGGAGAGCACCATAATCTGCGCCTGCATGTCCGTCGGGAAACCGGGGAACGGAAGCGTCTGGATGTCGACCGGCTTGATACGCTCGGCACGGTTTACATGGACGCCATCCTCGACGCGCTCGCAGTCGATACCCATGAGCTCCATCTTCTTGAGCACCATGCCCAAGTGAATGGGGCAAAAGCCCGTGACATCGACACCGCGATCGTCGGCCATCAACGCACCGGCAACGATAAAGGTACCGGCCTCGATGCGGTCGCCCACCACGCGATGGGTAACGGGATGGAGCTCTTCCACGCCTTCGATAGTCACGACGGGCGTACCGGCGCCAACAATCTTGGCGCCCATCTCGTTGAGCATGTTGGCGAGATCGACGATCTCGGGCTCGCGGGCGGCATTGTCGATAACCGTGGTACCCTGCGCGCGCACGGATGCCATAATGAGGTTCTCGGTCGCACCGACACTGGCGAACTCGAGCGTGACGGTGGTACCGCGCAGACCTTGGGGCGCATTAGCGTTGATGTAACCGTGGGCGGTATCGAACTCAACGCCCAGGGCCTCAAGACCAAGAATGTGCATATCGATCTTGCGAGCACCCAGGTTGCAGCCGCCCGGCATGGCAATTTTGGCGCGATGGAAGCGGCCCAGCAGGGGTCCCATGACGGCGGTGGAAGCGCGCATCTTGGCAACGAGCTCGTAGGGGGCCTCCCATGAATCGACCTGAGAGGTATCAATCTCGAGCGTGTGCTCGTCGAGAACATCGATCGTAGCGCCCATGCCTTTGAGCACCTTGCCCATCACGTGGACATCGGAAATATCGGGCACGTTCTGCAGCGTCGTCTTGCCCGGCGCCAGAAGCGTTGCCGCCATGAGTTTGAGCGCGGAGTTCTTGGCGCCCGAAACGGGCACGGAGCCTCCGATGGCGTGGCCACCCTCAACGCGGATAATATCCAAGGTCTACCCTTTCAAAAAGCATGCCCGGGGTGGCTGGGCCATCCCGGGCATGATGTGTTCGCAAATGGTCGAACGCTAAATCGTTTGACTATTGGGCAAGCTTGAGCTTACACCATGCGATTTCATTATAGAGGTAGGCGCGGCGTGCATCATCCTCCGACAAATTACCCAGCTTCTCTTCAAAACCTTGAATATCAGCTTTAAGCTTGTCGGCATCGACGGTCGCCAAATCGCAAGCGCGCTCGGCGAGAACGGTCACGACATCGTCCGCAACCTGGGCATAGCCGCCGGCCACGGCAAACGTGTGGTCGACAGTGCCCATGGCCTTATCGGAAACGCGAACGTAACCGCGGTCGATCGTGCAGATCTCGCTGGAGTGAGCGGGCAGGACGCCAAACTCGCCATCCGTGGACGGAATCGACACAAACGCAGCGTCGCCCTCATAGGCGCAGCTCACGGGGCACACGATGCGGATACGCATAACCTACTTCTCCCCCATCTTGCGGGCGCGCTCGCGCACGTCCTCAATCGTGGAAGCATAGCGGAAAGCCTGCTCGGGCAGGTCATCGGCCTTGCCGTCGACAATCTCGGCGAAGGAGCGGACGGTATCCTCGACGCGGACGTAGACACCGGGGTTGCCGGTGAACTTCTCGGCGACGTGGAAGGACTGCGAGAGGAACTGCTGAATCTTACGGGCACGGTTGACCGTAAGGCGCTGCTCCTCGGACAGCTCGTCCATACCCAGAATGGCGATGATGTCCTGAAGGTCGGAGTACTCCTGCAGGAGCTCCTGGACCTTGACGGCGACACGGTAGTGCTCCTCGCCAACGATCGAGGGATCGAGAGCGTCGGAGGAAGACGCGAGCGGGTCAATAGCCGGGAAAAGGCCGAGCGACGAAATGCTACGCGAAAGAACCGTGGTGGCGTCGAGGTGCGTAAACGTCGTGGCAGGCGCCGGGTCGGTCAGGTCGTCTGCGGGGACGTAGACAGCCTGGACGGAGGTAATGGAGCCCGTCTTGGTCGAGGTAATGCGCTCCTGGAGGTCGCCCATCTCGGTTGCCAGCGTGGGCTGGTAACCAACGGCGGACGGCATACGGCCCAGCAGTGCGGAAACCTCGGAACCTGCCTGGGAGAAGCGGAAGATGTTGTCGATGAACAGCAGAACGTCCTGGCCACGATCACGGAAATACTCAGCGGTGGTAAGGCCGGCCAGACCGATGCGCAGACGCGCTCCGGGCGGCTCGTTCATCTGACCATAGACCAAGCAGGTCTTGTCGATAACGCCAGACTCGCTCATCTCGAGGAACAGGTCGGTGCCCTCGCGGGTACGCTCGCCGACGCCGGTGAACACCGAGGTGCCACCGTGCTCCTGGGCGAGGTTGTTGATGAGCTCCTGAATCAGAACGGTCTTGCCGACGCCGGCGCCGCCGAACAGGCCCGTCTTGCCGCCACGGATGTAGGGCTCGAGCAGGTCGACAGCCTTGATGCCGGTCTCGAAGATCTCGGTCTTGGTGGTGAGCTCGTCGAAACGGGGCGCTGCATGGTGGATGGGGTAGAACTCCTCCACCTCGGGCATGGGCTTGCCGTCGACGGGCTTGCCCATGACGTTCCAAATGCGGCCGAGCGTCTTGGGACCAACGGGCATCTTCATGGGCTCACCGGTATCGGTGGCGATGAGGCCGCGCTGCAGGCCGTCGGTCGAGGACATGGCGACCGTGCGGACGACGCCGCCCGGAAGCTGGCTCTCGACCTCGAGGATCGTGCTCAGATGACCGATCGGGGTCTCGGCCTCGACCGTGAGCGCGTTGTAGATCGGGGGCACCGCGCCGTCAAACTTGACGTCGACGACAGGGCCGATGATTCGCACGATGCGACCATCACCGGCAGTCGTCTTCTTGGTGGCTTCCTCGACCGCAAGCTTTACGGTGTTATTAGCCATTACTGTTCCTCCAATGCTGAGGCTCCGCCGACGATCTCGTTAATCTCGGTCGTGATCGAAGCCTGGCGCACGCGACTATACGTGCGGGTAAGGGTCGAGATGATCGCGGTGGCGTTTTCCGTCGCGGAGTGCATGGCCTTGCGGCGTGCACCCTGCTCGGCAGCCGCCGAATCGATCAGGGCCTGGTAGATGACCGTCAGGATATAAGACGGCACAAGCTTGCCGAGAACATGCTCGGGAGAGGGCACGAACTCGAACGTGGACGAGATGCGCTTAGGGGCGTCGGTCTCGTTCTTACGCGGACCGTGGGCCATAGCGATCATCTCGGGGTCGAGCGGCAACAGATGCTCGACGCGAAGCTCCTGATCCACGCGGTTCTTGGCGTGGTGGTAGACAAGCTCGACACGGTCAAGCTCACCGGCACGATACGCATCGCAGATATGAGAGGAGATCATGCGGGCCTGATTGAAATCGGGCTCAGAGGAGTTGCCCTCAAAGTGCATGACAACGTTTGCGCGGTCACGGAAATACGTGGCCGGCTTACGCCCGCACGCGATGATCTCGCACTCGATGCCGTCGTTCGCCCAAGAAGCGGCGAGCTTTTCGGCCGTGCGCTCCACCGTCGTATTGAAACCGCCGGCAAGGCCGCGGTCCGAGGCAATAACGACAATCAGGCCATGCTTGACACTCTCATGCTTCTGCAGCATGGGATCGGTGCCCGAACAGGAGGCGTCGCCGGCGACCGTCAACATGACGTCGGTCAGCGCCTCCTTATAGGGCTCGGCCTGCTTGGAGCGATCGAGAGCACGACGGATCTTGGCCGTAGAGACCATCTCCATCGTGCGCGTGATCTGCTTGGTCGTGGTAACCGAGGAGATTCGCTTCTTAATGTCGCGAAGGTTGGCCATGGGGCTTAGTTCTCCTCTGATCCAGAAACATCCGAATGGTGCTTGGCCATGAACTGCTGCTTGAAGTCGCCGATGACGCGCAAGAGCTCAGCCTTGGTGTCATCATCGATCTTCTTGGCGCGAACCTTGTCGAGCAGCGAGCCAAAGCCATTGTCCATGTACTCGATGAGCTCGGCACGGAAAGGCAGCACGTCGGCAATCTCCAGGTCATCCAGGAAGCCCTCGTTGCCAGCGAACAGCGTAACGATCTGCTCGCCAACCTCAAACGGCTTGTAGCGCGGCTGCTTAAGGAGCTCGGTCATGCGGGCACCATGGGTCAGCTGCTTCTGAGTAGCCTCGTCAAGGTCGGAGCCAAACTGCGTAAAGCCAGCGAGCTCCTGATAGGAAGCGAGGTCCAGACGGAGGTTGCCGGCGACCTGCTTCATAGCCTTGGTCTGCGCGTCGCCACCGACGCGGGACACGGAAATGCCCACGTCGACTGCCGGGCGCTGGCCCTGGAAGAAGAGCTCGGACTGCAGATAGATCTGACCATCGGTAATGGAAATGACGTTGGTCGGAATGTAGGCCGAGACGTCGCCGTCCTGGGTCTCGATGATCGGCAGAGCCGTCATGGAGCCGTAACCGTTCTTCTTGGACATCTTGACGGCACGCTCGAGCAGACGAGAGTGCAGGTAGAAGATGTCGCCAGGATAGGCCTCGCGTCCGGGCGGACGATGCAGCGTCAGCGACATCTGACGGTAGGCCACAGCCTGCTTGGACAGGTCGTCGTAGATGACGAGCACGTGGCCGCCGGGGTTGGTCTCGCTGGCGGGCTTGCCGTCCTCGCCGTTGTACATGAAGAACTCGCCGATAGCGGCACCGGCCATAGGCGCGATGTACTGCATAGGGGCGGAATCGGCAGCGGTGGCCGAAACGATGATGGTGTAGTCGAGCGCACCGTGCTGAGCGAGGGTCTCGCGGATGTTGGCAACCGTGGAGGCCTTCTGGCCGATGGCGACATAGATGCAGACCATGCCCTTGCCGCGCTGGTTGAGGATAGCGTCGATGGCGATGGCGGTCTTACCGGTCTTACGGTCGCCGATGATGAGCTCACGCTGACCGCGGCCGATAGGCACCATAGAGTCGATAGCGAGCAGACCGGTCTGAACCGGCTCGCACACCGGGGTACGATCGATGACGCCGGGAGCCTTGAACTCGATGGGGCGACGGTGCGTGGCGACGATGTCACCCAAACCGTCGATGGGCTGGCCGAGCGGATTGACGACGCGGCCGAGCATGGCGCGGCTCACGGGGATATCCATAATGCGGCCAGTGGTGCGGCACTCGTCGCCTTCCTTGATGGAGTCGACGGCACCAAACAGAACGGCGCCGACCTCGTCACGGTCAAGGTTCTGGGCAAGGCCGAAGACGGTCTCACCGGTATCGGAGCTCTTGAACTCCAGAAGCTCGCCTGCCATGGCGCTCTTGAGGCCGGAGACGCGCGCGATGCCGTCGCCTACCTCGTCGACCGTTGAAACCTCATGCGTATCGACCGTCGCGGAGAGGCTCGTGAGCTGCTCCTGCAGTTTCTTGGCGATATCCTGGGCATTGAGGGTTTCGGACATTAGGCTTCACCTCCGTACGAATTAGCAGAGTTTGCGAGGGTCTCCTGCGCGATGCGCAGCTGCGTCTTGACGGAAATGTCACGACGCTCGCCGCGGGCCTCGAGCACCAGGCCGCCCACGATAGACGGGTCGACCTGCTCGATAAGGAATACTTTGCGGCCGAAGTCCTGCTCGCATTTCTTAGTGATGGTTTGACGCAGCTCGTCGTCGAGCGGGATCGCCGTGGTGACGGTCACGCCCACTACATCCTCGTCTTCCTCGGCAACATACTTAAAGGCAGCTGCCACCTTGGGAAGAAGGTCGAGCTGGTCGCGCTTGGACATGGTGTCGAGCACGGCGATGATCTCGGGGCTGGCAGAAGCCAAGCGCTCGATCATCTCGAGGTCCTCGAACACATGGTTCTCGGCCTTGGCGGCTTCCAGAAGGGAGCGCGCGTAGGTCTCGAGCACCTTGTCCTGATAGCGGCTAGTCGGCATTCAGGCTACCTGCTTCCTGGATGTAGCGCTCGATGAGCTTCTTCTGCTCGGCCTCGTTCTCGAGTGCCTCGCCCACGATCTTGGTGGCGACGGCAACGGACAGGTCGGCGATGGAGTTCGCGGCACCGGCGTAGATGGACTTGCGCTCGTCCTCGACGGTCGTATGGGCCTTGGCGATGATCTCCTCGGCCTCCTTGTGAGCAGCCTCGATGATACGGGCGCGCTCGGACTCGGCGTCCTTACGGGCCTCGAGAACGATGTCGGCAGCCTGACGACGGGCGTCGGTGACGATCGAGTCGGACTCAGCGCGCTTGGCGATAGCCTCCTGCTTGGTCTTCTCGGCCTCGTCGAGGCTCTCCTCGATCTTCTTGCCGCGCTCCTCCATGGTTTTCATGATGCCCGGCAGGGCGACCTTGGCCAGCACGATCCAGATAATCAGGAAGGCGATAAGCGCCGGGATGAACTCCGCCATCTTAGGGATGAGGATGTCCGCACCGGCGGCGCCGTCCTCGGCGAACGCGGAAACCGGCATGAGCAGCGCGGCCGCGGACGCGGAGAGTGCGATCGCGCTCTTCTGGGATGAAAGATTCATACTTGACGCTCCGTGCTATTTAACGATCAGCGCGACAACGAAGCCGATCAGAGCCAGAGCCTCGCCGAAGGCGGAGCCCATGATGAAGACGGTGAACACGCGGCCCTGGACCTCAGGCTGACGGGCCATAGCACCCGTAGCACCCAGAGCAGACAGGCCGATAGCAAGACCAGCGCCAATAACACCGAGACCGTAACCGATAACTCCCACGATTCCTCCTTTGTCGTGCGTGTCTTATTTCACGCAGGATAACCTTTTTATAACTGCCGGGCTCCATGGGTACGGGCACCGGCGGTTTAACGAATTGCCTTACCTTTAAGGCGCGAACGGAAGACTACTCCTCCTCCGCGACCTCCTCTGCCTCGGAGACATACACGGCGGTAAGGACCGTGAAGACGTAAGCCTGGATGGCGCCGACCACAAGCTCGATCGCATAGATCAGGATGAGGATGGCAAGCCAGGCCAGCGAAGGCAGGGCGCCGACGGCGTGGGCCGCGGAAACCTGCTGAAGCAGCGGCTGCATGAACATGCTCGCCATGATGGCGAACGAGCCCATGACCACGTGTCCTGCGAACATGTTGCAGAACAGACGGACGGCGAGCGTGATGAGGCGCAGGAAGGTCGAGAAAAGCTCGACGACCCACACGAGCACGTTCATCGGGAAGCTCACGCCCTGCGGGGCGAGGCTCTTGATGTAGCCGATCACGCCGTGAGCCTTGCATCCGTAGTAGATGAAGTACACGAAGGCGAAGATGGCGAGCGCGGCGGTGGAGCCGATTGCACCGGTGCCGGGCTTCATTCCCGGGATCAGGCCGATCATGTTATTGATCAGGATGAACAGGAAAAGCGAGCACAGGAACGGGAAGTGCTTCTTCCAGTTCTCACCCACGACGCCCTTGCCGATATCGTTCTCGACGTACTCGATGATGTACTCGAAACCGTTGACGAAGAAGCCCTTGGGAACCAGGGTCTGCTTCTTCTTGAACACGGCCAGGACGATCAGGAGCACGATCGTGGAGACGATCAGCCAAAACGAGTACTGCGTGATGCCGCAGCTCAGATCGCCCACGACAGGGGTGGAGCTGAACTCGCTAACCAGATGATTAATCTCATCAGGCAGCTTTTCAAAAATTTCCACGACTTACCTTTCGACCTCATGAGGATCTCGCAGCGCCTTGGCGACGCGAACCGTGCAGGCGGCCATAAAGGCCACGAAGCCGATCGCCTCGCCCAAGAGGAACATGCGAAATGCCTCTCCGAACAACACAAACACAACCAAGGTAAAGACGAGCAGGGCGATTGCCGAGACCGCCAGACTCACCATACCCTTGAGCATGTCCGCATTCTGTTTATCGTCAAGAACCGGCTTGAGCGTAAAGACAAAGGGAAGGAAGGCAATTGCGCCCGCGATGGCGCCTGCAACGATAGCGAGCAGATCGGCTATCTGAAACATTGGCGTCCTCACTTTCCTTTTTTAACGCCTCACAGAACAGTTCCCGCCAAACATTGGTGACTATTGTACGAGCCAATCGCTAAAGTACAACCGAAAAAGCATCGGTTAATACGCACCTGTTCGTTTTCTTAAGACCTTCTTTATGCCGCAGGTACGGTAATACGTTTTTCTCGAACCCTGCAGGGCAAAACGTCCGTTAACAGGAGTGCGCGCGGTCGCCTTTTGTTCGACCGCGCGCACCGTTTCTTCGTATTTGCAGCCGCGGCCGTCTTAGCCCAGCGACTAGAGCGTGCCGAAGATGCGGTCGCCGGCGTCGCCGAGGCCGGGAACGATGTAGGCGGCCTCGTTGAGATGGTCGTCGATGGCGCACGTATAAATATGTACGTCGGGGTCCTTTTCGGTCAGTGACTTGAGGCCCTCGGGCGCGGCGACGATGCACAGCATGCGGATATCCTTGACACCGCGCTCGCGCAGGTAGCTGATGGCCATCTCGGCCGAACCGCCCGTGGCGAGCATGGGGTCGACGACCAGGCAGATGCGCTGGTCGATATCCTTGGGCATCTTGCAGTAATACTCATGCGGCTCGTGGGTGACCTCGTCGCGTTCCATACCGATGTGGCCCACGCGAGCGGAGGGCACCAGTTCGAGGATGCCGTCGACCATGCCAAGGCCTGCACGCAGGACGGGAACGATGGCGAGCTTTTTGCCGGCGAGCTGCTTAAACGTTGCGGTGGTGATGGGGGTCTCGACTTCGACGTCTTCCATGGGCAGGTCGCGCATGGCCTCGTAGCCGTCAAAAAGTGCAAGCTCGCGCACAAGCTGGCGGAACTGGTTGGTGCCGGTGTTTTTGTCGCGCAGGATCGACAGCTTGTGCTGGACGAGCGGATGATCGACAAGCGTCACACGGGACGCATCGTAGGTGACGGTCATGGGTTGATTGCCCCTTTCGTTGCGGCCGCAAAACGGCCTTGCTGACAAGGCACGCAGCAATGTTGCCGCCGCACGCCATGCATAATTTAGCGGTTTGTTGTATCGAGCAGCCCATCGCAGCCCTACTGTGCGGTACTGAGCGAGCGCTTGACTGCATCACGCCAGCCCGCAAGGTTTTGCTCGCGACGCTCGGCGGACATATGGGGAAGGAAGGTCCTAACGATCTGGGCATTTTGCTCCAGCTCTTCAAGGTCTTCCCAATAGCCGACGGCAAGACCCGCCAAGTACGCGGCACCGATTGCCGTGGTCTCCACCGTCTCGCATTGCAGCACGGGGATATCCAGCAGGTCGGCCTGGAATTGCATGATGAACTCGTTGCGTGAGGCGCCGCCATCGACGGACAGGCGCTCAATCGAAAGTCCCACGTCCTGCTCCATGGCGCGCAGCACGTCATAACTCTGGTAGGCCATGGACTCGCAGGCCGCACGCACAATGGTCGCGCGACTCGAGGCACCGGTCAGGCCGCACACGATACCGCGGGCATGCGGATCCCACCAGGGAGCGCCCAGGCCAGCGAAGGCGGGGACGAAGTAGCAGCCCTCGTTGTCGTTGATCGAAGCGGCGAGTTGCGCGGACTCGCTCACACTCGAGATGATGCCCATGTTGTTGCGCAGCCAGTTCATGGTTGAGCCGGCGGCAAAGATAGAACCCTCGAGCGCATAGCTGATCTTGCCGTCCGCGGCGATACCGATCGTGGAGACCAGACCGTTCTTGGATTCGACGACCTCGTCGCCGGTGTTCATGAGCATAAAGCAACCCGTGCCATAGGTGTTTTTGGTCTGGCCGGGATGGAAGCAGCAGTGGCCGAACAGCGACGCCTGCTGATCGCCCGCCACGCCCATGATGGGCGGCATATTGGTCATGATGTCGCTCGCGACGCGGCCGTAGTCGCCCGAGCTCCAACGAACCTCGGGCATCATGGAACGCGGAACGTCAAAGAGCGCCAGCAGGTCGTCGTCCCAATCGAGCGTATGGATATTAAAGAGCGCCGTGCGGCTGGCATTGGTGTAGTCGGTGGCAAAGACCTGACTGCCGGTGAGGTTGTAGATGAGCCAGGTGTCGATGGTGCCAAACATGAGGTCGCCCGCCGCCGCGCTCTCACGCGCACCGTCGACGTTGTCGAGGATCCACTGCACCTTGGAAGCCGAGAAATACGGATCGAGCGTGAGTCCCGTGCGGGAGCGCACCAGCTCTTCTGCGCCCCGCTCGACCAGCTCGTCGATCAGAGGTGCGGTGCGACGGCATTGCCACACGATGGCGTTATAGATGGGTTGGCCGCTTATGCGGTCCCACACCACCGTGGTCTCGCGCTGGTTGGAGATACCGATGGCGGCGATGCGGTCAGAATGGATGCCGCTCTTAAACTGGACCTCCATCATCACGCCGATCTGGCTGGCAAGCACCTCCATGGGGTCTTGCTCTATCCAACCGGGACGCGGGAAGCTGGTTTTGACGCTACGACGTGCCTGCGCGACGATGCAGCCGTACTCGTCGACGATGGTCGCAAGTACCGAGGTGGTGCCGCAGTCGAGCGCCATGATGTAGGAACCGCCAAAGTTAAACGAGGCATCTTCCATGCCCAGGCTGCCCAGATTCAACGACATCGCTTACACCTTTCTATTGCATCGGGTCGGACAGGACCCGTTCGATCTCTGATGCGGGAAGTGCGCCTTGGCGCAGGATCTGGAGCCCGCCGTGCTGGAACGACACGATGGTCGAGGCGTCGCGACACGGGGTCTCGCCGGCGTCGACGGCAACATCGACCCCCTCCAGGATGCGACCTTCGACGGCGGCAAAGCTTGCCGGCGAGGGCGCGCCGTGTGTGTTGGCGCTCGTGCAGGCAAGGGGACTGCCGCAGGCGCGGATGAGCGCTTGGACCACGGGAGAGGCCGAAGCGCGCAGGGCCACGGTGTCGTCGGCAGCACGCATAAAGGTCGGCACGCAGGGAGCCGCCTTGACCACGATAGTCAGGGCTCCCGGCCAGCATCGTCGCGCAAGTACGCGGGCATCTTCCGGGATATCCACGCCATAGCGGTCGAGCGCCTCGACACCATCGACCAGCCAAGCGACGGTTTGCGTGAGTTCACGTTGCTTGAGAGTGAAGATACGGCGGTAGCCGGTACCGAGCGCAGGGACCGCGGCGCCATTGACGGCAGCCTGCGGATCGCGCGGCCACGATGGGAATTCGCCTGTATCTTGGGGCACGGCGTCCGAGAAGGCGTTGACCGCCACGGCGACACCGTAAACCGTCTCGGTCGGGATCAGCGCCAGGCCGCCGCGGCCGAGCACCTCGGCCGCGCGCTCGACGGCAAGCCGATGCGGCTCGCGCGTTCCCTCATATACCCGATAGACCGTCTGCATGTGTATGCCAGCCCCTTACGCTCTGGTGCAAGTTTGTTTACTGTGGGGCATTCTCGCACGAAACGTTCAACCTATTTGCCCAGAGCGCATGTTGGTTTGGTGAGCGGCTCTAGTAGTCGGTGAAAGTGAGGGGGTTAATTGAAGATTTTTAGCGCGCAAGCGTAACGGTACGATCGGGAAACTCGATGCTTGCAACCAGTTTTCCGCCGAGGCTCTCTGCGTACCTGCTCAGCGTGTCGAGCCTCATCGAACCCAACTCCCCACGCTCGAGCTCGGATACACGTTTTTGAGAAACGCCCATCGACTGGGCGACCGACGCCTGTGTTAGATCTTTTAACCTGCGAATCTGAGCAAGCTTATAGGCTTCGATACGATCGCGAGTCCTCTCCTGCTCGGCGGTAATGGAGTCGCGTGTTATCCCGCGAGATTCCATATACTCATGCAGTTCCATCTCGATCGAGCCTCCTTACGTGGCGACGGTATATTTGCTCGGCCCTTGGAATGTTGATCGCATACCAACCGTTCCATTTTGCCCTTGACGATCCCGCTCGCGACTTATCACCCGCCAATAGCAATACCGCCTGGCGCTTGGGGTCAAAGGCGAAGAGGATGCGAATCACCTGCCCACCACACGACGTCACTCTCAGCTCCTTTAAATGATGAAGCTTCGAGCCCTTTACGCGGTCAACCAGCGGACGACCAAGGCTGGGACCTTCCTTCTCGAGCACCAAAAGGTCTGCATAAATCTGCTTCAGCGTAGCTTCATCCTGCTCATCAAGCCAAGGTTCAATGTAATCAAGCACGATACGGTACCGATGCAGCTGATTTGACATACCTTTCTCCTTCTATAGTAGAAGTTTTACGGTATATTGCAAGGACAAACTTGCGCAAATGTCTATTTATTCAGCTTAAATACGCTGTTTGGGCTCGGTGACGATGGCTCGAACGATGCGGGGACGATCGGTGAGGTCGTGGACGATACGCACGTCCGAAAGGCCTGCTTGACGACAGAGCTCGGCCGCGGCGTCGAGCGCGCCCTCGTAGAGCTCGCAGGCAAACAGGCCGCCGGCACGCAGCATGTAGGGCGCCGCGTTGAGCAGGCGGCGGAAGATATCGAGACCGTCGGCACCGCCCTCGAGCGCCAGATCGGGCTCAAAGTCCTTGACCTCATGCGGCAGCGAGCGCATGACATCGGTGGGGATGTAGGGCGGGTTGGAGACGAGTACGTCAAAGGTGCCCCACTCTTCGCGGGGAATGGAGCTCACCAGGTTTGTGAGGCTGAAGGCGACCTCGTCGGACGTGAGGCCAAGCGCATCGCGGTTTTTGGTAGCAAGGTCAATGGCGCGCGGCTCGATATCGGTAGCAGTGCAGGTAACGTGCCCGCGGCGCTCCCAGGCAAGGGAGAGCGAAATGCAGCCCGTGCCGCAGCCGACCTCGAGAACGCGGGCAGTGCGGGGCTCGGCTGGGGCAGATACGTTGGCTTCGGCGGCATCTTGCGCGGGAGTCGCCTGTTGGTCGTTGTCCTCAATGGCGATGCCGTATTCGTCGAGCTCGGGCTCGGGGGTTTCCATGGCCTCTGCTTCTGCCGCTTCGGCTTCTGCTGCCTGCGCGGCGGCTTCCTCGGCCTCGCGGTCGGCCAGTTCCTCGGCATAGGCGCGGCTACCGAGCACGTCGCTACCCAGCGCAGCCTCATCGGCGGCCGTCAGGTTGGCGGCACGGCGCTCGGCGGCCGCGCGTTCGTCAGCCAGCGCCGCCTCGGCTTTGCGGGCCTGCTCGACCTCATCGTTCCAAGGCAGCTCCACGCGCTGGCGGGCAGCGGCCTCGGGGCTCAGCACCTCGGCATCCAGATAGTTCAGAACTTCTTCGACGAGCATCTCGGTCTCGGGGCGCGGAATGAGCACACCGGGGGCGCACGCGACGTCGATCATGCGAAACTGCGTGCTACCGGTGATGTACTGCAGCGGCTCGCCCTTCGCGCGACGGACGACCGCCGCGTGCATGGTCTCGAGCTGCGCTGCGTCGAGCGTCTCGTCCATGCGCATATATAAGTCGATACGCGCCAGACCCGTAGCTGCGCACAGCAGCCACTCGGCAGAAAGACGGGGGTGCTCCTCGCCGCGCTCGGCCAGGTACTCCTTGGTCCACTCGAGACAACGCTTGATGGTCCAAATCTCGTTTGCCATGGGGCCCTCCCCTCTTAAGCGCCGGACGGCGCGCGAATGTCGGAGCAGATTGTAAGCGAGGCCAACGCTTGGCAAGGGGCGATTGAAGGCGATTATCGAGAATCAGCCCAGAATTTTGCACCGGGCTCGCTCAAAGTGTTCATTCGCCGACGTCCAGATTTGCATTCGTCAAGCTTTTGGCAAGGTTGCCCAAAAACTGACCAATATCTAACCAAGAACATGCCAAATCACTTGACGCGCGACTCATCAAAAAATGCACTGCGACTTCTTGGACGATTTTTTGAGCAATATTTTCAATAGCAGATGAATGCTATTAATTACTTTGAGCAGGTAGACAGCTCAAATGCCATCACAACTGATTGAATAACATCTCAAAGCAATGTGCCCAACCTAGTCATTTAAGAACGTCCCCAATGACTACATCTAAGGCGCTGCAGGTTGAGCATAAGTCAGCGAAAACGCCCCTAAGCGAGCAAGGTGACGTGAAAGAGGAGGGAAGCGTACTTTGGGTACGCGACCGACGATTGAACGTCAGATTGCCGCTTAGGGGCGTTTGCAGCGTCGAGCCGTTACGGCGTTTGGTAAAACGCCGTAACTTAAACAGCCTGTGCCAGCTTCTCGGCACGCTCGGCGGCGGCGAGTGCCTCGATGACGGTGCCGAGCTGATCGCCCAGAAGGACGCCGTTGTAGGTGGAGTTGAAACCGATGCGGTGATCGGTCACGCGGTCCTGGGGCTGGTTGTAGGTACGGATCTTCTCGGAACGGTTGCCGTGGCCGATCTGGCTCTGGCGCTCGGCACCGAGCTCGGCCTGCTGCTTCTCGAGTTCCATCTCGTACAGACGGGCGCGCAGCATCTGCATGCAGACCTCGCGGTTCTGGATCTGGGAACGCTGCTCCTGCGACTGCACCACGGTGTTGGTGGGCAGGTGGGTGATGCGCACGGCGGAGTAGGTGGTGTTAACGCACTGACCGCCAGGGCCGGAGGCGCAGTAGGTGTCGATGCGCAGGTCGGACTGGTTGATCTGGACGTCGATCTCCTCGGCCTCGGGAAGTACGGCGACGGTAGCCGTGGAGGTCTGAATGCGGCCCTGGGACTCGGTCTTGGGAACGCGCTGGACGCGATGCACGCCGGACTCGAACTTCATGACGGAGTAGACGCGGTCGCCCTCGACCTTGAACTCGATGGACTTAAAGCCGCCGGCCTCGCTGGGGCTGGAATCGAGCACGGTGGTCTTCCAGCCGCGCGATTCGCAGAAGCGCTGGTACATCTTGTACAAGTCGCCGGCGAAGATGGCTGCCTCGTCGCCACCGGCGGCGGAGCGAATCTCGACGATGGTGTTCTTGTCGTCGTTGGGGTCACTCGGGATGAGCATGTACTTGATGTCTTCCTCGAGCTGGGGAAGCTTTTCCTCGTTCTCGGAGATGTCCATCTGGAGCATCTCCTTCTCGTCCGCATCGCTGGTGTCGCGGAGCATCTCCTTGGCGGCCTCGATGTCATCGAGCGCGCCGATGTACTCGCGCGAGGCAGCGATGAGGTCGGACTGGTGTGCGTACTCCTTGTTGAGACGCGTGAACTCCTTGATGTCGGAGGCGACGGCCGGGTCGGAAAGCTTCTTCTCGAGCTCCTCGTAGGCCTTAATGATCTTTTCGAGCTTGTCGCGCATGGCGGGACTCCTTTATGTGCGTGAAGGCGAAAATCGGCAGAGTTGATGGGGCGCGGGGCACCGCTGCGGGGGTAAGCCCAGCTAGAACATGTCGATCTTCAGATACATGCGCATCCCTTCGCGTATGAGGTACATAGTTGCGGTCTAACCCATACATGATAGCGTGCGCAGGCATACCTGCATATAACCCGCACGGAATGCGACAAAGGGTCAGTCTCTTTCCTTGAATACAACTTCATCCGAACGCCTCCCGCATTCATCCGCACATATACGGATAAATTTGGGAATCCGATACCCTGAGGGCCGGATCGGCCGGCCCCGGGAGATCGGAGGACGCCATGTCCGGAAAGGGCGGGAAGGGCGCCGCGAGGGCGGTCCCGAGGACCCACGGCAGGCTCACCGGGTACGAGCGGGACACGGTCCAGAGGATGCTGAAGCGCAGGGTTCGCTCGGCCACTTCCTCGAGAGGTTCAAGGGCGTATCGACCCGCAGGCTCCACAGCTGCCTGATGTGGTTCAGATGGCTGCGCGAGGCCGCACGCGTCGGGGACAGGACGTCGCTCATGCGCGAGCAGCTCGACGACGGGCGCTACGAAAAGATCCGGAAGAAGATGATGGAGCCGGAGTACGAGTTCCATCTGGAGCCGGACGTGCAAACGGCGGGTTAACATAGCCTTTCACCAAAAAGGGCGAGCGGCCGCGCCCTGCGACCACCCGCCCTCAATCAAAGCCCTTCTCGGCCGCCGTAGCTACCGGTTCCGGCGCCGCAGGATAACGCCTGCGGCGATCAGCACCACCGCGCCGCCCGCGATGCCACCCAGGGCCATCGGCGACAAGCTGGTATCGCCCGTATACGGCAGACCCGGCTTCTCCTCCTTCGGCACCGGTGACTTGCTCGGCGGATTGGTGGGCGGCTCCGTCGGCGGGGTGGTCGGCGGCGTGTACGTGTTCTTGAACACCGGCGCCACGGCGCCGTCATAGGTTACCGTCGCCACCAGATGGCCCGCACCGTCGTCCGTCACCGTCACCGTTACCCGGTGCTCGGCCGCGTCGTACGTCACGTTCTTCTGACCGTCGTCCACCTCGGAGATGCTGTAGGCGTACGTTCCGGGCTTGTCGTACGAGATCGCCTCGAAGCCCACCGTGCCGTCCGCCGCGTTCTTTGCGGTCTGCAGCACCTTGCCGTCGGCATCCTTCAGCTGGAAGGAGAACTGCCCTTCCTTCAGGTCCTCGCCGCTCAGCACCTTGGAGGCCCCCAGCTTCACCTCAGTCGCGGCCGGCGCGTAACTGTTGCTGAACGCCACCGCATCCGCAGCCTTGCCGCCCTTGCTGTAGGCAACCTGCGCCTCCAGTGCGTGCGTCTCCGCATTCTCCGTCACCGTCACCGTCGCGGTAAAGACCGTCGTGTCGTAGGTGACGCCGTTCGCCGTCGCCCCTGCCCGCTCGGACACGGTGTAGACGTACGTCCCCACCTTGTCCAGCTGCAGCGGCGCGAAGCCGAACGTGCCGTCGGCGCCGTTCTGCACCGTCTGCACCACGTTACCGTCGGCGTCCTTCAGGTCGAAGAAGAACTCACCCTCGGCCAGGTCGCGGCCGGTCAGAGCCTTCGTTCCGGTAATCGTCGCCGTCGTTGCCGTCGGCGTGTAGGTGTTGGTGAAGGTCAGATCCGCAGCCGTCTTGTTCGCCGTCGCGGTCAGCTGGCCGCTGCCGTCATCGGTCACGTTCACCGTTACGTCCAGCACCGCATCGCTGTAAGTGATGGTGCCATCTTGGCCCGCAACCTCCTTCACCTGGTACGCATGCGAACCAGTTGCGGTGTACGAGATGGCCTTGAAGGTAAACGCTTTACCCACGTTCGTGGTCCGGTCGATCTCCTGCCCGGTGGCCACGTCAATCAGCGCGAATGTGAACTCGCCATCGGCGGGCGTCCGCGTGGTGGCCGGGTCGGCATTCTCAAGCACCTTGGTGCCAGAGATCTGGTAGGAGGTCTGACCCGGCTGGTAGCTGTTCGCAAACGTCATGGTATTGGGGGTGACGCCGTTCTCGGTGCCCTCGCTCGGTTTCACCGTAGAGCTCTCTACCACCAGCTTGCCGTCGTTGTTGTCCTTCACCACGTAGGTCAGGGTGTACGTCTTGCCGGTGTAGGTCACGCCCGGCACGCCCGGCGCGCCGTCCGTCGGCTGCACCTCACGGACCGTGAAGGGAAAGGTGCCCGCATGGTCGAAGGTCAGCTCGTTAAAGTAAACCTTGCCCTTGGCGTCGTTCTTCTGGGTCTGGAGCACCGTACCGTCAGACCCCACCAGCTCGAAGGCGAAGTCTCCCGCCTTTAGCTGATAGCTGCCGTCGTGCACGTCAACGCTCTTGGTGAGGGCGATCGCGCCGGAGTTCGTCGCCTTCGCCTTGTAGGTGTTGGTGAAGGTGGGCTTCGTGGCGTCCGCGCCGTCGTAGGCGACGCTCGCCTGCAGCGTGCCGGCATTGTCCACAACCGTCACCACGGCATGATGCACCGCGTCGTCGTAGGTCACGTAGGCCAGATCACCCTTCCGCTCCACGATAGTGTACTCGTACGTGCCCGGCTTCGCGTAGGAGAAGGCGTCGAAGT
This sequence comes from Collinsella aerofaciens, assembly GCA_008671135.1. Lineage (GTDB taxonomy): Bacteria > Actinomycetota > Coriobacteriia > Coriobacteriales > Coriobacteriaceae > Collinsella > Collinsella aerofaciens_J. Next base: position 24,128 of record RQAP01000016.1, read on the forward strand.
TAACACTTCCGTCCGCGCCGTTGGTCGCGGTCCGGACGGGCTTGGCCCCGGCAAGCTGCTCAGCAGTCATTTTGCCCTCGTACACATCGAAGGTGAACTCGCCGTCCTTGGGGACGATCGGCGTGTTGTCGTCCTTCTTCACATAGCTCTTCTGCGCACCGAGGGCCAGACCGGTCGCGGCCGGCTGGTAGGTGTTGGTGAAGGTATCCGAGCCGGATGCGCTCGTCACGATCGCCTTCGCATTCAGTGCTCCGTTCCCGCCGTCTGTGACCGTCACCGTATAGGTGAGGGCATGATTGTCATAGACCATGCCCGGCTCCGCGCCCGGCTGCTCCACGATGGTGTAGGTGAAGTCCTTGCTCGCGGCGCCGTCCAAGTCGGAGAGCTGGAACTCGCGCGTGAAGCAGACCTTGCCGTTTGCATCGTTCTTCGCGGTGGCGATCACGTTGCCGGCAGCGTCCTTCAGGTCGAAGGTGAACTCGCCGTCCGCAGGCTTCGTCGTGTGATCGAAGCCGTCCGCAACCTTGATGGTCTTGGTCGCCGTCAGCTCCACGGATCCCTTTGCGGTGTAGGTGTTGTTGAAGGTGGGAGCCGTAGCGGTACCGTCATAGGTGACGGTCACCTTCGTCTTGTTGTTGTCGTCCTGGTTCTGCTCTACCTTGACGTAGACCTTGACTTTCTTGGCGTCGTAGGCCACGCCGTCGACGGACTGGCCGGCCTTCTCCTCCTTGAGCGTGTAGTCGTACTCGCCCAGGTTCAGGCCCTTGACGGTCAGCTTGACCTTGCCATTCTTATCGTTGGTGCCGCGAGCGTCCTCATTGCCGTCCTGGTCGTACAAGCCGAAGGTGAACGCATCGGCCGTCAGGTCCTTGCCCGCGAGAACTTTCGTGGCCTCAACGGTGACGTCCGCCGTCGGCTTCGTGTTGGTGAAGGTCGGCACGGCCTTCTCACCGTCGTAGGTGACGGTCGCCTTCAGCTCGCCCTTTTCGTCGGTGACCTTGACGTGGACCTTCACGCCCTTCGCGTCGTAGACGACGGTCGAGTCGGCGCCCTTCACCTCCTTGATGGTGTAGTCGTGGTCGCCCGGCGTAGCGTAGTCGATGGCTGCAAAGGCGACCTTGCCGTCCTTCTCGTTTTGGACAGTCTGGACCACGCTGCCGTCCTTGTCGAGCAGCTGGAACGTGAAGTCACTCCCCGCGAGCTCACCGCCCGTGAAGCGCTTCGTCGCCTTGAGCGTTACCGAGGTCTCCTTCGGGTGGTACGTGTTCGTGAAGGTCTTGTCTCCACTCGTTACCTGCGGTGTGGCCGTCAGCGTACCGGCGCCATCGTCTGTGACCGTCACCGTATAGGTGAGGGTATGGTTGTCATAGACCATGCCGGCCTCCGCGCCCGTCTTCTCCGCGATGGTGTAGGCGAAGTCCTTGCTCGCGGCGCCGCCCAGGTCGGCGAGCTCGAAGTCGCGCGTGAACTTCACCGTGCCATCGGCCTCGTTCTTCGCGGTGTCGAGCACCTTGCCGTCGGCGTCCTTCAGCTCGAACGTGTATTCGCCGCCCTTCAGCTTGGTGTCGTGCGTGAAGCCCGGCGCGACCGCAACGACCTTGGTCGCCGTCAGCTCCACGGATCCCTTTGCGGTGTAGGTGTTCGTGAAGGTGGGGGCATCGGCCTTGTCACCATCGTAGGCAACGGCGGCGTCCAGCTTGCCAGCTTTGTCCATGACCTTCACCGCGGCATGGTGCACCGCGTCGTCGAAGGTCACGTGAGACAGGTCGCCCTTCTTCTCCACGATGGTGTACTTGTACTCGCCGGCCTTGGTGTAGTTGATGGCCGGGAAGGTGACGGTGCCGTCCTCGCCGTTCTTGGCGCTCCGGATGGGTTGCTTGCCCTTCAGCTGCTCGGCCGTCAGATCGCCCTCGTACAGGTCGAAGGCGAACTCGCCGCCCTTGAGCGCAGCCGGCGTGCTGTCGGACTTCACATAGGCCTTCTTCGCCGCGAGCGTCACCGAGGTCTCGGCGGGCTGATACGTGTTCTTGAAGGTCGGGATATCGTTCTTGCCGTCGTAAGTGACGGTCGCCTTCGCCTTGTCGCCCTCCGCCTTCACCGAGACGTGAACCCTCACCTCCGTGGAATCGTAGGTGATGGTCGAATCGCTGCCAGCGACCTCCTTGAGCGTGTAGTCGTACTCGCCCAGGTTCAGGCCCTTGACGGTCAGCTTGACCTTGCCGTCCCGGTCGTTGGCGCCCTTGGCGACCTCGTTGCCGGCCTGGTCGTACAGGCCGAAGGCGAACGCGCCGTCCGTCAGCGCCTTGCCCGTGAGGGTCTTCGTTGCCTCGACGGTAACGTCCGTCGTCGGCTTCGAGTTGGTGAAGGTCGGAACGGCCTCATCGCCGCCGTAGGTGGCGGTTGCGCCCAGCGTGCCGTTCTTGTTATCGGTGACGCTGACCTTGACCTTCACTTCCTGACCGTCGTAGACGACGGTCGGGTCGGCGCCCTTCACCTCCTTGATGGTGTAGTCGTAGTCACCGGCCTCGGTGTAGTTGATGGGCTGGAAGGTAATGTTGCCGTTCTCGTCGTTCGTGACGGTCTCAAGGGGCGTGCCTTCCGCCTTGTCACCCTTGTACAGAGCAAACGAGAAATCGTTCCCCGCGAGCGCACCGCCCGTAAAGTGCTTCTTCGCCGCCAGGGTCACGGAACCCTTCGCAGCATAGCTGTTGGTAAAGGTGGCGAGGTTCACCTTGCCTTTCTTGACCTCAAGCGTCTCGCTCTTGTCATCGCCGTCCTTTTCCACCGCCACGCCTGTGACAGTCAGCTTGGCATTCTTGTCCTCAACCTTCACCGTGACGGTGTAGGTGGAATCGTCCATCGTCCAACCAGCGTTCTGCACACCAGTCGTATTAGGATCGTCATCTTCCCCGTGGGCCTCGGTGAGCGTAAACGTGTAGTCGCCTGCCTTGTTGAATGTCATGTCGGAGAAGTTGAGGGGCTGACCGTCCTTGCCGGTGATCTCCCCCTTCGTGGTCTTGGACTCCGAGGGTGTGTCACCCTTTAGACCGTCATCCTCCAGATCGCCGGCGTCAATCTTATCCTTCGTCTTCGACGTGGCAGCCAGCGTGAACGAGAACTTCTTGTCCGTCCTCTCGGTGCCGGAGATCTTCTTCGTTACCTGTGGGGTCAGTTTGTCGCTGGCTTCCGCCGTGTAAGTGTTGGTAAACACCAGCTTGTTGGCTTCGGCCAACGTGCCGTCGGTATTTTGCTTCGCGATCTTACCGGTGACGCTATCGCCTGCGTCCTTCAGATCCGTGGCACCCTGCTTGCGGCCGGTCAGCTTATAGCCCGCGGGCATCTGGTCTGCGCCGGTCAGCTCCTGCACCGTGTACTCGTCGTCCTCGCTAAGACCGTACACGCGAATCGTCTCGTCGGCCTTGATGGTTTGCGAATAGCCGTTCGTCAGGTTGAACACGTTGCCGACCCGCCGCTCGCCCGCAGTCCCCGCCTTCTCGAACACCGCGGCCTTGTACGTCTTCCCCGCGGGCACGGTGAAATTGAAGGTGAACCCCGCGTCCTTATTGCCCGTCAGGCCATCGGGCACGTCAACCTTCTTCGTCACCTCGAGGCTCGCCTCGCGTTCGTTCGCCACGCGCACGCAGGTGGCGCCCGTGAACAGGGCATTCAGGTTCATGTCGCCCAGATCGGCGCGGGCGCCCTTCGCATTAGTGACACCAGGTTCATCCTGCGTGATGCCCATACGTATCCAGCCCGTCTCGGTCTCCAGGCGGTAGGGTTCGCCCGCCTTGGTGGGCCCATACTGGTAGATACGTCCGTTGGCGCCGTACTTGAGGTGTACCGTGTCGCCGGCACCGGCGGAATCGACATCGCTCCACGAAAGATTACCGCCATCGGTCACGCCATCCGATGTCTGCCGCATACCCTTGATCCACGTGAGTGTGTTGTCGATGTCGCCCTCTGCGCCAAACTGGCCCAGACTCTTCATAAGCGTGCCCGGCCCCACGAACGTCGAGACGCCGTCATCGGCCGTACCAGCATCGGCATGGACGCCGTAATCGTCCACAATCACCTTGGTGAGCGTGTCGTTAAGCAGGAAGCCCTTGGGCGCCGAGACCTCCTTTAGGAAGTAGGCGCCCTTCACGAGCGGCTTGTTGCAGTCGCTCGTACACGGGAATATGCCCGCCCCTTCGAGCTGGATCGGGTTGCTGACCTGCCCCGTCGTCAAGGTGTCGTAGGGGATCTGGTCGCCGTTGAGCACGACTTTGCCGTTCGCGTCTGTTGTCACCTGACCGTCCGTGTACAAGCCGAACTTCGCACCGTCTACGGGGTTGCCCTCGGTATCGGTCTTCTGCACGAACAGGCGGTTCTGGATGTTCGTGACGAGCAGGCTCGTGGCGAACTGCCGCTTAAAGTTCACCTGGTCACCGGGGAGGTCATCACTGAACACATGGACCGTGTTGTCCGTATTCGCGTCGGCGATGGAGCTCGCCGTTGTGTAGTAGATGGCCACCGCGTACTCGGCATTCTTGCGGGCATCACCGCTCAGCAAGTAGTAGTACTTGGAGATGTCACCGGGCAGATACGGAATCTCTACCTGGTACTGGCCGCTAGTGTTGAGCGTGAAGGCGTACAGGTCCTTCTTCGCCGCCTCGATGGCGCCGGCCATGCCCTGGGCGCCGGCGAGGGTATACCCCTTCGTCGGGTCGCCCGACACGGCGTGCCAGGCGTTCTTGCTTTTATCGCGCTTGAAAACTACTGCGAACAGGGTGCCGCGCTTCATATCAACAGTATTGCCTGGCTTCATCGAGTCATCGTCCGTCTGGTACACGGTCGACGGCGCGGTGATGGTCTCCTTCGAGCCGGCGAACGCACCGCTCTGCCAAACGGAGCTGTCCGCGTCCATACCGCCGCGGTTGATGATGACGCCGCCCGCGCCGTTCTCGTCGCTCGCGGGCACGTACTCGAACTGCATGCTACCGTCCGTTGCCGTGAGGCTCGAGCGGTGACCTTCGGGCACCTTTGTTTCCTTCAGGAGGTAGTACCGGCAATTATGGTCTTTACTATAAAGGTCATCGAAGTTGATAACGCCGTTGTCCACTTTATTCGTGAGCGTCAGTTGTCCATTCGCGTCCGTGGTGCCGGAGCCAAGTAGTTTTTCCGAATTAGTAGTCGTGTCAGCGAAGCTCTTGTCTGTCTTGTACAGCTCGAACTGAGCGCCCTCCACCAGACCGCCATCCTGGTCGAACTTGATAATGTCGGACTCGGGAACCGTCACGAGGTTGTACTTGAGCTTCATGTTGGAGTCGGTGGCGCCACGCTCCAAGTAGAAGAACTTGAGCGTGTGGCTGGTATCGTTAGCGAAGGTGTTGCCAGTGAAGCCCGAAGTGCCCCGCCCCGCTTCCTGGAACTTTCTTAACAGCGTGCCGTTTGGGGAATCGTTAACCTTAATCTGGCCCGTTTGGAAGTCAATGGTCAGCTTAGCACTGGTGTGGATGCCGCCAATGTCGCCCACGAGGACATCGTCAATGAACACCCAGACGTCGTCGTCGCCGGCGAACTCAAAGGTCATGGGATCGCCAGCGTTCGTTTTGCCATCCGTCGGCTGCACGAAGCGCGATGACATGGAGAGGCCGAAATAATGGTTGAGGGGTTTGCCATCGTTATAATTCGAGTCGCCGTTGTTCGACGACGTAATGCCGTTCCGGACGAGGCGGCCGTTCTCCTCCTTGAATACCTTATCGGCCGCATCGAAGGGGAAGAACTGGCCTCCATTTTGAGAGCCAGCCCCCGCTTGCCCAACGCCGGCGACTTCGTAGACATCAAATGCATTCTTATTGACGTTGTACGCCGCGTAGTTCTTCGAGCTGTCATACTCGTAGTAGCCGCCCTTGGCCTGCAACAGACCCGTCACGCCCATATGGGATATCTTGCCCGTCTGGGCGGAGGAATCAAACAGGTAGCCGAGGGATTCTCCGCCCCAGCTGTCGGTGAGTTTCGGGTAACCGCCGGTAAGAACGTTGTTCACGATACCGGAGCGAGGAGAGGAGCCGCCCGTATACCGGTTGAGATCCTCACTGGCTCCCTGATCCTTGAACTTGAAGCGGTGGCCCTTGTTGATGCCGTCGGATCCACTGACCGACAGGTGATCCTCCGAATTCACCCAGTAATCAAACAGGTTGATTGTTGTCCCCGAAGGCGAAATCGTCGGAACCATGTGGTTCGGAAACGGAACCGTATGGTCCGAAACCTTCGCCTCCGCGCGGGTCGGCAGGAAGAAACTCGCCGTCAGCGCGATGGCGAGGGCCAGAACAATCGCATATGGCGAGACCGGGCGCAGCCCGCGACGACGGTCATAAGACATGACGGACCACCGCTCGCGCGGCCGATGTCCACCAGGAAGTTCCCTGCTGGGACACCCCCCCCCCGATAACATTATTCACGAGTAGAGACGTCGTCTCTCTGAGCTCCTGCATAATTTCCTCCCCAGCCACACGGTGACCTGCCTGGGCACCCCCCGGAGGGCCGAGGCAGTCTGACACATGCCCGCAGTCGTTCAAGAAATACCAACCCCAGCATATGCTTCTGAAGATATTATAGTCTTTTTATATAACAGTTTTTATCTCATTACCGACGAAACCGGTTGCCAGTTGCCGGCTCAATCCCTTTGTCGCATTCTAGAGCGTGTGGAGCAGGGCGATGAGGAAGCGGATGCCTTGGAGGTAGGCGCGACGGGTGATGCGCTCGTTGGTGCCGTGGACGCCGCGGTCGCATTCGTCATCGTCGACCACAAAGGCGGAGAAGCGGATGCACTCGTGGCAAATGCGCTGGTAGTTGGCGGCGTCGGTTGCACCAATCACGGTCGAGGGCACGATGCTCATCGGCTCTTGGCCCACCGCAGACGATCCGTTTTCCTCCGTCCCCCTGGGATCACGGAAATAGCGGGTGGCAATGGCGCGAACGGCCTCGAGCCCCGGACCGCCCACGCGCGGGGACGGCGAGGGCTCGGAGCTGCCGGGACCCAGCTCGACCTCGACTCGGCCAGCGAGCCCAGCGGCGGCAACGGCCTCGCGGCAGCAGGCCACGACATCGGCCACGCTCGTACCCTCGAGCATGCGGAAGTTAATGTTGGCCCACATATCCTGCGGCATTACGTTGGCGCCGGTGCTGCCACCCTCGATCTGCGTGGGCGCGCAGGTGGTCGTCACCAGCGGATAGAGCTTTTTGCTGGCGAGGCAATCGCGGACAATGGCATCCCCGTTGGCGGCAATTTCATCGGCCGTGTAGAGCCCCAACTCGACGAGTTGGGCGGCAAGCAAGTCGGTCACGCGCGTCGGCCACTCGATATCGCAGATTGCGGTGATGGCACGGCTGAGCACCTCGAGTGAAGTGCCCCCGTAGGGGTTGGAGGAATGCCCGCCCTCGCTACGCGTCCTCAACACGATATCGGCGTAGCCCTTCTCCGCGAGATCGGCATGCATAAGCCAGCCCTCGCCCGCGCCGTACTCGGCAGCCGGAACGATGCGGTAGTCGCCCTCGTCGATCAGGTACTCAAGCTCAATGCCGCGCTCTTCGAGCACGCGGCCGATGGCACCCGCACCGAACTGCGTGGTTTCCTCGTCCTGGCCAAAAGCCAGCAGCAGGGTGCGCTCGTGCTCCCAGCCGTGTGCGAGCGCATACTCAACCGCCTCGAGAATGCCTGCGACCTGGTCTTTCATATCGATGGCGCCGCGACCCCAAATGTAGGTGTCGTCCACATGTCCGCTAAAGGGGACATGCGTCCAGTCAGCCTCGGTGCCGGGTACCACGGGAACCACGTCCATGTGGCCCATGAGCATGACGGGTTTGAGGGCAGGGTCGGAACCGCTAAGCGTCACCAATAGCGAATGGTCGATAAGCTCGACCTTACCCGCCGTAAATACGTGCGGCCAAGCCTGCTGCATATACGCGCGCAGGTCGTCGAACGGCTGCCAGTTCACCGCCTCGGCATCCATACTCGAGATGGTCGGAAACGACAGCACGCGGCCCAGGTGCTCGCACGCACCAGCTTCGTCCAAATCGGCAAAATCATCCTCATGCGCAAAGAAGCGCCAAACCTCGGCCATGACATCCTTTCGATTGTGATGACGAGGGCCGCCCCACCGGAGCGGCCCTGCCACATAAGCGTTTGCGGTCGGTTACTTGTCCTCGAGATAACGCGAGAGGAACTCGCGGGTGCGCTGGTGCTTAGGGTTGCCGAAGAGCTCGGCCGGCGCGGCATCCTCGAGCACCACGCCCTTGTCCATGAAGACCACGCGGTCGGACACCGTGCGGGCAAAGGCCATCTCGTGCGTGACGACGACCATGGTCATGCCGTCGGCAGCGAGCTTGCGCATGACCTCGAGTACCTCGCCCACGATCTCGGGGTCGAGTGCGGAGGTCGGCTCGTCGAACAGCATGATCTGCGGGTTCATGCATAGGGCACGAGCGATGGCCACGCGCTGTTTTTGACCACCGGACAGGCGACCCACGGCGGCGTGCGCGAACTTTTCGAGCCCTACGCTCGCCAGATGCTCCAGCGCGACCTTCTCGGCCTCGGCCTTGCTCATCTTTTTGAGCGTGACGGGCGCGAGCGTGCAGTTGTCGAGCACATCCATGTTGTTGAACAGGTTAAAGCCCTGGAACACCATGCCGATGTCCTCGCGCAGCTTGTTGATGTTGCAGCGCTCGGCCGTGAGGTCCTGGCCGTGGAACCAAATGTGGCCCGCGTCCGGGGTCTCGAGCAGGTTGAGGCAGCGCAGAAAGGTCGATTTGCCCGAGCCCGAGGCGCCGATAATGGTGACGACCTCGCCGGGGTTAACGGACAGGTCGATGCCCTTGAGCACCTCGAGCGAGCCGAAGCTCTTGCGCAGGCCCTCGACGCGGATGAGCGGCTCATTGGTCTGTGCGGCGGCCGCGGTGCCGGTAGTGGCGGTATCTGCCATGATGATTCTCCTCGTCTTTAGCCTAGTTGGAGCTGGGCAGCGTGATCGGAGCCTCGGCGCCGAGCTTTTTGCCAAAGGCCTCGAGCAGGCGGCTCGCCACGAGCGTCAGGATCAGGTAGACCACGAGCGCCACGCAGTAGACTTCCATCTGGCGATAGTACACGCCGGCGACGGTGGTGGTGGCGTACATGAGGTCGAACACGCCGATAACCGAGAGCACCGACGAGTCCTTGATGTTGATAATGAGCTCGTTGGTGAGCGCCGGAATCGCGTTTTTAATGCCCTGGGGGAACACGACTTTGCGCATAGCTTGCCACTGCGACAGGCCCAGCGAGCGTGCTGCCTCGGCCTGGCCGGGATCGATGGACTCGATGCCGCCGCGCAGGACCTCCATCATGTAGGCGGTGGAGTTGAGCGAGATGGTGACGAGGCCGGCGGTGAAGGTGCTCCAAATCTGGTTGGCCTGGGCGGTCTCGAAGCCCATGCCGCGCAAAACGGTGAAGCCCGCGTAATAGATGAGCAGGCCCTGGACCATCATGGGCGTGCCGCGCACGATGGTGGAGTAGACGGTCGCAAAGCCGCGGCCGATACTCTTAAAGAAGCGCACCAGGTCGTTATCCACGCGGTCGAACGTCTGAATGCGTAGGAACACGAAGAGCAGCGCCAGGAAGAATGCGATGACGGTGCCAAAGGTGGCAAGCGCGATGGTGATCTCGATACCGCGAATGAAGAAGTCCCCGCTCTTGTAGGTCATGTAGACCAGGCTCGACAAAAAGTCGCTGGGGTTGGAATCCGAGACAATGCTCACCTGCACCAGGTCGATAAACGACATGACGCAGCGGTCGATAAAGAAAACTGCCGCGATGGCGACCACGACGTAGCTGCCCAGGCGTGCGCCACGACGGCAGCGCTCGGATGCGAACGGCGACTTTTCGCGATAGTCGTTCCAGTGCATGAGCTTGGTGACCAGCGCCGCCGCCGACACGACGAGCCAGGCCCAAAGGATTGCCCAGAGGCAGTCTTGGAACACGCCCGTAGGCGCCAAGAAACTCATCGGCGTGGGGTTGCGCTGGCTAAACGCCAGGCCGAGCGCCGCGATGACGCTCGTGCCCAGGTATACATAACGGTGGTCGGCCTTGATAAAGGAGGCCAGGCGATTGATGGTTTTCATGCTGCCTCCCTATGCCGGCTGACGGTCGAGGCACGCGTCCCACATTTGGTCGCGCTCCTCTTGGCTAATGCCCTTGAGTGTCTTGTCGATGAGCTTAAGCAGCTTGTCCGAGCCCTTGCGGCAGCCGACGTTTGCCGTAACTTCCTGCTTAAAGCCCTCGCCCTCGGCAAATCGAATCGGCACGATACCCGGGTTTTGGGCCATATAGCCCTTCTCGTTCTCGGTATTGTAGGTCACGGCGTCGCAGGTGCCCTGCAGCAGGTTCGAAAACACCGTGGGGACCGAATCGACCGGGTTCTTGTGGACAACGCCCGGGATCTCGTCGATGACGGTATCGAGCATGGTGTCCTTTTGGCCGAGGACCGTTGCGCCGCTAAAGTCGCTGAGCTTGGTCGCATTTTGGTAGGGCGAGCCCTCTTTTACGAACAGGCCAAAGTAGCCAATGAAGTACGGGTCGGAAAAGCCGACGGACTCCTCGCGCTCGGGCGTGGCGCTCATGCCGGCAATGATGAGGTCGATCTGGCCGTTGTTGAGCGAATCGATAAGACCCGAGAAGCTCTGCTTGACGGCAACGGGCTCGCCACCGAGGGCCTTGCAGACGATCTTGGCGATCTGCACGTCGTAACCATCGGCATAGGCGCCCTGCACGTTGTCGATGGGGATAGTGTACTTGCTGGCTTCGGAGACCTGCCAGTTGTACGGGGCGTAGGCCGCCTCCATGCCGATGCGGATCTTGTCCTTGCCGATCACGGAATCGGACAGGTCGTCGCGACCGCCGCCCGTCGTGGGCTGGACCACTTCCAGCGTGGAGGGGCGCTGGCAACCGGCAAGTGCGCCGGCGACGACGGAAGCGCTCGCAGCGAGAGCGCTACCCAAAAAGATGCGACGGCTGCATACCGGCTGTGGATGCGCGTCGCGTTGATGGGGAGAATGCATAATCTGCCTTCCCTGTTGAATCGTATGCTGACGACTTAACAGGATATACGCCAGCAACCAGCAGCGCAGCACAAGCTCGAAAAATTAATAGACACGCGGTAGTCATTGGGGACGCCGATGTTTTGGCAATGCCGGCGAGCGACGTCCAGAGCAAACAAGTGGCATGAAAAAGGCAAGGCATGACCAGAAGGTCTATGCCTTGCCTTTTGAATGACAACTTGTCGCTCTGGACGACGCGCAGCATCGACCGAGCGACGGAACCTCTAGAGCAAGGTAACGCTAAAACTGCGCTTGTCCGTCTCGCCCGGGGCCAGGGTGATGGTGTTGACCTTGTGCTCAAAGACATCGTCCTCGGTGTCCATGGTGGTATGACCGGTCCAGGGCTCGAGCGCCACAAACGGAGCGTCGTTGGCGGCAGACCACACGCCAATGTACTTAAAACCCTCAAAGTCGATCTTGACGCCGTGGCCCGACTTGCGGCCGCGCAGCGTGAGCGTGGAGCCCGGAGTATCGGTAAACATGATGGCATCGTTATCGAAGCTGCGGTGCGTGATGGGCAGCACGTCCGAGTTATTGGGAGCCTTGTAGCTGCCCTCGAACGTCATAAGACCGTCGAGCGTGATGATGGGGGCCTCGTTGGTCCAAGCCTCGGTAAATGCCAGCTCGTAATCCTCGAACGCCTCGTCCTCGGCACCGGGAGCAGGTACGTTAAATGCGGGGTGGCCGCCCACCGAGAACGGCAGGTCCACGTCGCCGGTATTGGTGACGGCAAAGGTCTGGGTAAGTGTGGCGTCACCAGTCAGGGCATAGGTCATGTTGAGCTTAAAGTGGAACGGAAAGGCCTTGAGCGACTCGGGCGTGTCGGTGATCTCGTACGTTACCGAGGAGCCGTCCTCCGAAACCTCGACCAGCTTGTGCTCGACGATGCGCGCGAGGCCGTGGCGCGGCATCTCGCAGGTGCCAGCCGCAGACGTTGCCGTGTTGTTGCGCAGTGAGCCCACGATGGGGAACAGAATGGGCGCGTGCTTACCCCAAAAGGCGGGGTCGCCCTGCCACAGATACTCGTTGCCGTTGAGAGCAAGGCTCGTGAGCTGGGCGCCCATGGAATCGATGGCCGCGGTGAGGCCGCCGCGCTTGATGGTAGTGACGGTAGACATGCTACTTCCTCCAAAAGTAAACAATAGTGTCGAGGGCTATTGTCCCACTCTTGGCGGTGGGACGGGACGGCAGGCGATTATTGAGTAGCCATAGCGGAATGAGCGGCGAGCGCCTACTGGGTATCTACGTAAAGGTCGAACCCGCCCTGCGGTGTGGTGTCGACCGTGTCGGGCGCCTGTGAGTTAAAGTTCACGGGAACCATGCGCTTTGAGGCACGGAAGCGCGTGCCGTCGGTGGCGACGGGCGGTTCATCGACGGTGAGCTCGTAGTCGCCGGGCTTGAGCTCGATGCCGTCACCAGCGGAATTGACGTATTGATACTCGTCAATCGTCTGCCCTTTGAGCGTGCGCCCCACGATATGGATGAGCATTTGGCTGTCGCCGCGCGCGGTGTCCCACGTCGCGCCGTCCTTGGCCTCGACCGACACATGTACCGAGCGCGTGCGGCCGAGCGATTGCTCGACAGACATCTCGACCTTGGCGGCGTCTTTTCGCTGTTGTTCGACATGGCTCCAGACGTTTCCAATTACCGAGCATGCGATAACGCCGGCCATAAAGGCGATAAGGATGGGGCCGAGCGGCGAGCGACGTCCCGCATCTTCCTCGCGAGACAGATTGGGGCGACGTGTGGGTGCGGGCGCCTGAGCGCCCTGCGAGGGCACGTCGAGAATGCTGAAGGATGCTGTGCTGCCGGGGTCGATGTTATGGCGCGGCTGCGGAGTCTTTGCCGGCGAGATGGACATATCGGCCGGCTCACCCAGCGCGGCCGTGGCATCGGCCTTTGCCTCGTCGGCCTCGGCCTGGGCCCAGGCCTGTTCGAAGGTCAGGGGCTCGACAGGGTCGAGGGCGGCGTCCGAGTCGGCGGCGACGTCGTTGCCGGTCTCGTCCTCGTCGCTCGACACGCCACGCGGCGTAGGCTCGTCCCACCCCTCGTCCGGAGCCTCACCCTCGCTATACCACCATTCAAAGTTATCGATATCCATACGGGGCGCCCCTTAGGCCTCGCAAATAAACACTCGCTAGTTTTATACCCCCAGACGGCACGGCGGCTCGCCGGCACAGATAGGAAAACCATCACAACATTCGACGCTTTTCCTCGTTTTCGAGATTTTCATCGAATGTTGTGACGGTTTGGGCGGCAGCCACGCCGCGAATGTGACAAAGAGACTGTCCCTTTGTCACATTCTGTTAGAGTTGCAGGGATTGAATCCCGCTTATTCATGCGACATTGGAGTGACAACCTTGACCGCCGCAACCACGCCAAAAAGTAAGTCAACTGCCGCCGCGCTCTCCCCCGCACGCACCAAGCTCTGCCTGGCGCTGCTCGTGCTGTTGGGATTCTCGCTCGGCTGCTCCGAGTTCGTGGTCATCGGCATCGAAAGCGACCTAGCGACGGAACTCGGCGTATCGCTTGCCACCGCAGGCCAACTTATTAGCGTGTTTGCGCTTGTCTACGCCATCGCGACGCCAGTGCTTGCGCTCAGCACGGGGCGCTTCCGTCGTTACCAGCTGCTCGTGTGCTATAGCATCGTCTTTGTGCTCGGCAACCTGGTCATGGCGCTGGCACCCAACTTTCAAGTGCTGTTCGCCTCGCGCATCATCTTGGGCTCCGTCTCGGGCGCACTGCTCGCCGTGGGCGTGACGTATATCCCCGAGCTGCTGTCCCCGCAGCAAACTTCGCTTGCCATCTCGGTGGTGTACGGCGCGTTTTCCGTGGCGATGGTCTTTGTCACTTCGATCGGCAAGTTTGTGGCCGACACGCTCGATTGGCACGTGGCCATGTACGGCACGCTGACCTTTGCCGTTCTGATCTGCGGAGCGCTCGTGATGTTTATGCCGCGCGCTGGGCAAACCGACGAGCCCGCCACCTTTCGCGAGCAGGCGGGTCTGCTACGCGAGCCGAGCATCGTCACCGGCATGCTCATCTTTTTGTTTGGCGTGGGGTCGGTCTACGTTTTCTATGGCTACGTGACGCCTTATCTTGAGCAGGTGCTGGGCATGGGCACGGTCGAAGCCAGTACAACGCTCATGGCCTACGGCGTGTTCAGCCTGATCTCGAACATCCTGGGCGGATGGATCGATGCGCGCTTTGGCATGAAGGCGCTACTCGTGACGTTTGTGCTGCAGGCGGCGGCATTGTTTGGGCTGTTTGCCGTAGGCGCTGCCATGCCGCTCGCACTTGTCTTTGTCTTTAGCCTGGCGATGCTCATGTACCTGTTCTCGGTGTCGTGCATCACGCACTTTATGGACGTGGCACGCAGCCGCCATCCCAAGTCGATGGTGCTCGCGAGCTCGGTAGAACCCATGGCGTTTAACGTCGGCATCTCGTTTGGCACCGCAGTGGGCGGCGCCGTGGTAAGCAGCGTTGGCATTGCGTACGTGGGCGCCGTGGGCGCCGCGTTCTCGCTTGTGGCCTGGGCGCTCACGCTGGTGACGATTAAATTGGCTCACTGGGAGCGCAGGCGGGCAAGGGCGCAGGCGTAGATGCGATACTCGAGCTCGATGATGGCGATCGAAAGGAAACCGCATATGCAACGTGTACTGTTTATCTGCCACGGCAATATTTGACTAAAGGAGCAAACCGCCTCGTAAATGAGTGGTTTGCTCTTTTCATCTTGCTGCTATGCAACTTTTTCACAACTTTTGAGTGCTGGATTCGCCCCTAGCCGCGTCTTTTAGCCATCGCATCCCGCAGCGCCCGAAGCACTTCGATTGCCACGGGCAGCTCGTCGACCTCGAACGAATCCAGGATCTCTCGCACCTCTAACGAAAGCGTCGACTTATCAGGCCTCGGCTCGTCGGACAGCAGCGCGTCGGCGCCGACCGAAAGCTCCTCGGCAATCTTCGATAGCACGGGCAGGCTCAGCTTAGTGTTTCCGGTCTCGATATGGCTCATATGCGTGACGGAGATGCCGACCTTTCCTGCCAGCGCCTCCTGCGACATCCCGCAGGCCTTACGGTACCGCCGTATGCGTTGGCCTATTTCGAAATACTTCACACTATCACCGCCCATACGAATCAATCTGACTTGAATCGTATGGGCATTTTTCTGCAAGTATAATAAACTGTAAGGGCTAATTATTGCCTATGTAGTTCAATTATGAGCAATAGTCAGCATTCCGAAAACGGGTGCGCCGAAGGCGCACCCGCATATCGAGGAGAAGGGTAAAGGCCGTGGGGGAACAAACGGCAGATCTGCTGTCGGGAATCACGACCGCGCACGACCTGATGCATCGCGTGGTCAATCTGCAAAATCGCATCAACCAACTGACCACGCAGTTCTCGCAAAAGACAGCAAGGAAGACCAAGCGGCACCCCGTGCTCTATGCCATAGCCGGTTTCCTCATCGTCTTCACGCTCATCACGAGCACGCCGCTCTGCGCGCTCACGTATCCGTTCTCCCTCCCGTTCTACGCGACCGGAGGACCGGACCTCCAAAGGGACGTCTGGAATGCCATAAACCTGATCGTCTCCGCCGTCATCGGCGTGGTCCTCTACCTGGTCATCGCCAAGGCGGCCGACACGTCCCGCGCCCGCCGCAACGTCTATATCGACAACAACAACGCCGTGGTCGACGCAAATAACCAGGCGCTCGCGCAGAGCATCGAGCAAACCAAGCAGGAGATCTTCACCGTGTAGCAACGTTGGGCGGCAGAGGTCGCGCCGTGGTACCCCATGGACTATGACAACACCGCAGCCGTCGACTTCTTCCTCTCCGCCGTGCGCAACCATCGCGCCACCACCGTGCAGGAGATGGTGAACCTCTACGAGACCGAGATGGACCAGCGACGCATGGAGGCGGGGCAGCAGGAGATGCTCAACCAGCAGCGCATCGGCAACATGCTCCAGATCGGCAACCTCTTTATGCAGGGGCAGATTCTCAACCAGGCCCAGCAGATCAACGCGAACACCGCAAGCACGAGCAGGAACGTCGATTGGATCGCGCGCGATGTGTTCGGCAAACGCAACGGACTGTAACCGGCCGATTTAACGAAAACGTAAACCCAAAAGAAAGGAAAAGGGAAGATGAAATCAACGACATGGAAAAGAGGGGTGCTGACCCTCGCGGGCGTGTTCGCCCTGTGCGTAGCACTGCTGTCCGGCGCGCGCGGCGCCTATGCCGAGGAAATCAGCGGCAACGGCTGGACGCTCAACGACGGCGTGCTCACGTTGACGGCGGACATCCCCACGGCAACCACATATGACTGGACGCAGTACGCCTCGCAGATCACAGAGGTCAAGGTTGCCGAGGGCGTCACGGAAATCCCCGGCACCGCGTTCGCCTCGTACGGTAGCGTCCAGTACAGCAACCTGCATAAGGTGACGCTGTCCTCCACGGTGAAGACCATCAGGGTCTCCGCATTCGCGGACAACCCTAGCCTCACCGAGGTCCATCTGAACGATGGGCTGGAGCGCGTGTGGAACTGCGCGTTCCAGAATGCGGGATTCACCAAGATCAAGCTGCCCGCAAACGTCGACTGGCATTCCGATGTCTTCGTCTACTGCAAGAAGCTCACCTCGGTGACCATTCCCTCCGGTTCCACATGGGGCGGCGGCGGCAACGCGCAGTTCTACGGCTGCACCAGCCTTGAGAACGTGCATGTCGAGGAGGGCGTGACCGAGATCCCCGACCAGTTCCTCAACCAATGCGACAGCCTCAAGAATGTCTGGATCCCCAAATCCGTCACGGCCATCCATTCGACGCCCATTCTCAACTGCCGCATCATCGGCTACAAGGGGACCGAGGCGGAGCGCTATGCGAAGTGGCGTCAGGAGGTCGGCGTGAACACCGTTGAGTTCCATGCCATCGACGGCGACGCGCACGAAGGTACTTGGAAGGTCACGACCCCCGCGACCTGCACCGCGCCCGGGCAGGAGCAGCTGACATGCGATATCTGCGGGGCCGTCCAGACGCGCGAGATCGCGGCGACCGACCACACATGGGACAAGGGCACCGTGACTACCGAGCCCACCGCGACGAAGGAGGGCGTGCGCACCTACACCTGCACCAAATGCGGCGCCACCAAGACCGAGACCGTCGCCGCCCTCGGGACGTCGACCGAGCAGAAAAAGCAAGCGCAGGCAAACGGCTCGAATGGCTCGAACGCAAAAACCGATGCCAAGAACGGCGAGCTGCCCAAGACGGGTGACAACATCCTCCCCTTCCTCGCAACGCTCGCAGTATCCTTGGCGCTCATCTCGGCCGGCGTCTTCATGGAGCGCATGCGCGCCTCAAAGTAATTTCTCAAGAGCGAACAGACATCACGGAGGAAGGAAGCGGGATAAGAGATGGCTGACAGATCCGGCAAAAAGAAGCGGGCGGCACTGTGGGTGGCGATAGGTATCGCGGCGGTGGTCGCCATCTGCTGCGGAGGCGCCTATCTATATCTCTCGGCGCAGGTGTCCAAGACCTACGGCGTTCCCCTCGTCGTAAACGCCGAAGGGCTTGACACGCGAAAGGGCACGAAGATCGCCATCCATGCCACCGGAAAGGACTCCTCGGGCAACAGTGTGGACAGCGTGTTCCACGCGGGGTCGGACTCTTCGGACATCGCCCTCAGGCCGGGAGATTACCGCCTTGCGATCGAAGCGTCACCCATCGCGGCGGACGGAACCATCTACGACACCAAGGGCGCGTCCACGAAGGTCAGCATCGACAAGGACGGCAAAGTCAACGTCAAGAAGGAAATCACCATCAAGCCTGTCCCCGCAGAAGAGGTGACGGACGCGCAGATCGATGCGGCATATAAAGCAGCAAAGGACAGCGGCATAAGCTCGTCAAAGCTCGACAAGCTCAAAGAGAAGGCACAAAAGCGCAGGGACGACGCCGTGGCAGCCAAGAAGGCCGAGGAAGAGAAAAAGACCGACGAGGCGAGCACTTCCGAGAGCGAGCAGACGTCAACGGACCAGGCATCCAGCGGTGGCCATTCGTTCAC
Organism: Collinsella aerofaciens; assembly: GCA_008671135.1. Taxonomy (GTDB): domain Bacteria; phylum Actinomycetota; class Coriobacteriia; order Coriobacteriales; family Coriobacteriaceae; genus Collinsella; species Collinsella aerofaciens_J. Next base: position 42,291 of record RQAP01000016.1, read on the forward strand.
GACCGACTACTTCTACGTGGACGTGCCGTCCGATTGGAAGCAGAACGAGTGGAGCGTGACCCAGCTAGACGACCACACGTGGCAGATTTCGCACAAACCGGCCAACGACTACGGCGGCGCAATCTGCATCGCCGTTGCGAAAGATAACCCGTGGCCGGTATACGGCACGCAGGAACTCGGCGCGACCGGCGCCGGACTGAACGTATATGTCGGCAACGGGGCGGGAGACGGCCTGGAGAAGTATCTGACGATCGGGCTCACCAAGTCATGGGACCCGAACGATCCCAACTCCGTCCGCGGCGACGGCATGACGAACTCCCAATTCCAGGATCAGCTCAACGCGAGAGAGTGGCTCAAGGCACAGCAGGAAAGCCAACAACAACAACAACAATAAGTTGCATAGGGACAAGCCGAACGGCTCCGGAATCTTTACCGGGGCAGTCGTTCGACTTGCCCCCTTCCCATCAAAGCCGACGGGAAAGCATCGAGCGACAAGCTAAATCGACAAAGCAAGCGAACGCAAAAGGAGAAAACAACCATGAAGCAGTACACGAGGAGAGAGGCGCTCAAGCTATTCGGTATCGGGACGGTTGCCGTCGCGGGCCTTGGGCTGGCTGGATGTAGCGGTTCAGGCGAAGGCGTCAAGAACGCGAGCGAGCCCGTGCCTGCTTCGCAGGCTTTCGGCCAGGCGGGCGTGTGGATGGTCTACGACGGCGACGAGCAGATAGGAAAGGACGTGGCAATCGAGGAAGTCCTATCCTTCGACGGGAACGGCAACGTTGCGAGCTACCAGTGCAAGAGCCTGACCTTCGGCGACCTCGACGGTCTGTCCGACGATGAAATCGTCGAGCTGGCGAAGCAGCAGGACGAAGCAGCCTTCAATGCTGCGAAGCAGGCGGCAATCGATGCTACCGATGAAGCTATCCAAGCGTGGCAGCAATGCTATGGCACATTGAAGGCAGAGGCGGACGCCGGTACGTACGATTCGATAGACTACTACGGAGACTATGGCATCGAGAATGTGCCCGAGGAAGACCGAGCCCAGGTCGTCGAGACGTACCAGACCACGTTGGACAACACGCAGGATGCTCTCGACGCTGCAAACAAAGGACAGGCATTCAATGAAGCTGCCGCTTATCAAGAACCCGAGGCGAAGCCCTATACGCTCCGTCTCGAAACAGATGGCAGCGGTAATGCGGCGGCGAACGAGTCGCTTGTTTTCCAGCTCGCAAAGTTCTCCTTCTACCAAGCAAACATCAATGCGGATGAAAACGATCTAACAAGCGACAGAACACGCTTTCGCATTTTAAATGACTACGGTTGGGACAATAATGCCGAGATTCCCGACAGCGCGTTCAGCTCGACCAAAAAGTCCATCGAACTCTGCTCACCCACCTACTCGACCACCCAGACCGTCTATGGCACGACCTTCGGCGGTTACTCCGGCCTCGCCACCGTCGCGAACGAGGGGCACGCGGGCTTCACGTGGGACACCCCCGATGCCGAAGGGATAGAGGTGGACTAGGTAATCGATACGCACGGATATAGCCCGATGGCAGCTCGGGCTATATCCGTGAAATAGAAAGGAGCAAACATGGAGGAACAGGCAAATTTGTTGCCAGGCGTTGCCACGGCGCACGATTTGATGCATAGGGTGGTTGACCTTCAGGGACGAATCAACCAGCTCACCACTCAGTTTGCCACCAAGACGGAAAAGAAGACTAAAAGGCACCCTGTTCTCTATGCAATCGGGGGCTTCCTTATCGCGTTCACGCTTATCACGAGCACGCCACTTAAGGTGATAACGTATCTCCCCACCCTTCCGTTCTTCTCGATGGGAGGCACAGAGCTTCAATTGGCGGTCTGGAATATCGTGAACCTCATCGTCTCAGCTATCATCGGTGCGATTTTATACAAGGTCATAGCGAAGACAGCGGACAAAAGCCGCTCCCAGAAAAATGCCGCGATTGACCAAAGCAACCAACGAGTTGAAGCCAACAACCAGGCCCTAGCCCAGAGCATCGAGCAAACCAAGCAGGAGATTTTTGCCGTACAGCAGCAATGGGCTTCGCAGGTCGCCCCGTGGTACCCCATGGATTACGACAGCATCGAAGCCGTGGACTTCTTCCTTGCTGCCGTGCGCAACCATCGCGCCACCACCGTGCAGGAGATGGTCAACCTCTACGAGACCGAGATGCACCAGCGCCGCATGGAAGCGGGCCAGCAGCAGATTCTCAACCAGCAGCGCATCGGCAACATGCTGCAAATAGGCAACCTGTTCATGCAGGGGCAGATTCTCAATCAGGCTCAGCAGATTAACGCGAACACCGCCAGTGCGAGCGGCAACCTCGACTGGATGGCTCGCGCGATGGGAAAGCGCTAAGTAATGACGCGGTTGACATAACGAGGCAACTCGAAACCACCATGAAAGAAAAGGGGATGGATAATGAACGGATTATCCCAGTGGGCGCGCTCGCATAAGCCCCAAGTCGCAGCGATAGCCGCTGCGATCGTTGTTGCGACAGCCGTGGCAAGTGGAGCGTTCGCAACGTCCGAGCAACAACCAGAACAGCAGGAGTCAAGAACCGTCGATGTGGCCCTCAACGTCACGGCCGACCACGGCTGGGACGAGAACTCCACGCCCGCCATCGCCCATATCGAGGGCAACGATGTGGACTTCTACCACGCGGTGACCCCCGATGCCGAGGGCAACAAGGGCACTTCCACGGTCGAACTCGCCGAGGGCGACTACACCGTGAGCTTCGTCAGCCCCGTCAACTCCGACGGCTCCGCCTTCGACATCTATGACACGGGCGCTCCCGTCGACATCACCGTCGACGCCGACGCGAAGACCGCACCTGCGGTCAACTGCCCTATGGCGCAGATTTCCGCCGACAAGGTCACCGACGAGATGCTCGCGAACATCATCAACAAGACCAAGGACGCCATCAAGAAGGGTGACGAGACCTTGAAGGGCGATGCAGGTACTGGCATCCTCGACAAGCTCGACGGCAACGTCGCCAAGAACCCGAACGCGAGCGACAAGACCAAGCAGGAGGCGACTGACGCCGAGAAGGAAGTCGATGTCAACAAGGAGCCTGCCCAGACGACCCCGTCTGCCAAGACCGACAACGCCAAGACTGACAACAACGCTGGTTCTCAGTCTTCCAACAACGGTTCTTCGAACTCTGGTTCGGCTTCCAGCAAGCCTTCCAAGCCCGCCCATACGCACACTTGGGTGAACCATACGGCTACCCGCCAGGTCTGGGTGAGCAACTGGGTTGATGTGCCTGACTACGAGACCAAGACAATCTATGGCGGACAACTCTACACGGAACAACCTGACGGAACATGGCTCAGCAACGGAGAGACGTACTGGTTCTACACCGATGCCGACTTCGAAGCATTCAAGAACCTTATCGTCGAAAAGATGAAGACCGAAGGGTATTGCGGCAACTACGTGAACCGCACTAAGACCGAGAAAGTACAGGTAGGCTCCCACAAGGAAGACCACGGTTCCTACAGCACCGAAACCTACGTGGACTACGTGTATTGCACCTCGTGCGGTGCTCATCAGTAAACAATCCACATCCGGACAGCAAATCCTACCCAATCACAGAAGATAGCCAATCGTCTTCGAGGAGGAAGGCGGTCGCAAAGCGGCCACCTTCCTCTTTTTACCTCAGCAAAAACGAGAAATGGCATCTATTCGGAAAACGCGAAAGTAGATCAACGACAGCGCTCTGCCCTATCGAGGGCTCTTGATGGTCTCAGAGCGGATCGCGTTGAGACCCTATCGCATCCCGCGACCGCCAAAGGTCCTTTCATGGGTCTTTCAGCGGGCGCTTAGTGGGCTGCTAATGGGATACTGACGGGCAAGAGCGAAAAGATGCCTTCGGCATCGAGTGCCTCCAAAGTGAAAAGGAGGTACACACATGAACAACAAGCCATTAGAACCCAACAGCCCCCAGGAGGAGGCCATGTGGAGGGCGCAGGTGCTCAGGCGCACCGCCCGCATCTGCTCGGCGAAGGCCAAGGAGCTTGAGCGCATGGCGAAGGTGGACGGGAACGCCCCCATGCGCGACAGCAGCACCCTGAAGGACGTGCTCAAGCGCATCGACAACGTGATGGAGTGGCGGTTCGTGAACGCTCTGGGCGAGGTCGTACTCGACGGGGACATCCTCGCGGAGAGCATCGACTGCGAGGCCCTGCGCACCATGCGCTACTGCGTGGCTGAATGTCTCAAGCGAACCGAGGAGCGGGAAGCGGAGGGGAAAAGCGATGAGTGACTACGGCATCAAGACCTACGCCGACCTCGCCGAGACGTGCGGGAACATGGTGCTCGCAAACGAGATGGCAAAACGCCCGCTTGAGCTTGTGAGCGGGGACTGGGCGCCGTGGGAGGAGATTTTCCAGTGGTACATCATACAGGACCCGTCGTTTGTCATGGATCACACGGGCGAGCCGGTGTTCTACGACGAGGAGCTTGACCTGTACGTCCTTGGGGTAAATCATCTAGGCACAGCTTGGCGGCTCGTGCCCGCTCCGATAATCCACGACTGAAAAGACGCCGAAGGGCGCAGCGAAAACAATCGCTGCGCCCTTTATTTTTTGCTCCGCGCGCACTCAAGACGCGCTTTCTACACGTCGTCACTTTACGCCTGAACTTGTAGAAAATCCTCCGAGAAGATCGCCCCGTTTATGGGGCTTTTCGAAGCGCTTTCTACAACTGTCGCAATCTTCGACAAATTCAACCCTTGAAACATGCCTTGTTTTCTACAGCGTTTTACGCCATATATCAGGAGAAATCGCCTTGGCTCCCTCCGCTATACGCTTCGGGGGCAAAAAAGGCAAAAGGGCATAAGGGGGACTGACGCAGCGTGCGCTGCGGTCGGCATAGCCGACAGTCCCATGCCCAACGCCCGCGTACTTCATACAAATAAACCCACGAGCATCGAGCGAAGCGAGATGCGCACGGGCGAAGGGCATGCGTATGGAGACCCCGTGAATCTCGAAATATAGCACTGACTTTTTTCTCCTCATTTATGAACGGATGCAAACAAAAATACTGATTTATCAGGGTTTTCTCGATTTGCTGATGCGCAACGGTGCGGGTACTCTCGGGTCGAATTGAAATTGCGTTGCAAGCAACGCCGATTGAAAAGGAGGCTCGAATGAGCAAGGAGACAAGTGTTCAGGATGCGTCTGAGAACCCTGTGTACAGCATGCTCGAAAATGCCATGTTGGTCGTTGACGAAGAGGAGGCAAAGAAGTTTCTTGGGGCAACCAGGCTTTTGCAGTTGATGGTAGACAGCGGTGATGGCATCGGGCCTGCGCATCTTCGTCACTGCTATGACTCATCTCATCGCTATTACTTTGTAAGCGATCTGCTGTATTGGAACACGAATCGTCGCTAGGGTTCTCGAAAGCAATCCCGCGCAGCCCGTACCACTAGCAATTATGTGTCCCGATGCACCAGCGAAGCAGCATCGGGGCACATCCATAAGGAGAGGAGATGACAAGAGTGCCCACGAGGAAAGACAGCAAGGGGCGCATCCTTCGCCAAGGAGAGGGGCAGCGCCCGAACGGCCAGTACTATTTCAAATTCAAAGACGTGAAAGGCAAGACGAAGTACAAGTACTCGTGGACGCTTACCACGCACGACCTCCCTCCCAAGGGCAAAAAGTCGGGGCCGTGCCTCCGCGAAATCGAGAAGCAGGTGCAACGCGATCTGTTTGACCGCGTTGCACCAAGCGGGATGACCGTTCTCGAATTGGTTGAAAAGTACGTCGCGACCAAGACGGCGGTGCGCCCGACTACGCGCGCGGGCTATAAGACGGTTATGAACTTTCTCGCCAAGGACGAGTTCGGAAGCAGGAAGATCGGCGATGTAACGACGCTCGACGCGAAGAATTGGCTCATCTATCTTCAAGGCGAACTCGGGAAAAGCTACAGCGCGATTCATTGCATTCGAGGAGTGCTTCGCCCAGCTTTCCAGCTAGCGGAGGAAGACGACCTCATCAGGCGCAACCCGTTCAACTTCGAGCTTGCCACCGTACTCGTCAATGACTCCATTGCGCGCGAGGCCTTGTCCCCACAGGACGAGCGCAGGTTCCTCGATTTCATCAAGGGAGATAAGCATTACTCGCGATATTATGAAGCGTTCTACATCCTCTTCAACACGGGGCTGCGCATCTCGGAGTTCTGCGGCCTCACAAAATCTGACCTCGACTTCGAAAACGGAAGCATCCGCGTCAACAAGCAGCTGCAGAGGGGCAGCGATATGAGGTACTACATCGAACGCCCCAAAACGAAAAGCGGCGAGCGATACGTACCCATGTCCGAGGAAGTCAAAGAATGCTTCAAGGCAATCCTTCAAAAACGTGCCAACCCACCTGTCGAGCCCGTCGTTAACGGAGTGAGCGGATTCCTGCTTCTAGACAAAAACGACATGCCGAAGGTTGCGATGCACTGGGAGAAGTACTTCCAGCTCTCCCTCCGCAAGCACAATAGCATCTACAAGAAGGGGCTTCCCAAGATTACCCCGCATGTATGCCGACACACGTTCTGCTCCAAGATGGCTCGCAAGGGGATGGACCCCGCGAAGCTCAAGTACATCATGGGGCACTCGGACATTAGCGTGACATACAACACGTACACCCACCTTGGATTCGAGGACGTGAGGGGCGACATGCTCCGCATGACGGATGGTGCCGCGTAAGCTAAAGTGTACGAAGTTGTAAATCCGCGAGGTTTACAACCGAATTTACAACTTTTGCGGCGGAAAATATCCGCTCATACACGAGTCGATTCGGGATTCCGCGACTGGGCGATGACATACGAACAGCATTTATCACCTGCGGAAATCCTGATATATGAGAGGAAGTCCAAGGATGCACAGAATCATGTTCGTATGCCACGGCAACATCTGCCGCTCGACGATGGCTGAGTCGGTGTTTACCGAGCTCGTACGCCGCGCTGGGCGCGAGGCGGAGTTTGTCATCGATTCCGCGGCGACCTCAACTGAGGAGATCGGCAACCCGCCGCATCATGGCACGGTCGCCAAGCTGCGCGAAGTCGGGATTCCCGTCGTTGCACACCGTGCCCGTCAGGTGCGTCGCGCGGAGTATGGCGACTGGGACCACATTGTCTATATGGACGACGAGAACGCCCGCGGCCTGTACCGAATTTTTGGGAAGGACCCCGATGGCAAGATCTCGCGCCTGCTCGATTGGACCGATCGCCCCGGCGACGTGGCCGACCCCTGGTACACCGGCAATTTCGACGCCACCTACCGCGATGTGCTCGCCGGTTGCACCGCTATGCTCGAGCAACTGTAGGCAAGCGAGGCCGCGGGCCACGCCTTCGGCGCGAAACGAGCGTGGATAATCTCCCACATGAAAAATGAGCGTGGATTTTCTCCCGCTTTGAGCGTTCAAGGGCGCCCTAAACGGGAGAAAATCCACGCTCATGAATGTGGCAAAGGGACTGTCCCTTTGTCACATCCGGGACTGGCCCTAGACCGGCTTGACCTCCAGCTTTATCCCCTCGGCACAGGAGTCGCCCAAAACATCCGAAAGGGCCCAGGTCGCATATAGCGGCAAATAGAGAACCGCTCCGTTGCGCTCAACGTTGCCTCTCGAGAAAACAATCCCGAGCCTTACGCCATATTCAGCCGTATCAAGCACATGACCGAGCGCAGCGTGCGCGTGGTAATAGGAGCCCGATTTAACCTCGATCGGAACAGCCGTCCCATCCGGCCCGTCGACCACAAAGTCCACTTCACCGCGCTTTTTTGTCTGATAGTAGTAAAGCTGGCGATTTTGGGCAGCCAGCTGCTGGGCCACCACGTTTTCGTAAATGCCGCCCAGGTTGGGCTCCTTGCTATCAAGATACGCCGCTTGGGCGACTCCAACGGGGTAGCGCGCCATCAACATGCCCGTATCCGATTGATATAGCTTGAACTGCGATGGCCGCACCGTCTTGAGCAGGGGCGATTTTGGCTCGGTTACGATATCGGCTTTGAGAGCAACGCCGGCATCGACAAGCCATACAAAATCTCGCCGATACTTCTCGTAGTGAGCCTTGGGATCAATGGAATTGAGCACGAAGCGCTTGTTTTCGCCCTCGAGCATAATAGGGAGCTGATCGTAGATGCTCTGTACCTGAAGGGCTCGCCCGCTTGCATACTTGAAGATATCCCGCCGGTACTGTTCGTTGAGCTCTAACTGTAGCTGACGAACAGAGGCAAGGTCGCCCTGCGTGTCAAGGAAACGCTGCACGACCTCCGGCATTCCGCCGACAACGGTATAGGTCCTGAAGTTTGCCATCATCGCGTCATGAATGTAACCAGGAATGGGCTTCTCGTTGATGCACGCGTCGCGTATCGTTTGGCGAGCCCCTTCGCTCACCCCGATTGCCCAGCAAAACTCCTCAAAATCGAGCGTGAACATCCTAAGCTCGTGGACATACCCCACGGGATAGGACCTGACGCCCTTGAACTGGGTCCCGAGCATTGACCCCGAAAACGCCCAGCGGCACCTCCCGTCCTCAACAAGGAACTTTGCCATCGTCATGATGTCGGGGGCCTCTTGGACCTCATCGATAAACACGAGCGTTTTGCCTGGTGCAATCGACTTTCCCGAAAGAAGCGTCACCCTGCTGATGAAATCATCGGCATCCCGCGCCTCGAGAAGAGCATCTTTTGCCTGGCGATTTTCCATGAGGTTAAGCTCGATGTAGGTTGCATGGTTGGCTTTGCCAAATGCGCGAATCGAATAGCTTTTGCCAATCTGGCGAGAACCCGTAATGAATAAGGCCTTTTGCTCGGCAGACTTCAGCCAGCGCTCCAGCTCTGCAGCTATTTTCCTGCGCAGCATAGGCTCTCCCCTCAGTGTCATCAAATGAAATGCAAAGTTTTATACGCTTGATTATCGATGAAACGCAGAATTTTTCGAACCTAAAATCGGATGAAATGCAGAGATTTGAAATTATAAGCAAAAGAAGGGGCACCACCGGCGAATGTGACAAAGGGGCTGTCCCTTTGTCACATTGCGCTCGACTACTCGTCAACGATCTCGGCAAGCCAGACGTTCAGCGTATCGACCTCGGGGCAGCAGAACTTTGCCGTACCAGGCTCGTTGCCAGGCACGGTTCCGCCATAGCGCAGGATATCGATATAGGGAAAGCCCACATGGCAGGCCATGGCGCACATCCTGCCGCGGTCTCGGTCGAAGTCAAAGACGTCGCCCGGCTTGTGACCATGGTGGCAGCGGCACGCACCCAGCTGGTCCACGCAGCTCACGCGGATGCACGGACGCTTGCCTCGCGGCGAACCGAGCGGCTTGCTCTCGCCCGCAGGCTTGATGCCGCCCTCGCCAGCGTTACTCATGGTCGATCACGTCCAAGCAGGCCTCGATGGGAAGGCCGGCGGACTTATCATCCTGGTCGGCATTGCGCTCGATAAGCTCGGCCACCACGCGCATGGCATCGGCCGTTGCGCGCTGCAGGCTCCAACCGGCCATAACGCGGCCGACGAGCACCGCCGAGAACGTGTCGCCCGTGCCCGGGAAGTAGACCGGGATCAGGCCGAAGGGAATCGTGAAGTACTCCCCCGCCACGTGGTCGTAACCGATAACGGCGTTCGCGCCGTCGACCACAGCGCTCGTAATGACCACCGACTTGGCGCCCAGCGCGCGCATGGCGTCCACAAGGACGCGGGCCTCGTCGGGCGTGATTTGCTCGGCAATGGGCGCATCGGTAAGCAGGCACGCCTCGGTGTAGTTTGGCACCGCATAGTCGGCGCACTCGAGCAGGCTGCGCATGAGACCGATCGTGGACTCGGGCACGCCGGCGTAGAGCTTGCCGTTGTCGCCCATGATGGGATCGACGAAAACCTTAGTGCCCTTTTGCGCGCGGCGGTGGCAGAAGTCCGAAATGATGCGCGTCTCTTCCTCGGTCACGATAAAGCCGGTCGAGATGGCGTCGAACTCAAAGCCGAGCTCCTCCCAGATAGCGAGGCTTTGGCGCACGTACTCCGTGGTGTCGTGGATGTAGAACTTGGGATAGTTGAGCGTATCGGACACAAGTGCCGTCGGCAGGTTATGGATACGGTAGCCCATGTGCGACAGCACCGGCAGCATGGCGGAAAGCGCAACCTTGCCGTAGCCGCACATATCGTTGATCAGCAACAGCTGAGTGTTCTTCATGAGGGTCTCCCTTGGTTCGGGCACGGCGCAGCAGCGCCACAGTGCGACTAAGTGTAGCGCAGGGAGCGTTTGCAGCGTCGAGCGGTTACGGCGTTTGGCAAAACGCCGTAACTTAATAAGTTTGGTACCTTGACATTGATTTCTCACGCTCCTAAATTGGTTAGGCACAAAACAATTCCACTACCTAACTAAAGAAAGGAGCAACACTAATTCATGTGCGATGAACCTCTTAACCTTTGTTCGCACGAGCCCGGCGGTGACCCGTCGCAACCGGTAGACATACCCGAAGCGGTCAGCGCCGAAGACAAACTCGCCAAGCGCATCCTGAGCGGCCTGGGTTTTTGCGGCCATTACATGCATTTTCACGGCGGCGGCATATCTGGCAAGGCGCCCATCGTCTGCCTACTCGCCAAGCAGCCGACCGGCGAGCTATCCCAACAGGAACTTGGCATGCACTTCGACCTCAAGCCGGGGTCCCTTTCCGAGATTCTGTCCAAGCTTGAACTGGGCGGTCTTATCGAGCGCAGTCGCAATCCCAAAGACCGTCGGCAGCTCACCATCCGCCTGACCGATGCGGGATGGGAAAAGGCCCGCGTTGAGCAGGCGGCCCGCATCCGCTTTAGAGAGCGCGCCTTTAGCGCTCTCACCCACGACGAGCGCGAAGACCTCGCCGAAATGCTCGATAAAATCCGTGTAACCTGGGAGGAACTGGATGATTAAAACCCTCATGGGCAGCATCCGCGACTATATGAAAGTCACCGTTGCCACGCCATTGCTCGTGCTTGGCGAGGTGCTCTGCGAGATGCTGATTCCATTTATCACCGCCAACCTGATCGACGCCATCAAAGACGGTACCACCGTAGCCGAGATGCTTCCCACCGCAGGCTTTTTGGTGCTCATCGCGCTGACGTCGCTTGCTTTTGGTGCCGCTGCCGGCGTCACCTGCAGCCATGCGAGTTGCGGCTTCGCCAAGAACCTGCGTCACGACCTGTTCTACAAGATCCAGACGTTCAGCTTTGCCAACATCGATGAGTTCTCGAGCTCCTCGCTCGTCACGCGTCTGACCACTGACATCAACAACGTGCAGCAGGCCTTTATGATGATCATCCGTATCGCCGTGCGCGCGCCGCTGGTCTTGATCTTCGCCTTTACCATGGCATTTATCATGGGCGGCAGCGTCGCCATGGTCTACCTGGTCATCATTCCGCTGCTGGGCTTTGGACTGTTCTTTATCATCTTTAAGGTACGCCCCATCTTCTCGCGCGTGTTCCACAAGTACGACGCCCTTAACGAGTCCGTCGAGGAAAACGTCACCGGCATGCGCGTGGTCAAGAGCTACGTGCGCGAAGACTTTGAGAAGGAGAAGTTCGCCACCGCCGCGCGCGACGTCCAGATGGACTTCACCCGCGCCGAGAAGCTGCTCGCCTTTAACAACCCCATGATGAACATCTGCGTCAACGGCGCGTTTGTCGTCATCATCTACCTGGGCTCCAAGCTCATCATCACGAGCCAGGGCACGCTGTTCGACGTGGGCCAGCTCTCCTCGATCTTTACCTACGGTTTTCAGATCCTCATGAGCCTGATGCAGCTGTCGATGATCTTTGTCATGGTGACCATGGCCGACGAATCGGCGCACCGCATTACCGAGGTGCTGGCCGCCGAGCCCACGATCGCCGATCCCGCCGAGCCCGTGCTCGAGGTTGCCGACGGCTCCATCGACTTTGACCACGTGAGCTTTAAGTATTCCGCGCATGCGAAGCGCCAGGCGCTCGACGATATCGACCTGCACATTAAGAGCGGCGAGACCATCGGCATCATCGGCGGCACCGGCTCGGCCAAGTCCACGCTCGTAAACCTCATCGCCCGCCTGTACGACGCCACCGAAGGCACCGTGCGCGTGGGCGGCATGGACGTGCGCGACTACGACCTGGACGCACTGCGTCACCAAGTGGCCATGGTGCTACAGAAAAACGTGCTGTTTAGCGGCACCATCGCCGAGAACCTGCGCTGGGGCGACCCGAACGCCACCGACGAGGAAGTCCGCGAGGCGGCACATCTGGCCTGCGCCGATGAGTTTGTCGACGGCTTCCCCAAGGGTTACGACACCTGGATCGAGCAGGGCGGCTCCAATGTTTCCGGCGGTCAGAAGCAGCGCCTGTGCATTGCGCGTGCCCTGCTGCGTCGCCCCAAGATCTTGATCCTGGACGACTCCACGAGCGCCGTCGACACCAAGACCGACGCCAAGATTCGCGCAGGGTTGGCAAGCTATCTGCCCAACACGACCAAGCTCATCATCGCCCAGCGCATTAGCTCCGTACAGGATGCAGACCGCATCATCGTCATGGAGGGCGGCCGCATCGCGCAGATCGGCAACCATGACGAGCTGCTTAAGACGAGCGAGATCTACCGCGAGACCTTTACCTCGCAGAACAAGATGAGCGCCGAGGGCGAGGACGCGGGCGAGACCGCTGCAGCCGGCACCGAGGCATCTGCATCGCAAGCCCAGACCCAGGAAGGAGGCGAGGCACATGAGTAAGGCCGCTACCGCCGAGCGCGTACGCAACCGCAAGGGCGGCACCATGACGCGCCTCATCAGAATGCTCTTTGGCTTCTACCCGGTGCTTTTGCCCCTCGTCGTCGCCGGCGTGGTGCTCTGCGCCGTCATCAACTCCATCGGCGCGACGTTTCTCCAGAGCGCGCTGCAGGTCATCAGCGAATCATGGCAGTCGGGCGACTGGACGGCCGCGCAGCCCAAAATTCTGAAGCTTGTGACTACCCTCGGCTGCATCTACGCCGTGGGCGTCGCGTCTTCGCTCTTCTGGAACCGCGCCATGGCCGTCATCACGCAGGGCTCGCTCGAGAAGCTGCGCGAGAAGATGTTCAACCGCATGCAGGACCTGCCGATTCGCTACTTCGACACGCACCAGCGCGGCGACATCATGAGCCACTACACCAACGACATCGACACGCTGCGCCAGATGATCAGCCAGTCGCTGCCCAACCTGCTCATGACGGTCATCGTCATCGTCACGGTATTCTTTATCATGCTGTACTACAGCGTGTGGATGTGCCTGGTCATTGTGGCCGGCGTCGTCTTTATGACCTTTATGACCAAGCTGCTCGGCTCCAACTCCGCGCGTTTCTTTATTGCGCAGCAGTCCGAGCTCGGCGTGGTCGAGGGTCATATCGAGGAAGTCATGAACGGCCAGAAGGTCGTCAAGGCATTCTGCCACGAGTCTGCCGCCGAGGCCGATTTTGACGAGCGCAACGAAAAGCTCTTCGAGGTCTCGCAGAAGGCCAACATGTACGCCAACATCCTCATGCCTATCCTTATGAACCTGGGCAACCTGCTCTACGTGTTGGTGGCCCTTGCCGGCGGCATTTTCCTGGCGCTGGGCGTGCCCAACCTGAGCATCTCGGGCATGACGCTGTCCATCGCCGTCGTGGTGCCGTTCCTCAACATGACCAAGCAGTTCTGCGGACAGATCGGTCAGATCTCGCAGCAGATCAACGCCGTGGTCATGGGCCTCGCCGGCGCCGACCGCATCTTTGAGCTCATCGACGAGAAGCCCGAGACCGACGAAGGCTACGTGACGCTCGTCAACGCGCAGGTGAACCCCGATACCTGGCAGCTCGAGGAGGCCGACCACCACACCGGCATGTGGGCGTGGAAACACCCGCACCGCGCAACCGGCGAGATCGAGTACGTGCCGCTGCGCGGCGACCTGGTCATGGACAACGTCGACTTTGGCTACACGCCCGACCACGAGGTGCTGCACGGCGTGTCCGTGTTTGCCAAGCCGGGCCAGAAGGTCGCGTTTGTCGGCGCCACCGGTGCCGGTAAGACGACCATCACCAACCTCATCAACCGCTTCTACGACATCGCCGACGGCAAGATTCGCTACGACGGCATCAACGTCAACAAGATCCGCAAGGCCGATCTGCGCCGCTCGCTGGGCGTCGTGCTGCAGGACGTGAACCTGTTCACCGGCACCGTGATGGATAACATCCGCTACGGCAACCTGGATGCGACCGACGAGGAGTGCATCGCGGCGGCCAAGCTCGCGGGCGCCGACGACTTTATCACCCGCCTGCCCGACGGCTACGACACGATGCTCACCGGCAACGGCGCCCAGCTGTCGCAGGGCCAGCGCCAGCTGATCTCGATCGCACGCGCCGCCGTCGCCGATCCGCCGGCAATGATTCTGGACGAGGCCACGAGCTCCATCGACACCCGCACCGAGGCCATCGTGCAAGCGGGCATGGACAAGCTCATGGAGGGCCGCACGACGTTTGTCATCGCACACCGCCTGTCCACCGTGCGCAACTCTGACGCGATCATCTGTCTGGACCACGGCCGCATTATCGAGCGCGGTAACCACGACGAGCTGATCGCCAAGCGCGGGTATTACTACCAGCTCTATACCGGAGCGTTTGAGCTGGAGTAGTTCGGCTCGCCGAGATGGCCGATTTGCCGCTCATTCGTCGGGCATGACCCTAAGGTCAATGCCCTCCTCTTTCGGGGCAAATCGACTCATCTCAGCGACCCAAACACAATGCGCCGCAACGAATAAAGCCTCCGCAGCCACACGAGCTGCGGAGGCTTTTCTATACCTTCTGTTACAGGCTTACCGTTCCTCGTGTTGCGGCCCGGCTGCCTCGGCTGTCTTTACGCGGTTCTTGTCGATGTACATGTTTTTGTCGGCCTGGGAAAAGAGTTCACGCATGGTAGGCGGTTCATCAAAATCACTGGAAAGCGCGTAGCCCACCGCATAGCTGATAGGCATGTCGGGGTGAACCTCGGAATACTCGTTCACGTTCGCACGAACCTGAGCGAGACAGGACTCCACGGCAGCTCGATCGGTATCCCGCAGCACCGCGATAAACTCATCGCCGCCGTCGCGGCCCACAAAGCAGGTCTCGGACGCCACGAGCCCCAGCTGCTGGGCAAAAGAACGGATGTATTCGTCGCCTTTCTCGTGGCCGAAGTTGTTATTGACCGTATGCAGATTGTTAAGGTCGAAGACGCACATCGCAACGGGCGCCTCCGCGGAGACAGGCTGCTCCTGCCCCAAGACCTCCTCGCACTTGTTCTTGTTGGGCAGTCCCGTGGCTTCGTCGAGATAGACTTTGCTCTGCAGTTCGCGATTGAGCGCGGCAGTTCGCACCGCGCGAACAAGTTCGACCGCAAAGGTCGCCACCAAGCCCATGATGTCGATGATCACCAAGCCCTCGAGATAGTTGAGCGCCGACGCCTTCTCCTGAGAGTAGTCCTCTGCGAGTCGCGTAGCATCGTCGCAAATGCCAAAGAACTCCTCGCTCATAGGGATGATGTCGGTGTTCTCATAGCCGACTTCGCGCACGCGGATGATCTCGGCGCAAAGCTCATCAAAAAAATTTGCAAGCTCGGTCATTTTTGCCTGATACTCATCGTCGTCGAGACGGACGAGGTTGAGGTCGTCACTTCCGTAACGCAAACCGTTGATGTATGAATCCACGGCTTTGAGCAGGTCATCTTGAGGCTGGCCCGCATCCTCGAGCTTAACGATTCGCTGCGTGGTACCGCGCACCAGACCGGCGTAATTGACCACGCGCGCCGTGCCCTGGATATCGGAGACGAGCAGCATAACATTGATGAAGAAGAAGATGAGAACTGCCGTGAGCACCATCATGAGCAGGCGCACCGCCCGGCTGGCTTTCTTGGCGACAGAAGTATTCACAAGTTCACTCCCCAAATGACAAAAGCACAGGTAGTACGCAACGTGCTGGAATTCACGTGAGGTCAACTCTACCAGATGATTTTTCTAGGACGGGAATTAAAGAATCATCGACACGATAGCTATTTGAGGAGTTGGGCCATGGCGTTGACGAATTTTTGTACTTGGAGGGTTGGCTCGAGCGGATAGTGCAGAAAGACCGGTACCTCACGGCCGCACAGGAACGGCACGCCCACAAAGGCCGGGTGTACCCCCGACCATGCGCCGCAGGTGAGCACCGCGTCGCCCTTTTCCTCCGCCTCGTTAAAGAGCGCAAAGTCAAAGCTGTCCACGTCGATCACGTCCACGCCGCCGTCGGCCAACAGGTCGATGCGCAGGCTGTCCATAGCGTCGTTGCCGTGACGGAGCACGCGCAGGCGCATGCCCTCCAGGTCGGCAACCGTGATGCGCGTCTTGCGCGCCAGCGGGCTCGTGCGCGGCAGGTCGATATAAAACGGCACGTTGACAATGCGGAGCTTTTGGCAGGCATCGCCCCAGCGCGGAGTCGAAAAACTCGACTGCACTACATCCACCTCGCGGCCAAGGCTGCGCATGACGGATTCGCGCTCGTCGTAGAGATCGCTTACCGGCACGATCTCGAATCGCAGCGATGGCTCCATCTCGTGGATGCCCGTCCACATCGACAGCGTTTGGCGCCCCGGGCACATCATCGACACGCCCAGGCGCACGGCACCGCCATCGCCCGCCGCGCGTCGGGCACGGCGCAGCGCGTCCTCGGACTGCCGCATGATCGAGCGCGCGTCATCCACCAGCAGTGCGCCGGCCGGCGTCACCTTGACACCCGAGTGCGAGCGTTCGAACAGCGTGATGCCGAACTCGGCCTCGAAACCCGACACCTGCTTGACGAGCGCCGGGGTCGACACGCGCAATTTTGCCGCCGCCCGTGAGAAGCTTCCCAGCTCCGCGGCGGCCGATATGGCCTCAAGTCGTCGATCGTACACGTCAATCTCCCGTTTTCGCGCCTGTGACCGCATGGTGCCACAGGGGGTTGTTTGCGCAGGTCACGCGCTCAATTGAGAATAATCTGCATCGCACAGTGTAAACCTACGGTTAACGCCATTCTAACAAATATGCAATTCACCTGCGCAAATGCAAAGCGTACGATAACCAGCGAAAACCACGTGGGTCGATTAATGGGAGCGGCCCACCGGGAGGCACAAGAAGGGAAGTTCCTATGAGCAATTGGCTTAAGCTCGAGGGCGATGTCTGCGCCGTGACTGGCGCGCTCGGCGGTATGGGCGTCGAGATTTGCCGCGAGTTCGCCCGCAACGGCGCCAACGTCGTCCTGCTCGACCTGGACGAGGAGAAGGTCAAGGCCGCTGCCGCTGACCTCGCTGCCGAGTTTGGCATCCACGCCGAGGGTTACAAGATGAACGCCACCGACGAGGCCGAGGTTCAGGCTGCCGTCGATGCCACCATCGCCGACTTCGGCCGCGTCGACGTTCTCGTCAACACCGCCGGCATCCTGCGCTTCGCAGCTATGGAAGACCTGCCGCTGAGCGACTGGGAGCAGGTGCTCAACGTCAACCTCACCGGTTACTTCATCACCTCGCAGCGCTTTGGTCGCGAGATGATCAAGGCCGGCCAGGGCCGCCTGGTGCACATCTCGACCGTCGCCAGCCACTCCCCCGAGACGTTCTCGGGCGTGTACAGCTCCACCAAGGCCGGCGTCAACATGATGTCCAAGATGCTCGCCGCCGAGTGGGGCCCCTACGGTGTCCGCTCCAACTGCGTCGAGCCTTGCTTCGTTAAGACCCCGATGTCGGCCAATTTCTACGCCGACCCCGAGGTCGAAAAGAGCCGCAGCCGTCTGATCGCCACGCGCCGCATCGGCGAGGTCAGCGATATCGCCAACGCCGTCATGTTCCTGGCGTCCAAGCGCTCGGACTTTACCACCGGCGATGCCATCAAGGTCGACGGCGGTTTCTCCAACATGATGGGCGACCTCACCGCCAAGCCCGGCGGCCGTCGCGCCTATGCCGACAACTACCTCAAGAACAAGGGTGTCGAGCTTTGGTCCGATGAGTCCGGCGTCGCCAAGCCGACTGACCAGTAAACCAACCTGACAGGGAGGCCCCGCGGACACGCCCGCTCCTCCCCCGTATCGATCAGAAAGAGTCCAATGGCTTCCACCAACTCCAACAAGGGTCGCGCCGTCGTGCTTTCCGCCGCGTGCGTCACCATGTTCTTCATCAGCTCCATCGCGCTGTATTCCGTCGTGAGCAAGAACCTGCTCGCCGTCTACCCCGAGTGGTCGAGCGCCCTTACCTGGGCTTTCCCCGTCTTCCAGACCATCATGGCCGTGACGGGCATCTTCGCCGGCCGCATCTCCGATAAGATCGGCCCGCGCAACGTCGTGATCGCTGCCGCCGTGTGCTACGGCCTGGGCTGGTTCATGTCCGGCACCGTCACCGAGCCGTGGCAGTTCTACCTGTGGTTCTCGCTCGTCGCCGCCATCGGCAACGGCCTGGGCTACAACCCGGCGCTCACCACCGGACAAAAGTGGTTCATCGACAAGAAGGGTCTCGCCTCCGGCATCACCCTGGCCGCTTCGACCGCCGGCCCCGCCGTGCTGTCCCCGGTGCTCGCCTCGCTGCTCATCCCGAGCCTGGGCATCTTTGGCGCCCTCAAGGCGCTCGGCGTCATCTTCTTTGTGACGATTGCCGCCTCCGCCCTGTTCCTGAAGGCCCCCGAGGCCGGCTGGCTGCCCGAGGGCTTCGAGGCCCCCAAGGGCGGCGCGCATGCCGGCACCTTCGGTGACCTCACCCCGGGCGAGATGGTCAAGACCCCGCGCTTCTGGGTCCTCATCGTCACCTTCGCCTTTGCCGCCACCGCGGGCACCCTGCTCGTGGGCAAGGTTGCCTCCATCGCCGCCGTCCAGCTCTTCGCCGACCCCACGAGCGCCGCGGCCGTCGCCCTCGGCGGTGTGGTCGTCTCCGTCAACACCTGCGCCAACCTGGTCGGTCGTCTGTCCTTTGGCCAGATCATCGACAAGCTCGGCGCCTATAAGTCGCTGCTCATCAGCCTTGTCGTCACCATCGTTGCACTCGTCATCATGTCGATGAGCTTTACGCAGAGCATGTTCTTTGTGGCGCTCGCCCTGCTCGGCTTTAGCTTTGGCGCCCTGCTCGTCATCTACCCGCCGCTCACCGGTGGCGCCTTCGGCACCAGCAACATCGGCGTCAACTACGGCATCATGTTTTTGGGCTACGCCGCTTCCACCTGGATCAGCCAGCCCATCACCGCCGTGCTGTATCACGCCGAGGCCGGCAGCGCCGCCTATCAGCAGTCCTTCTACGGCGCCATTGTGATCGCCGCCATCGCCGTCGTGCTCACCGTCTACATGATGGTCTCCGACAGCAAGAAGAAGTCCGCTTAGTTTTGCTTGACGCGGCAAGGGCCGCCCCCTTGCCGCATTCCATCGCCACCAGAATTAAGGAGTCGAAATGTCTGAGCTCAATCCCGTCCGCATTGCCGTTATCGGCGCCGGCGCCATGGGCCGCAACCACATCCGCTTTGTCACCGAGGAGCCCGAGGCCGAGCTCGTCGCCATCGCCGACGCCTTTGAGGGCGCCCGCGCCACGGTCGAGGCCGCCGGCGTGCCGTTCTTCACCGATCCCGCCCAGATGATGGACGAGGTCAAGCCCGAGGCCGTCATTATCGCCACCCCCAACGACCTGCACCTGGGCGTTGCCCGCGAGGCCATCAAGCGCAACATCGTGCCGTTGGTCGAAAAGCCGATCTCCAACGACCTCGAGGATGCCCAGGCCTTCGCCGCCGAGGCCGAGACCGCCGGCGTGCCCGTGCTCGTGGGTCAGCACCGTCGCCACAACCCCTTCGTCAACAAGGCCAAGGAGATCATCGAGTCCGGCGAGCTGGGCAAGCTCACCGTGTCGAGCTTCCACTACATGATCTATAAGAATGACGAGTACTTCGATGTCGAGTGGCGCCGCAAAAAGGGTGCCGGCCCGATCCTGGTCAACCTGGTGCACGACGTCGACCTGCTCCGTTACCTGCTGGGCGAGCCCGTTGCCGTCCAGGGTATGCAGTCCAGCGCCGCCCGCGGTTTTGAGACCGAGGACTCCGCCGTGGTTAACGTCCGTTTTGCCGATGGCGCGCTTGCGAGCATGACCATCTCCGACGCCACCGCCAGCCCCTGGAACTGGGAGGCCACCGCTCGCGAGGATCCGCAGTACCGCCCCTTCGACGCCGACGCCTACTTTATTGGCGGCACCAAGGGTGCCCTTTCGCTGCCCCGCCTGCACCAGTTCTCCTACGACGGCGCCTCCAACTGGCACAAGCCGCTGCAGATGGAGATTCCGGCCGTCGACCCGGCGCTGCCGCACAAGATGCAGCTCAAGCACTTTGTGAAGGTCGTCCGCCGCGAGGTCGAGCCCGTCGTGACCCCCGCCGACAACGTCAAGACGCTCACGCTTCTCAACGCCATCAAGGAGGCCGCCGAGACCGGCCAGCTCGTCGAGCTGTAATGCCTTAGGGCGGGCCGCGGCAGAAGCCCCATGCCGAACCCTTCGGTCCGCCACCAACAAGCCCCTCTTCTTTGCCCCGCAAGCAGCCTCCTGCCCGCGGGGCATTTTGCTACCTTTCCGACGATTTTTCTGAGACGGGGGCCTTTTTGCATCTCGGCTTGATTCGTTCGCCACGAAATGGGCCTATCTACTACGTTTAACCGATTACCCTCAACCATGCCGAATTTTGCGAAATTAAAACCGACGCTCCTATAAGTTGTCAAGAGGCAGTTTGCGCGAGCGTTCTCTCCAATTCGCACAGGAGCTCGTAATACCTCCTCTCCAGTTTCGTCGACCGCCGTTTCCCCCGTTCCAAGTGCCCGAGTGTGGCTGCGGA
>RQAP01000029.1 GCA_008671135.1 Collinsella aerofaciens
CCGCGCCGGCAGCACCCAACAGGCCCTCTCGGGGGCAGGGACGTTCGGCCGTGCGCGGGCGCCCGGTCGGCGGCCCGTTCTGGGCGCGCCTCAATCGTAGCCCGAGACGGTCCCGGGCTGACAATTTCGACTGTAATGGACGTTCTTAAACGGCTAGTTGATGGGGACAGTCTTTAGATTTGTATATCTGGCCATCTGGGATAGGCTTCAACGAAAGCGGCACTTAGGGACTGTCCCTAGGTGTCGGCACATAGGGGCGTTCCCTTTTTGCCGGCAGTTTGGGACGATCCTTTGATGTCTGATGCCCCCAGAGGGGTGAAGTAATACAGCTGGGTCTGTCTTTTAGGACTTTGGTGTTCCGCCCCTTTATGTTTCACAAGGATCGTCGCATGCGCATTTACGCGCATAGCCTTGCGCGATAATGCGCATAGCCGCGCAAACATCTGCCAACTATGGCTAAATAATGACCGATAAGCAAATAAATACGCAAACACGAGCAGATACGCGCGCAATTGTGCGACTATAGGGTTGTTAGAAATGAAGGACTTCCGATGACTCAGGAGGCACATCATGGCAGATTCCAAACAGGCTCCGCTCGACGCCGAGGCAGCCGCAAAGGCGGCGTTTGCCTCGGTCCAGAATCAGCCGTTCCCAAACGACATCTTTACGGCTCCCGAGCTTTGCTGGGCAGTGATCGGGTGCGGTGTTATCGCCAACCAAATGGCCCAGTCCCTCGCGCTGGCCGGCCGCAAGCTTGCGGGCGTCGCCAACCGCACGCTGTCAAAGGCTCAAGCTTTTGCCGAGCAGTATGGCATCGAGAAGGTCTATGACACGGTCGAGGACCTCTATGCCGATCCGAACATTGACGCAGTCTATATCACCACGCCGCACAACACTCATATCACCTACCTGCGAGCCGCTCTGGCAGCTGGTAAGCACGTGCTCTGCGAAAAGGCCATTACCCTCAATTCCGCCGAGCTCGACGAGGCCCGCGCCATTGCCGACGAACATAACGTGATCCTCATGGACGCCACCACGGTGCTTCACATGCCCTTGTATCAGGAGCTGCGCCGCCGCATGGATGCCGGCGAGTTTGGCCGCATGAACCTCGCCCAACTCAATTTTGGTAGCTATAAGGAGTACGGCGACCTGACCAACCGCTTTTACAATCGCAACCTTGCCGGCGGCGCCATACTCGACATTGGCGTGTATGCCCTGTCCGTCATGCGTCTCTTTATGGCAAGCCAGCCCGCTGAGGTCGTTTCGCTGGGCAACAACTGCGAGACTGGCGTTGACGTCGCGGGTGGCATCGTCTGCCGAAATGCCGAGCAGCAGCTGGGCGTCGTGAGCCTTACGCTCCACTCCAAGCAGCCCAAGCGCTCGGTCATCAGTTTCGACAAGTGCTATATCGAGGTCAACGAGTATCCGCGCGCCGACCATGCGACCATTGTGTGGACTGTTGACGGTCGCCGTGAGGAGGTCCACGCTGGCACCGAGGCCTACGCACTGTGCTACGAGATGGCCGACCTGGAGAAGGCCGTCGCCGGCGATGATTCGAAGCGCGAGCTTCTGGGCTATGCTTCCGATGTTATGGAGCTTATGACCAAGCTCCGCGCCGATTGGGGAGTCGTGTACCCCGAGGAGGAGTAAGCGATGCTTGCGGAAGATAGGCTCAACGCGATCGTGTCGATGGTGCAGCAGGCCGGCTCGGTTACCGTGCCTGAGCTTGCTGAAGCCCTGGGCGTGACGGCGTCTACCATTCGGCGCGACCTGCAGGCGCTCGACCGTGCACACCGTATCGCCAAGGTGCACGGAGGCGCGACGAGTCTGGAGCGTGCGCACGTGACGCGCGACCTGACGATCAGCGAGCGCAGTGATCTCCATAACGATGACAAGGAGCGCATCTGCGCCCGTGCGGCGGCGCTTGTGGAGCCCGAGAGCTTTGTGTACATCGATTCAGGTTCGACGACGCTTAGGCTCATCGAGCATCTTCCGCGCCTTGAGGGCGTCACCTATGTGACCGATTCTGTGCTCCATGCTCAGCACCTCGCTCTGCGCGGCATGCGCACCGTGGTGCTGGGCGGCGAGCTCAAGCCCGAGACCGAAGCGCTCGTTGGCCCCGATGCCTTGGCAACCCTAGACCGCTACAACTTCAATTGCGGTTTTTGGGGTTCTAACGGCATTGCCGCCGAGCAGGGCTTCACCACACCGGATATCGAGGAAGCGCAGGTCAAGCGTATCTCGATGCGCCATACCGCCAAGCGCTTCGTAATCTCAGACGCCAGTAAATTTGGCATGGTGGCGTCCGTCAAGTTCGCGGACTTTCGCGATGCAACGATCATCACTGCGGGCGAGGTATCCGCCAAGTACCAGTCGATGGATAACGTCATTACGGTCTAGCGACAGGGGACAGGACAAGGCCAAAGCCACCACAAAGGTGCCTGTCCCCGCTGTGGTGGTTAGTAACGAAAACCGAGTAGTTTTCTCAATAGAAAAGCGGCAACGTCCATTACGGGCGTTGCCGCTTTTGTTGTCTACCGGTTTTGTCTAAGTCTGTAACAACTAGACCGTTAAAAGTGGGCTAGGTGTTACAGATCGAGATACTTCCGAGCCGCGCCGTCCCTTTGTCTCAATCTGTAACATCTGGGACCGATTTTGCCGAGTTATTGTTACAGATTGAGATTTTCCCTTAAGGGGGATTCGAATGTCTCGATCTGTAACAGACCGACCGGAAAATGGGCTCTAACTGTTACAGATCGAGACGTTTTGGGACCGCGGCTGAGCCATTGCGGCAAAACCACCACAAAGGTGCCTGTCCCGATTGTGGTGGTTTAGGGCTCCCAGGGGCAGGGGGCTTCGATGTGGATGTGCTCACCGGTTACGGGATGCGTAAAGGACACGCTGTGGGCATGGAGCATCAGGCCGCAGGGGCGCGGCGTTCCGTAAAGGTCGTCGCCAACCAGGGGATGGCGCTCGCTTGCCAGATGCACACGGATTTGGTGCTTGCGGCCGGTGAGCAGCTCGACATCGATATACGAGCGCGTGGGCAGGCCACGACGGCTCTTAAGGCGTTTGAGCACCTTCACGCGCGTTTGAGACGGCTTGCCGCTGGCGCCGACGCGCATCTTTCGGCTGTCGTGACGGTCGCGGGCGATGGCCTTGTCGATGAGCTTTTCGTTCCAGTCGATCTTGCCCTCGGCGAGCGCTAGGTAGTGCTTTTCGAAAGCGTGGTCGATGACCATCTGGTCAAAAGCGGGCTGCGTCTGCTTGTCGAGCGAGAACAGCACCACGCCGGTGGTGTCGCGGTCCAGGCGGTTGAGCGGCTGCATGTCGGTCGCGGCAAAGCCGTCGCCCATCGCCAGCAGCAGGTCGCTGGCGTAGTCGGTGAGCGTGCGCTCGCCGGTGCCGTCGCCGTGGACGATCATGCCGGCGGGCTTGTCGATGGCCATAAGCCAGGCGTCGCAGTAGAGGACTTGAGGTTCTTCGTTCACGTGTAAGCCTTTCGGTTAGCTAATTCCCACAAACATGCAGCCCGAAGTCGCCCCGCGCAGACGGGCGGCGGGCTTGCGGCCGGCTTGAGCTGCCTCGACGGCGCGACGGACGCGAGCGACGGCACGGGCGATCTCATCGGTCTCGAGCAGGGTTCCGTCGACCATAAGACGGCGCACGCCGGCATCGAGTAACTGTGGAACCTGAGGCGTGAGGTCGATGGGGTAGGCGTCGTACAGGCGTGAGCGGCCATGGATGTCGGTGCGGACGGGCATGACCTTTCCGTCGATATTCTTGAGCGAGAGCTTGCGGGCACGCAGGCGGCAGTTGGCGCAATCGTGGATGCAGCCGTTGGCAACCTGCAGAATGCAATGCTCGCTTGTCATGACGCGCGGGCGGCCAAAGACGGTGATGCCTAGAGCCGCGGGCGCGGCGGCGCCGAGCGAGACAATCTCGTCGAGCGTGATTTCGGGCGAGAGCCAAAACGCACCGGCTCCGCGCTCGGCAAGCGCCTCCATGCAGGGTGCGTTGTGAACCGGCAGGCAAGAGCGAATCTCGGCCGTGGCGCCGGCATGAGCGGCTACGGCGAGCTCGGAGATATTGCCGACGGCGACGGTGGCTCCGGCATTGATCCAAGGATCGACGCGCTCGTGGTCGACGGCGCGGCAGACCTCGTCGAGTACGGGCACGATACCCTGCTCAAATGCATCGGCAGGGGAGAGTCCGACAGCCTCGAGCGCGTCGGTGGTCATATAGATGCGCGTTGCACCCTCCGCGCGGGCTGCCTCGGCGGCCTCGAGCGAGGTGACGGTGGCGCAGATCTGCGGCTCGTCGCGGTAGTGCTTGGGCATGGGGCGCGTACATTTGTCGAGCACCGGCAACTCGAGCGTTTTTGCGCGCTCCTCGTACGGTGCCAGAATGGCCTCTTCCAGCGCCTTACAAGCGGCGGCGCGCACCTTGTGTACAGCGGAGAAGCCCATGCCGCAGCCCTCATCGAGCGCCACATCAAAGCTCGCTGCCTCGAAGGGCGAGGAGCCCATGCGGCCCACATGCTCAACCAGGTCTGCCGCCTCGACGGCGCGGGTCTTGGCGGCCTCGACGATGAAGCCCGTGGCGGTAGCGGTGAGCATGGCGTTGTCACAGCAGGTGAGTGTGACAGTAAACGGCTCGCCCAGACGTGCCACAACGGACACGTCTACGGCGCGGCGGCGTAGCACATCGCGCTTGAGCGCGGCGCCGGCGGCGTCAATGGCGCTCTGGCTTCGAATCACGCGCACGCGGCAGCCCTCGGGCATGCTACGGGGCACGCGACATTCGATGATGTCGCCTGCGGCGGCATCATCGGCGGCGATGGTGGTTAGGAACTGGTCAAACTCATCGTCGTGACGAAGCTCCAGCAGGTCGCCCTTGCCCACGGGCTCAAACAGCTCAATGCGGGCGATGGCGGCGCGGCGACGGCGATCATCGGGCTTGAGTCCGCGTACATCGCGGTTGGCCAGACGGCTGCCAAGCACCGTGCCCACAATCTGGCCGCGGTTGTTGGAGCGCTCGTAGCTCATCATCTCGTCGCCCGAGGTGCCATCCTGGTAGGCGTGCGTAAAGTCGCGGTTAAAGCAGCGCTTGAGCT
This sequence comes from Collinsella aerofaciens, assembly GCA_008671135.1. Classification (GTDB taxonomy): domain Bacteria; phylum Actinomycetota; class Coriobacteriia; order Coriobacteriales; family Coriobacteriaceae; genus Collinsella; species Collinsella aerofaciens_J. Next base: position 5,117 of record RQAP01000029.1, read on the forward strand.
GGCGCTGGCGGGCGGCATCCTCATCCTTAGAGGTCGAAACATCGGCAAGCATGTCATCAATCTGATGACGATACACGTCGACGATGGAATACACGTAATCGGGGGCCTTCATGCGGCCCTCGAGCTTGAGCGATGCGGCGCCGGCGTCATACAGACGGTGAACAAGCTGCGACGTGTTGGTGTCGCGCGGGCACAGCGCGCGCTCGCGACCGGCAGGGGAGAGCGAGCGGCCGTTCTCGTCAATTAGCTCGTAGGGTAGACGACAGGGTTGAGCGCACATGCCGCGGTTGGCCGAGCGGCCCGCCATGGCAAAGCTCGACAGCAGGCACAGGCCCGAGTAGCAAAAGCAGATGGCACCGTGGCTAAAGACCTCGAGGTCGACATCGGGCGCGGCGTCGTGGATGGCGGCGATTTCGTCGATGGAGAGCTCGCGCGAGAGGGTCACGCGGTCGGCGCCCTGCTCACGGCACCAGATGGTTCCGCGGTCGTCGTGGATGTTCGCCTGGGTCGAGATATGTGTCTCGATGCCGGGCATGGTGCGCTTGGCCTCAAAGAACAGACCCCAGTCCTGGATAATGAAGGCATCGGCGCCCAGCGTGGAGCAGCGATGGATGAGTTGCAGCGCATCGCCCATCTCGGATTGCTTGATGACGATGTTGACCGTGACGTAGACGCGCGACCCGGCTAGATGCGCGGCGCGGCAGGCTTGCTCAAAGGCCTCGTCGGTAAAGTTGGTTGCCTTGCGGCGGGCGTTGAAGCTGCCCATGCCGCAGTAGATGGCGTCTGCCCCGGCGGCGAGCGCGGCGGCAAAGGGCTCCGGGCCTCCGGCGGGGGCCAAAAGCTCGGGCCTGCGGTTAGTGGTTCGGCTGGCGGTTGCGGTCATATCCTGCCTTTCAAAATGCTCAGATATTCAAAAGTATAGTGGCGTCGCTGCGGTGGGCGACGCCCGCAGCCTAAGCAGGACAAAGTCTTCAGCAGCCCCTCAGGCAAAACTGATCCCTTTTCCTCCGTCCCTAAGGGATCACATGATCCGAAGGGGACGGAGGAAAAGGGATTAGTATTCGGGCGCGTCGCCAGTCACGCCGTTCAGCGGCCCGTACGCGCCGTTGGGCGATAAAATATTATCGCAATCTGATAATTATCTTGCATCGGGCAAAATCATCCCCTACTATCCCAATCAAGCGCGGTGTTCAGACCGAATTGTGCCTCCCGGTGTGAACGCCGCGCTCACGCTCTCTATCTGATCGTAAGGAGAAAAACATGAGCAAGACCGTCGTGTCTTCCGATAACGCACCCGCAGCCATCGGCCCGTATTCCCCCGGCATCCAGACCGGCAACATGGTGTTCCTGTCCGGCCAGCTGGGCATCGACCCCGCAACCGGCAAGATGCCCGAGGGCGTCGAGGCCCAGGCTAAGCAGTCCCTTGCTAACGTCGAGGCTCTGCTGACCGCTGCCGGCGCCACCTTTGCCGATGTCGTCAAGACCACGGTCTACCTGGCCGACATCGCCGACTTCGCTGCCGTGAACGAGATCTACGCTTCCAAGTTCGAGGCTCCGTTCCCCGCGCGCAGCGCTTTCCAGGTTGCCGCTCTTCCGGCCGGCGGTCTGGTCGAGATCGAGGTCGTCGCCGCTCTCTAAGGCATTGGCAACAACTAAACATGACATGCAAAAAGACCCTGCAGTGCGAGCTGCAGGGTCTTTTGTCAAGCGATGCGACAAAAATAATCCGTTTTCCTCCGCCCCCAAGGAATCAGCGGATTAGCCCTCCTTGCGGACTTTTTGCAGGTAGCGGTAGACGCTGGGCTCCGAGATGCCCAGCGAGGTGGCAGCGCGGGCAACAGCGCCCTTGAGCATAAATACGCCGTTGCCGTTAAGGTGGCGAATAACGTCCACGCGATCGGCCTGCCCAAGCGAGGCGACATCCTGCCCGCGGCTTTCGAGCAACTCGGAAATACTGCGGTCGATGAGCTCCTGTGTAGACTCCGAAAGACTTTCGACCTCGATAGACGCGGGCTCCGCCTGCCTTGGCACAGCGTCGAAGCACGCCATGAGCTGCTGCGCCATGGCGTTGATGGAGCGTACCGTGGAAAGATCGGTGTTGACGCAGAGCATGCCGACGATCTCGTTATCCTCGCGGATAAAGTACGTCGCCGACTCCAACGTCTTGCCACCGGCACCGCGCCCCTCGTAGCCCGTAATAAACGGCAGGTCGCGATACTTGGCATCGTGCATGATCTTGAGTGCTAGATCGGTGGCGGGACCGCCGACCTTGCGGCCGCTCACGATGCCGTTGCGAATATCGACGATGGCGTGGTCGGGATCCGAGAAATCATGCAGCACGATTTCGCTGTTTTTGCCGAGTATCTGCTCCAGGAAATCGACCATCGGCAAAAAGCGACGTACGGTCTCGTTCACGGGCAACTCCTTGGGGTGAAATCGGAAATGTTCATAACAATTTTTTCTCATGGTAACACTGTGTCTATTGACTCGCATATTCGCAGGTATCTTGCGTAATACGGACGAGCGGTAGGAATTTGGCGGTAAACGGTCGACCAAAAGAAAAGTTAGATGTTATTTTGACCGGACACTTTCCTGACCTGCGGAAATGCATCATCTCAGCTCAAGAATAGTCTGATAACAAAAAATTATTATTGAGAATGAGAATCATCTTTAATACGATATCCAACGAAGGCACAACCTCACCCCCGCACTGCGTCACAATAGAGCGTTAGATGCGAAAACAACTACTTCGAGGATTGGTGGTCAAATGGCCCAGGAGACGGTTACGAACGGCACTGAAGCCCTGTTCACTCGCGAAGGCATGCCGCCCGTTAAGGAAATGATCCCGTGTGCCCTTCAGCACGTACTGGCATCGTTTGCCGGCATTATTACCCCGGCGGTCATCATGGCCGGCGTCTACGGCTTTAATAGCCAGCAGAGCACCGACATCATTCAGGTCGCGCTCATTCTTTCGGCAATCGACACGGCCCTTCAGGCCTTCGCTCCCTTCCGTCGCATCGGCGGCGGCCTGCCCATCGTCATGGGCGTTTCGTTCGCGTTCCTGCCGGCCCTGCAGGCCATGGGTGCCTCGGGCTTTAGCTTTGGTGCGCTGCTGGGCGGCGAGATTGTCGGCGGTGCCGTCGCGGTCCTCTTTGGTCTGGCCTACAGCAAGATTAAGTGGCTGTTCCCGCCCGTCGTGACCGGTACGGTCATCTTCTCCATCGGCGTTTCACTGTATCCCACGGCCGTCAAGTACATGGCCGGCGGTATGGGTACGCCGCTGTGGGGCACCCCGCAGGCCTGGTGCGTCGCTCTTATCACCTTTGCCGTAGTCTTTGCGCTCGCCAACTTTGGCAAGGGCACGCTCAAGCTGGGATCTGTGTTCTTTGGCATGATCGTTGGCATGATCGTTTCGATTCCCTTTGGCATGATCGACTTCTCCAGCGTCGCCACCGCTCAGGTCTTCGCCCTTCCCAAGGTTATGCCCTACGCGCTCGAGTTTGATCCCGAGGTCTGCATTACCCTCGCCGTCGTGTTCCCCATGGTTGCCATCCAGGTTATCGGTGACGTGTCCGCCGCCTGCCTGGGCTCCATCGACCGTATGCCCACCGAGCGCGAGCTCTCCGGCGCTATCGTGTCCCAGGGCCTCACCTCTATGGTCGGCGGCCTGCTGGGCGGTCTTCCCACCAGCGCCCTTGGCCAGAACGTGGGCATCATCTGCTCCAACAAGGTCGTCAACAAGTGGGTCTTTGTGATCATCGCGGCCGTCTTTGCCATCGCCGGTCTGTTCCCGCAGCTTTCTGCCGTCCTTTCCGCTATCCCGCAGCCCGTCATCGGCGGCGCGACCGTCGGTGTCTTTGGCACCATCACCATGAACGGCGTGCGCATGTTCACCCGCGAGGGCCTCACGCAGCGCACTACCACCATCGTCGGTACCTCCGTCGTCTTTGGCCTGGGTATCTGGATGGCCAGCGGTTGCCTTGCCGGCGAGGGTATGCCCGCCTGGGTGTCCACCGTCATCGGCTCCAATGCCGTAACCCCCACCGCCATCATGGCCATTGTCCTTAACCTGATCCTTCCGCAGACGCCGGTCGTGGCTCAGCACATCGATGCTGCCAAGGACGCTGCCGTGGATCTGGTCTTGCCCGAGAGCAAGAAGTAACCAATTCGGTGCTATTCGTCGGCGGACGCATCGCCTCGTCCGCCGACGCCATGCGGCACCAAGCCGCACTTCAAAGGGTTTGTCCCTTTGGTGAAGCGTTGACGGGAGAGGGCCCGTTTCCGGTGTAGGCCGGCGCTTCGCACTCCGCCATGTCAGAGGTGTCAAACCCCGCCTCTGATGTTGAAGGGAGCATCCATGCTTCTGGTCGCTAACGGTTCCGTCTTTACCCGCAACGCTCAGACCCCGTTTATTCCAAACGGTGCGGTCGCCATTGACGGAGATACGATCGTCGAAGTGGGCCCCGAGCGCGAGCTCAAGGCCAAGTACCCGGATGCCGAGTACGTCGATGCCCAGGGCAACCTCATCATGCCCGGACTTATCAACTGCCACACCCACATCTACTCGGGTCTGGCCCGCGGCCTTGCCATTAAGGGCTGCAACCCCACCAACTTCTTGGAGAATCTCGAGCAGCAGTGGTGGAAGATCGACGACAACCTGACGCTCGACGGCACCAAGGCCAGCGCCTATGCTACGATTTTGGACTCCATCCGTGATGGCGTCACCACGATCTTCGATCACCATGCGAGCTTCTGCGAGATCCCGGGAAGCCTCTTTACCATTAAGGATGCAGCTCAGGAGCTGGGCATGCGTTCGTGCCTGTGCTACGAGGTTTCCGATCGCCGTGGCCAGGAAAAATGCGACCAGGCCATTGCCGAGAACGCCGAATTTGCCCAGTGGGCCGCCAAGGAGCGTCGCGATAACGACAACCACATGATCGCTGCCATGTTTGGCGGGCATGCCACCTTTACGCTGTCGGACGAGACCATGGACAAGATGGCCGAGGCCAACAACGGCCTGACCGGCTTCCACATCCATGTGTGCGAGGGCATGAATGACGTGTGGGACTCCCGCCTCAACCGCGGTGGCATCAGCCCCGTCGAGCGCCTGCTGCAGCACAACCTGCTTGGTCCCGACACCATGCTGGGCCACTGCATCCACGTGACGCCTGCCGAGATGGATATCGTCAAGGAGTCCGGCACCTGGCTGGTCAACAACCCCGAATCCAATATGGGCAACGCCGTGGGCTGCGCCCCCGTGCTCGAGTTCTTCCGCCGCGGCATCCCCGTGTGCATGGGTACCGACGCCTACACCCACGATATGCTCGAGAGCCTTAAGGTCTTCCTGATCATTCAGCGCCACAACGCTGCCATGCCCAACGTGGGCTGGTGCGAGGCCATGACCATGCTGTTCGAGAACAACGCCAAGATGGCGAGCAAGTACTTCGATCGCAAGCTTGGTGTGCTCGAGGCCGGCGCTGCCGCCGACGTTATCGTTATGGACTACAAGCCCTTTACGCCGCTGAGCGAGGAGAACATCGACGGCCACATGCTCTTTGGCATGATGGGCAAAAACTGCCGCACCACCATCATCAACGGCCGCGTCCTGTACAAGGATCGCGAGTTCGTTGGCATTGATGAGGACAAGATCAACGCGTGGACCATGGCTGAGTCCAAGAAGCTCTGGAGCACGCTCAACGATCGCGCCTACTAATTCACAAGTAGATTCGCGTGCGTCGGATGTTTCGCCGCATCCGACGCACGTATAGGCGGCCTCCGCGGGGTCGCCGGCGCTGTGCTAGCGCTACACCGTATTTGCGCCCGCCGCGCGGTCTCGCCGGGCGTTACAGAGAGGAGCTCATTATGAGCGACATCATGAGGCCGATCCCGTTTTCGCAGCTGATGAACTGGATCATCGAGGAGCACAAGACTCAGGGCGCCATCTTTGGCGTGCGCAAGATGGTCACGGCCAACCAGGAGGGAGCGCTTCCCATTTTTGACGAGCGCATCGAGACTCCGTTTGGCCCGGCCGCCGGCCCCAACACGCAGCTTGCCCAGAACATCGTGGCCTCTTATGTGGCCGGCTCCCGCTTCTTTGAGCTCAAGACCGTTCAGGTTATGGACGGCGAGGAGCTCTCCAAGTGTGTGAACAAGCCCTGCATTGTGGCACAGGACGAGTGCTACAACTGCGAGTGGTCGACCGAGCTCGAGGTTCCGCAGGCTTTTGCCGAGTACGTGAAGGCATGGTTTGCCTGCCACCTCATCGCTCGCGAGTACGGCCTGGGCAGCCCGGACGGATTTGTCTTTAACATGTCCGTGGGCTATGACCTCGAGGGCATCAAGAGTCCCAAGGTCGATGCGTACATTGAGGGCATGAAGGACGCTAGCGGCTCCGACGTCTGGAACGAGTGCCGCGCATGGGCGCTCGCCAACCTGGACAAGTTTGAGCATGTTGACGCCGCGTTTGTCGAGTCCATCCCGGCGCGCGTCTCCAACTCCATCACCGAGTCTACCCTGCACGGCTGCCCGCCGGCCGAGATCGAGCGCATCGCGACCTATCTGATCACCGAGAAGGGCCTCAACACCTACATCAAGTGCAACCCCACGCTGCTGGGCTATGAGTTTGCACGTCAGCGCCTCAACGAGCTGGGCTTTGATTACATCGTCTTCGATGACACGCACTTCCGCGAGGACCTGCAGTGGGCCGATGCCGTGCCTATGTTCGAGCGCCTGATTGCCCTGTGCGCCGAGCGCGGCCTGGAGTTTGGCGTCAAGCTGACCAATACCTTCCCCGTCGACGTGACGAGGAACGAGCTGCCCTCTACCGAGATGTACATGTCCGGCCGTTCGCTGTTCTCGCTGACCATCGAGGCCGCCCGCCGCATTACCGAGCAGTTCGATGGCAAGCTGCGCATCAGCTACTCCGGTGGTGCCACGGTCTACAACATCCGCGCCCTGTACGATGCCGGCATTTGGCCCGTTACCCTGGCGACCGACGTGCTCAAGCCCGGTGGCTACGAGCGCTTTAGCCAGATGGCCGGCGAGTTCACCGATCTGGATGGCAAGCCGTTCGCGGGCGTCTCGCTCGACGCCGTGGCCGCGATCCAGGCCGATTCGCTCACCAACCCGCTCTACAAGAAGCCGCTGCGTCCGCTGCCCGACCGCAAGGTCGCCGGCAAGAGCCCGCTTTCCGACTGCTTTACCACGCCGTGCCGCACGAGCTGCCCCATCCAGCAGGATATTCCCGCCTATCTGGCGGCTGTTGACGAGGGCCGCTACGAGGACGCGCTCAACATCATCATCGAGCGCAACGCCCTGCCGTTCATTACCGGCACCATCTGCCCGCATCCCTGCGGCCGCGCTTGCGAGCGTGCGTTCTACGAGCCCGAGGGCGCCCAGATTCGCGCCAGCAAGCTCAAGGCCGCCCGCGAGGCCATGACCGCCGTGCTGCCCAAGCTGCGCGCCCAGGCCATCGCCAACGACAGCGAGCGCAATGTTGCCGTTATCGGCGGCGGCCCTGCCGGTCTGGCGACGGCGTTCTTCCTGACGCGCGCCGGCGTGCGCGTCACCATCTTCGAGGCCCGCGATTCGCTTGGCGGCGTGGTCCGTCACGTGATCCCCGAGTTCCGTATCGCGAGCGACGACATCTCCCACGATGCCGAGCTCTGCCTGGCCTTTGGCGCCAAGGTGCAGCTCAACGCTCGCGTGGAGTCCATCGGCGAGCTCAAGGCTCAGGGCTTTACCGACGTTGTCGTGGCCACCGGTGCCTGGATGCCCGGCTCTGCGGGCCTAGGCGAGGGTGCCGAGCTCGACGTGCTGGAGTTCCTCGAGGCCGCCAAGAGGGGCGAGAAGCTCGAGCTGGGCGAGGACGTCGTAGTCATTGGTGCCGGCAACACCGCCATGGATGCTGCCCGCGTGGCCAAGCGCCTGGCTGGTGTGAAGAACGTGCGCCTGGTGTATCGCCGCACCAAGAAGCAGATGCCCGCCGACGAGGAAGAGCTTGATCTTGCTCTTGCCGACGGCGTTGAGTTCTGCGAGCTGCTGGCTCCCAAGGCACTCAACGGCGCCGTGCTGACCTGCGATGTTATGGAGCTTGGCGAGCCGGATGCAAGCGGCCGTCGCAGCCCCGTTGCCACGGGCGAGACCGTTGAGCTTCCCGCCACCACGGTGATCTGCGCCGTGGGTGAGGGTATCGATGCCAGCCTGTACGATGCCGCGGGCGTCGAGCACGACCGTCGTGGCCGTCTTGCCGCCACCTCCACCGGTGTCGAGGGCGTCTGGGCTGCGGGCGACTGTCGTCGCGGTCCGGCCACCGTGGTCGAGGCTATTGCCGACGCCGCCGAAGTCGCCCGCGCCATCGCTGGCGTGGACTTTAACAAGTACGCCGACTGCAACGAGCAGGCCGGTCGCGAGGACACCTGCTACGAGCGCAAGGGGTCGCTGTGCCGCGACAAGCGCAACTGCACCAAGACCCGCTGCCTGGGCTGCGGTTCGGTGTGCGAGGTCTGCTGCGACGTGTGCCCCAACCGCGCCAACGTTGCCATCAAGGTGCCGGGCCTGGCCAAGCATCAGGTCGTTCATGTCGACGGCATGTGCAACGAGTGCGGCAACTGCGCCGTGTTCTGCCCCTACCAGGAGGGTCGTCCCTACAAGGACAAACTCACCCTGTTCTGGAGCGAGCAGGACATGGAGAACTCCGAGAACGAGGGCTTCCTGGCCGTGGGCGAGGACCACTTTAAGGTCCGCGTCGCCGGCACGGTCCGCACCGTATCGGTCGATGCCGTCAACACCGGCCTTCCCGAGGCCGTCCGCCTGACCATCAAGGCCGTGCGCGACAACTATTCGTATCTCCTTAAGAAATAAGGGACCCCTTATGGCCAAATCCATTCAACATAACGTGGCCTACGTTGCCTGCGGAAGCGGTTGTGCCTCCGCAGGCGGCGACGCCCGCTGCAGTGAAGGCTGCATTGGCTGTGGCGCCTGCGTCACGGCCTGCCCCCACGGCGCCATTGCACTGGTCGATGGCATCGCCCGCGTTGATCGCTCAAAGTGCACGGGTTGTGGCCTGTGCGGCATGGCGTGCCCGCAGCGCGTGATCGCCTTCGTCCCCGGCTACCAGAATATCCTGGTGCGCTGCAACAACACCGATAAGGGCGCCATCGCCCGCAAGATCTGCGACACGAGCTGCATCGGTTGCGGCATGTGCGCCAAAAAGTGCCCCGCCGGCGCTATCCGCATCGAGGACAACTGCGCCCATATCGACGGCGCGGACTGCCTGTCGTGTGGCATGTGCGCCGTCGTCTGCCCGCATGGCGCTATCCACGACCGCACCGGCATCGCCGCCGGCGTGTAGAAGGGAATCACCATGGCACAGGAATTCACTTTTACCGTTAACGGCGTTGAGCGCACGACGACCCAAAACAAACCGCTGCTGCGCTACCTGCGCGACGACCTGCACATTCACTCCGCCAAGGACGGCTGCTCCGAGGGCGCCTGCGGTACCTGCACCATTCACGTGGACGGTGCGGCCGTCAAGGCGTGCGTACTGACCACCGCGCTTGCCGCCGGCCGCAACATCGTGACCGTCGAGGGCCTGCCCGAGGACGTGCGCGAGGCCTTCGTGTACGCCTTTGGCGCCGTGGGCGCCGTGCAGTGCGGCTTTTGCATCCCCGGCATGGTCATGGCGGGTGCAGCGCTCATCGCCGAGGACCCCGAGCCCACCGAGGAGCAGATCAAGTACGCCATCCGCGGCAATGTCTGCCGTTGCACCGGCTACAAGAAGATTATCGAGGGCATCTCGCTGGCAGCTGCGGTGCTCCGTGGCGAAAAGCAGATCGACGAGGATCTGGAGCGCGGCGATGACTACGGCGTGGGCAAGCGCGCCTTCCGTATCGACGTGCGCAAGAAGGTGCTCGGCGAGGGCAAGTATCCCGACGACATCGACGAGCTCGATCAGCCGGGCCTGACCTATGCCAGCGCCGTTCGCTCCAAATATCCGCGCGCCCGCGTGCTCTCCATCGACACCTCCAAGGCCGAGGCCCTGCCCGGTGTGGTGGGCATCCTGCGAGCCGAGGACGTGCCGGTCAACCAGGTCGGCCACCTTATCCAGGACTGGGACGTCATGATCGCCCAGGGCGATATCACCCGCTGCGTGGGCGACGCCATCGTTTTGGTAGTCGCCGAGGACGAGGCGACGCTCGAGAAGGCCAAGAAGCTCGTAAAGATCGATTACGAGCCGCTGGAGCCCGTGCGCAACATCGCCGAGGCCAAGGCCGCCGACGCCCCGCGCCTGCATGACAGTTTCTTTGCTTTTGGCAACACGGTGGAGCTCAAGGACAACGTGTGCCAGAGCCGTCACGTGACGCGCGGCGACGCCGCCAAGGCGCTAGCGGAGAGCGCATTCACCGTGACGCAGCGCTTTACCACGCCCTTTACCGAGCACGCCTTCTTGGAGCCCGAGTGCGCCGTCGCCTTCCCGTACAAGAACGGCGTCAAGGTGCAGTCGACCGACCAGGGCGCCTACGATACGCGCAAAGAGTGTGCCCACATGTTTGGCTGGGACAACGAGCCCGAGCGCGTGGTCGTCGAGACCATGCTCGTGGGTGGCGGCTTTGGCGGCAAGGAGGACGTGTCCATCCAGCACCTGGCCGCGCTCGCCGCATATAAGTTCCAGCGTCCTGTGAAGTGTAAGCTCACGCGTGCCGAGTCGCTCGCTTTCCATCCCAAGCGTCACGCCATGGACGGCACCTTTACACTGGGCTGCGACGCCGAGGGCAACTTTACCGGCCTGGATTGCGAGATCAACTTTGATACCGGTGCCTACGCGTCGCTGTGCGGCCCGGTGCTCGAGCGCGCCTGTACGCATGCCGTCGGCCCCTACAAGTACCAGAACACCGACATTCGCGGCTTTGGTTACTACACCAACAACCCGCCTGCCGGCGCGTACCGCGGCTTTGGCGTCTGCCAGTCCGAGTTTGCGCTCGAGAGCCTGATCGACCTGCTGGCAGAGAAGGTCGGCCTGGATCCGTGGGAGATTCGCTACCGCAACGCCATCGAGCCGGGCGAGGTTCTGCCCAACGGCCAGATTGCCGATTGCTCCACGGCGCTTAAAGAGACGCTGCTCGAGGTCAAGGATGCCTACTACGCGCATCCCGGACACGCCGGCATTGCCTGCGCCATGAAGAACGCCGGCGTGGGCGTGGGCCTGCCCGATGCCGGTCGCTGCAAGATTCGCGTCGAGGATGGCCGCGCCGTGGTCTACGCCGCCACGTCCGACATCGGCCAGGGCTGCAACACGGTCTTTTTGCAGGACGTTGCCGAGGCCTGCGGTCTGCCGCTGAGCTGCATTGCTAATGGCGAGTGCTCCACCGAAAACGCTCCCGACTCCGGCACCACGTCTGGCTCGCGTCAGACGGTCGTGACCGGCGAGGCCGTGCGCGGTGCCGCCTTCCTGCTGCGCGATGCCATGCTTGACATCGAGGCCGGCAAGCCCGCACCCGATACTCCCGTGAGCGCGCATGGCGACGGCGTCAAGATTGAGTACGACGACGGTCGCGCCTATCAGCTGCGCACGCAGGAGCTCGTCGCCGGCCAGGGTATGCATCCTCAGGATCCCGCGGCTGCCATCAAGGCGCTCGAGGGATGCGAGTTTGGCTACGTGTACCTGGAGCCGACCGACAAGCTGGGCGCCGACGTTCCCAACCCCAAGAGCCACATCTGCTACGGGTTTGCCACGCATGTGGTCATTCTGGATGATGACGGCCGCGTGAGCGAGGTCTATGCCGCGCACGATTCCGGCAAGGTGGTCAACCCCATCTCCATCCAGGGTCAGATCGAAGGCGGCGTGCTCATGGGTATGGGCTATGCGCTTACCGAGGACTGGCCGCTCAAGGACTGCGTACCCCAGGCAAGGTACGGTACGCTCGGGCTGTTCCGTGCGCCCGAGATTCCGAATATCCACGCCATCTACGTGGAGAAGGACGAGCTGTTGCCCGTGGCATACGGCGGCAAGGGCATCGGTGAGATCGCAACGATTCCCACGGCGCCCGCCGTACAGAACGCCTATCGCGCATTCGACGGCAAGCTGCGTCCGGATCTGCCCATGGTGGATACGCCGTACAGCCGCGCCCGTCACCGCGGGTAGGGTAGAGCGTGGACGGCCATTGTTGACGGGCCGTTCGCGCTCAACATCAACTACATACGCTGCGCCTTTGGCCCCGGCTCCATCGCGAGCCGGGGCCCTTTGTTTGGAGTGGAAACTGCGTCCCGGATTTGGCGCTCAGAACGGGACACGCTTTCCGGATGGCATGTTTGGCGGAAACTACGGCCCAGTTTTTGGCTCCAGAACGGGATACATTTTCCGGAACGGTCCACGTGCGGTGGTGTACCGACCCTTTTGCGTGCGCCGCTTGTCGAATTACGTTATAGCTAGCTATATTATAGGAAGGTATAATATAGCTAGCTATAACGTAAAGGAAGGATGGCCCTATGTTTATCGGAAGAACGGCGGAAATGTCCGAGCTCAATCGACTGTATGGCACGGGCTCCTTTGAGATGCCTGTGATTTACGGCCGCCGTCGCGTGGGCAAAACGCGTCTTATCACAGAGTTTATCCAAGGCAAGAAGGCTATTTACTTTCAAGCTCGTCGCACCAATGCAGAGGCAAACCTGCATGGCTTTAGCCAGGCGATACTTGCGGGCTCCGTTGGTGTTGCTGGCGTGTCGTTTCGTAGTTTTGACGAGGCGTTCGATGCATTGGCTACCATGGCTCGTACGGAACGTTTGATTGTCGTGATCGACGAGTATCCTTATCTCGCCCAATCGAATCCCGAGATCAGCTCGTTGCTGCAAGACAAGATCGATCACTTGTACAAAGAGACCAAGCTTATGCTTATCCTGTGCGGGTCGTCGCTTTCGTTTATGGAAGAGCAGGTGTTGGGCTACGAGAGTCCGCTATACGGTAGGCGTACGGCCCAGTTTAAGATCATGCCGCTCGATTTTATGACGACCCTCGGCCTGTGGCAGAGCATGGGTCGCGAAGACGCTGCAGTTTGCTATGGCATGACGGGTGGCATTCCTGCATATATCGAGAAAGTCGATCCTGCCGCACCGCTCAAGGACAACATCAAACGTCTTTTTCTTACTCCTACGGGCTATCTCTTTGAGGAGCCGAGTAACCTGCTATTGCAGGAGTGCCGCAATCCCGAGCAATATGATGCGATCGTGCAAGCAATTGCCCAGGGGCGCTCGAAGATCTCGGAGATTGCGAGCTCTACGGGAATCCCTGCGAGCAACGTAAAGAGCTATGTGGATAAGCTGGCGTCGCTTGGGATTGTCGAGCGCGAGCTGCCCCTAAACGAGACGAGCAATAAGCGAGCCGTGTATCTGCTGAGCGACCAGATGTTTAGGTTCTGGTACAAGTTTGTTCCGCAGAACATCGGGCTGATTCAAAACGATATGGCCGAGATGGCGTATGAGCGCATTGAGCCGCACGTATCGGATTATATGGGTACGGTCTTTGAGATTATATGCAGACAATACGTGTACGAACTCGCGCGGGCGGGCCAGCTTGATGTGGTTCCGGCAAGCGTTGGGCGCTGGTGGGGGACGGATAATCGCACGCATACGCAGGAAGAAATCGACTTGATTGTTGACGATGGCGAGGGCACTGCGCTGTTTGCGGAATGCAAATGGCGCAATGAACCGGTGGGCGAAGACGTGCTGCAAAAGCTCGTGCATCGAAGCGAGCTCTTTAGGCGGCAGCACAAAAGCTATGCGATCTTCTCGAAGCGAGGCTTTACGCAAGGATGTCAGGAAGCTGCGGCGAGCAGGGGAGATGCCAAGCTGATTTCGTTTGCCGAGATGTGCGAGCGGAGATAACCAAGCACGCTCTGATGTGATGCTCGGAATGGGTCGCGCTAAGGATGCCAAGCGTAAAACCTTCAATGAAAATGGCGTAAAAACTACATCTGTCATGGCGTAAAAACTACATTGAAAGTAGCGTAAAATCAGCATTGAGAATGGCGTAATTTCGCATATCGCGTGATAGAGAGGGACGGCCGTCTATGGATGCACCAAAGAGATTGACCCAAAAGGGATATAGGCCCCGGCTCATAGAGGAGCGCCTCGACACCCTTATGCGGGCGTTTGGCTGTGTGGAGATCAACGGCCCCAAATGGTGCGGCAAGACCTGGACGGCGCTCTCTCGCTCGGCGAGCGTCTCCAGGCTCGATGAGCCTGCGCAGCGTGCGGCGGCAGAGGTCGACCCAAGCCTGGCGCTCATCGGCGATGCGCCACACCTGGTCGATGAATGGCAGGAGGTGCCCGAGGTTTGGGATGCCGCCCGGCGTTTCGTGGACGCGAGCGGCAACGAACGGGGGACACTTTTGCTCACGGGCTCGACCGCGCTCAAAAGCGAGGAACGCAGCCATGTTCGTCATTCCGGCACGGGTAGGATCGCCCGTCTGTCAATGCGCCCCATGGCCTTGTGTGAGTCGGGCGACGGCGAGCCGCTCGTGTCACTGGCAAGCCTCTTTAAGGGCGAGGATTTTGCCCCTCAGCGTCGCGAGAGCACGGTGGATGACGTCGCCCGCTGGTGCTGCAGGGGCGGTTGGCCTGCAAATCTTGGGCTTTCGGAAGATCTTGCGCGAGAGACGGCAAGCCAGTACGTGCACTCGGTGCTCGACGTCAACGTGCTGGACGAGGGCATGTCGCCCGAGCTTGCACACGGCCTTTTGCGAGCTCTTGCCATGAACGAGAGCCAGGCTGTCACGTACAAGACGCTCGTAAAGGACGCCTCGTACGGTGAGGCGGGCCCCGACGAGAGGACCATCGCTGCGTACTTGGACCTCTTCAACAGGCTCAAGCTGACCGAGGACCTGTGCGGATGGGAGCCGCCCATGCGCTCGAAGGCCCGCGTTCGCGTGCGCCCCAAGCGCTACTTCTGTGACCCGTCACTTGCGGCGGCGTTGCTGGGGGCTACCCCTGAGCGGCTGCTTGGCGATATGCAAACGCTGGGGATGCTCTTTGAGAATCTCGTCCTGCGCGACGTGCGCGTGTT
Organism: Collinsella aerofaciens; assembly: GCA_008671135.1. Lineage (GTDB taxonomy): Bacteria > Actinomycetota > Coriobacteriia > Coriobacteriales > Coriobacteriaceae > Collinsella > Collinsella aerofaciens_J. Next base: position 20,175 of record RQAP01000029.1, read on the forward strand.
CCTTTCCACCTACGGCGGTGTCGACAACAGTGTCCATTATTTCCGAGATGAGAAGGGCCTTGAGGTCGATCTGATCGTTGAGCACGACGGGCGCTGGGGAGCCATCGAGGTCAAGCTGAGTGATGCGAAAGCAGACGATGGAGCGAGAAATCTCAAGGCGCTGGAGAGGAAAGTGCTCTCCAATCCTGCCGCCCAGAATGCCGCGCCGGCGTTTTTGGCGGTCGTGGTTGGAAAGGGGAGCATTGCCTACACACGCGACGACGGCGTGGCGGTGATTCCCATGGCGGCACTTGGGGCGTAGTGGTTTTGCGGGCGTGCCGTGCTTCCTTTACCGAAAATCCATTTGGTAAACCAGATGCTCGCGGATAGAATAAAGTTGACGGCAGCCCAAGGGTGATAGCTGGGCAGCGCCGTTGCTTGGTCAAGAGGTCAGTGCCTTAATGGCAGCGACTTGTTATGCTTCGAATGCTGCTTGAGTGCCTCGGAAAGTTCGATAAGCGCCGTGAAGAGCGAGACCAAAGCAACCAAGAGCTCTACGAGCTCTGATGGGCCCGGGATGACCGCTGATTCAAGTCACCGGGCCTAAATCTAATATGAGAAAGCCATTGTCAATAGGCATGTTCGTTCGAGCCCGGTTTGAAACCGGGCTTTTTCGTTTCCCGTCGGGAGGGCCCGCGCACGCTGCATGGCTTAGTCGACGCTTGCCTGGCAAGCTAATATCCGCGGGCTC
>RQAP01000011.1 GCA_008671135.1 Collinsella aerofaciens
GGACGGCCGAAGAGGCGTCAGCAGGTCAGTGGGTCATCGTCCCGGCATTCAGCATCAGGGTAGCGCTGCGACGCGGAAATCGCGCGCCGTTGCCGCGCCCCGCAGTGCCCGCTTCCCCCGAGAACAATTATCAGTGCAGGTCACAGACTTGTGCTCTGTTGGTGTGGTCGGGGATTCGGTAAAAGTCTACTCACTTAGTTTTGCGTGATGAATATTGTCCGCAACGAGACCCCAGACGGGGTGATTCCATCGCAAATTCCGGTGACCGGGCAGCTAATTAGGCGCCGTATGGGTTGCGGTCGCGTTCGATGCGTTGGCGGATGCGGCGGTACTCGATTATCAGCAGCACCAGGAGTAGGGCCATGATGGCTAGGTAGCTCACTACAGCGCCCATCAGACCCAGCAGCTTAATCAGGATCACCGGCAGCACCACGCTTACGGCGAAGCAGATCAGGTAGATCTTGGTGACGTCTCTAGCGTGGCGTAGCACCGTGATGATGGCGTAGATAAAGTCGATGGCCGCGGTGACGCCGCCGGCGACGACCATCAGCAGCGCCAGCGTACGGTAGCGCTCAAAGCTGAGGCCGTACATAAAGCTCATGAGGGGAATACCGGGACCTGCCATAAATGCGGCGCACATGCCGGTGATGACCACGATCAGCGCCATAACGGCAACAATAATCAGGTCAAAGCGACGACGCTTGCGAGGATTAGCCCAAATGTTCGACAAGCGCAGGAGCTGCGGTTTATAGATAAATCCAATGCTCAGCAAAATAGCCTGCGCAGGAAAGAACAGGGCATTAAAGTACAGCTGATATTTGTATGCCAGCGTGCCTTCCATCACAAACTTGGGCATGCTCTCGATAAGGTTGAACAGGAACAGTGCACCAAAGAGCGGGGCGCACTGGACAAACAGGTGGCCGACCTCGCGCAGGCTCACGCGGCGCGATTTTTCGGTCTCGAGCAGGGCGAGCGGCGCGGTGACCAGCACGAGCGAGGCGATCGCGGTGACACCCATGTCCATGGCCGCGATGGGCATGCTGCGCGTGAGGAACAGCGCCACGCTGAAGACCGCGATGACGCCGACGGAGCGTAGCGTTTGGCTCATTCCAGCCAAGTAGAGTTTGTCGGCCTGCTGCAGGCGGCCTTCGTACACGTCGGCGACGCCGTCGATGACCTTATACAGGTAGACGCCCAGGCCGATCGTCGCCATCTGCGCGTCATAGCCGCGGGCGCTGCTATACATGAGGCCGCAGCCTAGGGCGAGCGCTCCGCAGATCCAACGATTGAGCTGGTAGGAGGCGAAGGACGTCTTTTCGTCGATGTCCGAGACCTGGAAATTGCGCACGCCGTAGTTGCACGCGATCATGATGAGCGTGCCGGTGACAAAGGCGATGGAGAACTTGCCGGCTTCTTCGGCGACCACGAGCTGTGTGGACACGATGGTGAGCAGCGGAAACGCCAAGCCCCACACGGCGGTGCCGAGAGCGTTCCAAAGGTAATCGCGGCGGGTGGCGTGCTCCTCGTATTCCGCTTCCTGCATGGAGAACCCGCCGCCGTAGACGGCGCCGAGCAGACGGTTCCACCAAGCGTTGACCATGCGGCGGACGGGGCCGGGCTCCCGATCGCGTTCGCGCCGGCGACGTGTGGCTTGGCTGCTATCGGGCCCGCCGGCGTTGCGCTGACTCAGCTCTTGGATGCGTGCGAGTTCCTCGGCAGTGTGCGAGGCAGGGAAGAGGCCGTTCTCGATGCGGCCGCCCTGGGCCTTCGCGGCGCCGTCCTTCGATGCAGCGGGGTTGGAGGTGCCGTTGCGGCGGGCGATGGCGCGGCGAATGCTATCGAGGGGCGTGATACTCAAAGCGGAGTCCTTTCTATTGCTGCGCTTTAGTATAGACGCGACGGTGTTCGCTCGTGTTTTTGAACGGATTGTTCAATAATTTCGGCGGGCGGCTGTAATTTGTCGGTAAACGTGCGGTATCCTGTTGAAGTTTTGTGACACCCCCGATGCCGCCCACGCGGTACCAAGGAGCTTCTACCTATGGACGTCGCCGCATTCTTACTGGCTCTTGTGCCGATTATTTGGCTGGTCGTGATGCTGCTGTGCTTTAAATGGCCAGCTTGGAAGGCCGCTATCGGATCGTTTGTCCTTTCGTGCTTGCTTGCCTTCGCATGGTGGCACCTGCCGGCAGCGCAGATCGCGACCGCCTCGCTCGAAGGTTTTTTGATGGCTCTGTGGCCCATCGTCCTGGTGATCATCGCCGCGGTGTTCACGTATAACCTGTGCGTTCGTACGGGCGCCATGGACGTGATCGGCAGCATGATCACCTCCATCAGCAGCGACCGCCGTCTGCTGGCGCTGCTCGTGGCTTGGTGCTTCGGTGGCTTTATGGAGGGCATGGCCGGCTTCGGTACCGCTGTCGCCATTCCCGCCGGCATGCTCGCGGGCCTGGGCTTTGAGGCCGTGCCTGCCGTGCTCATCTGCCTGCTGGCCAACGGCGTGCCCATGCCCTACGGCTCCATCGGCATCCCCACGGTGTCCGTTGCCGACCTGGTGGGTTTGGATTCCCTTCACCTAGCGACCGTTCAGCTGGTGCAGCTCGCGCCGTTCTTTGTGGTGATGCCGCTATTTATTGTGCTGGTTGCGGGCCGTGTTGCCGATGACCAGGGCAATGCCGCGAGTGTGGGCGAGCGTCTGCACGGTGTTGCCGGCGTGGCGTTGCTCTCCGGCGTGTCGTTTGTCGGCGCGGCTCTGGTCGTTGCCATGTTTGTGGGCCCCGAGCTGGCCGTGGTCGTAGGATCCATCGTTTCGCTCGCGCTGACAGCTGCGCTTGCCATGCGTGCCGAGAAGTCGGGGCGTCTGGACGCACGCTTTCACATGAATATCGAGGCGGGGGAGAAGCTCACCGTTAAGTCGGCGCTTTCGGCCTGGTCGTGCTTCATCCTGATCTTTGTGTTGCTGCTGGGCACGTCTAACCTGGTGCCCGCTGTACATGCCGCGCTCGCGCCGTTTGCGAGCCACGTGCAGGTGTATTGCGGTGAGAATCCCGGTACGCTTACGTTTTCGTGGATCAACACGCCGGGCGTCTGGATTTTCCTGGCGGCGTTTGCCGGCGGTGCCATTCAGGGTGCTTCGCCACGCATGATGGGCGAGGTGCTGGCCGCGACTGTGAAGCAGATGATGCCGACGGTGATCACGATGCTTTCGGTGCTGGGCTGTGCCAAGGTGATGGGCTATGCGGGCATGATCTCTTCGATCAGCACGTTCTGCATCGCCGTCGCCGGTGGGCTGTACCCGATTCTGGCTCCGTGGATCGGCGCAGTCGGTGCGTTTGTGACCGGCTCGGGCACGTCCTCGGGCATGCTGTTTGGCCCCATTCAGAGCCAGGCTGCCACTGCGCTGGGTGTGAGCGACTACTGGATGGTCGCGTTGAACGCCCTGGGCGTCGCCGCCGGTAAGATGATCTCGCCGCAGACCCTCGCCATTGGTCTTGCCGCCGTGCTCGTGCGCGGTAAGGATGCCGAACTCCTGGGCGCCGTCCTGCCCTACGCCGCCGGCATGCTGGTCCTGATGAGCGCCATAGCCATGCTCGGCCAAGGCCTGCCGCTGTAGTCGGCACTTAGGGACGTTCCTTATGTGCCGGCACTTTGGGAACGTCCCTAAGTGCCGGCATCCGGGGACACTCCTTGAATGTTGTCTGTTCAAGAGTGTCCCCAATGACTAGTCGTTTAAAAGCGTCCCTAACGACTAGGCCGCTTGCCTGCGATTTTTGACCGTTGGGCGGGCGCTTCGCCGTTGCCGCAAAAACGTTTTTGCATATCGGGTACAACGGGCTTTACGTGAGTAAAGTGCGCGCCGCGTCCACGTGTCGCGCTTTTAAAGGAGGCCCCATGCCTGGTGTTACCCCTGCAGAAGTTCTGTCCAACTTTGGTATTGCGCTGGTCGAAGATCCCGCCGAGAATCAGCCCCGTCTGCTGGTCGATCTATCCGCCGCGGAGCTCGTCGAGCACGCCATCCGCCGCGAAGAAGGCCGCATGGCATCCAACGGCGCGCTGGTGATCGAGACGGGGGAGCGCACTGGTCGTTCCCCCAATGACCGCTTTATCGTTGACACCCCCGATGTTCACGACAAGATTGCCTGGGGTGCCGTCAACCGCCCGCTTTCTGCCGAGAGCTACGAGGCCATCAAGGCCGGTATCGTCAACTACCTCAACGAGCGCGATGTGTTCGTCACTCGCGGTATGGCCGGTGCCGATCGCAACCATACGCGTCGCCTGCTTGTCGCCTGCGAGCGTGCCAGCCAAGCGCTCTTTATTAAGCAGATGCTCGCCCGCCCGCTTGCCCGTGAAATCGCACGCACCGGCGAGCCGGACTTCTGCGTGCTCGCCGCTCCCGGCTACCAGTGCGATCCCGCCATTAAGGGCCTCAACTCCAGCGCCGCCGTGGTCATCAACTTCCAGGAGCGCGTGATTTTGGTTGCCGGCACCGGTTACTCCGGCGAAATCAAAAAGTCCATCTTCAGCGTCATGAATTACCTGCTGCCCGTCGAGGACGACGTGCTACCCATGCACTGCTCGGCCAGCATGGATCCCGTCACGCACGAGACCGCCGTGTTCTTTGGCCTTTCGGGCACGGGCAAGACCACGCTTTCGGCCAACCCCACGCGGCTGCTGATCGGCGACGACGAGCACGGTTGGTCCGACATGGGCATCTTCAACATCGAAGGTGGCTGCTACGCCAAATGCGAGGGCCTGGACGCGTTCCACGAGCCCGAGATCTTCAACGCTGTCCGCTTTGGCGCGATCTGCGAAAACGTGGTGCTCGACGAGAACCGCAAGCCCAACTACGACGACATCTCGATCACGCACAACACGCGCGTGGCATACCCTGTGGAGCACATTCCCAACGCGTGGACCAAGGGCATGGGCACCACTCCAAGCGTCGTGCTCTTCCTGACCTGCGATGCCTTTGGCGTGCTGCCGCCCATCTCGCGCCTGACGGCCGACGCCGCCATGTATCACTTTGTGACGGGCTTTACGGCCAAGATCCCCGGCACCGAGGTCGGCGTCACCGAGCCCACGCCCACGTTCTCTTCGCTGTTTGGCGAGCCGTTTATGCCGCTCGACCCCATGGTCTATGCCAAGATGCTCGGTGAGCGCATCGCCGACGGCCGCACGCGTGTGTACCTGGTCAACACCGGCTGGATCGGCGGCGGCTACGGCGTGGGTCATCGCATCGAGCTTGCCTACACGCGCGCCCTGGTGGCCCGCGCCCTCGACGGTACCATCGAGGACAGCGAGTTCGTGCACGACGACATCTTTAACGTCGACATTCCCACCACGTGCCACGGCGTACCCGACGGCATCCTGGTGCCGCGCCAGTATTGGCAGAGCACCGCTCGCTACGACGAGGCCGCGCACAACTTGGCCGTGATGTTCGAGGAGAACTTCGAGAAGAAGTACTCGCACCTGCCCGAGTCCGTCAAAGCCGCCGGCCCGCACGCCCAGGTGTCCGCCGAGGCCCGTCATCACGGCCGCGGCCTGCTGGGACTCCGCCACTAGCTTCGCCGTGAGTCCATATCCACCACAAAGGGGACAGGCACCTTTGTGGTGGTTTTGCTCGTGTGGATGACTCGGGTTACAATACGCCTGACATATCGTTCCCTTCTCCGGATGGGGACAGCGCAAGCGTTCTTGTGACGGCACCGTAGGACTTTGAAGGTGGCCGTTGTAAGGGCGCTTTTTGTTTAGGCGCCCTCACTCGGGCGCGCACAATGAAGGGAGAGCGTATGAAGAGCTTTATTGCCGAGGATTCATTCTGGGAGCTGTTTCCGCAGGCAGCGGTCGGTGTTGTGGTCGTGGAGGGCATGAAGCCCACGGCTCAGATTCCTCAAGAGGACGTGGATGCGATTGCGGCGTTGCTCGACCGCGCCAATATCGATGCGGAGCGTCATCTGACCAGCGACACTATCAGCGAGAACGCACCGGTCAGGGCATGGCGCGAGGCCTATCGTCTGTTCAAGACCAAGAAAGGCGCGCGCTGCTCGATCGAGAACTTGCTCAAACGCGTGCTCAAAGGCAAGCCGGTGGGCCACATTACGCCCGTGGTGGATATTTACAACACGGTGTCGCTGACCTACGCGCTGCCCGTGGGAGGCGAGGATCTGCATGCGATCGAGGGGGACCTTCGCCTGAAGGTGACCGACGGTGGCGATGCGTTCTTGCCGCTTGGCGAGGAGACGGACGATCCGACGCTGCCCAGCGAGCTCGCCTACATCGATGATGCGGGCGCTGTGTGCCGCTGCTGGAACTGGCGCGACGGCGTTCGCACGGCGCTGTCCGATGATTCGGCCGATGCGTTCCTAGCGATTGAGTGCGTGGAGCCCGAGCGGATGGGGGATTGCCAGGCTGCGATCGATCGCTTAGCCGAGCTGCTTGAGCGCTATCTGGGAGCGACGGTTGTCATTAAGACGCTTGTGACCCGCGACAATCCTTGCGTGGAGCTGTAGCGGCGCCTAGAACCTATTGATGCCCCAAACCACCACAAAGGTGCCTGTCCCCTTTGTGGTGGTTTTTATGTTGATGGGTTAACAAATGGGGTATTTGGGTACGGGTGTCGCCTTATGCGACTAAGATGTTTACCCGTTAGCATTATGCAAGCGAAAGGCGGTCGTCTCCCATGCAGCAGAGCGACGAGACACGTTTCGAGGACTTTGTCGGACTGATCAGCGGTCTCTACAAGGAGATCCAGCGCATTAAGACGTCTGAGGGCGCAAGGCTGGGCCTCAAGGGCTCCGACGTTATGTGCCTGTACTATCTTGAGCGCAGCAAGGACGGCCTGACTGGTGCCGACCTGGCTCGCATGGCAGGCGTGACCCGCGCCGCCGTCTCGCGTACGCTCGCGCATCTGGAGGAGGGCGGCTACGTCGAAGTCGATGATTCGGGCGATGCCGCCGTTAAGTATCGTGCTCCGGTTCGCCTGACCGCTCTGGGCGGCGAGAGCATGAGCGAGGCGGACCGCATCATTCGCGAGGTGCTCGATACCACCGGTAAGGCTATGGGTGTGGAGCAGCGCGAGCAGATGTATGCATCGCTGCGTACGATTCTCGACACCCTGCGCGAGATCTAAGGCCGCCAAGGCATTTGCTTCCCATTAACAACTGCATAGTCCCGTTTCAGCGCGTATACCGTGCCGGGGCATTGCTGTCAAAATTCCCCGCGCGAGCTCCGCGCAAGAAAGGATTTGTTATGTCCATTCGTATTATTACCGATTCCGCAAGCGATATGTCGCCGGCGGAGCACCCCGCTCTGCGTGTTTTGCCGCTGTCCGTCACCTTTGGCACCGATGTGTATATGGATGGCGTCGACATCGATCATCAGCGCTTTTACGAGATGCTCGTGGAGCGCGATGAGCTGCCCAAGACCGGCCAGGTCAACCCGTACGCGTTTTCGCAGGCGATTGCCGAGGCACGTGAGGCCGGCGACGAGGCAGTGATTATTACCGTGGGCGCCAAGCTTTCGGGCACCAATCAGAGTGCCCGTACCGCACTTGCCGAGGCGCCGGGCGGCGACGTGTTCGTGGTGGACAGCAATAACGTCACCCTGGGCGAGCGTGTCCTGGTCGAGTATGCGTTGCGCTTGGTGGACGAGGGCCGTAGTGCGGCCCAGATCGCGGCGGCCGTCGAGGCAGTCCGTGACCGCGTGGTGGTTATCGGTCTGCTTGAGACGCTGGAGTACTTGGTGCGCGGCGGTCGCCTGTCTGCTGCGGCCGGCGCTGTGGGCACGTTGCTCAACGTAAAGCCCGTTGTGGCCGCCGAGGACGGCCTGATCGTGCAGCTGGGCAAGGCGCGCGGTTCCAAGAACGGTCGTAACCTGCTCAACCAGAAGGTAGAAAAGGCGGGCGGCGTCGACTTTTCCATGCCGCTGGCGCTGGGCTATACAGGCCTTTCGGACGCCGTGCTCAAGAAATATATCGAGGACAGCGCGGCACTGTGGGCCGGTCACACCGAGGGCGAGCTGTCCATCCACACCATTGGCGCCACCATCGGCACCCACGTGGGCCCCGGCGCCGTAGCCGTAGCCTTCTTCCGCCCCGCCAACTAGCTTTCCGGTCAAAACCACCACAAAGGGGACAGGCACCTTTGTGGTGGTTTATGCTTTTCCGGGTGGAAGGGAGCGAGCAATGGCGTCTGAGGGCTTTTTTGAACGGGTGTACGAGGTGGTCGAGCAGATCCCCGAGGGGATGGTCGCCACGTATGGCCAGGTGGCGCTGCTTGCCGGTCGTCCACGAAGTGCGCGGTACGTGGGGTATGCCCTGCATAGTAATCCGCGCCCCGGCGAGATTCCCTGTCACCGCGTGGTGTTTGCCGACGGGCACATATGCGAGGGCTTCGCTTTTGGCGGTCCCGATGCTCAACGTGAGCTTTTGCTAGGGGAAGGTGTGGCGTTTAAGGACGACATGCACGTCGACTTGGCCGCCTGTCGCTGGCCTGCCGGGCTCTAGCGGTTCTGCCGTGGCGAAAACCACCACAAAGGCGCCTGTGAACTGTCCCCTTTGTGGTGGTTTTACACTGTAGGTTTACCAGAGCTAACTTATGGAGAAGGTGTGGCGGCGTACTTTGCCGTCAGAAAGTAAACCACGGTGAACTATATTGGTTTCAGCAACGGAGCAGGCAATAGGCGATGAAAAAGCCTGCCCTGTTGAGTTTGATTCGCATCCCTCCCCTCTGTGCGATTCAACGGTGTACTTCGGGAACAGGCCCGCTGGCAGCTAACTGCCGGCGGGCCTGTTCCTGTTTGTCGAGGGGGTGCGATGGACGGAGCCGAAGCGGTCCGGCTCCAAAAAAGGCGGACGCCGCAGCGCCCGCCCTAAAGCAATCGAAAGCTCAAGCCAGTAGATCGGTCTAGTACACCATGCCCATGGCGTCCTGAACCTCTGCCAGGGTCTGATCGGCGATCTCGTTGGCGCGACGGTTGCCCTCGTGCAGGACGTCCTTCACATAGTCCAGATCGTTCTCGTAGCGCTGGCGACGCTCGCGGATCGGTGCGAAGTACTCGTTGACGGCCTCGGTCACGTACTTCTTGAGCTGGCCGGAGCCGCCCATGCCGATCTCCTCGGCAATCTCGACCTCGGAGCGACCGGTGCAGATGGCGGCTGTCGAAAGCAGGCCGGACACGCCGGGGCGGTTTTCGGGGTCGAACGTGATCATGCGCTCGGAGTCGGTCTGGCTCTTCTTGATGCGTTTGGCCGTCTCCTCGGCGGTCATCGAGATATTGATGGCGTTGCCGTAGCTCTTGCTCATCTTGCGACCGTCAAGGCCGGGAAGCAGCGGGGTCTCGGACAGCAATGCGTCGACCTCGGGAAATACCTTGCCGTAGCGGTTGTTAAAGCGGCGGGCGATGGTGCGGGTGAGCTCGATGTGCGGCAGCTGGTCGCGACCGACGGGCACGACGTTGCCCTTGCAGAACAGAATGTCGCAGGCCTGGTGCACCGGGTAGGTGAGCAGAAGACCGGTGAGCTCGTGGCCCGAGGCCTCCATCTCGGCCTTGACGGTGGGGTTGCGCGCCAGCTCGGCCTCGGACACCAGCGACAGGAACGGCAGCATGAGCTGGTTTGCTGCGGGCACGGCGGAGTGCGCGTAGATCATGGTCTTGTCGGGGTCGATACCGCAGGCAAGGTAGTCCATGACCATGTTGTACACGTTGTCCTGGATGTGCTCGGTCGTGTCGCGGTCGGTGATGACCTGGTAGTCGGCGATGAGCACGTTGGTCTTGGCGCCCATGTTCTGCAGCTCAACGCGGCCCTTGAGGGTGCCAAAGTAGTGGCCCAGGTGCAGGCGGCCGGTGGGGCGGTCGCCGGTGAGCATGGTGAACTTCTCGGGCGTCTTGGCCAGGCCCTCGCGAATGGCGTTGCTCTTTTGCAGCGCGACTTCGTAGCTGTTCTCGTTTGGCATGATTGCTCCTAACGTATGTTCATGGGTCAAGATGATAACGCGTTTATTGGAGGGGTGGTGCGTAAGTAGGCGAGGGGCGGGAGAGGGGCGCGCGTGGTGCGGCATGTGCGATGGGTGCGGCGCGGCCGCGCTTGGCTAACGGTGCCTTGGCACATCCTCGGCAGCTTGCCCTAGAGCTTGTGGTGGCGCTCTTCTTTGCGCTCCTCGGCTGCCTGCTCCTCCTGCTTAAAAGCGGGGTCGTCGGGGGTGACCAGCTCGTCCTCGTGCGTGCGCTTGTTGTAATGGTGGCGCAGTACGGGCTCAAACAGATGTAGATGCTTGGCAAAGGCCGCCGAGCCAATGGCGAGCACGGTAAAGATGAGCACGCGCATGGGCACCTCGACCTGGTTAATCGCGGCGGCGCCGGCCGAAAGCATAATGCACCAGGCATAGATGAGCAGCACAGCCTGTTTTTGGTTGTAGCCTTCTTGGATCAGGCGGTGGTGGATGTGGCCTTTGTCGGCCTGCCCGATGCTAATGTGGGCGCGCTTGCGGCGCACAATGGCGCTAAACGTGTCGATGATGGGCACGCCGGCAACGATGAGCGGGATGATGAGCGAGGTGAGCGCGGCGGTGCGGCTCACGTTGAGCAGCGAGATGGAGCCCAGCGCAAAGCCCAGAAGCAGCGACCCCGAGTCGCCCAAGAAGATGCTTGCGGGGTTGAAGTTGTAGCGCAAAAAGGCCAGACAGGCGCCAAAGAGCGCAATGGAGAGCGCGGCGGCGTCGATGCGGCCCGAGAGAACGGCCATCGAAAACATGGTGAACGACGCGATGCCGCAGATACCCGTCGCCAGGCCGTCAAGGCCGTCGATGAGGTTAATGATGTTGGTGAATGCCACCAGATAGATCACGGTGATGGGGTAGGCGAGCCATCCGAGCATGATTTCGCCGGGGGCAAACGGGTTGACGATGACGCCGATTTTTAGGCCGCCCATGCAGGCGATAAGCGCGGCGAGGACCTGTCCGGCCAGCTTTTGCTTGGGCTTGAGCTGGAAGACGTCGTCGATAGCGCCGGTCGCAAAGATGACGGTAAAGGAGAGCGCCAGCATGGGATAGCTAATGTGAAGGCGCGGGTGCGGCACCAAAACGGGCGGCCAGCCCAGGTACCAGGTGCCTAGGATTTGCACAATGCAGGCAACGACCAGGCCCAAAAACACCGCCGTTCCGCCCAAACGCGGGATGGGCTTGGTGTTGATGCGGCGCTTAGAAGGATAGTCGACGGCATCGAGCTTAATTGCCAAGCGCTTGACCAGGGGCACCGCGAGGAAGGTCGTGATAAAGGCCGCCGCTGCCACGCATAGGTACGGTATGTAGCTCGGGGATGAAGCCATGAATCTAAAAACCGCCAAGCGTCGAAGGAAAAGGTCAAAGGTTGCTACGCGGAAATGGCATAGCTGTCCCATGATACTCGACCGAGGGGGGTGCGGAGGTTTGCGCCGTGCGATTATCACGCGCATACCAGATATTGGGATGTTGTCGATGGCTTGTCGGGATGCCGGCGGGGATCCATATGGACTGTAATGGTGATTTTCGGCAAAAGAAAACCACCCCCCACGTTACGAAAATGAACCCACCTAAAACAGGTGGGTGCCCTCATCGACTGTTCCAGCGTCCTTAACAACGAAGGATACCTGTACTAGGTACGACTGTGTGGGCTCCCTAAATAAACGCGACGGTTCACCCAGTTGCTCCGCGGGGGGCGGAATACCTACATCATAAAGCGGCACTTTATCGATTCCAGTCTTGACATTACAAAAATCGTGTCGGACGATTACGGCGCCTTAGGGACGGAGCCGTCTACCCGGTCTGGCCCTTTACGTTTGAGCTGCTGAATCGTTGTTTTGGAGCATTTTTTTATGCCGATGTCGTTGACCGAACTTTTTTCGCCCGCCTGCCATTTGTGTCCGCGCCGTTGCGGTGCGGCGCGCGATGAGGGCGCGCGCGGCGTATGCGGTGCCGACGACACGCTTAAGGTCGCTCGCGCGGCGCTTCATATGTGGGAGGAGCCGCCTATCTCGGGCGAGGCCGGTTCGGGCACGATCTTCTTTAGCGGTTGCTCGCTTAAATGTATCTACTGCCAGAACCACGAGATCTCGACCAGCAATTTTGGCCTTGAGATTTCGTCTGAGCGTCTGGTCGAGATTATGCTGGAACTGCAGGACCAGGGTGCCAACAACATCAATTTGGTGACGGCGACGCACTATGCGCACCTGTTGCCTGCCGCGATTGCCGCGGCACGGGCGCGCGGGCTGGTCATCCCGATCGTCTACAACACGAGTGGTTACGAGCGTGCGAGTGCCGTGGCGGCGCTGGGCGACCTGGTCGATGTGTGGCTCACCGACTTTAAATATGCCGATGCCGGGCTTGCGCAGTCGCTTTCTCATATTAAGGACTACCCGCGCGTGGCCGTGTCGGGTCTGGCCCAGATGGCGCGCGAGATCGAGCGCCGCGGGGGAGAGTTGGTGGATGAGGACGGGCTCATGAAGCGCGGCATCATCGTGCGGCACCTGGTGCTTCCGGGGCATGCGGACGATTCGTGTCGCGTACTGGACCTAGTGTGGCAGACGGTGGGCGATGTGCCGATCTCGGTCATGAACCAGTACACGCCCAATGCGCTTATGCGCGAGCAGGGCGGCGACTTGGCACGCGCCGTGACGCGCGAGGAGTACGAGCAGGTGCTCGACCATGCCGACGACCTGGGCTTTACGACGATGTTCTGGCAAGAGGGCGGCGCGGTAGACGAGAGCTTCACCCCGGCCTTCGACACCACCGGTGTTCTTACCAGCGCAAAGTAGTGCGTTCGTCGATGATTTTTCTGGGACGGGGATAAAAAATCATCGAGAGGATCGCCTGTTCGAAAAGTTGCCAAAATAGCCGCGCCCCAAAAAGACTGGTTATTGGGCGTTGACAGTTGGCGAGCCGTAGGTAAAATATCGACTTGTCCTGGGGACGTAGCTCAGTTGGGAGAGCGCTGCCGTCGCATGGCAGAGGCCGAGGGTTCGACTCCCTTCGTCTCCACCCTTGGATTTGATAAGCCGCTGACATTGTGTCGGCGGCTTTTTTTAAAAGAAAGGGCTATACCATGGCCGAGCTTGAGTCCCAACCATTGTCCGACGAGGAGCGCGCTGAGTTGGAAGAGCTCCGCGCCGAGAAGGCCCGCCGCGAGGCTCGTGAAGAGGCCCGTCGCGAGCGTGAGGAGCTGGCTGTCCTGCGTGCCGAGCGTGCGAAGGCCGAGGAGATCGCCGCGAACGCCGCATCCGCATCGGCGCCCGCGCCCGCACCCAAGCCCGCTGCTGCGAAGCCTGCACCTGCCGCGCCCAAACCTCAGCCTAAAAAGGCCGCTCGCCCCAAGTCCGTCGAGCCTAAGCCGAGTCGTGACGAGATGACCTTTGCCCAGCGCATGGTTACCTCCAAGGAGCCTACGGGCGAGAACGAGATCCCTGGCATGGCGCCGGCTCAAAAAATCATCATTGTCCTTGCCCTCATCGCGTTTGTCATCTTTATGGGCTACACGATCCTGACCAGCATGGGCCTGCTCTAACCGATTTGCATCGGGCGTCATGTCCGCATGCTCTGCTCTCGTCCAACCCTCAAATTCTGCACCACACATCCGAAAGGTCGCCCCATGGCTTTGACCGACATCTCTCATCCCACCGACATCGCAATGCTCACCGATCTGTACGAGCTCACTATGGCCCAGGGCCTGTGGGAGAGCGGCAAGGCCAATGAGCAGGGTTGTTTTACCGCGTTTTACCGCGACCATCCCTTTGGCAGCGCCTATGCCGTCATGTGCGGCACCGCCGAACTGCCCGAGCTGGTCGAGAATCTACGCTTTACGCCCGAGGACATCGACTACCTCGCCTCGCTCCAGGCCCCTGCCGGCGGCGCGATGTTCAAGCCTGGATTCCTCGACTACCTGCGTGATTTTCGTGCGCATGTAAACATCGACGCCGTTCCCGAAGGCGAGCTCGTCTTTCCGCGCGAGCCCATGGTGCGCGTCACCGGCCCCGCGCTGGAGTGCCAGCTGCTCGAGACGGCGCTGCTCAACATCGTCGGGTTCCAGACGCTTGTCGCCACCAAGACGGCGCGCGTGGTGCTCGCCGCCGACGGTCGCCCTGTGGCGGAGTTTGGCCTGCGCCGAGCCCAGGGTCCCGATGGCGGCCTGGCCGTCGCGCGCGCGAGCTACGTTGCCGGCTGCTCCTCTACGTCCAATGTACTCGCCGGCCGCCGTTACGGTATTCCCGTCTTTGGCACGCATGCGCACAGCTGGGTGATGAGCTTCGATTCCGAGCTCGAGGCCTTCCGCGCCTTTGCCAAGTCGAGCCCCAAGAATTGTACGCTGCTCATCGACACCTATGACGTGCGCGAGGGCTGTGAACATGCCATTACGGTTGCCAAGGAGATGGAAGCGATGGGCGAGCGCCTGTCGGCCATTCGCATCGACTCCGGCGACCTCGCCAAGCTCTCCAAGTATGTGCGCGGCCGTTTTGATGCCGAGGGCCTGCCCTATGTGGGGATCTCGGTTTCTAACGATCTTGACGAGTACACGATTCAGTCGCTGCTCGACCAGGGCGCGCCCATCGACAGTTTTGGCGTTGGTACCAAGCTCGCGACCTGCTATGACCAGCCGGCGCTGGGTGGCGTGTACAAGCTTTCCGCCCGCCGTGCGAGCGAGACAGATCCATGGACGCCGGTGGTCAAGCTCTCCGAGCAGCCCTACAAGCGCACGATCCCGGGTGTGCAACGCGTGCGCCGTTATTTCGACGGCTTTGGCGGCCCGGTCTGCGACATGATCTACGACGAGGACCATCTGGCGGGGGAGGGCGCCGCGCGCGGCAATACCCTCGTGGCCGTGAATGATGCCGCCCTGGTGACCGACGTGTCCGAACTTGAGTATCGCGAGCTGCTGGTGCCGATCGTGCGCGATGGCAGTGCGGTGGCTCCGCGTGAGAGCATCCAGGACGCGCGCGAGCGCTGTGCTTGGGCGCTCGATCATCTGGACGCAGCTTTCAAGCGCTTCCTGTACCCGCAGACCTATGTGGTGGGCATGGAGCAGGGCCTGGCTCAGGTGCGCGACGAGCTCGTGCGCAAGAACATGGCCGCGGCTTCTGCCTTTCCTTGGACTCACTAATTCCTTGGGCGGTAGGGGCGAGTCACGCTCCCTTGGCCGCCAACTCGGCCGTTCGCTGAACAGTTGATTGGTTTGACGTATGACGACTTCTTATAAAACGATGGTGGTAAAGATCGGTTCGTCCACGGTGGTGGGTGCCGATGGCAAGGTCAACCGCGCCTTTATCGGCGGACTTGCCGATCAGGCCGCAGCGCTGCGCAAGCTCGGCTGGCGTCTGGTCGTGGTGAGCTCGGGCGCTATCGCCTGTGGCTATCCCGTGTTGGGCTTCGACCGCAAGCCGGTCGGCGACCTTCCGAGCCTGCAGGCTTGCGCCTCGGCTGGTCAGTGCATCATCTCGTCGGCCTACGACGAGGAGTTCCATGCGCGCGACCTGCTCACCTCGCTCGTGCTGCTCACGCGCCACGATACGGCCCGCCGCACGTCCTACCTGCACGCGCGCGACGCCCTGCTGCGCCTCGTGGAGCTTGGCGTGGTGCCGGTCGTCAACGAGAACGATACCGTTACCGTCGATGAGATCAAGTTCGGCGACAACGACACACTGGCGGCGCTTGTGAGCTGCCTGGTTTCTGCCGATCTGTGCGTGACGCTCTCGGACATCGATGGCCTCTATACTGCCAATCCGCATGAGGACCCCACGGCCGAGTTTGTTCCTGTCGTGCATAAGATCGATGCCAAGATTATTGCCTCGGCGGGCGATTCTTCCACATCGGTGGGCACGGGCGGCATGATTACCAAGATTCGCGCGAGCCGCATCCTGATGACGGCGGGCATTCAGAGCGTGATTTGCTCGGGCGAGGAGCCCGATGCGCTCGTGCGCCTAGCCCGCGGCGAGAGCGTGGGCACGCTGTTCGATCCGCCGGCGGAGCGTCTGGACATCGCACCCCGCAAGTTGTGGATCGCGCTGGGTGACAAGGCACATGGCTCGGTAACGGTTGACGACGGTGCCGCGAAGGCGCTGGTCAGCCGTGGTTCTTCCTTGCTTGCGGTGGGTATTCGCGAGGTTGATGGCCAGTTTGCCGAGGGCGATGTGCTCGATGTGTGCGATCCGAGAGGTATGGTCGTCGCCCGCGGTATCGCCGAGGCCGATTCGGACGTGCTGGAACTTGCCGCCGGCCGCCGCCAGGACCAGATCGCCAGCAACCGCCTGCTGGCAGACCTGGCCGAGAAGCCGGCGATACACAGGGATAACTTGATCGTATTTGCATAAAGAAAGACAGCGCTGCGGATCGTTTCCCGCAGCGCTGTCTTTCTCGTGCCGGCACTTGGGGACGTTCCTTATGTGCCGGCACTTTGGGACACTCCTTTGCTAGAAGATCTGGCGCAGGTCTCCGCGGTTGAGGGCTTCGTCGAAGAGGTGCTTGAATACCACGCTGCCGTGCAGGCCGTCGTGCTCGAACTCGTTGGTCACCCAGGCATGCGAGTTGCCCACGCGGCTGAGCGTATCAAGCTGCAGGCCCGAATCCACGTACATGTCGTCGAAATACACCGCGGCCTGCAGGGGCACCTCGTTGCACGCCAGTCGCTGCGGGTCGTAGATCTTGTCCCAGCTGGTGTCTTCCATCAGCAGGTCCATGGCGGGCTTGAAGGGCTTGAGCTCGGGCATCTGCTCGAACATCCACGGGAACATGGCCTCGCCGGTAAACATGAGCGGGCGCGCGAGTGTGTCGAACTCGGCACGATGGGCCTTCTCCTCTGCTGCGGCCCAGCGAATGGGCATGGTGTCGCCGTCGGCGTAGATAAACTCCTGCAGTGTCCAGTACAGCGGGTTCGTGCGTGTGTTGGTGCGCTCGAAGGCGCGCATCAAAAAGCTGTCGGATGCCGAGGAGCCGCAGCTCAGCGTACCGTCGCCAGTAACAAAAGCGTGATCGATAGTCCAATGCATGCGCTCAAAGCTCGGCTTCATGCCAAAGTCGCTGCCCATGAGCTGTAGGCGCTCGACCGTCATCGGCGAGCCGTCGGGCAGCACGGGCTTCTGAGCCTCGAGCGCATCGGCCAGGGCTGCCACGCGCTCGACGTCAGCGGGATAGCGGTCATAATACTGCTGCGTCTTGGCGGCCATGCGCGGGAAGGTGTGCGCGTAGACCTCGCTTGCGCTCGCCGGTACGTGGGGGATGCCGCCGCAGGTAAAGCTCGCCGCCACGCCCTCGGGGAAGAGCGACAGATAGCTCAACGTCAAAAAGCCGCCGTAGCTCTGCCCGAGTGTGACCCAGGGCTTGCCGCCAAAGCCCACCAGGCGCAGGTACTCAAAATCGCGCACGATGGAGCTGGCGAGGTGGCGCTTGAGGAAGTCAGCCTGCGAGCGTGCGGCATCGGAGCCGGCCGCCGTCGCGCGCTCGCCCAGTGCGGCAATCGTGCGCCCGTCCACGCAGCAACTGCGTCCGGTGCCGCGCTGGTCGGGAAGGACCACGCGGAAGTGCTTGACGGCCTCCTCGATCCAGCCGTCGCTTGTGGGCGACAGCGGACGCGGGCTCTCGCCGCCGGGGCCGCCCTGCAAAAACAGGAGCAGCGGCAGATCGTCGTTGATGCGGTCGGGCGCGCAAACCACGCGGTAGAAGAGCTTGATGCTCTCGGGCGCGCCGGCGATTGGTGCCGGCATGGCGCCGCGGCGCATGGTGCTGCCGACGGCCAGGAGCATCGGCTCCAGGCCGCGCCAGTCAAGGGGGACGTCGATGCTGTGGTCCTCGACGTAAAGGCCGGGGACGTGGTACGAAGTGATGAGGGCCATGTGAGTCTTCCGTTCGTTGCGGTGTTTCGGGTTGACCAATTCTACCGCCGCGGGCGAGGCCATGCGCAAATCGGCTACCATTGTTGCAAACTTCTAGGAGAAAGGGCCGCCCATGTCGGTCGATATAGCCACGTACGTCCACGATCTTGCCGTTGCCGCCAAGGCAGCGTCGGCCTCGCTTGCCACGGCGAGCGATGAGCAGCGTCAGGAGGCCGTGCGCGCCATGGCCGCGGCGCTGCACGATGGCGTCGATTCCATCGTTGCCGCCAACGAGCTCGATATGTCCGCCGCGCGCGATGCGGGTACCTCGGCCGGACTGCTCGATCGCCTGCTGCTGACGCCCGAGCGCGTCGAGGGCATGGCCGCCGGCCTGGAAAAGCTCGCCGAGCTGCCCGATCCCGTGGGCCGCGTGCTCGACCACCGCGTGCTTGCAAGCGGCGTGGACCTGACCCGCGTGAGTGTGCCGCTGGGCCTGGTCGCTATGGTCTACGAGGCGCGCCCCAACGTGACGGCCGACGCCGCAGGCATCTGCATCCGTACCGGCAACGCCTGCATTCTGCGCGGCGGCTCGCTGGCCTATCACTCGTGTGCCATGATCGCCGAGCTGCTGGCCGATGCGCTCGAGGCCAAGGGCTTCCCGCGCGAGGCCGTGTCGATGATCGAGTCCACCGACCGCGAGACCACCGGCGAGCTCATGAAGCTCCGCGGTATTGTCGACGTACTCATTCCGCGCGGCGGTGCAGGCCTGATCCAGCGCTGCGTGCGCGAGTCGCTTGTGCCGGTGATCGAGACGGGCACGGGCAACTGCCACATCTACGTGCATGAATCCGCCGACTTTGATAAGGCGCTCAACATTATCGTTAATGCCAAGACCCAGCGCGTAGGCGTGTGCAATGCCGCCGAGTCGCTGCTGGTCGACCGTGCTGTGGCCGATGCGTTTTTGCCCGCGGTCGTGACCGTGCTGCATGACCACGGCGTGCTGATTCACGGCGACGAGGCAACCTGCGCCGCATGCGCCGATGCCGGGCTTGTGGAGGGCGATGACTACGTCGCCGCGACTGAGGAGGACTGGGGTCGCGAGTACCTGGCGCTCGAGATGAGCGTGAAGGTCGTGGCAAACGAGGACGAGGCCATCGCACACATCAACCGCTACGGCACGATGCACTCCGAGGCCATCGTTGCCGAGGACACGGATGCTTGCGAGCGCTTCCTGGATGCGGTCGATGCCTCGGCCGTGTACGCCAACGCCAGCACGCGCTTCACCGACGGCGGCGAGTTTGGCCTGGGCGCCGAGATCGGCATCTCGACCCAAAAGCTCCACGCCCGTGGCCCCTTTGCCGCCGAGGCCCTCACCACCTACAAATACAAGCTCCGCGGCACCGGCCAGGTCCGTCCCTAACGCCCGCGCAAACAAAAACCACCACAAAGGTGCCTGTCCCCTTTGTGGTGGTTTTAGGTGGCGTTGACGGTTAGGCCTGGAAGGTATCTCGGTCGGGGGCGAAGGACTGCATGGCCGCGATGGTGCGGTCAAAGAGCTCGGGGAGCTCCCAGCCCAACATCTCGGCGCCCTGCGAAATCACGTCGCGCGAGCAGCCGGCGGCAAAGCGTTTGTCCTTGAACTTCTTCTTGAGCGACTTAGTCGTAAAGTCCATAACGCTCTTGCTCGGGCGCATGATGACGGCAGCGCCGATCAGGCCGGTGAGCTCATCGCAGGCAAACAGGATCTTTTCCATCTGCAGCTCGGGCTTGGGTAGTGAGGTGTTGAAGTCCGACGTGTGCGTCTGGATGGCGCGAATGAGCTCGGGAGACGCACCTTCGCCCTCAAGAATCTCGGCAGCATAGATGGTGTGGTTCATGGGGTCGTCCTCATGCTCCTCCCAATCCAGGTCGTGCAGCAGACCGACGATGCCCCAAAACTCCTCGTTCTCGGGGTCGAACTCGCGCGCAAAGTAGCGCATAGTGCCCTCGACCGTCTCGCCATGGGTGATATGGAACGGGTCCTTGTTGTGCTCATTGAGCAGTTCGAACGCGCGGTCGCGGGTGATTCCGGCGGTAAGCGGCTCTGCCATAAGAGACTCCTTGTGCTCGTGGGTATCGATAAGAATGAATACTACTAGAACAAGAAAACCACCACAAAGGTGCCTGTTCCCTTTGTGGTGGTTTTTGGCGCGGATGGGTTAGTTGAGGGCGGCTTGGGCTAGGCGGGCTTCGGCGGCCTCCTCGGTGACGCCAAGGGCCACGGCGAACTCCTCGATGGAGCGGCGTTTGGCCTCCTTGAGTACGCGCATGTAGTAGGAGCTGGGTTTTTTATCAGCTTCCTCGGCCTGGCGAATGCGGTGCATCATGGTCTTTGCCACGCGGACCGTCTCGGGCGCGCCCAGCTTGAGCTGCTGCTTAAAGTGTGTCTCCTCAAGCGAGCTGTTGCGCTCGGTAAAGGTGTCGCACTCCAGCTCGTCATAGTGGCTCAGCAGGTGCTCGGCATCTTGCTGAGAGATGGCGGCGTGCAGACGGTCGGCCTGCGCCACGGGGTACATGAGGATCGTCTGCGCATGTCCCTGCTTGGTCTCGAGCAGCAGCATGGGCTGCGGTGTGTCGTCCCTAAAACCGACGACGGTGCAGACTCCCTGGCCCGGATGAATGACGTGTTGACCGATTGAGAACATGCTACCTCCAACTTATACGAATTTACGTATGTCTAGAATAACACGCTGACGTGCGCAAACCCGTACTTTATGCAGGAAAAGCACACAACTCTGATAGGTAAGAGTATTCGATAACAGACGCAGCTCATTCACACATTTATGCATTTTCAACGCCTGCATAATCTGCAGGCAGACCGGCATCTTTGAGTGACTCCATACAAGCTGTAGTCATTTTTGTGCATATGCAATATCTATTAGCTTTACCCTGCGACAGTGCCCGTCGCTTGTGATAGAGTGCTACAAACTCTGGCTTTTGCCCTACGAGTGACCAAGAGCTCGGGGGCTTTAACACAAGGAGGATCTATGCCCGAGAAGATTGAAGAGCTGGTACGCGCTGCGCTTGCTGCGGCCCAGGAGGCCGGCGACCTTTCCGCATTTGAACTTGACGATTGCGCTATCGAGCGACCGGCTGACACTTCTCATGGCGAGTGGACCTCTACCATGGCCCTGAAGTCCGCCAAGCTGGCCCACTGCGCCCCGCGCAAGATCGCCGAGGCCATCGTTGCCCATATGCCCGAGGACCCCGCGATCGAGAAGGTCGAGATCGCAGGCCCCGGCTTCATCAACTTCTACCTCTCCGTTGCCGTCAAGAATGCCATCTTTGGCGAGGCTCGCGAGAAGGGTATGGACTTCGCTAAGTCCAACGTCGGTGGTGGCCTGAAGACCCAGGTCGAGTTCGTTTCCGCCAACCCCGTCGGCCCCATGCACATCGGCCACGGCCGCTGGGCCGCGCTGGGCGACTCGCTCTGTCGCGTTATGGATCACGCCGGTTACGACATCCAGCGTGAGTTCTACATCAACGACCACGGCTCTCAGATGAACACCTTCGGCAACTCCATCAGCACGCGCTATATGCAGCTTGCCGACATCATCGCCAAGCAGGGCGTGGATATCGACGAGGCTCACAAGCTGCTGATCGCCGACCGCGACGCCTTTGTTGCCGACGAGAACGACGAACACCCTGAGACCCATCCGTATCAGGACAACTTTGCCGAGACCCTGGGCAAGGACTCCTACGGCGGCGACTACATCATCGACGAGGCCGCCGAGTTCTGGCGCACCGACGGCGATAAGTGGGTCAACGCCGATCCGCAGGAGCGCATGGAGAGCTTCCGCGAGCGCGGCTATGTAAAGATGGTCGACAACATGCGCGACCTTTGCCATGCCGTTAACTGCGACTTCGATCGTTGGTTCTCCGAGCGCTCGCTGTATGTGAAGGACACCGAGGGCGAGACCGCCGGCACCTCCGCCGTCGACCGCGCTTTTGAGAAGCTCGACAAGATGGGCTATCTCTACACCAAGGACGGCGCCCTGTGGTTCCGCTCCACCGACCTGGGCGATGACAAGGACCGCGTTCTGATCAAGTCCGACGGCGAGTACACCTACTTCGCCTCCGACGTTGCCTATCACTGGGATAAGTTCCAGCGCGTCGACCACGTCATCGACATCTGGGGCGCCGACCACCACGGCTACATCGAGCGCGTCCGCTGCGTCTGCGATGCCTTGGGTTACCCCGGCAAGTTTGAGGTTCTGATGGGCCAGCTCGTCAACCTGCTGCGCAACGGCAAGCCCGTCCGTATGTCCAAGCGTAAGGGCACCATGGTGACCCTGCAGGAGCTCGTCGACGAGGTCGGCTCCGACGCTGCCCGTTACACCCTCATCTCCAAGAGCTCCAACCAGATGGTCGACTTCGATATTGAGGCCGTCAAGAAGCGCGACAACTCCAACCCGGTGTACTACGTGCAGTACGCTCACGCCCGCGTGTGCTCCATCCTGCGCCGTGCCGCTGACGTTACGCCCGAGCAGGCTGACGAGATGGGCATGAAGGCCGTCGCCGCCAAGGCCATCGGTGAGAACGTCGATTACTCGCTGCTGACCGACCCGACCGAGCTCGCCCTTTCGCGCAAGCTCAACGAGCTCACCGACCTCATCGCCAGCTGCGCTCGCGACCGCGCCCCGTTCCGTCTGACGCACTTTGCTGAGGAACTCGCCGGCGACTTCCACAGCTTCTACGCTGCCTGTCAGGTGCTGCCGAGCGAGGGCCGTCCCGTCGACCCCGAGCTTTCGCGTGCCCGTCTGGCCGCTTGCGATGCCGTCCGTGTGACGCTCGCCCTGGTGCTCACCCTCGTTGGCGTTTCCGCGCCCGAGCAGATGTAAGCTACGGGTCATTTGACCGTGTAGGTTTGGTTTAACTGAGCCTTGAAAGCCCGATCTCACCACGGAGGTCGGGCTTTTTGCGTTTGGCTAGACTATTTGGTTTGCTGAGAAATGCTACCAAATCGCAACTATACCGGTTTACGGGGCTGAATCGCCAACTGGCGACCATGGTGCCAATAGCAAAATTAAACCCGCAGTTAGATGGCTTATTGTTTCTTGAAAATGCAGGGTATGGTTGGCTTGCAGCATTCTGGCCCCGTAATCCGGCGTAGTTTTGAAAAATGTCTCTTGGGGACGGAGGAAAATGGATCATTTTTGTCTCGCGGAGGGGTGGCGCGGACCCGTCCGCCGCGAATCGTGCTCATCTCCTACGTTTTGCCGCATACCCCGAACCATACCGTAAAGTTCGATATAAAACCGCAAGTAGCGGACTCGCTGTTTTTGATAAAACAAGGGTATGGTCAGGGGTCCGGGGGCAAGCGTAGTAGATAGGTGCGTTTCGTGACACGGCGAATCCCGACGCCACGGATTT
The DNA here is from genome assembly GCA_008671135.1 of Collinsella aerofaciens. Classification (GTDB taxonomy): domain Bacteria; phylum Actinomycetota; class Coriobacteriia; order Coriobacteriales; family Coriobacteriaceae; genus Collinsella; species Collinsella aerofaciens_J. Next base: position 23,237 of record RQAP01000011.1, read on the forward strand.
GCTCCTTAGTCGCTCCATTTCAAGGCGCCTTAGGGGAAGAGTGTCCCTTTTGACTAGTCGTTTAAGAACGTCCCCAATGACTAAGTTGCAGGTGACGGCGGTTGTGTTACACTAACGCTGCGTATATGACGCAAATATCTCGATACAGATCAATGATGTCCGTCGGTATTTGACGGAGCTAGACTGTTTAGCCGCCCTGAAGGTTTATGCAGGGAGCATGTGATCACAGGGCTTGAAAAGAAAGTTGAGCAAACACTGTGTCTGATCAACAGCAAGAAAACGAAATAACGACGACGCAGGCCGCTCCCGCTGCACCGGTTGTGTCGGACCAGGTCGCGGCGCCCGCGCAAGCCTCGGCTCCTAAGACGCCTAAGGCTGCTTCGACGCCTACGCCTTCAGCGGCTGAGAAAGCCGTGCCTGCAACTGGTGAGGAGGCTGTTCCGGCAAAGCCCAAGCGCACGCGCCGCACGGCCAAGCCTGCCACAGACGGCGAGGAGGTCACCAAGCCCAAGCGCCGTACCACGCGCACGACGCGCGCCAAGCGCACCGTTGCAGCTGACTCCTCGGCGCCGATTTCCGATGAGGTCGCGCAGGCACGTGCGTTGGCTCAGATTAGCGAGGCTCAGGTGGTGCGCGCCCGCCGTCGTGCTGCCGAGCGTGAGGCCGCGGCTCTGACCGAGCTTGCAGCTCCGTCTGTGCCTGAGACGCCTGCCGCCGACCAGCCGACCGAGAAGCCGGTACCGCGCACACGCCGACGCACGGCTGCTAAGGCCGAGCAGGTTGCCGATCAGGTAACCCCTGAGCTCACCGAGGCTTCGGTCCGTTCCGCGGCAGGGGAGGGCGCATCGCCTGCTGAGTCCGCTGCGCCTGTCGAGGCCAGCGAAGTTCCCGTTGTCGATCCGGCTTTGCGCCCGCACCGTCGCGGTCGCAAGCCCAAGGCCTTCGTCGAGGCAGAGAAGGCCGCAGCCGCAGCTGCGGCCGCTCGGGATGCTGCTGCGGCTGCCGAGTCTGCAACCGCTGCCGATGCACCTGTCCAGGATGCTACGACTTCCGAGGCCGCTCCCGCCGATGTCGAGCCCGCCGACGTCCGTCCCGGTCGCAGCCGTCGCACTGCTGCTAAGCGCACGTCCAAGGCTAAGACTGCCAAGAAGGGTGCGTCCGAGGATTCCGCCGAGACGATCGCCGATGCATCGACTGATGCCACCGAGCCCCAGGACGTCGAACAGCCTGCGTCCGAGAAGCCCAAACGCGGTCGTAAGAAGTCCGCTAAGGCCAAGGCGTCCGAGCAGCAGGCTGATGTCGAAGCGCAGGTCGATTCCGGCGCCGAGGCCAATGACGCCGCTGCGGCCAATGCCGACGCCGCCGCAACCGATGGCGCCGCGCCCGCCGAGGCCGAAGACGGCGCTCGCCCCAACCGTCGCCAGCACAAGCGCAATGACGACCGCAGCGACCGCAAGGACGAGCGCAACAACGATCGCCGCAACCGTCAGCGCGATCGCAAACAGCGCAACAAGGAGCGTAACGCCGCCCCCACCGAGCCCACGCTTTCGCGTGAGGAGCTCGCTGCCATGAAGGTCGCCGAACTGCGCGAGAAGGCCAAGGAGTTCGAGATCGAGACGACTGGCAAGAAGAAAGCCGAGCTCGTCGAAGAGATCTACGTCACCGCTGCGAAGGCCGAGGGCTTCCGCGATATCAAGGGCATTCTGCAGATTCGCCCGGACAGCTCCGGCATCATCCACGCCCATGGCTACATGAAGTCCAACGACGACGCCTTCGTGCCCGCCTACCTCATCCGCTCCGCGCGCCTGCGCACGGGCGACGTCATCGAGGGCTCGCTGCGTCCTTCGCGCGGCGGCGACAAGCGCGCCGGCCTCGCCAAAATCACGACCGTCAACGGTCTGGACCCCGAGCAGATTCGCAACCGTCCCAAGTTCGGCGACCTCACCCCGGTCTATCCCAATGAGCCGCTGCGCATGGAGCACGGCAAGGACTCCATTACCGGTCGCGCCATCGACATCGTGTCGCCGATCGGCAAGGGTCAGCGTGGCCTGATCGTGTCCCCGCCCAAGGCCGGCAAGACCACGATCCTCAAGAAGATCTGCCAGTCTATCTCGATTAACAACCCCGAGGTGCACCTCATCTGCCTGCTCGTCGACGAGCGCCCCGAAGAGGTCACCGATATGCAGCGTTCCATCAAGGGCGAGGTTGTGGCGTCGACCTTCGATATGCCCGCCGACAACCACACTCGCGTGGCAGAGCTTGTCATCGAGCGCGCCAAGCGCATTGTGGAGCTGGGCGGCGATGTTGTGGTGGTGCTCGACTCCATCACGCGTCTTGCCCGCGCCTACAACTTGGCGGCGCCCGCCTCAGGCCGCATCCTTTCGGGCGGCGTCGATTCGGCGGCACTGTATCCTCCCAAGCGCTTCCTGGGTGCAGCCCGTAATATCGAGAACGGTGGCTCGCTCACCATCCTGGCCTCTGCTCTCATCGACACCGGTTCCAAGATGGACGAGGTCATCTTTGAGGAGTTCAAGGGCACCGGCAACATGGAGCTTAAGCTCGACCGCGACCTGGCCGACCGTCGCATCTTCCCGGCTATCGACCCCGTTGCCTCCGGTACGCGTAATGAGGACCTGTTGGTCGACGAGCAGATGCGTCCGTTTGTCTTTGGTCTGCGACGCATTCTTGCCGGTATGAACAACACCGAGCGCGCAGCCGCATCGTTTATCAAGGGTCTTAAGGGCACCAACACCAACCAGGAGTTCCTGGTGCGTTCGGCCAAAAAGCACAGCGACTACGAGCAGACGTTCTAGGTTGTCATCCACACGCAGCGATAGCCATCAATGCAATAGAGGGTCGGGGCTTTGAGCCTTGGCCCTTTTCCATATCGCCGCTCCGCGCTTATTTTTAACCATAAGACCGACGAGCAGCAGGTTTCCCGTTTCAATCCGACATCGTCGCTTGCAATCGACGGGGCGGTTTCGCATAATAGCTTTTAAGCTTCGCGACGGAAAACGCAGATGAAACGAACCATATACCGTTGCTTTGGGGCATAGCCCCGCTTCATCTTCTCTCGCGCAGCCAACTGAATGATGCGATTTGGGTGCTGGAAGATGGGGAGAGCTCATGGCTTCTTCTGATGCAACACAACGAGCAGTCCTTGCCGGACTTTCGTGCGGGATCGGCCTTGCCGCTCCCGTGGTTATGTATGCCGCGACGCTGCCGTTTTCGTCGGTGAACGAGACGGTCGTGGCGGGTGCGGTTCCCTTCGCCGTGGGCGCGGTGGCGGGCGTGGGTATCTATGCCGCCTCGCTGGGTATCTCCGAGTACCGTGCGCAGCGTGAAGAGCGTCTGTTCCAGCCCGACGCCATGGGCGGTGCCGCCAATCTCAATCAGCATCAAAGCGAATTCAAGACCGCCTCGATTCCAGCTCAGCAGCAGGATGCTACTCCTTACGCTGCTGTTTCTGCTTCTCAGGCTCAGTCGGAGCAGTCTACCTCGGCATTCCTTTCCGGCCTGACTGGTGCGTTCCAGCGCCGTCATGCCGATGATGGTGTCCCTACCATCGCTCGAGCCGCAGATGCTATGGACGAGGACGAGGCTTGGTCCATGATCGACAGTATGCTCGACGACGATTCGCCGGTGAGCTGCGACCCTGCACACTCGCGCGACGTCTATCAAGTCGCCATCGACGAGCTCACCAACGGCGGGCAGACCGGCTCCTTCAATCGCGACGACATCGCCGCCGCGGCACGCGCCGTGTCTGGCTCCCAGGCCGCCCCTGCGGGCAGCACGGCGGCTTTCGTGGCGCTCGTCGCCAACGCGGCAGCCAATAACGCCTACAGCGCTACCTCGGCGGACGCGAACGCTTTTGCCGACAATTCGTACGTTGATGAAGCCATGGCCGCGGACGAGGAGGCCGTTGCCGCCCGCCGTGCCGCCGAAAGCTCGCTTTGGGGCGCTCCTGCCCAGCAGCAGGCGGCTGAGGCTGCGCCGTACAATGCAAACCTCGCCAGCATGCCTATCATCTCCGGTGCCGCGGACATCGATCTCGATGACCTCGATGAGCCTGCAGCCATCACCGCATCGATTGATGCCCAAGATCGCATCGACACCGGCGACCTTCCGGACGCCTCGCTCGAGGTTGATGTCCCCATGGCCGATTACTCGGGCCACGAGGACATGTGGGCCGCCGCCACCGCGATTCTGGATGAGATTGACGAGCCCGCTCCTGTTGTAGCGCCCGCTCCCGTCGCTGCCCCTCAGCCTGCTGCCCCCGCCTATATCGGCCGTCACAGCGCTGTGTTCCCCGAGGATACCGCCCGCATCTCGCGCGAGAGCATCGAGCGGGCCGAGGCTATTGCCGTCGGCATTATGGAAAATCGTCGTCACGAGCGCGTCAATCAGATCCTCGAGGAAGAGATCGAGCGCCTACAGTCCTCTACCGCCAAGCGTACGGGTCGTGCCTATCTGAGCGTTATCGAGGGCGGTACCGCCAGCTTCGCGCCGCTCCGCGCGGAGGCATAACTTCTGCATGGTTAAGATCAATCGAAAATGGGCGGTCGTGACCTGCCTGATGGCGCTCTTGATCTGGGGCAATTCGCTGGTTCCCGGCTCGGGGTCGGGCTCGCTGAGCCTAACGGTCATGGAAGCTATCCGCGGTTTCCTGCACGGCGTGGGACTTCCATATGAATGGGTGACCAACTTTGTTGTTCGCAAGTGTGCGCATTTTACCGAGTATATGGTGCTCGGCATTCTGGCAACGCACGCCTTTGATTTTGAGGGCCGGCGCACCTTTGACGTGCTGCTGCCCACGGCGGTGTTCCTGCTGCTGATTCCCTCGATCGACGAGACGATTCAGCTCTTTGTGCCGGGACGCGCCGGCATGATCACCGATGTGATGATCGACTGCTGTGGAGCGGCAACGGGCGTTGTGCTCCGATATTTCTTACGGTCGCTGATGTACGCCAAAAAAGCCGCCTAGGACGTATGAACTGCCTCCCATTTCTTGGACATGAGAAATGGGAGGCTTTCTTTATGCGCGTTGATTTGAGAGTGAAGCATGATATCGAGGCCAGGAAGGCGGCCATAGGGCTCTTCGAGCTCGGGCACGGGTATAAATCTGCCGCGA
>RQAP01000046.1 GCA_008671135.1 Collinsella aerofaciens
CCACCGGTCAGCGGCCAGAGCATGGGGGGCACGCCCGGTCCCGTTCCGAACCCGGAAGCTAAGCCCCATCGCGCCGAGAGTACTGCGGGGTCAGCCCGTGGGAGGCCAGGGCGCCGCTGACCGGTGGACGGCACCGAGCCGTGCGCTTGAATTGAGAAGGGGGAGGCCTCGCGGCCTCCCCCTTTTTTGCGTTTACACTTCACAATGTCGTTGCATTTCACCTGTAACCCGGTTGGGCTTATGGGTAATGAGCTTTTATTTAAAGACAATAAATCGAATCACAAGGGCAACTGCTATGACCACAATGATTAAAAGTAGCAATTGGAGTCGATGCTGCTTACGTCGTTTACTTGATGAGACGAAGATCGTTTTCCCTTGTTTTGGCGTCTCGAGATAACGAGCCGAATGCGTTAAGGTTTGCTTAGGTCGAGGACCTCTTTGCTGTCGAGTTTTGGGCGTTTTCGTCGGGTCGTCATTGATCGCGCTGTTTTTTGATAACGGTGCATCTTTCAGATATACGGGATCGCTCGATGCGACGCCCATGTGCTTACGTCCCGTCTGGGCATCCTCGAGCGTTTGATATCGATTTCTCGTCACATACTCGGGCTCTGCATCATTAATGGGCTCTTGCGAGATGTGGGGGCGATGGAACCGTGGCGGCTGCGTGGAAGTATCTTCCCCCTGCGTCGGCATAAACATATTGTTCTGGTTTTGGTCGTCCATGATGCCCTTTAGCTCGTTACCAACAACGTGTACGCGCTCATTGTAAGCCCCTTGTTATTTGTAGCTGGGGACATACTCGGTATTTAAACTCTGGTTCAAAGAACCTTAACCTTCCTAAAACCTGAGTCATACGCACTTAGATATGCTTATAGTACTGGACTCAAAAAACTTTATAGTCGATGTATATATGAGCACCGGGTGGGCATATATAAGAGCGTCAAAAGAAGTCCCAGTCACCTGGAAGATGACTCGGCAGTCCTATAAAGGAGTGGTAAACATGGCAAGCATGGTTCCTTATCGTTCGGTTTTTGGCGTTCGTCCCTCTGCAAGCTCGCTGTTCGATCTGTTTGATGATATGAGCGACCTAGCGAACAGCTCGATTGCCTCTAAGGCGTTCCCCGTTGACGTTGAGGATAAGGGCGATGGCTATGAGGTCAAGGCTTATCTGACCGGCGTCGCCAAGGACGATATCGATGTCGAGCTTAACGAGGGCCGTCTGTCCATTAGCGTGAATGTCGAGGAAGACGAGGAGAACGAGGGCAAGAACTTCCTGCAGAAGGAGTTCAGCTCGTACAGCGCGACGCGTGGCGTGTATCTTAAGGACGCTTCGAGCGAGGGCCTCTCGGCTAAGTACGCTGACGGCATCCTGACCGTTACGGTTCCCAAGATCGTCGAGAAGAAGAACGTTACGAAGATCTCCATCGACTAACTTCGTTGGTGTTCTTCGCTATTAAAAGACAACAAAAGGGGCTGGGAAGCGATTCCCGGCCCCTTTTGCTGTTTAGGACAGTCTATTGAATGGTTGCTGGCCGATACTGGCTTGCGGGGCGTATCGAGAGTTTTCGCGATCCTTGGAGAAGGGTGGCGGAGCTTCCGAGCTCGTCATCCAGGGTTGCGGCTAGAGCTTTGGCATAGCTTTTGACGGTAAGGCTCGGACGATTGTTGTCTTGGCTGATATGCATGGCAATGAGCTGTTCGGTGCGATCGGTAACAAGTTCGCGCGCGGCTTCGGCGGCTTGGCCGTTGGAGAGGTGTCCCCTTGCAGACAGGATGCGCTCCTGAAGAAAGCGGGGATATTCTCCCTCGCGCAGCATGGTCACATCGTGGTTGCTTTCGAGCGCGAGGACTCGACAATCTTTGAGGGTGTTCATGGCCTGGCTCGATAGCTCTCCGGTGTCGGTGGCAAAGCCAATGGAATCATCGGGGGCGTCGAACCGATAGCCGACTGGATTGATGACATCGTGTGATGTTGAGTAGGTTTGCACGTGGATGCCGGCAATGGATAGGGTGTCACCGGGATCGAATTCCTCGACAGGCAGATGTGAAAGATTTTCTTTGCTCGAAAGTGTGCCCCTGCTGGCAAAGAGGGGGCCGTGCCAGTGCTTGCACCAGACATCGAGACCCTTGATGTGATCGCTATGCTCATGAGTAATGAGAAGAGCCGAGATGTTGTCTGCCGAGAGCCCCAGTTCCGCCATGCGCTTTAATGTCTCGCGGCGAGAAAGACCGTCGTCAATCATGATGAGCCCCCGGGGGCCTTCGATGAGCGCGCAGTTGCCTTTTGAGCCGCTGCCAAGGATATGAAGGTGCAGACGAGACATAAGATTCCAAAGGATACAATGGGTGCGAACGAATAGAGGAGGAAGCAAATGCCAACGGTATCTCAGCATTATGGACACCATGCTGCATCGCGGGCTGATGATAAGGCCCTGGCAACGCGGCAGACGGCTGCCCCCGTGGTGCTCATGGTATCAGGTGGTGCGGACTCGACGGCTTTGCTCCTTATGGCGTGCACATCAAAGCTGGATATTCTGGATGGGCGTGGTGTAGCCCCCATCGCGCGCGAGCGGCTGCACGTGCTGCATGTGAACCATCATCTGCGCGGTGAGGCATCCGATGGCGACGAGGCCTTTGTGCGCGGCCTATGCGCACAATATGGCTTGCCGCTGTGTGTTGAGCATGCCTATTTTGATGATGAATCGGGCAATATCGAGGCGGCTGCCCGCGAGGTGCGCTATGCCGCGGCGCGGAGGTATGTCCGCGAGCTCTGCGCCCAGACGGGGGCACCGCGAACGGCGGCTCGTATCTGCACCGCGCACACGTCTTCGGATCGTGCGGAAACGTTTTTGATGAACGCGATTAAGGGTTCGGGGCCCGCTGGTCTATCGAGCATTCCTCGCCGGAGGAATATCGTGGTGCGTCCCTTGCTCGACCTGACTCATGATGAGCTCGTGGGCTATCTGCAGGTGCATGGTCAGCCGTGGCGAGAGGACGAGAGCAACGAGGACGTGTCGTACTTGCGTAACTACGTGCGCCATCGGGTGATGCCGGTGGTGGCGCAGCGCAACGCGAGCGTCTGTAAGACGATTGGCGCCGCCTGCGAGATCTTAGGCGATGAGGACGCCTTTCTTTCCCAGCTTTCCGCGCAGGCGTTTCGAAGCTGCCTGCGTAAGGAGGCGGCGGGTGCACTGGTCCTTGACGCTCGCCGGCTGGCCGCGGCCGAGGTGGTGATTGCTCGGCGCATGGTGCGACTGGCAATTAAGCGTATCGACCCCGACGCTCGCCCGGAGATGCGGCATGTGGAGCGCGTGCTCGCCTGTGTCGCCGAAGGCTCGGGTTCGGTCACGCTGCCGGCGGGAATCGATGCGCGCGTGGAGTTTGGCATGCTGTCATTCAAGGCCCCGGCGGCGCGCGAGGGGTTAGTTGCCGATTGGGTCACCATTCCCGGTCGATTGCCGCTGGGGGCGGGCCGCATCCTGGTGGCAGAGACGATGGCCGTCGAGCCGGGGTGCGATATTGTGCGCCGTGCCCGTGAACTCGCGGGTGCCGGAGGGGTGGCCGCTATGGTGGATGCCGCGACGCTGGGCTTTGCCGATCGCGATAGCGAACGGATGCTCGCCGGCTCGCGCGGGGAGATTCCCGCCGAGCCGCGTTTGGCGCGTCTGTGGGTAGACGGTCCCGCGCCGGGGGATGTGATGTGCCCGTTGGGCATGAGTGGGCGAAGTAAGAAGGTATCCGACCTGCTCAACGAGGCTCGTATTCCCGTTTCTGAGCGCGCAGGCGTTCCTGTGGTGAGAACGGCTCCGGGAGGTGCCGTGGTATGGGTTGCAGGCGTTCGCACGGACGAGCGTTTTAAATGCACGGCCGCAACGCACGTGGCGTATCTGCTTCGTGTGGTCGATGCGGAATAGCGTCCCACGCCAGCTATTCTGTGCGACGTTGACGGTATTCCCGCGCTGATGGCGTACGGGCTGGAAAATATACCCCGTGCGCTGCTAGAATGTGAAGTTCGCGTCCATACGGCGGTGTGTGGGCGATAAGCACAAGAAAGGGTTGTCATGGCTTCTCAACATCCGGATATCGAGAAGGTTCTGTTTACGCAGGAGGATATCGACGGTATCGTCTCTCGCCTAGGCGAGCAGATTACTCGCGACTACGCGGGTAAGGATCTGGTGCTGATTGCGGTCCTGCGCGGCGCCGTGGTCTTTATGGGCGACCTGATGCGCAAGATCGAGCTGCCGACCAACATCGATTTCATGGCTGTTTCGAGCTATGGTGACGGCGTGAAGTCCTCGGGTATCGTGCGTATCATTAAGGACCTGGATATCGACATCCGCGGTCGCGACGTGCTGATCGTCGAGGACATTCTGGACTCGGGCCTGACGCTCAAGTATCTGATGAAGAACCTCGAGAGCCGCAAGCCCGCTTCTCTGGAGGTCGCCGCCTTCCTGTGGAAGGACGTTGAGGACCGTACCTCGGCCATCACGCCCAAGTATGTTGGAACCCATTGCCCCGATGCCTTTGTGGTGGGCTACGGCCTCGACTATGCCGAGCGCTATCGTAACCTTCCGTATCTGGGCATTTTGAAACCGGAGGTTTATTCGTAAGATGCCCGACGACCGTAACGATAACAATTCCCAGACTCCCCGGGAGCCTAAGATCCCGGGGGTGCCCGGAGGCAAGAAGCCCACGCGTACGGGCTGGCTGTATTTTATTTTGGCTTGCGCGCTCCTGGGCTACGCCTTCTTTAACATGGGCTCCGGCTTTGCCAATTCCAGCAATACCGTTAAGCTCGCGACGAGCGAGATGGTGAGTGCCATCAAGCAGGATCGCGTCGAAGATCTGACCTATACGGTTCAAGACGGAAGCGTGACGGGTCATTACTGGAAGACGAAGAAGGACAAGGGCGATACGAGCGAGCTCAAGAGCTTCTCCTCGACCTATGTCGGCTCCGATTCGCTTGCCGAGCTTATGGCGGAGCACCCCGATACCAAGTACATCGTCAACACCAATGATCCTGATTTTTGGGGCGACTTGGCGATGAGCGTGCTTCCGACGATCGCCCTGATCGCTATCATGTTCTACTTTATGCGCCAGATGATGGGCGCCAACAACAGGAACATGCAGTTTGGCAAGACCAACGCCAAGACCAACGAGGCCACGCGCCCCAAGGTCAAGTTTGAAGATGTTGCCGGCGTGGACGAGGCAGTCGAGGAGCTCGAGGAGATCCGTGACTTTTTGAGCGATCCGGATCGCTATCGCAAACTGGGCGCCAAGATCCCGCGTGGCGTGTTGCTGGTGGGCCCTCCGGGCACCGGTAAAACGCTGCTGGCCAAGGCCGTTGCCGGCGAGGCGGGTGTGCCGTTCTTTAGCATCTCTGGTTCCGACTTTGTCGAGATGTTCGTGGGTGTCGGCGCCAGCCGCGTGCGTGACCTCTTTAAGGAGGCCAAGTCCCAGGCCCCGTCGATCATCTTCATCGATGAGATCGATGCCGTGGGACGTCAGCGCGGAGCTGGCTTGGGCGGCGGCCACGACGAGCGCGAGCAGACGCTCAACCAGCTGCTGGTCGAGATGGACGGTTTTGAGGAGAGCGAGTCGGTCATTCTGATCGCTGCGACCAACCGTCCTGACATCCTGGATCCGGCATTGCTGCGTCCCGGTCGTTTTGACCGTCAGGTCACGGTCGACCGTCCGGATGTGAAGGGCCGCGAGCAGATCTTGCGCGTGCATGCCGAGAACAAGCCGATGGACGAGGATGTGAAGTTTGAGAAGCTCGCCCAGATGACCGTTGGCTTCACCGGCGCCGATCTGGCAAATCTGCTCAACGAGTCTGCGCTGCTGGCTGCCCGCCGCCATCGTTCCGTGATCTCGATGGACGAGGTCGAGGAATCGATGGAGCGCGTGATTGCCGGTCCGCAGCGCAAGGGTCGCGTGATGACCGAGGCCGAGCGCACCACGATTGCCTACCACGAGAGCGGTCACGCCCTGGTGGGCCACATCCTGGAGCACTCCGATTCGGTCCACAAGATCTCGATCGTCAGCCGCGGCCAGGCTTTGGGTTACACGCTGCAGCTTCCGCAGGAGGATCACTTCCTCAAGACCAAGAACGAGATGCTCGACGAGCTTGCCGTGTTTTTGGGCGGTCGCGTTGCCGAGGAGCTCATGTGTGACGACATCACGTCGGGCGCGAGCAACGACCTGGAGCGCGCGACCAAGATGGCGCGCGAGATGGTCACGCGCCTGGGCATGAGCGAGGAGCTTGGAACGCAGGTGTTTGGTGAGGCGCAGCATCAGGTATTCCTGGGCCGCGACTATGCCGATCATCAGGATTACTCCGAGGAGACGGCGCGCCGCATCGATATTGAGGTTCAGCGCATTATGCGTGAGGCCCATCGTCGTGCGGCCGAGATTTTGGATGCCCGTCGCGATCAGCTTGACCTGATGGCGAAGGTGCTGCTTGAGCGTGAGACCGTCGAGGGTGACGCCGTAAACGCCCTGCTCGACAACAAGTGGGACGCCTACCTTGAGCGTGAGGGCGATATCCTGGCGGCCAAGGAGGAGCGCAATGCCAAGGCGGCCGGCATGCCGGCCAAGAAGCGTGCGCCTCGCATGAGCGAGGAGGAACTGGCGGCTGATGCTGCGGCATTTGCGCAGGCGGCCATGCAGGAGGATGCCGAAGCCGCATCCGATGATGCCGGCGATGACTGTGCCGTCAATGCCGGTGCCGACACCGACGCCGACAAATAGCCTTTGTGGCGAAAGCCTCTGCGGGGAAACCTGCGGAGGCTTTTTCTTTTTGTTGATTGGGGACAGACTTAAATGAGCGTTTTCACGCATTTAAGTCTGTCCCCAATCAACATTGCTGCGGCGCTTTGCTCGGCTAAAGCGTACAATAGCGCCTATGTGAAAGGGGAACAGATGATCAACGAAACTATGTATGCTCGCGGTGCGGAAAGCTCCATCATCCGCGAGATTTTTAGCTATGGCCTTGAGCGCAAGGCGCAGATTGGTGCGGAAAATGTATTCGATTTTTCGCTGGGTAACCCGAGCGTTCCGGCGCCCGCTGCCGTGGCGGAGTCCATTAAGAAGGCCTTGGAGCTGCCGAGTGACCAGCTGCACGGATACACGCCCGCACCGGGCCTGCCGCAGTGCCGTACCGCCGTGGCTGAGTCGCTCAACCGCCGCTTTGGTACGAGTTATGAGGGCAAGGATGTCTTTATGACCGTGGGCGCCGCGGCTTCGCTCACCTGCACGCTCAACGCCGTTACGAACCCGGGCGATGAGGTTATCGTCATTGCACCATACTTCCCGGAGTATCGCGTGTGGATTGAGAAAGCCGGCTGTACGTGTGTCGAGGCGCTCGCCAATGAAGATACGTTCCAGCTGAGTGTGGACAACGTGCTCAAGGCGATTACCGATAAGACGACTGCCGTCATCATCGACTCGCCGAATAACCCGACCGGCGCCGTGTATACGCGCGACACGCTGACGCGACTGGCCAGTGTTTTACGCGAGGTCAACGCCAAGCGCGATTCCGAGAACCCGATTATGCTCATCTCGGATGAGCCGTATCGCGAGATTGTCTATGGCGCCGAGGTGCCTTGGGTGCCTTCGATCTACGAGCACACCATCGTGTGCTACTCGTATTCCAAGTCGCTGTCGCTACCGGGCGAGCGCGTGGGTTGGATTTTGGTTCCCAACACCAATCCGCAGGCTGCGCGTCTGATGCCGGCTGTTGCGGGTGCCGCCCGTACGCTGGGCTTCGTGTGCGCGCCGGCGCTCTTCCAGCGCGTAATTATCGACTGCATCGATGAGCCGAGTGACGTTGAGGCCTATGCGCGCAACCGCACCGCGCTTACCGATGCACTAGCGGAGTACGGCTACACGTATGTTGAGCCGGATGGTGCATTCTACCTGTGGGTGAAGGCGCTGGAGCCCGATGCGAACGCTTTCTGCGAGCGCGCGAAGAAGTATGAGCTGCTCGCGGTGCCCTCGGACAGTTTTGGCATGCCGGGCTGGTTCCGCTTGGGCTACTGTGTGAGCTACGAGACTATCGTCAACTCACTGCCCGCCTGGAAGCAGCTGGCCGACGAGTATCGTCAAAAGTAAAGCGCTCTGCTTACAATGTTTTACGTGAAACGGGGTTTGGTTTTAAGCCAGACCCCGTTGTCTATGCCGTTGTGTGATTGGGATGAAGCAGTTTTACGACTGCCGAAAGCTATGCGTACAATGAATATACGCGACGGCCATACCGGATAAGGAGACCCGATGCCCTACCTTCTTTCTTGTGATATTCATACTCATACGCTGTTCTCCGCGCATGCGTACTCAACCATTGAGGAGAATGTGTACTGGGCGGCGGAACGTGGCCTGCAGGTGCTCGGATCCGCCGACCATCTGAGCTCTATGGTTACGGCTTGCCCCAACGACCTGCGCAGTTTCCAGTTCTTTATTAACCAGGATATCTGGCCGCGCATTTGGAGCGGCGTGCTGGTGCTTCGCGGCGCCGAGGTCGATATCGTTTCGCTGGACGGAAGCTTGTTTGGCGAGGACATTCCCGTGTCGCTCGATATTGCCGGCGATTCGTACAGTCACCAGCATTCGCTGTTCGATTTGGTGACGCGTAATTTGGATTATTTGGTGGCAAGCGTGCATAATCCGCAGTTTGCCGAGGGCGCGACGCTGGCTCAAACGACTCAGATGTACATCAATGCCCTGGAGCACCCCAAGGTGTTCATGCTTGGGCATACGGGTCGTTCGGGCGTGCCGTTCGATATCGATGAGGTGCTGCTGGCGGCCAAAGCCAAGCACAAGATCATTGAGATCAACAACCATAGTCTTGAGCACGGTGCCGACACTGAGCATTGGGTCGTATGCCGCAAGATTGCCGAGCGCTGCGCCGAGCTGGGCGTGGGTATTGGTGTGTCGACCGATGCCCACATTGGTATGGCCATTGGCAAGCTCGAGCACGCCCGCAAGTTGCTCGACGAGATTCACTTCCCGCTGGACCTGATCGTGACGCGCGACCGCGAGACGCTGCTGCGCGAGATGGCGGCAGCCGGCGTATGCGACCTGCGCAAGGGGATGTAACGAGACTCATATGTCCAACGAAAGGGGGCGGTCCAGACGGGCCGCCCCCTTTCCTGTCCCAAAAATCTACCGGGGTGGATTAGCGGCGCTCGAGGACCGCGACGGTCTCGGTGTGGTCGGTATGAGGGAACATGTCGGCCGGCGTGATCTTGAGCAGGCGATAGCCACCGTCGAGGAGCTGGTGCAGGTCGCGCTCTTGGGTCACGGGGTTGCAGCTGATATAGGTGATGCGGCGCGGCTTAAGTGCGCAGGCGGCCTCGAGGAACTCGGGGGTAGAGCCGGCGCGCGGCGGGTCGATGGAAAGGACGTCGACGCGCTCGTTGTTATCTGCGGCATCTAGGATGTAGTCGGTGGCATCGTCGGCCATAAACCAAGCGCTGCGGGTGAGGCCGTTGAGCTCGGCATTGCGACGTGCGTCGGCAATGCCCGCCGGGTTGCGCTCCACGCCGAGCAGCATAATGCCGACACCTCTGTCCTGGGCATCCTTCGCGGCGCACAGACCGATGGTGCCGCTGCCGCAGTACGCGTCCATAAGAATGTCACCCTGCTGCAGGTCCATGCCGTCAATCGCGAGCTGATAGAGCAGCTCGGTCTGCTGCGGATTGGTCTGATAGAACGCGGTAGGGGAGATATCGAATTCGCAACCGAGCAGCTGGTCGCGCATGCACTCGGCGCCATAAACGATACGAGTCTCCTCACCCAAGATGGCGTTACCGGGACGGCCATTGATATTTTGGGCAACGGTGACGATATGCGGATCGAGCGCCGCGACGGCCTCAAAGAACTCCTGCGCATGCGGTAAGTCACGCTGGGCGGTCACGAGCGTAATCATGACCTGGTCTGTACGCCAACCGCAGCGGACGACGGCATAGCGAAGCAAACCAAGATGCTTGTCCTCATTAAAGGCGGGAATATGCAGCCGCTCAGCTTCGCGTGCGATGCCGTTGAGAATCTGACGGGCACCCGGCGCCTCGACAGGACATTCGGGCACGGCAACGATCTTGTGCGTGCCGCGCTCAAAGAAACCGCAACGGACGGCGCCCTCCTTACCGGGAGCAAAGGGAGTGGCAGCCTTATGACGAAAGCCACGCGGCGCAGGATATTTGCCCGGGTCGCCCAGGGTGACACCCATGCCACGAATAGGATCTACAGCAATGCTCTCGCGCTCACAAAGCTCGGCAAACAGCTCCTCCATAGCAGCCTGCTTAGCCGCCAACTGCTTTTTATAAGGACGATTGAGCGCCGTGCA
Source organism: Collinsella aerofaciens (assembly GCA_008671135.1). Lineage (GTDB taxonomy): Bacteria > Actinomycetota > Coriobacteriia > Coriobacteriales > Coriobacteriaceae > Collinsella > Collinsella aerofaciens_J. Next base: position 10,343 of record RQAP01000046.1, read on the forward strand.
CCCACCGCAAGATTTCATGATCGAACAGGGAGACTTGGGGTCCACGGCCTTACGCGCAGACGAAACCCGATCTTTATGCGAGCGCTTGGAACGAGTCTGAGGCGCTTTATCCCCGCCTCGACGAGAGTCAGAACGCTTGGTCTTAGCCCTGTTCTTGGTCGATTTGCTTTTTGCAGCTTTAGAAGACTTGGATTTCGTAGAAGATTTCTCCTCCTTCGACCCCTCAACCGCCTCCATCAAAGCACGACGAGCCCTACGCTCCGCACGAGATTCTGCCATGAATTAACCCCACTAATTTATAAATTTAAAGCTACAAGCATTGTACCGTGCCAAGCCAACAGACGATATGCAAGCGGTTTATTGGTATCAGTGATAGGTACAACGATGATTGCCCGCTGGGCTCCGGGGCGGGGGGTTAAGTTTATCGCGAGTTCCGCACGAACAGGAGGCCACTGAATGTGGCCTCCGTCGTGAGCAGGACTGTAGAGCAGGAAACTTAACCCCCGCCCCGGAGCCCAGCGGGCAACCCCTCCCTTGTGCTCTATCACGCTAAAGTGTATGATTCTGAACGTTACATGACTCACTTTACCTAACTAAAGTACCATCAAGGGGGATACCATGAACACCGATATGTCTCGTCGTCAGTTTGTTGGTCTAGCCGGCTCGCTCGCCACGGTGCTGGGCCTTGGTCTTGTCGGTTGCGGCGGTGGTGCCGGCAAGGGCTCTGCTGCCGGTTCTGCCGCAGCCAAGGATGTGAAGGGTGCTGCGGAGTCCAAGAAGCTCGTGGTGGGCTTTGATAAGTCCTATCCTCCGTACGGCTTTGTGGGCGACGATGGCGAGTACACCGGCTTTGATCTCGATCTGGCCAAGGCTGTTGCCGATAAGCAGGGCTGGGAGGTCAAATACGAGGCCATCGACTGGGACGCCAAGGATACGCTGCTTAACTCGGGCGCCATCAACTGCATCTGGAACGGCTTTACCATGGAGGGCCGTGAGGACGACTACACGTTCTCCGAGCCGTACATGCTCAACGAGCAGGTGCTGGTGGTCAAGAAGGATGCGGGCATCAAGGGCTGGGACGATCTTGCCGGCAAGACCGTGATTACCCAGACCGATTCCGCTGCGCAGGATGTACTCGAGGGTGACCAGAAGGATTTGGCGGCGACGTTTGCCACGCTCGACACGATCGGCGAGTACAACACGGCCTTTATGCAGCTCGAGAGCGGCGCGGTCGATGCCGTGGCGTGCGATCTTTCGATTGCCCAGTATCAGCTTGCCGCCAAGCCCGATGCCTATACGCAGCTTGATGAGCCGCTGTCCAGCGAGCACTACGCCGTTGGCTTTAAGAAGGGCGACACCAAGTCGGCCGATGCTGTAGCCGAGTCGCTCAAGGCACTCTACGATGACGGTACGGTTAAGGATCTCTGCGACAAGTATTCAAGCTATGGTCTATCTTTCGATAATTGGGTGCTCAAGTAATGTCTATTCAGGTCATGATGCAGATGCTCGGCCAGGGTTTCTTGGTCAGTTTGCAGTTGTTTGTGCTGACGCTGTTGGGGTCGATTCCGCTGGGAATCCCCGTGGCGTTCATGCGCATGAGCAAAATTGCGCCGCTTCGCTGGATCGCGCGTATCTATATTTCGGTGATGCGTGGCACGCCGCTCATGCTACAGATGTTCGCCATCTACTTTGCTCCGTACTACGTGTTCGGCATCTCGCTCACGCCCGATTCCAAATGGACGGCATGCGTCGTGGCGTTCATCATCAACTACGCCGGCTACTTTGCCGAGATCTATCGCTCGGGTTTGCAGTCCATTCCGCGTGGTCAATACGAGGCAGCCGAGGTGCTGGGCTATTCGCGCATGCAGACGTTTCTGTATATCGTGATGCCGCAGGTCGCCAAGCGTATTCTGCCGGCGATGGGCAACGAGATCATCACGCTGGTCAAGGACACGTCGCTGGCGTTTGCCATTGGCGTGGGCGAGATGTTCTCGACCGCCAAGGCCCTGGTTGCCTCGCAGGTGAGCATGGTACCGTTTGCGATTGCGGCGCTGATCTACTGGGTTTTCAACTTTGTGGTCGAGATGCTGCTGGGCGCTGCCGAGAAAAAATTGGATTACTACCATGATTAATTCGGTAATGAATATAACGAGCGCGCGCAAGGCGTTTGGCGGCAATGAGGTGCTCAAGGATATTTCACTCGAGGTCAAGCGCGGCGAGGTCGTGGCGATTATCGGACCTTCAGGCGGCGGTAAGTCCACGCTGCTGCGCTGCGCCACGCTGCTCGAGACGCTCGACGGCGGCTCACTTTCGTTTGGCGACCTTGCGGTTGCGACGGATGCGGGATCGGGTGCGATATATGCGAAGGGAGATGTTCCCAAGCAAGCGCGTTCGCGTTTTGGTCTGGTGTTCCAGAACTATAATCTGTTCCCGCATTATACCGTGATGAAAAACATCACCGATGCGCCGATTCGCGTGCTTAAGCGTCCGCGCGAGCAGGCGGAAGCCCGCGCTCACGAGCTGATTGCGCAAATGGGGCTGACGGGCAACGAGAACAAGGTTCCGTGTGAGCTTTCGGGCGGTCAGCAGCAGCGCGTGAGTATTGCCCGCGCCCTGGCGCTCGACCCGGAAATCTTGTTCTTTGACGAGCCGACTTCGGCGCTCGATCCCGAGCTGACGGCCGAGGTGCTGCGTGTCATTAAAGACCTTGCTGCGCAGAATATGACGATGGTGATTGTGACGCACGCGATGCAGTTTGCCCGCGACGTTGCCGACCGCGTGGTCTTTATGGACGGCGGTCGTATTGTCGAGGAGGGGCCTGCCGAGCAGGTTATCGACCATCCGCGCGAGCAGCGTACCCGTGAGTTCTTGAGCCGTATCGAGGGATAGGCTCAGCTATTTATTCAACTGTTTATTGAGGCGAAACCGCCGCAGGTCTTATGATCTGCGGCGGTTTTTGCATCCGCGGGGTTCAATAATCGCCTCGCAAGCTCGCATCCTCCTCTCGCCGCCTGTATCCATACGTGCGCCGAAAGGTGTGCATGGACAGGCGACTGCAAGGGTAGGGTGGTGGCATAGGACATTTGGAGGGTGAGTCGGCTCGGCTGCCGACCATGCTGCTCCCGGGACGGCATCGACCGCGAACTCTCCCCGTTGGCGTCGCGCATCGCGCGCGACCCTGCAAGGAGGTCATCATGGGTGCTCCCAAGACCGGCAACGTAAGGAACGTGGTGCTCGTAGGCCAAGGCGGGGTGGGCAAGACTTCACTTGCCGAGGCCATGCTCCACCTTTCCGGCAAGACCGCTCGCCTGGGCGGCCACGACGGCACCAAGCCCACGCTCGACTATGACCCCGAAGAGGTCAAGCGCTCATTCTCCATCTCGACGACCATCGCACCGATCGACTGGAAGGGCGCCCGCATCAACGTGCTCGATGCCCCGTGCTATCCCGATTTTATCGGCGATGCCTTTGCTGCGATGAGCGTCTGCGAGACGGCGCTGTTTGTGGTCGACGCCGAGGCCGGCCCGCAGCCGACGACGGTTAAGCTTTGGTACGCCGCCGAGGACCTGCGCCTAGCGCGCGCGGTGTTCGTAAACCGCCTGTCGCGCCCCGAGGCCAGCTTTGCGACCACGATGGACCTGCTGCAGGAGCGCTTTGGTACACGCTTGGGCGCCGTGACCCTCCCCTGGGGCGAGGGCGAGGACTTTAACGGCATCATCGACCTGGTGCGTATGAAGGCGCGTCACTGCAACGGCACCGAGGCCGTTGAGTCGGAGATCCCCGAGGAGTATCGTGCCCAGGCCGAGGAAGCCCATGACCATCTGTGCGAGCTGGTGGCCGAGGCTGACGATGAGCTGATGATGAAGTACCTGGAAGGCGAGGAGACGCTGACGCAGGAGGAGCTCGAAGGCCTGCTGTCGAAAGCGATCGCCGAGCGCATCTTTGTGCCGGTCTTTGCGGGCGATTGCATTAAGGAGCAGGGCGTCAACTCGCTGATGGACGACATTGCCACGTACTTCCCGGCGCCGACTGACTACGGCGAGATGCCGCTCATCGACGGCGACTCGCTCAAGATCTCGAGTGACGATGACCGTCCGGTGGCATTTGTGTTTAAGACGCTGGCCGACCCACAGCAGGGCCGCATCAGCTTTATCAAGGTACTGACGGGTACGCTTGAGCCGGGCCTTGAGCTGATCAATGCCCGCACGCGCAAGAGCGACCGTCTGGCTCACCTGTATGTGATGTGCGGCCGCGACATGACCGAGGTCGGCCACGCCTATGCCGGCGACATCATCGTGGCGCCCAAGCTGGCGGCCGAGACGGGCGATACGCTCTCGATTACCGGCAAGGTCGAGGCGGCGGCGTTTAAGTTCCCCAACTCGCAGTACCGCATCGCCATTGAGGCCGAGAATCGTGGCGACGAGGAGAAGCTCTACACGTTTATCGAGAAGGCCTGCAAGGCCGATCCGACCATGAGCATCGACCGCGACGAGGAGACCGGGCAGACCATCATCTCGGCGGTGGGCGAGGCGCAGGTTTCGGTGCTGCTCAACCGTTTGGAGGATCGCACCAAGGTCGTGGCCAAGAGCGTGCCGATCCGTATTCCGTATCGTGAGACCATTCGCCGCACGGCAAGTGCCCAGGGCCGCCACAAGAAGCAGACAGGCGGTGCCGGTCAGTATGGCGACTGCTGGCTGCGCGTTGAGCCGCTCATTGGGCCCGACGGCACGAGCGACGGCTATGAGTTTGTGGACGAGGTCGTGGGCGGCCGCATTCCGCGCTCGCTGATCCCCGCCGTGGACAAGGGCGTCCAGGAGACCATGAAGGACGGCATCATTGCCGGCTACCCGCTTACGGGCATTCGCGTGGCTGTGTACGACGGTTCGTATCACAGCGTCGACTCCAACGAGATGGCGTTCCGCGCGGCGGCTCGCATCGGCCTGCGCAAGGCATGCGCCGACGCCGACCCGGTGGTGCTGGAGCCCATCGAGGAAATCACGGTGACTATCCCCGAGAGCTACGCCGGCGCCGTGATGGGCGACATCTCGGCCTCGCGCGGTCGCGTGACGGGTATGGAGACCGATGAGCGCGGCGATACCGTGGTCATTGCCCAGGCGCCGTTGGCCGAGCTGACGGATTATTCGACGCGTCTGCGCTCTATCACGCGCGGCACGGGCGACTTTACCATGAAGCCCGCCGGCTATGAGCAGGTGCCTTATGACGTTCAGGCCAAGCTGGTCGAGCGCTATGAGGAGGGCCGTGCCAAGTAACGTGTGGTTTTGCCTGCAATGTAGGTGCTGACGAAAAGGCCGTCCTGGGTAACCGGGGCGGCCTTATTTGATCCCCTGGGGACGGAGGAAAACGGATCATGTTTTTGGGTTACGGGCGGCGCGGTCGGCACTAGTCTCCGGATGCCTGGTTGCGGCCGGTGGCGTAATCGATCTGCACGTGCGGCTGCAGGTTGTAGCAGTACACGTGGAAGCACAGGGTCTTGCCGTGGTCCTCGATCGATTGTGCTTCCAGACGTACGCCACGACAGACGAGTTCCTCTTCGTTGTACATGGGCGTGACGCGGTAGAGCACATGGTTACCCGTATCGCGAATATAGTTGAGAATCTGCTCTTCAAACGGTAGCATGCCCGTCTCGTTGAGATAGCGCGTGCCGGTGAGGAGATTTTTGCGGTTGGCGTTTTCGCCGCAGAGCGACCAGGCGATGAGGTGGCAGCGGTTGTAGAGGCTCTGGCCTGGAATAAAGTCGTAGCGCTGCTGATGCCAACCGGCAGGGTGGATGCGCGAGATATCGCCGCGCTTGCCCTGGCCGAGCGATTCGGGGCCAACGCAGGCGAGTGCCTTGCGGGTGCGGCCCAGGCTATCGAGCTTGGAGAATTTCTTAAAGCAGCCCTCTTCGGTGGCGCGATCGTATTCATCGAGCGTGAACGACGGCATGCCCAACGGGTGCGTGCTGTCGGCGCGAAGGGCAACGTAGGGGTTGCCGGCGTAGTCGGGAATGCTGCTGAGATAAACACCGCGGGCGCGGTTGAGGTCAGGGTTTTCGACTTCGTTGATGGGGGTGGCGGCGCTTTCCGCGGAGGCAGCGTCACCGGCGTCGGTTGCGACGGATTCAGAGCCATCGCCAGAGTCTTGGCTATTTTGAGAGTCCGGGGAGCTCGCTGTTCCCGATTCGAGCCGGGCGACCAAGTCCGCCTCGTCGCCGGTGCGGCTGGGACTCTCGTTTTGCTTCTCGGCCAGAGCTGCCGCCTGCTCATCGCTTTGCGGCGACAACAACTTGGGCGCTCCGTCGAGCGACCCTGTGAACAGCGCAAACCCCAGCACCATGGCAGTGCCGATGGAAAGTGCTTGCTTGTAGGCGGACTTGCGCGACATTGAGGCTCCTGGATGGACGGTTGGGAATCTACCAGTCTAGCAGGAGCCGGCAAGGGCCGTTCTGTCGAACAAATACTTAAGATTTGAGACAAACGCTACTGATTCATTTGTCCCGCGGTCTAGATCGAGGTGGAGTCGAGCCAGTTGAGCTTGCACTCGAGAATGCGCTGCTCGCCGGGTTCGCTGCTTCCGTCAAGTAGGGCGAGCAGCATCTCGGCTGCTTCGCGACCTTCTTGGTCGACGGGCTCGATGATGGTGGAGACGGTCGGTGTGGTGAGATTAGTCCAGTCTTCGCAGTTGAGTCCCAAAAGGCCGATTTGCTGCGGAAGCAGATGGGCCATTGGCTGGAGGGCCTTGTAGACACGGGGAAGTGCCCACTGATTTTGCACGAAGATAAGGGTTCGCTTGGCGGGATTGAACTTGAATTTAAAGTATTCAGTGAGCTCGTTGATTGACGGCTTGTTGTGATCGATGGGAATCGCTTTGTAGAGCTGCCCGTTCGCTGCCAGCGCCTCGGCATACCCCTGAAAACGCTCCATGCGGGTGCGCATTTCGGTCATGTTGGCGGCAATGGAAAAGAAATCTTCGTAGCCGGCGTCGAGGAGTGCCTGTGTGGCGTTGTACACGCCGTCGTAAAGGTTGGTTTTGATCCAGCTGGTACCTGGGCTATAGATGGCCGCATCGAAAAAGACGACCGGCTTGCCGGCGCGTCTAATGCGGTCATGCACGGCTTTGAAGTTTGCCGTGGGCTGGATGATAAAGCCATCGACGCCCAGCGAGAGCATCTTGTCGACGTACATGAGCTCGGTCTCGGGGTTAAAGTTGCTCGTGCAAACGACCGTCTGGTAGCCCGCGGGGAGCATGACCTGCTCCATGCCATTGAGAACGAGCCCCGCCCATTTGTTGGTGTTATCCAAAATGATGATGGCAATGACGTGGGTTTGCTTGCCGGTGAGCGTCTGCGCTTGGGCGTTGGGAACGTATCCGAGTTCCTTAATGACGCGCGCGATTTTGTTCTGCGTCTTCTCGCTAAGCTTTTCTCGTTTGTCGTTGAGGTAATACGAGACGCTTGCCGTCGAGGTTCCCGCCTCTCGAGCGACGTCTGCGATCGTAACGCGCTGTTTTGCCACAGCGACTCCTTCCGACAGATGAGCATTTTCCAACATGATGACTTTGAGTCTTGGTGAAGGATACGCTTCGGTGAGCGGCTTTTTCCTTTCATATGAGTATGCAACAAATGCGGCATACGGGTGGGGTCGAAATTTGTGACCGGCATGCGCATCTGCCGTCTACCGAGAAAATCAAATACTTCTTGACTTTTGAAATCGAGGGCAAAATCGCAGGATTCATTTTTGGTTAAACGCATAACTAAATCGCATAACCAACGCTCTGACCTGCGCGTTTACCGAAATAAGCTGGCATTAAGAAAAACGAGCACCTATATTGTTCTTGTCGAAAAGACAGCAAGTCCAAACGGCAGGGGATGCTCCGGAGGCCTCCGCAAACGGTGTCTTGCGCACGCAACTCTATGAAAAGAGGGAAGCAATGAAGATCGTAGGCGTTGCCGCCTGTACTGTGGGTATCGCCCACACGTATATGGCCCAGAAGGCGATTCAGGATGAATGCGCCGCCCGTGGCATCGAGTGCAAGGTCGAGGCTCAGGGTGGCCTGGGTATCGAGAATGAGCTCACGCAGGAAGACGTGGACTCCGCCGACCTGGTCCTGGAGTCCGTCGACGTGGGTGTCGAGAACGAGGACCGTTTTGAGCAGAAGATGGCCGAGGGCAAGTTCCTGAAGGTCGGCACCTCTGATGTAATCGCCGATCCGGTAAAGATCATCGACCAGGCCATTGAGATCATCAAGGCGACGGGTGGCGCCGTTGACGCGCCCAAGGCCGAGGCCAAGGCAGAGAAGAAGGCCGTCTCCGCTGCCCCGCAGGCCCCGACACCGGCGTCCAAGCAGTCTATCTTTGCCGATCCTGGCAAGACGCTGCTCAATGCATTCAATACCGGCGTTTCCTATTTTATCCCCATCGTCGTTATCGGCGGCGTGTTTCTTGCCTTCTCGCTGGCATCCGGTACCGCCGGCGCCAACGGCATGGAGGTTACGAACCCGCTGATGGTGAGCCTTAACACCATCGGCATGGCCGGCATCTCCATGATGATCCCGGTGCTTGCGGCATACATCTCCTACTCGATGGCCGGCAAGCCCGCGCTCGCCCCCGGTTTTGTCCTGGGCTACCTGGTCAATAACGCAGTCGTTACCCCTAACGGCAACAGCGTTTCGACCGGCTTCTTGGGCGCCATGATCATGGCGGTCATCTGCGGCTACTTTGTCCGCTGGATGAAGACCTGGAAGGTCAACAACACCATCCAGACCATCATGCCCATCCTGATCATCCCGATTCTGACCTCGCTTGTCCTGGGCATGGCCTATATCTACATCCTGGCCACGCCGCTTGGCTTTGTGATGGACTGGCTCACCGGCGTGCTCGGCAGCCTGCAGGGCGGTTCCGCAGTTGTCCTGGGTCTGGTCATTGGCGTTATGACCGCCTTCGATATGGGTGGCCCCATCAACAAGACCGCCTCGACCTTCACCATGGCCATCATGGCCTCCGGTATCTACGGTCCTAACGGTATGTTCCGCGTCGCCGTCGCCGTTCCCCCGATCGCCTGTGGCCTCGCTGCGCTCATCGCCAAGAACAAGTTCGATGACGCTGACCGCCAGATGGGCATCTCCGCGCTGTTCATGGGCTGCATCGGTATTACCGAGGGCGCTATCCCCTTCGCGGTCAAGGACCTCGGTCACACCCTGCCCGGCATTTGCATCGGCTCTGCCGTGGGTGCGGCACTTGCCGCCTTCCAGGGCATCGACTGCTACGTCCCGCACGGTGGCTTTATCGTCGCCCTTGCCACCAACAACGTCGCGCTGTTCTGCCTGGACATCGTGATTGGCGCCGTGGTCGCCGCTGCAATCCTGATTGCCATGAAGCCCACGCTCGATAAGCAGGCCAAGTAAACCTTTAAGGACTCCGGTTGTGCGGAGGGATGGATTTGACTCCGCACAACCGCCCCTACACAACAAAATCCATCCGTACTGATAGGGCCCACATCTGGGTCCCAGGGAACTTTTGTCAAAAATCCTCTGGAGAAGGAGAACAAAATGTCCAACCTCACCATCCGTCAGGCCGTTCAGGGCATGCTCAAGCTGCAGGATAGCGGCGATCACGCAACCATGGTCGGCATTGGCCCCATGAGCCCCAACCTGATTCAGGCCGTGTTCGAGCTTGCCAAGGACGAGGATTTCCCGCCCATGTTTATCGCCAGCCGCAACCAGGTCGATATGGACGAGATGGGCGCCGGCTACGTCAACGGTTGGGACCAGACGCGCTTTGCCGCCGACATCAAGAAGGTTGCCGACGAGGTGGGTTACACCGGTCCGTACTACCTGTGCCGCGATCACGGCGGTCCGTGGCAGCGCGACGAGGAGCGTAACGCCCACCTGCCCGAGGACGAGGCCATGGAGCTCGCCCGCAAGTCCTTCGTCGCCGACATGGAGGCGGGCTTTGACCTGCTGATGGTCGACCCCACCAAGGACCCCTATCAGATCGGCAAGGTTATTCCGCTCGACGTGGTGCTTCGCCGCACGATCGATCTTATCGACTACCTTGAGCAGTACCGTCGCGAGCATAACCTGCCCGAGGTCGCCTATGAGGTCGGTACCGAGGAGACCAATGGCGGCTTGACCTCTACCGATAAGTACGAGGAGTTCATTTCTCAGCTGCAGCCCGAGCTCGAGAAGCGCGGCTGCCCCATGCCCACCTTTATCGTCGGCCAGACCGGCACCCTTACCCGCTGGACGGAGCAGGTCGGTCACTACAACTTCAAGAACGCCCGCGAGCTTGCCGATATGGCCAAGCGCTATGGCGTGGGCCTGAAGGAGCACAACGCCGACTATCTGGACGACGCGACGCTGCTCGAGCACATCCCGGCACACGTGACCGCCTCCAACGTCGCTCCGCAGTATGGCACCGAGGAGACCCGCGCCTACCTCAAGCTCTGCGCCACCGAGCAGATCCTGGTCGACAACGGTCTGTGCGATGACCCCTCCGACCTGTATCACACGCTGCTGGTCAAGGCTATCAAGACCGAGCGCTGGCGCAAGTGGATGACTGGCGACGACGTCAACCTGCAGGTCGATGACATCCTTGCCGACGATGAGCTCAGCCTGAAGATCCTGGATGTCTCCGGCCACTATGCGTTCAACGATCCCGAGGTCAAGGAGCAGGTCGAGAAGCTCTATCGCAACCTCGCTGCCCAGGACATCGACGGCAAGCGCTTTGTGATCGAGCACATCAAGCGCCCGATCAAGCAGTACGTCGTCGGTCTTAACCTCAAGGGCGTCACGAGCCGCATCGAGAAGGCTCTCGAGGACTAAGTAGCTTTTCCTACACGACGCCGGGCCTGGGGCATGTCCCAGCCGCAGGCCCGGCACATAGGACAAAGGGACATCCCCTTTGTCCTATTTTTTGAGTTTTGGATTCCTTCGAAGGAGTTTGCACCATGAAGTTCTTTATCGATACTGCCAATCTGGACGAGATCGCCGAGGCCAAGAGCTGGGGCTGCCTGGCCGGTGTTACCACCAACCCGTCCCTGTACGCCAAGACCGGCGGCAAGCTTGCCGACTTTGAGCCGCATATGCTCAAGATTGCCGAGCTCTGCGAGGGCCTGCCCGTTTCCGCCGAGTCTACCGCTACCACTGCCGAGGGTATGATCGAGGAGGGCAAGCGCCTTGCCGCCCTCGCCCCCAACATCGTGGTCAAGCTTCCCGTGTGCGAGGCCGGCCTTGCCGCCTGCCGTGCACTGGCCGATGCTGGCGTGCGCGTCAACATGACGCTCGTCTTCTCGCCGACGCAGGCCCTTATGGCCGCCAATGCCGGTGCTCGCTACATCAGCCCGTTTGTCGGTCGTTTCGATGACATCGCCGAGGACGGTATCTCGCAGCTCGACAACGTCGTGACCTGCATTAAGAACTACGACTGGACGGGCAAGAACGTCGACGACACCGTCGAGATCATCACCGCCTCGGTTCGTACGCCCAACCACGTGACCCAGGCCGCGCTACTCGGTGCCGATATTGCGACCGTGCCCATGGCCGCTCTCAAGAAGTGCCTGCATCATCCGCTGACCGACCAGGGCCTCGCCTCTTTTGAGGCTGACTGGCAGAAGGTCGTCGCTCAGGCTTAACGAGTGGATTGCCCCGGCATCGCGTCATCCGGTGCCGGGGTTGTTCTCAAGAGAGGAATTCGTATGACCAACCAGGAGCTGGCGAAGGTCGCCAATGAGGTCAGGAAGGGTGTCGTGACTGCGGTTCACGCGGCCAAGTCGGGACACCCGGGTGGATCGCTCGGTGCTGCCGACATCATGACGTATCTGTACTTTGAGGAAATGAATATCGATCCTGCCGACCCTCACAAGGCCGATCGCGATCGCTTTGTGCTCTCCAAGGGTCACGCGGCGCCGGGCCTGTATTCGGTGTTGGCAAATCGCGGCTATTTTCCCGTCGAAGAGCTCGAGACGCTCCGTCATATTGGCAGCCGACTGCAGGGCCATCCCAACATGAACGACGCCCCTGGCATCGATATGTCCACCGGATCGCTCGGTCAGGGCATCTCTGCTGCAGTTGGAATGGCGCTTGCCGCTAAGCACTGGGGCGACGGCTACCGTGTCTACACGTTGCTGGGCGACGGTGAGTGCGAGGAAGGCCAGGTGTGGGAGGCGGCCATGTTCGCCGGCAACCATGCGCTCGACAATCTTGTTGCCGTTGTCGACCACAACGGCTTGCAGATTGACGGCACGATCGATGAAGTCAACTCGGCCACGCCGCTCGCTGACAAGTTCCGCGCCTTTAAGTGGCATGTGATCGAGCTCGCCGACGGTAACGACATGGCGCAGATTGCCGCCGCCTTTGCCGAGGCCCGCAAAGTGAGCGACTCGCCCGTGGCCATTATCGCCGAGACGGTGAAGGGCAAGGGCGTCTCCTTTATGGAAAACCAGGTGGGCTGGCACGGCAAGGCACCCAACGATGAACAGTTTGAGCAGGCCATGGCCGAGCTCGCAGCAGCAGGGGAGGAGCTCTAATGGCAGACGTCAAGAAAGTCGCCACGCGCGTTAGCTATGGCGAGGCACTTGTCGAGCTGGGCAATGAGCGCGATGACTTTGTGGTTCTCGATGCCGACCTGGCCGCCGCCACGCAGACCGGTAAGTTTAAGGCTGCGCACCCTGAGCGCTTCTACGACGCCGGCATTGCCGAGAGCAACCTGATGGGTCTTGCCGCCGGCATCGCGACCACGGGCCGCGTTGCTTTTGCGAGCACCTTTGCGATGTTTGCCGCCGGTCGCGCCTACGAGCAGGTCCGCAATTCCATCGGCTACCCGCACCTCAACGTCAAGATTGGCGCTACTCATGCCGGCATTTCGGTGGGCGAGGACGGCGCCACGCACCAGTGCTGCGAGGATATCGCACTCATGCGCACGATTCCGGGTATGACGGTGGTCGTTCCCGCCGACGACGTCGAGGCTCGTGCCTGTGTGCGCGCCGCCTATGAGTTTGAGGGCCCGGTTTACATGCGCTTCGGCCGCCTGGCAACACCGGTCATCAACGACTGCGAGGACTATGAGTTCAAGATTGGTCGCGGCGTGGTCGTGCGCGAGGGGTCCGATGTGACCATCATCGCTTGTGGCCTTATGGTCGCCGAGGCGCTTGAGGCTGCCGAGGCGCTCGCTGCCGATGGCATCGATGCCGAGGTCATCAACATGCATACGATCAAGCCGCTCGACGAACGCCTGGTTGTAGCCAGCGCCAAGAAGACCGGTCGCGTGGTCACTGCCGAGGAGCATTCGATTATCGGCGGTCTTGGCGAGGCCGTTGCCTCGGTGCTAGCGGAGCAGTATCCGGTGCCGATGCGTCGCGTCGGCGTGCGCGATGTGTATGGCGAGTCCGGCCCTGCGGTCGATTTGCTGCACAAGTACGGTTTGGACGCCGACGGCATCGAAGCTGCGGTCAGGTCTGTGTTGTAAGGAAGGTTTCCATGGGATTTGTATCTGCCAACCAAGTGACGATAGGGTATACCGCCGCCTCGCGCGAGGATGCCCTGCATTATTTGTCCGATCAGGCCGTCGAGCTCGGCTTTGCTGACGACGCATCTGCCGTAGAGACTGCCTTCATGGCTCGCGAGAACGAGGCCGAGACTGGCCTTGTCGCCGGTTTTGCCGTTCCACATGCCAAAAGCGATGCTATCCACACGCCGGGCGTTGCCGTGCTTAAGCTGGTCGAGCCCGTTGAATGGCCGAGCTTCGATGGTGTGCCCGTCGATGTTGCGCTCGCGCTGTACGTGCCTGCCGGCGAGGCAGGAACCACGCACCTGCGCTTGCTCTCCAAGGCTGCCGTGATGCTGATGGACGCCGGCTTCCGTGACAAGGTGCGCGCGAGCACCGATCCCGTTGAGATTGCGGAGCTCATCAATAGCGGACTCGAAGACTAGAACGGTCATCCCGTTCAATCAATTGATCCTTCTCCAAGGAAAAGGGCCGCGACGCCGTATGGGTGTCACGGCCCTATTTGCGTTTCCCCAGATAAAACCTGCCAAAATAAACCTGTCCCTTTTTGGCAGGTTAATCGGGGACTATTTCACCGCAACTTAGGGCACGGTTAGGAAGTGTGCACCTTAAAGAGTGGAGCCCATGATTAGAGAGGTCGCGCTCATCTCGCTAAATGTCTCTCTAAAGAGAAGGTTGGTTAGAGAGATAGCATTAGGCAATCTAGCAGCGAATTCGATACATCTCTCTTAATGTCTCTCTAAAACAAGGCGCTCATCTCTCTAAAGTTAGAGAGATGAGCGCCTTGTTTTAGAGAGACGGAATGCCAAAATTCGTCCGTCAGCTACCATCTGCCAAAAATGACGGATAAAGGGCTCATCGAAGTAATGGGTTCATCGACGAGCCGCAACCGCCGCTATCGGAAGAAGTAGATGCAGCCGAATTGCCCCTCTATCGTCTCTCGAAGTTTGATGGGTGCTAGGGGAGCGACTGCCTCGCGATATTTCCCCAGATAAAACCTGCCAAAATAAACCTGTTCCTTTTTGGCAGGTCAGTTAACGCAGTGCAGGTTGAGCATATGCGAGCGAGCGGGCTCCGGGTGCGGTAAGGTGACGTGAAACAAGCGGGCGCTGACCTTTTGGTCGCGCCCGTGAAGTTGAGCGTCAGATTGCCGTGCCCGGGGCCTGCGCAGCGCCGAGCGGTTACGCCGTTTGTAAAACGGCGTAACTTAAAGATTCATGTTGCCGTGAATGTAGGGGGTGACCTCGGGGGAGATATGGTCGCAGCCCAGTTCGCGCAGCGCGGACTTGATAACGGCGGGCAGCGGGGTCTTGCCCTTGTCGTCGACGGCGGCACCGCCGAGGGTGGCAATCTTGGCGACATCTGCGGGTGCGGCCTCGATATGCATGCAGCCGCCGACCAGGCGCGCGCGTACCTGTGCCAGATCAAGATCGTGCAGGTAATCCTCGCAGGCGCGAATCAGGGAGACCTTCTCGCGCGTAAGCTCCTCGCCCGTGGGGACGCGCGTGGCAAGACATGCTCCCGCCGGCAGGTTCCAAACGGGATAACCCCATGCGCGCAGCAGCTCGCGCTCTTCGTCCTTGGTAAAGCCGACCTCCATAAGGGGTGAGCGTACGCCGAGCTCTTCTGCCGCACGCATGCCGGGGCGGTAGTCACCGCGATCGCTTGCATTGCTGCCATCGATGACGGTGGGAAAGCCGAGCGACTTGGCGTGGTTGACGATGGCGGTAAAGCCAGCGTGCTTGCAGTGGTAGCAGCGATTGGCATCGTTGCAGGCTACTTGGGGGAGCTGCAACTGATCGACCGAAAGATTGAGCACGGGGAGCTTAAAATGCGCCCCTTCATTGGCTTGTCCATCAACGGACTGCTCAAACGAAGCCTGCTCGGGCGTGCCGATGAGCGGCGTGGTGAGATGGACGAGGAGGGTATTGGTAGGCATGATGCGGGCGCATACGGCGGCCAAAAAGCTGCTGTCAACGCCGCCGGAAAACCCGATAGCCACGCGCCCGTATGCCAAAAGCAGCTGTTCGAGCGCCGATAGCTTGTCTTGAAGCTCCTCTGCGGGTGCCGTGGTGTCTAAAATCATGAAACGTTCCTTATCGTTGAGTACTCGATCGAAAACTATAATCCTAATGCGTTACTTGCCATAAGACTTCTATCTGTGTAACGAAAGTGCAATATGGTATATACGTTATATACAAGTTGCCAAATGCGGTAGAGTTGCGGCAATGCGACAGCGAGAGTCGATGGGGGACCGATATGATCAAGGCTGTTATTTTTGACATGGATGGAACACTGGTCGATACCGAGCGTTTGGGGATTAAGGCCTGGAAGGCAGGCGCCGCTGAGCTGGGGCTCGCGATTGATGATGCCCTGATCCATCAGTTTATTGGCCGCACGCTGCCCGACGTCATGGACATCCTTGAGGCACATTACGGCAGCAGAGAAACCGCCGAGGCGCTCTATCATCGCCACAAGGAGATTCGCGACGAGATGGTCAAGACCGATCTGGAGCTTAAGGCCGGCGCCGCCGAGTGCATAGACGAGCTGCTGGCTGCGGGCTATCACGTGGGCCTTGCAACGTCGTCGCGCCTCGTTACGGCCGAGCGCAACCTTAAGATGGTCGGCCTCTTTGACAAGTTTGAGACGGTGACTTGCGGCGAGGACGTCGTGCATGGCAAGCCCGATCCCGAGATGTATCTGCTTGCCTGCGAGCGCGCGGGCTTTGTCCCCGAGGAATGTGCCGTGGTCGAGGATTCGCGCAACGGCTGCGTCTCGGGCATTACGGCCGGCTGTCATGTCTTTGCCGTCCCCGACATCGTGCCGCTGCCGCAGGACGTGGTGGATGGCTGCGAGGCCGTACTCGATACGTTGTTCGACCTGGCGGCGGCAGTCAAGGCCGTGCGCTAGACCGCTGCGGCGTTGAAACGAGCAATTGCCCACGTTTGTGCTTAAGCAAAAGGGGCCCGGCAATGGTCGGGCCCCTTTTGCTTAAGCGGCGACATAGCATACTCGCGGGCGTGCTATAGATACGCGCCGAGATTGATGGCGGTGGCTTCGGTTTGGCTGCTCGCCTGGGTGCTGGCGCGCTCCAGTAGGAACGGACGCACCAGTTCTTGGCGGTTGATATCCTCGGCGGCGGTGACTGCGGTGACGGTGCGCGCTGCAGAGCCGACGCGGATATGCTTGGTCTTTGCCGGGGCCTTGTTCTCGATTTGCTCCATGAGCAGTTGGACACCCTTGCGGCCAATCTCGTAGCCCGGGGGCGCTACCGTAGTGAGCGGGACCGATCCGCTCCAAGCGAGCGGGTTGCCATCGCAGCCCGCTACGCGTACTTGCCCGGGGACAGAGATGCCCTTGTCGACCAGTGCCGAAACGACACCCGAGGCCAGCACGTCGGTTAGACCGACGACAAAATCGGGGCGTTCGTCGGCGGGACGCTCGGCGATTTGGCTGCCGATACCATAGCCGTCGGCCGCCGTGTTCCACTCGCCGGCGTCAATGACTTCGATCTTGATGTCGGGATGTAGGGCGAGCGCCTTATGAATGCCAAGGACGCGCAGGGTGAGTTGCATAAATGCTGCTCTACCCACAACGGTGATATGGCGTGCACCGCGGGCGATGGCGAGTTCGGCAATGATGCGACCCTGGGCCTCGTTGTCGGCCGCTACGTAGTAGCCGGGCCCGGAGCAATGGATGTCCAGATGGACGATCGGCACGGGCATCTTGGTCATGGCGGGGTGCCAGTCGGGGGACGCCATGGGCTGAACCATGACGCCGGACATCTGGGTGCCCATAAAGTAGCGCAGGTAATGGTCCTCGAGAATATCGTCGTTATCGGCGTTGGCGATGAGCAGGTCGTAGCCGTGCTTGCGAGCCTCGTTGTGGGCGCCGCTGGCGATTTGGAGCGAAAAACCGTGATCGAGACGGGGGAGCACCAGGCCAAAGGACTTGGTGGCGCCGCCCGCAAGCTGACGAGCGCTTTGGTTGGGCAGGTAGCCCAGGCGATTGATGGTCTCGTTGATGAGCTTGAGGGTCTCGGGACGCAGCTTTTCGGGGTGGTTGAGCGCGTTGGAAACCGTGCCCAACGAAACTCCGGCTTCGCGCGCGACGTCGCTGATTTTAACCTTTGCCATAGCGGCCCCTTTGATGCGTTTCAAGTACAAGCCAGATTGTAGCATCGCCCGCCCCCGAGGTGTCAAAACCTGCCATTTAGGGACAGGTTTATTTTGGCAGGTTTTATCTGGGAAAACGATGCTGCCAGACCAAACCACCACGAAGGTGCCTGTCCCCTTTGTGGTGGTGGGGTGTGTGTATCGAGTGGTATTCAAGTTGAGATACCAATTCTGGTATATCAGCTTGCGTCCGCGTGAGTACAATACTCGAACGTTATACGTCTCAGCGCCCCATGTGCGTGGACGTTTTGCAGTCACGCGGACGAAGGGATTTATCCTATGTGCGGAATCGTCGGCTACACCGGCTCTGATATTGCAAAGAACATCCTAGTCACGGGTCTTAAGCGTATGGAGTATCGCGGCTATGACTCCTCGGGTGTCGCGCTCGAGGTGGGCGAGGGCGCCGCGGCGCACCTCGATGTTATTCGCCGCGTGGGCAAAGTTGCGGGCCTGGAGAGCGAGCTTTCCAACATCGACAGCGACGCTACCTGCGGTATCGGCCACACCCGTTGGGCCACCCACGGCAAGCCTTCGGTCGTTAACGCCCATCCCCACACCAGCTGCGACGGTCGTATCGCCATCGTCCACAACGGCATCATCGAGAACTTCGCCGAGCTGCGCGAGGAGCTGGAGGGCCGCGGCCATCACTTTAAGAGCGAGACCGACACCGAGGTCTTCGCACATCTGATCGAAGAGGCCTATAGCGAGACACATGACCTGATGGCCTCTGTGCGCGAGGCCTGCACCCACGTGGTGGGCGCCTATGGTTTGGCCGCCGTTTCCGCCGATGAGCCTGGCGTGATTGCCGTGGCCCGCAAGGATTCCCCGATCGTAGTCGGCGTGGGCGAAACCGGCTCCTATGTTGCTTCCGATGTCATCGCGCTCATCGACGCAACCCGCGACGTCGTGGTGCTCGAGGACGGCCAGTTTGCCAAGCTCACGCCCGCAGGCGTCGAGTATACCGACGAGGCCGGCAATGTGATTGAGCCCAAGGTTACCCATATCGACTGGGATCTGGACATGGCCGAAAAGGGTGGCTACCCCGACTTTATGCTCAAGGAGATCCATGAGCAGCCGCGCGTCGTGCGCGATACCCTGGTGGGCCGCATGACCCCCGCCGGTGAGCTCGATATCGATGAACTGGGCCTTTCGCTCGAGGAGCTCAACGATATCGACCGCGTCTACGTGATCGCTTGCGGCACCAGCTACCATGCCGGTCTCATTGCCAAGAACCTTATCGAGGGCTGGGCTCGCATCCCTACCGAGGTTGAGGCGGCCAGCGAGTTCCGCTATCGCAATCCCATCATTACGCCGACGACGCTTGTCGTTGCCGTGTCCCAGTCGGGCGAGACGGCCGATACCCTTGCCGCCATTCGCGATGCGCGCATCAAGGGTGCCAAGGTCTTCGGCATCACCAACGTGGTGGGCAGCCCCGTGGCGCGTGAGAGCGACGGCGTCATCTACACCAAGGCCAACAAGGAGATTGCAGTTGCCTCGACCAAGAGCTTCATCGGCCAGGTTGTGAGCCTCACGCTTTTGGCCCTGCTGCTGGCGCAGGTCAAGTACCGTCTGACCACTAAGCAGGCGCGCATGCTGTTCCGCGAGCTTTCCGATACGGCCGAGCAGATCCAGTGGATCCTGGATACGCAGACCGAGGCAGTGCATGAGGCCGCCCTGCTGTGCAAGGACGCGCAGTCGGCGCTGTTCGTGGGCCGTGGCATGGGTGCCGCTATTTCCTACGAGGGCGCGCTCAAGCTCAAGGAGGTCAGCTACCTGCATGCCGAGGCCTACGCCGCCGGCGAGATGAAGCACGGCCCCATTGCCCTGATCGACCCGGGCTTCCCTGTCATCGCCGTGGCCACCAAGAGTGCCACCTACGACAAGACCGTGTCGAACCTCATGGAGTGCAAGGCGCGCGGCGCCAAGGTCATCGTCGTTGCCACCGAGGGCGACGAAGAAATCAACAAGATCGCCGACTGCATTATTCGCGTGCCGGCCGTTCGCGACGTGTTCAGCCCCATTACAGCGAGCGTCCCGCTGCAGTTGCTTGCTCGTGAGGTAGCCATCCTGCGCGGTTGCGATGTTGACCAACCTCGTAACCTCGCCAAGAGCGTCACCGTCGAGTAATCGAGTTCCGTCATCCTAACAACTAAGGCCCGACTCCGCGTCATCAGGCGGAGCCGGGCCTTGTTGCATTTGCCCAGATAAAACCTGCCAAAATAAACCTGTCCCTATTTGGCAGGTTAGCGGAGCTTGCTGGTCTCGAAGTACTCGGGGAACTGGTCCAGGACCTCGGTCTGGTTGCGAAACATCATATGCAGGTGCTTGCTGACCAAAAAGCTCGCCTCGATAGGATCGCGACCGGCGATGGCGCGGCGGATTTGCTTGTGCTCGTTAACGGTCTCCTGATTGTCGAGCGTCTGCGTGGCGGCGCGCAGCCAGCGGAAGCGCTCCAAGTCGGCATTGGTCTCTTCGAGCCATGACCACACGGTGCTGCGGCACGCGATGCTAAAGATCATGCGGTGCATGAGGTTGTCGCTTAAAAAGAATCCGATGCGATCCTCTTCGGCCATGGCCTTTTCCTGCAGCGCGATGGCTCGGTCGAGCTGCTCGATGCCTGCCGAGGTAGCGCGGGCGCAGCACTCCACAATCACCTGCTTTTCCAGGTGTTCGCGAATATAGCAAGCGCTTTCGGCAAGGGTGAGGTTAATGGGCGAGACATAGGTACCGCTTTGGGGCACGGTGCGCACCAGGCCCTCTTGTGCCAGACGCACTAGCGCCTCGCGCACAGGGGTGCGCCCCATATCCAGGTCGTCGCAAAGCTGCTTGACGCCCAGCTTTTCGCCCGGCTTGTAGTCCAGGTAGACGATTTTGCGTCGAATGGTGTGGTAGGACTGGTCCTGTAGGCTCGTTTCCTGCTCGCCGACGTGCATCGATTCTTCCATAGCGCCTCGCAACTGTTCTATCACACTCATATGTCAGTTGTTAATTATGCCGCGAATCATCTTTCCGCGGTGGGTAATTCGGCTGTTGCCTGAGAACTATCGCGGCATCTTAGTCGTTGTTTACGCAAGGCTGTGCTCAATGTTGCCGTATCATAAGCCGTCGCAAACGTGAAATAGAAAGAAGGAATCCCATATGCAACTGGCGAATATCGTACGCGAGCGCTGGAAGGGCGTCTTGTTCTGCCTGATCATCGCTATCCCCGCGACGTTGCTCGGCAAACAAATCGAGGTGGTCGGCGGGCCGGTATTTGCCATCCTCTTTGGCATGGTCCTGGCGCTCGTCTTTCCCAAGAATCGTCGCGATCAGCTCGCCGCCGGCGTCACCTATACGTCCAAAAAAGTCTTGCAGTACGCGGTTATCCTGCTTGGCTTTGGCATGAACCTCTCCCAGATTCTGTCCAAGGGCGCCCAGTCGCTGCCGATTATCGTGGCGACGATCTCGACCTCGCTTGTCATCGCCTTCGTGCTCTGCCGCGTCATGAACGTGCCGAGCAAGATTGCGACGCTTGTGGGTGTGGGTTCGTCGATTTGCGGCGGTTCTGCCATCGCCGCGACCGCACCCGTCATCGATGCCGACGATCGCGAGATTGCCCAGGCCATTTCGGTCATCTTCCTGTTTAACGTTATCGCGGCGCTCGTGTTTCCGACGCTCGGCGGCATGCTCGGGCTGACCAACGAGGGCTTTGGCCTGTTTGCCGGCACCGCCATCAACGACACCTCGTCCGTAACGGCTGCGGCGAGCGCTTGGGACAGCATGCATCCCGGCGCTAATGTGCTCGAGAGCGCCACGGTGGTCAAGCTCACCAGGACGCTGGCCATCATTCCCATCACGTTGGTCCTCGCGTGCTGGCAGATGCATCTGGCACGCAAGGCCGGAGGCGACGCCAAAAGCACGTTCTCGCTTAAACGCGCGTTTCCCATGTTTGTGCTGTTCTTTGTGCTGGCGAGCGTAATCACCACGGTGCTTCAGCTTCCCGCGTCCTTTACGGCGCCCATCAAGGAGCTGTCGAAGTTCTTTATTGTGATGGCCATGGCGGCTATTGGTTTTAATACCGATATCGTCGAGCTGGTCAAAAAAGGCGGCAAGCCCATCGCATTGGGCTTTTGCTGCTGGATTGGCATTGCGTGCATGAGTTTAGGAATGCAGCACGTGCTGGGAATCTGGTAGAGAAGTAGCTTATTTGCGTACTGGTTGCTGGTGAGCGCATGCTTGCGGTGGAGCGATAGGAGCTCTTGCGGGTATGGCTTGTCCGCAGGTTGATAGGTCCCGAAGAGCTCTTATCGCCCCGCCAGGATGGCGATGCGGGGCAATTCATATATTCGCAAGAAGGTGCCGCAGACCCTATAGTGTTTGGTGAACATTATCGTTCAATTTTGAAACACTTGAGATGCTAAGCCACAGATAAGGGCTGCGGCTGGAGACGGGGCGAACCATGGACAGCGATGCCAAGCTGCAGATTCTGATCGAGGCATTGTCCGCAGCCGGAGCATCGGCGCTGGCAATCGACGAGCGCGGTGGCGTTGTAATCTCGACTATGAGTGACGCTGTGCTCGAGCAGGATGTCGCCGCTTTTGTTTCCAAGCGTCTCGCTCGCGTGGGCGATGGGGCGCGCCTGGTGATGGGCCACGAGGGTATGCGGTTGAGCTTGACGGTGCGCCCGACGGCCAAGGAGTACGGGGCGCTTTGGGTGGTCGTGGCGCATGAGGTGCGCGCCGCCGCCGCGCATGCGGGCATCGAGTGGTTCAATGCCGATGAAGTCGAGGCTCGCTACGAGTCGAGTACGTACGGCATCGTCGAAGACGCGGCAGCGGTCGCTGCCCCCGTACGGGAGAGCTACGCGCGCGGGGTACCCCTTATGCTCGAGGGCGAGCTGGGCGCGGGGCAGGAACAGATTGCAAAACGTTTGTACCTGGATGGACCCTATGCCGATCAGCCCTTTGTGTCCGTTGCGCTCGATGAGCTTACGGATCGCGGCTGGCGCCATCTGCTCAAAAGTTCCGAATCGCCGCTATTCCAAACGGGGCTGACACTTTGCATGGGCGGCTGGCATGCCGTTGGCCCCCAACGCCTGCGCGAGCTCGTGTCCGCGATGATCGACACGGCGCTCGCAACTCGTTGCCATGTGGTGTTGACGGCAAACTATATGCCGGGCGGCGGCGAAAGCGATAAGGCTGCTTTTGTAACCGAGCGGCTGGCGTGTGCGGTGAGTGTGGCGCCGGCGATTGCCGAGCAAGGCGGCGCGTCGGAAAAGGTTGCGCGCTATCTGGAGTATCTGGCAGATATGTTTGAGACGGCAACACCTGCCTTGTCGTCCGCGGCGACAAAGACGCTCGATGCCTATCGATGGCCCCGTAACTATCTACAGCTGCGCGAGGTTTCGGAACGACTTTATATATTAGTGGGGACGGGCACGGCCGAGCGGGCGGTGGCGGAGGAGGTACTCGCCCAGGAGGACGTTATCAAGACCGCGACCTTTGGTGCCCCGACGCTCGAAAGCGATCTGTATATCTTGCGCCCGCTGGCCGATATCGAGCGCGATATCGCGCGGCTGGTCGTAGGCCACCTCCACGGCAACAGGACCCGCGCTGCCGAAGTGCTAGGCATAAGCCGTACGACCCTGTGGCGCCTGCTGAAGGACGACGACCGTTAAGCGAGGTGCCCGTGACCGCGTGCGGCACGTGTGCTACAGTCCAAAGCAGCATTGTTTCGATTCTGTTACGGCGTGCGGGGGCGTATGGCGGAGACTTCAAAAACAAATCGGGCTCGAAAGCCCGCGGCGCCGGTCAACCGTCGCACGGCTTCGCGGACGTGGGGCAAAAGCGCCTCGGGGTTCGACGGCTCGTTCAGGCGCACAAAATATGGCTATCCTTCGACAAGCGCCCGCTTGGCCATGCAGGCCGAATCGTCGCTGTGGGGCCGTAAGCGCGTGGTGGGGTCAAAGCTCAAGCACGATGGAACGCTCGGCTACATTAGCCGTGGCGCTGCTCGCCGCAGCGGCCTCAATCCCGCAGGCTGGCATCGCTATGTTCCGATCGCGGTCGTTGTTGCGGTGATTGTTATCGCGCTCGCGGCGCTTGGTTACGCCGGCGGCGGGGCCAATCTGGACGCAATGTTTAAGCCGCCCGAGCTCGCGCATGCAGGCACTGAAGTTGTCGAGGGCGTTCAGACCCAGACGGGCGTCGCGCCCCAGCGCGGTATCGTTGCGGCGGCCTCCACCATTGTCGATGCGCAAAAGGACGAGGACGAACAAGACGACGGCGCCGAAACGACTCACACGAACGAAACGACGACAACTCCATCGGCAAGATAAGTTGCGAGTGGGGTAGCAAATTTGGGATAGGGCCTTTTTGCTGCTCAAGTGTCGAATGCCGACAGCAACTTATTCGATGTCAGCCGCCAGCAGCGAGCGGCCGCCGTTCGGTAGAACGGCGGAACTAATTACCTAACATACACCACGTTGTCGCGGCGCGGCTTTGCCTCGGGAAGCGTGCCCTCGGCATAGCCCAGGATGCAGTTGCCGACGCCGCGCAGGCTTCCGTCGGCGGGCAGACCCCACTTGGCTAGCAGCTCAAGACCCTCGGGCGAGTCGAAGACCTCGTGGGCGCGATGGATCCAGCATGAATCAACGCCCAGCGCATAGGCCGCGTTGAGCAGGTTGCCCATGGCAAGCGAGCCGTCTTCCAGATGCGTGGGCACGCTGCGGTCGACCAGTACCACCACAACGGTTTTGGCGCCGTAGAAGGGGTCGCCATCGCTGCCCATGACTTGCGCATTGAGCTGCGAGAGACGCTCGACGGTCGCGGGGTCGGTAACGGCGACAAACGTCACCGGCTGGCGTCCCATGCCGCTGGGCGCGTACTGGCCTGCCTCGATAATGCGTGCGAACTTCTCGGCCTCGACAGAGCGGTCGCTGTATTTGCGGCAGCTGCGGCGGTGGATGAGCGCTTCGATGGTCTCCATGGGTTCTCCTAGCGATGACGTTGCAGATGCTCCGTTCTTACCCGTCGTGCCGTAGCCGTAATCGCGCAGAGGGCCTCAAACAGCAATAGCCGCCAATCGGAAAAGTCGGCTTGCATAAAACAGCAGCCAGAATGTGATAAACCAGTGGGATGGTTAAACGTTTTATCCCGTCTACCCTGCGGTTTTTTACCACTTGCCTAAATGACGAACGCATAACCTCTGATAAAGGTTTTACTAAAGGAGCACCAACGTTTATCAATGCGCCGTGGTGGCGCCGGGCCAGGAGGTAACATCATGTTCCAGGCTGGAGATGTCGTCGAGACCGATTTCGAAGGATTTCTGAAGCTGCTGCGTTCCAAGACGCGCGCTTTCGTGTCGATCAACGATCACGAGTACTACATCACGCACACCGATGGCTATTGGCGTGTTCAGGATTGCGAGGCCCTCAACGACAAGGGCCACTTTACTGACTGCTCCGAGCTGGTCAACACGGTCTGCGAGGTCGTCGAGCTGCCTTGGATCTGCGGCAAGAGTCTGCACGATAGCTTCTCGGGCGCTACGGTCTACGAGGCCGTCGCCGCCTAGAAGCAAATAATCGATTTCCTCTCATGACCGCCGGCGCTGCCCCCGCGCCGGCGGCCTTTTTTGTCGATATGTTGTATAGCTTGCGCGCTGCGAATGAAACCCTTGACGATAGTCAAAACTCGGACTAATCTGAAATCTCAATTAGTCAAAATTCGGACTATCGAATGGTGGGAGAGATGGATTGCGCGGTTACGTCGGTCGATTTTGACCGGATGCTCAACGGGCTCGACCGTATTTATTCAGAGTTCGCGCGTGCCTGCAGCCTTTCGGATTGCGCCTATTGGATGCTCGTCGATATCAGCACGGCGGACGAAGACGTTGCTGTGAGCCGGCTCACGAGCGAATGGTTCTACAGCAAGCAGACCATTAACTCGGCAATTAAAACCCTGACGGCGCGAGGGCTTGCAACGCTGGAATTCGCCGAAGGAAGTCGTAAGAATAAGGTCGTTTGTTTGACCGATGAGGGCCGGCGGTTCGCCGAGCAGTATGCGCTGCCGGCGGTTAAAGCCGAGCAGCGTGCCTTTGGCGCGCTCGAGCCCTGGGAACAGCGTGAGATTATGCGTCTGGTCGGCAAGTTTTCCCACGTGCTCAACGAGGAGTGCGAAGCGTTTAAACAGCAGATGGCCGCCGAGAGCCAAGTGGAAAATCAAGAAGAGGGGGAGACGTGCGACTCTTGATGAGGTTTATGAGGCCGTATCGCGGGCTGATTGCGGTGACACTGTTTGTGCTGCTGATAGATAACGTCGGCACGCTGCTGGTGCCTACGATGTTGGCGAATATGGTCAATACCGGCATCACGACGGGTGATGTCGACTACATCCTGCGCAACGGCCTGTACATGCTTATCGCGACCGGTATGGCCAGCGGTGGCGCGGTGCTGGGCTGTTATCTTTCGGCTCGCCTGGCGGCCAACGTGGCCTGTGACATCCGCAACGCCGTCTACGACAAGTCGCTCGAGCTGTCTGCCAGCGACTTTGAGCGCTTTGGCACCGGCTCGATGATCACGCGCTCGCTCAACGACATCAACGTGATCCAGCAGGCGATTCTGCAGACAATTCAGCTGGTGCTGCCGGTGCCGTTTTTGGCCGTGGCGGGCATCATCTTCGCTTGGCATATCGATCCCGCCATGGGCACGCTGCTGGGTGCAGTCGTGGCGATTGTACTGGTGGCGGCGGTCTTTACGGTCGCCAATGCGGCGCCGATTTTTATGCGCCTGCAGAGTTTTATCGACCGTATGAACGTGGTGTTGCGCGAGAACATCGTGGGCGTGCGCGTCATTCGCGCGTTTAACAAGGAGCGCCATGAGGAGCAGCGCCTAGACGAGGTGTTTAGTGATTACGCGGCCAACGCTATCAAGGTCAACCACCTGTTTGTGGGTCTCGATAGCTCCTGCTTCTTCCTGATGAATATCGCCGAGGTGGCGGTGCTGTGGGTGGGAGGCAATCGCGTAGGCGTCCACGCCATGCAAATCGGCAGCATCTCGGCCGTGTTGGAATACGCGCTGCTGATCCTGTTCTTTGTGATGATGGCGCAGATGGTGATCCTGACGCTTCCACGCGCCGCGGCGTGCCTCAACCGTGCGCAACAGGTGCTTCAGATTGAGCCGAGCATCGTCGATGGCGAGCGAACGCTCGGCGCGGGCGCGTCCGACTCAAAGGACGGAGCAGACGCGGTCGCCGTGTTCGACCATATGTCGTTCCGTTTTGACGATGCCGACGAGGACACCCTGTGCGACCTGAGCTTTGCCTGTCGCCGTGGCCAGACCACGGCGATTGTGGGCTCGACGGGATCGGGCAAATCGACGGTGGCCAAGCTCCTGCTGCGCTTCCACGATGCCTCGAAGGGCGCCATTCGCCTGGATGGTGTTGATCTGCGCGACCTTTCGCAAGACGAGATTCGCGGGCATATCGCCTACGTGCCGCAGAAGGCGTGGCTGTTCTCGGGCACGGTGGCGAGCAATCTGCGCTATGGCAACGAGGATGCGACCGAGGCCGACATGCTTCACGCGCTGCGGGTTGCCCAGAGCACCTTTGTGCTCGACCAGCCGCAGGGACTCGATACCCCGGTGGCGCAGGGCGGTACGAACTTCTCGGGCGGTCAGCGTCAGCGCCTGGCCATCGCCCGTGCGCTCATGAAGCATGCTGATCTGTATATCTTCGACGATAGCTTTTCGGCCCTGGACTTTAAGACCGATGCCGCCCTGCGCCATGCGCTGCAGGACGAGACGCGCGATGCCGCGGTGCTCATCATCGCGCAGCGTATCTCGACCATTCTACATGCCGACCAGATCGTGGTGCTCAAGGATGGCGAGGTCGTGGGCTTGGGCACGCACGACGAGTTGATGGAGACCTGCGAGGTGTACCGCGCCATCGCGGAATCGCAGATGAAGGGAGGTGAGTAGCATGACCGAGGAGCTTAAGAAGCAGGGCGTCGTTGATGACGTCGTGGCAACAGGGACGGCTGAGGAGGCGGCGGTCGCGCCCGGTTTGGACGATGCCGCCAAGGCTGCAGCTGAGCGCGAGGCTCGCCGCCAAGCGCTCTACGAGGAAAACGAACGCGCCGAGGACGAGCGTGCCCGCGCTGAGGCAGAGCGCATGCGCGATGTGGACGACGAGGACGAGGACGAGAAACCCCGCGACACCCGGGCGACGGTGCGCCGTCTGTGGAGCGAGGCCGCCGGCGATCACTGGCGCTTCTACCTCGTGTTCGCGAGCATCGTGTTCTACGTCATCTTTAACACCGCGGCGCCGGCGTACAGCGCCCGCGTCATCGATGAGCTGTGGGGACACGTAAGGCTGGCGTTTGCTAACGACACCACCTTCAGCATCACCTGGGAGAACTGCGGCAGGACCATCTTCATCTACTTTATGATTTGGACGGCCGCCGCCTCGTTCTACGCGTTCCAGAGCTTTTTGATGTCGAGTGTGGCCGAACGCCTCAACTTGCGTCTGCGTAACCGCATCGCGCAAAAGCTCAACCGTCTGCCGCTTGCCTACTTTGACGCGCATCGTCCCGGTGAGGTGGTCAGCCGCGCGACCAACGACCTGGACAAGATGTCCGAAAGCATGCAGCGCGGACTGCTGCAGCTGCTGGTGTCGATCGGCACCGTGGTGGGTGCCGTGGGCGTGATGTTCGTGTTTAGCGTGCCGCTCACGCTGGTCTTTTTGTTCTTTATGGCGTTGTCGCTGCTGGTGACCAAAGTGGTCTCACGTCGCACGCATGACGTGACCGGCGAGCGCCAGGAGTGGGTGTCCAAGATTACGAGTGCGGTCGAGGAAGGCTATTCGGGTCGTCTGGTGATTCGCGCGTTTAACCGCGAGCGTCAGAGTTCTGCCGAAGTGCATGAGGCCTCGAGGGAGTTAGCGCGCGTGAGTACCAAGGCCGACTTTATGATCAATGCCGTCGGCCCTGCGGTGCGCTTTATCGGCCGTTTGGCGCAGATCGTGATCGCGCTGGTGGGCTGTAGCATGCTGGTCGCCGGCCACATGACCGTCGGCGTGTTCCAGGCGTTCTTCCAGTTTATCTACGAGGCGTCCGAACCCATGACGCAGCTGTCGTTTACCTTTAACTCGCTGCAGAGCGCGCTGGCGAGTGCGGAGCGCGTGTTCGACCTGCTCGATGAGTCCGAGATGGAAGCCGATCCGTTGCCGGGCGAGGCCGCCAAGCTGCCGGGCAAGGTGGAGGGCCGCGTCGCTTTTGAGCACGTGCGCTTTGGTTATGCGCCCGACAAGCCGCTTATGCGCGACGTGTCGTTTACTGCCGAGCCGGGTCAGAAGATTGCGGTGGTGGGAACCACGGGCGCGGGCAAGACCACGCTCATCAACCTGCTCATGCGCTTCTACGAGATTGACGGCGGCCGCATTACGCTCGACGGCGTGGACACGAGCCGCATGGATCGTGGCGAGCTTCGCCAACAGTTTGGCATGGTGCTGCAGGACGCTTGGCTGTTCGATGGCACGATTGCCGAGAACATCGCCTATGGCTGTCCCGAGGCGACGCGCGAGGAGATTGTCGCGGCCGCCCGCGCCGCGCAGGTCGACTTCTTTGTGCGCACCATGCCGCAGGGTTATGACACACGGGTGGCCAACGATGCCGAGAGCATTAGCCAGGGCCAGCGCCAGCTGCTGACCATTGCGCGCGTGCTGCTCAACAACCCGGCGATTCTCATCCTGGACGAGGCGACATCAAGCGTGGACACGCGCACCGAGCTTGCCATCGGCCGCGCCATGGACGCGCTCATGCGCGGGCGCACCAGCTTTGTGATCGCGCACCGCCTGTCGACGATCGTGGATGCCGACCTGATCTTGGTCATGGATCATGGCAACATTATCGAGCAGGGCACGCATAAGGAGCTACTGGCTGCCGAGGGTGCTTACGCCGACCTCTATCTGAGCCAGTTCGCATAATGTGACAAAGGGACAGCCCCTTTGTCACATCGGAAATAAGGCGCGCCGGGGATGTATTCCCTGGCGCGCCTTTGCGCTGGCGTTAAAGTCGTCGGTGGCCGTCCGCTTCTAACGTTCGTCCACAAGTTTGGCAACGAGGGCCTTAAGCTCGGCCGCCTCTCGCTCGAGTTCCTTGACGCGGCGGGCATTCTCGGTGATGCCATGGCGGTTGAGCGCGGACTGCTCGGCGGCATCGTCGGGCATGTACTCGCGATGCTGCTTGGCATCGAAGCTCTCCTCGAACACGCGGCAGCCGTTGCGCTTGATGATGCGTCCCGGCACGCCCACGACGGTGCAGTTGTCGGGCACGTCCTTGACGACGACCGAGTTGCCGCCGATCTTGACGTTGTTGCCGATGCGGATGTTGCCGAGCACCTTGGCGCCCGTGCCCACGGTGACGTTGTTGCCCAGGGTGGGGTGGCGCTTGCCGGTCTCGTTGCCGGTGCCGCCAAGCGTGACGCCCTGGTAGAGCACGCAGTTGTCGCCCACGATGGTGGTTTCGCCGATGACGACGCCCATGGCGTGGTCGATAAAGAAATGTTTGCCGATCTGTGCGGCGGGATGAATCTCGACGCCGGTGATGTGACGGGTGATTTGCGAGAGCACGCGGGCGAGCGAACGATGACCGTGCTCCCAGAGCCAGTGCTCGGGCACGTGGTTCCACTTGGCGTGCAGGCCGGGATAGGAAAGGAAGATGACTAGACCGTTTTGCGCGGCGGGGTCCTGCGCCTGGACGGTCTTGATGTCCTCGCGAATGGTATTGATAAAGCTCACCGGCCGCCCTCCCTTAGTGCCATGGCAATGCGATTCAGTAAAGTATAGCGATTCGCTAGGGATTAGGAAGAATAATCTTGGCGGCTTTGCACGACAGGTGTCAGTTATGCAAACTTGCTGGTAATGGAGTCATGCTTTTGTGGGGTTGCGCACGAGGGGGCGCCGCAACCGTATACTGGTCAACTTGGACGTATCCGCGCCCACAACTGAGAGGTTTTACTTCATGGGTTTCATCAATTTTATCGCCGAGCTGCTCAAAGACCCGCGCACCGCGATTGCCAGCTGGATCGCCGCCGGCCCACTTATGGCCTACGGCTGCGTGTTCCTCATTATCTTCATTGAGACAGGCGTGGTGTTCTTCCCGTTTCTCCCTGGCGATTCACTACTGTTTGCTTCGGGCTTCTTTGCCCATAACGGTGGCTTTAACATCGTGGCCCTGCTGGCCGTCGCATGGGCTGCTGCCATCCTGGGCGACCAGTGCAACTTTATGATCGGTCACTTCTTTGGAAAAAAGATTATCGCTTCGGGCAAGGTCAAGGCCATGACGCCCGAGCGCATCGAGAAGTCCGAGGCGTTTCTCGATAAATGGGGCCACCTGGCCATCTTCCTGGGCCGCTTCTTCCCGTTTATCCGCACCTTTGTGCCCTTCATCGCCGGCATGGGCGGCATGCACTGGCGCAACTTTGTCATCTACAACGTGCTGGGTGGCATTACCTGGTCAACGCTCTTTACACTACTGGGCTACTTCTTTGGTGGCATCCCCTTTGTGCAGGAGCACTTTGAGCTGCTGATTGTCGGCATCGTTGCCGTGTCGATCATCCCGACCGTGGTCGGCCTGGTTAAGGCCAAGCTGGGCAAATAGAACGCGTAGCTCGAGGCAGCGCACAAACTGTGTCGTTGAGGCCCGTCACCGCTTACGGTGGCGGGCCTCTTTAGCTTCGTTCAAATGAAAATACTTTACTTAGTTAAAGAAAAGCGTTTTATCAGACGCGTGCGGGGAGTACAATCTCGTGCATGCGAATCGACGTGCCATGGGCTTTGGTGTTGCCCGCGTGTCCCGTCCGGCTCTACGCTCCGGGCGTGCGACGTTGCGACGCGGTCGGCCTCGGTCCTTGCGTGCGAGTTCGCGAGTATGCAACTGTGTATGTAAGGAGCGACATATGACTGTCGAGAAGAAGGATATCGATTGGGGTAGCCTCGGCTTTGGCTACATGAAGACCGACTACAGCTACGAGGCTCATTGGAAGGATGGCGAGTGGGACGAGGGCGGCCTGACCACCGACCACACCCTGCACGTCTCCGAGTGCGGTGGCATCTTCCATTACTGCCAGGAGGTCTTTGAGGGCCTGAAGGCCTACACCGCCGAGGACGGCAGCATCGTTTGCTTCCGTCCCGACATGAACGCCGAGCGTATGTACAACTCCGCTCAGCGTCTGGAGATGCCCCCGTTCCCCAAGGACAAGTTCGTTGAGGCCGTCAAGCAGGTCGTTTCTGCCAACGCCGCCTGGGTTCCGCCTTTCGGCTCCGGTGCGACCCTGTACGTGCGTCCGTTTATGATCGGCTCCGGTGACGTGATCGGCGTGGCTCCCGCTCCTGAGTACACGTTCCGCATTCTCGTGACCCCGGTCGGTCCGTACTTTAAGGGTGGCCTTAAGCCCGTCAAGCTGCGCGTTTCCGAGTACGACCGCGCCGCACCGCACGGCACCGGTAACATCAAGGCCGGCCTCAACTACGCCATGTCCCTTAAGCCCACGATGGAGGCTCACCGCGAGGGTTATGCCGAGAACCTGTATCTCGACTCCGAGTCCCGCACCTATGTCGAGGAGACCGGTGGCGCCAACGTCCTGTTCGTGAAGGAGGACGGCACGCTCGTCGTTCCGCAGTCGCACACCGACTCCATCCTGCCTTCCATCACCCGTCGTTCGCTCGTCCAGGTTGCTCAGGACCTGGGCATGACCGTCGATCAGCGCCCCGTCGAGTGGGCAGAGGTCAAGGCCGGCACTTTTGTGGAGTGCGGCCTGTGCGGCACCGCTGCCGTCATCTCCCCGGTCGGCGAGATCGACAACAAGGTTTACGGTGCCGACGAGACTGTGACCTTCCCGGCTGGCTACACCGAGATCGGTCCCGTGATGAAGAAGCTCCGCGAGACCCTGACGGGCATCCAGTCCGGTGCTGTCGAGGATAAGCACAACTGGGTTTACACCGTCGCATAATTAGCCTTTCCTGTCCGGGCGGAGAGCAAGTTCCCTCCCGGCGCGTCCTCGGACATGCAAGAAGCCCTCGCTGCGCACTTCGTGCGGCGAGGGCCTCTTTCGTCCTGCGGAGTGCGCCGGGAGGGAACTTGCTCTCCGCCCTGCGGGTTCGGCGTTGTCACAACGAACAATAATTAATCTGAATTAAAGATGGTGCGCGGCCTTTTAGGCCGCGCTTTTGTTTTGGTTCGCGCCATGTGGGGGTGGTGGCGACGTGCATTTTTGCGAGTATTCTGCAATCGAAGGCCCCTGCATACCGGCTTCGGGCAAAAAATCGGGAGTTCTCGATGTTTTCTACGAATGATGGGCGGGGTTATGGGCTGACAGCGTTTGATTTGCAGGGATATTCGCGGTCTTTGGCATTTATCGTGGCGTCCGAAGCTCTTGGTTATGTTGAATACTCCTAAAAATGCACGGCGCTTAGAGGGGGACCTTCGCGAAAAAGGAAACTGCCCCGTCGAAGTATGCATTCGACGGGGCAGTTTATGCATTTGGCCGATTAAGGATGCGCTGTCAAACTACTAGAACTTGACGGTCGGGGCCTGGCGGGCTGCTTCGGCGGCCTCGAAGCCCTGGCGCTCCTTAAACTGGAAGATGCCGGCAAAGATGACAGCCGGGAACGTTTGAATGGCGTTGTTGTAGCTGAGCACGCAGTCGTTGTAGCTCTGGCGTGCATAGCTAATCTTGTTCTCGGTATCCTCGAGCGATGCCTGCAGCTGCGTAAAGTTGGTGTTTGCCTTAAGATCGGGATAGGCCTCGGCTACGGCGAAGAGCTGGCGCAGCGCACCGGTCAGCACGTTGTCGGCTTCCATCTTGGCTTCGGGCGTGGTGGCCTTGACGGCGGTGTTACGCGCGCTGATCACGGCGGAGAGCGTCTCCTGCTCGTGCTTGGCGTAGCCCTTGACGGTCTCGACCAGGTTGGGGATCAGGTCGTTGCGACGCTGCAGCTGCGTATCGATGTTCTGCCAGGCGTTATCGATGCGGTTACGCTTGGTGACCATGTTGTTGTAGATGCCGGCGATGGCGCAGGCAATCACAATGACAACAACGATGCCGATGATGACGGGAAGCATGATGTCTCCGTTTCGAATGGCCGCGGCGGCATGCGCCAGCTGCCGTTGGTATAACGCTACTAGTATACCCGCAACGTTTTGTCGTGCCGAACTTTCCGGTAAGCGTTGTGTTTTCGTCGGGGTCGGCACCGGGGCAAAGCGCGCGAGGTACAGGTGTAAGATATGCGACAGATTGACGAGTGTTGTCTTTGCCCTGAGGATGGCGATACCAGTGGACCTTCGCATCAAGAAAACCTACCGCGCCCTGTTCGATGCCTTTACCGAGCTTCTCGAGGAGCATCGTTTTGAGGACCTGACGGTTGCCATGCTGTGCGACCGCGCCATGATTCGCCGCACGACGTTCTACAAGCACTTTCGCGACAAGAACGATTACTTTGCCTTTTATATCGATGAGCTCATGTCGGGCTTGCCGCAAAAACAGCCCGATGAGGCCGGCGCGGTATCTGCCGAGGACGTGCGCGCGCTTCGGCACGCGATTTTGGACGATGCCATGGATTTGATTCTGGCGCACGAGCGGCTCATGGATAACATTTTGGCGAGCAGCATGTCGGGCATGTTGACCAACGTTATTTGCGACCGCATTGCCCGCTCCATCCGCGAGCGTGTGATGAACGTGCTTGCCGAGGATGCCCTGGCCCCCGTGTCACTCGAGACGACGTCTGAGTTTGTCGCCGGCGGTATTATTCGACTTTTCACGATATGGTGGGAATCAGGCCACGATCTTGAGCGTCGACCTGAGATAGCCGACGTGGTCGATGCACTGTTTGAGCGGACCATGACACCGGTGCATCACTAGGAGTGGCGGAGAGAGGGGGATTCGAACCCCCGGAACGCTCTCGCGCTCAACGGTTTTCAAGACCGCCGCATTCAACCGCTCTGCCATCTCTCCGTGAGTCGTAATGATAGCATCGTTTTGAATTTGCAACAGGGAAGGCGAACGATGACGATCACCGAAATCGACGAGAAGTTCATGCGCGAGGCGCTGGCGGTGGCGCGCGCCGCCGCGGCAGTGGGCGAAGTGCCCATTGGCGCTGTGGTGGTGCGCGACGGCGAGATCGTCGCGCGGGCGCACAATCGGCGCGAGCTCGACCAGGATCCTTCGGCTCATGCCGAGTTTGCGGCCGTGTGCGCCGCTGCCCAGGCGCTTGGCCGCTGGCGCCTTTCCGACTGTACGGTCTATGTGACGTTGGAACCCTGCTGCATGTGCGCGGGTCTTATGGTCAACGCGCGCGTGGGACGCTGCGTGTATGGCGCGAGTGATGCCAAGGCGGGCGCGTTGGGTTCGCTGT
Organism: Collinsella aerofaciens; assembly: GCA_008671135.1. Taxonomy (GTDB): domain Bacteria; phylum Actinomycetota; class Coriobacteriia; order Coriobacteriales; family Coriobacteriaceae; genus Collinsella; species Collinsella aerofaciens_J. Next base: position 45,403 of record RQAP01000046.1, read on the forward strand.
ATGACCTGAATGCCGATTCGCGCCTGAATCATCGGTTTAACGTGACGGCTGGGGTCCTGGCGGATGAATGCCGCGAGCTGCTGAGTAGCTATTTTGGCGGTCTGCGCGGAGCGGGCGGCGCTGATTGCGGTTGTGGGGCCGATCTTGAAGCACACGCCGCTCACGCCGCAGCGCTTGCAGGTGCCGGTGAGGATGCTGGCACGGCGGTTGACTTTGGTCCTGCGTGCCGCCGACCCCGCCGTGTGCTGTTGGCGATCGACTCCTTTAAGGGCAGCGTTTCGAGCGCGCAGGCGGAGGCGGCGGTAGCCGAAGGCGTGCGCCGCGTTTGGCCCGATGCCGAGGTGCGCGCATTGCCGCTGGCAGATGGTGGCGAGGGAACGCTCGATGCCGTTGCCGCGTGCGGCGGTGAGATTGTGACCTGCGAGGTGGCAGGTCCCTTGGGCGACCGCGTGTCTGCCCGGATGCTGGTTGATGTCGAGCGCAAGTCCGCGGTCATCGAGATGGCCGAGGCGGCCGGAATTGGGTATTCGCCTTGCACGGAGTCGACGGCGTTGGCGGCCACAACCTATGGCGTGGGCGAGCTGATGCTCCGTGCGGTTCGTGCCGGGGCAAAGACTATCTATATTGGCTTGGGCGGCAGCGCCACCAACGATGGTGGCGCCGGTATGCTGCAGGCGCTGGGCGCCCACCTTGTCGATGAGTGTGGCCGCAATATCGCTCCCGGTCTCGCAGGACTTGAACACGTGACGAGTATCGATTTGGCACCGGCGCTTCGGGCACTGAGCGGTGCGCGCGTTGTCGTGCTTTCCGATGTCGAGAATCCGCTCGTGGGGCGTCGAGGCGCACTGGCGGTGTTTGGCGGGCAGAAGGGCCTACCGACGGATGACGCCGCGGCGCTGAGCAGGTACGACAGCTGGATGGTCGGCTACGGCCGCCTGCTCGATGCGGCGATTACCGGGGTGCGGGCTCAGGGGTTGCTGCGCGTGCCCGAGGGCGCGCGGACATTTGGCTCGGTGCTCGGCGTGCCCGGTGCCGGTGCCGCAGGCGGCCTGGGCGCCGCGTTGTTGGCACTTGGCGCCGAGTTGCGTTCGGGCGTGGAGACGGTGCTCGATCTCGTGGGGTTTGACGAGCGCGTGCGCGATGTCGACCTGGTCATAACGGGCGAGGGCAATATGGATGAGCAGTCCGCCGCTGGAAAGGCGCCGGTGGGCGTGGCGCGTCGCGCCAAGCGATATGGCAAGCCGGTGGTCGCCGTCGTGGGCGGGCGCGCCGTCAACCTGGATGCGGTGTATGAGCAGGGTATTGACTTGGTTTTGCCGATTTGCCGCAAGCCCATGCCTCTCGACCAGGCGCTCGGTGCGCAAGAAGCCACAACCAACCTCATCTGCGCTGGCGAGGCAGCTGCCCAAGCCTACGACCTCGCCCGCCTCTAAGGCCTATCTCCCTATAAGTTGCGGTGAAATACGGAGTGTTTTTGCCTTTAAGGGGCCAATTCAGTCCGTATTCCACCGCAACTTCGAGAATGGCCATTCGAGGTTGACCGCCTTGTGCCTTGGGTCGGACCGCCTGCCACGAAACGTGGCCATCTACTACGTTAAACCGGCCACCCTCGACCATCCCGGAATTTACAAAAACAAAACCGACGCTCCTATAAGTTGTCAAGAGGCAGTTTGCGCGAGCGTTCTCTCCAATTCGCACAGGAGCTCGTAATACCTCCTCTCCAGTTTCGTCGACCGCCGTTTCCCCCGTTCCAAGTGCCCGAGTGTGGCTGCGGAC
>RQAP01000018.1 GCA_008671135.1 Collinsella aerofaciens
CGACCTGGAGGAATACATAGTCCACTGGAACACGAGCCGGAGGCAGGTAAGATTGAAGGGCCTGACCCCGGAGGAGTTCCGGAATCAGGCCCTCGCGGCCTAGTCGCTATTTAGGGCGTCCAAGATTTGGGACGCAGTTCATTTGGGACTTCGGCCTTTTTTGTTTTCGGCTTGGTTGCTGACATTGCGCCGCAGGTTGAGCATACGTCAGCGAAAACGCCCTTAGGCGAGCAAGGTGACGTGAAAGAGGAGGGAAGCGTACTTCGGTACGCGACCGACGATTGAACGTCAGATTGCCGCTTAGGGGCGTTTGCAGCGTCGAGCCGTTACGCGGTTTGGTAAAACCGCGTAACTTCTACAGCTGGCGCAGGCCCTCTTCCAGGCCGGTCTTGCTGTCGGTCTTCTCGTCGCGCATCTTGATGACGCGGGCGGGAACGCCGGCCACGACGGCGCCGGCGGGGACGTCCTCGACGCACACGGCACCGGCAGCCACGACGGCGCCCTTGCCCACGCGCACGCCCTCCAAGACCACGGCGTTGGCGCCGATCATGACATCGTCCTCGACGATGACGGGCGTGGCGCTGGCGGGCTCCACGACGCCCGCCAACACGGTGCCGGCGCCGATGTGGCAGTTCTTACCCACGGTGGCGCGACCGCCCAGCACGGCGCCCATATCGATCATGGAACCCTCGCCGATAACGGAGCCGATGTTGATGATGGCGCCCATCATGATGACGGCACGGTCGCCAATCTCGACGCGGTCGCGGATGATCGCGCCCGGCTCGATGCGGGCGTTGATGCCCTTAAGGTCGAGCATGGGCACGGCGGAGTTGCGGCAATCGTTTTCAACGTCGTAGTAATCGATGGAGTCGGCGTTGGCGTCCAGGATGGCCTTAAGCTCATCCCAGTCGCCAAAGACGGTCTTGCCACGACGACCGCCGTAGACATGTGCGTCGCCCCAGGCAACCTTCATGCCCGGCTTCTCGCGCACGTACAGCTTGACGGGCGTCTTTTTGGGCGCGGTGGCGATGTAGTTGATAATCTCCTGTGCATCCATCTCGGCTGCGTTGCTCATTTGCTATCTCTCCTTTGGGTGGATTCGGTTGATACCTGGTTAGGCAAACATGACCTGGTCGAACGTATAGAAGCCGGGTTCGCGGACGACGAGCTTCTGCGCGGCTGCCAGGGCGCCGTTGACAAAGATCTGACGGCTCGTGGCGCGGTGGGTGAGCGTGACTTCCTCGTCCTGGCCAAAGAAACCCACATCGTGTACGCCAGCTACGGTGCCGCCGCGCAGCGAGTGCATTCCGATCTCCTTGGGGCCACGCGCGCCGCACATGCCCTCGCGGCCATAGACGGGGTGGTAGCCTGCCTCAGGTTCAGCTTCGACGACGGCGTCGAGCAGTAGCTTGGCGGTGCCGCTCGGGGCGTCGACCTTTTGGTTGTGGTGCGTCTCGACGATCTCGCAGTCAAAGCCGGGCAGCTCGCGTGTGGCCTGGGCCACTAGATGACGCAGGGCTGCGATGCCGATGGAGTAATTGCCCGAGTGCATAACGCGGGTGTTCTGGCCCAGCTCACGCAGGCGGTCCATCTGCTCAGGTGAATAGCCCGTGGTGCCGGAAACGAGTGCGGCGCCCGTGCGCTCGACATAGGCGACGACGGCATCGAAGGTCACGACGTTCGAGAAGTCGATAATCACATCGGCAGCCGGTGCGTTCTCGAGCTCGCTCAAATCGAAGCCAATCTGGGCCACGATATCAAAAACGGGCTGACCGGCGGCGTCGACAATGCCCTCGGCGGTAGTGCGGATGAGCGAGCCCATGCGGCCCGTTCCCATAATGACGGTCTTAATCAAGCAGACCAGCTCCCTTCAGAGCATCGGTAAGTGCGGAGCGCGTGTCGTCTGCCATGGGGCACAGCGGCATGCGGTAGTTTGCCTCGATCATACCCATCTGAGCGAGCGCCTCTTTGACGGGGATGGGGTTGACCTCGCTAAAGAGGGCATTGATGAGCGGCTGGCCGGCAATCTGGATATCGCGGGCACGTGCCACGTCACCGTCCAAATAGGCGCGGCACATGTCATGTACGAGCTGCGGCTGAACGTCTGCCCACACGCTGATGGTGCCCGAAGCGCCCAGGCTCATGAGCGGCACGGTGAGTGCATCCTCGCCCGAGTACATGCGGAAGTCATCGGACAGCAGGTGGGCGATCTTGGCCGCGTAGGCGACGTTGCCCGAGGCCTCCTTGATGCCCATGATGTTGGGGTGCGCGGCTAGGCGCTCTACGTTGCGCTCGCTGATACCGCAGCCGCAGCGGCCGGGGATGTTGTACAGGATGCAGGGGATGTCAACGGCATCGGCGACGGTCTTAAAGTGCTGATAGATACCCTCTTCGTTGGACTTGTTGTAGTAGGGGGTAATGAGCAGCAGGCCGTCGGCTCCCAAGCCCTGGTAAGTAAGCGACTTGGTGAGCATGGTCTGCGTGGAGTTGGAGCCCGAGCCGGCGATGACGGGGACGCGTCCTGCAACATGCTTGACCACGGCGGCGACGACGGAGTTGTCCTCGTCATCGGTCATCGTGGCGCTCTCGCCGGTGGTGCCCAGGGTGAGAATGGCGTCGGTGCCATTTTGCAAGTGGAAATCGATAAGGCGCTCGAGCGCGTCGAAGTCGACACTGCCGTCCTTTTTAAACGGCGTAACCAGGGCGACGATTGAGCCCTCGAGATTGCGGATGTCCATGTTCTTCTCCTTCGCCTCCGCGATCTGGATGCGTTTGTTCCATTGAGCTGCGACTGCCAGGCGCTCGTCTTCGGCGCGACGGCGGGCACTTTCGGCGCGCGACTTGGCCAGCAGCTCTCGGCCACACGGCAGCACGTCGAGCGTGGCAAAGTAATCGCCCGGGCGCTCGGCGCGGCGGATGAGGTCGGCCGCGCCATCGGGGCGCAGCAGGACCTCGGCCGAGCGCAGCCGTCCGTTGTAGTTGTAGCCCATGGAGTAGCCATGCGCACCGGTATCGTGGATTACAAGCAGGTCACCCATGTCGATATGCGGCAGCTTGCGATCGATAGCGAACTTGTCGTTGTTCTCGCATAGGTTGCCCGTGATGTCATAGGTGTTCGTGACGGGCGCCGTGGCCTTGTCGGCGCCGCCCGGCTGACCCATCACCGTAATGTGGTGGTAGGCGCCATACATGGCAGGGCGAATCAAATCGACGGCGCTTGCATCGACACCGATATAGTCCTTGTAGATCTGCTTCTCGTGGATAGCCTTGGTGACCAGGCAGCCGTAGGGGCCCATCATAAAGCGGCCCATCTCAGTGCAGATGGCCACATCGCCCATGCCGGCGGGAACCAGGATCTCGTCGTATGCCGCGTGTACTCCCTCGCCGATGGCGCGAATGTTGTTGGCCTGCTGCTCGGGCAGGTAGGGGATGCCGACGCCGCCGGACAGATTGATGAAGGCGACGTGTGCGCCGGTCTCGCGCTCCAGGCGTACGGCAAGCTCAAAGAGGATACGCGCGAGCTTGGGGTAGTAGTCGTTGGTGACGGTGTTGCTGGCAAGGAATGCGTGGATGCCAAAGTCCTCGGCGCCCTTGGCTTTGAGCATGCGGAAGGCCTCGAAGAGCTGCTCGGTGGTCATGCCATATTTGGAGTCGCCTGGGTTGTCCATGATGCCGTTGGAGAGCTGGAACAGGCCGCCTGGATTAAAGCGGCAGCTGACCGTTTTGGGGATGGGCCCCGCAACACGCTCAAAGAACTCGATGTGGCTGATGTCGTCAAAGTTGACGATGGCACCCAGCTTGTCGGCGAGCTCAAAGTCGGCAGCCGGCGTATCGTTGGACGAGAACATGATGTCGTGTCCCGTGATACCCAGCGAGCGGGCGATCATGAGCTCGGTATAGCTCGAGCAATCGCAGCCGCAGCCGTATTCGTTGAGAATGGAGATGAGCGCCGGGTTGGGGTTGGCCTTGACGGCAAAGTATTCCTTAAAGCCCGGGTTCCATGCAAAGGCGTCGCGCACTTCTTGCATGTTGCGGCGGATGCCCGCCTCGTCGTATAGATGAAACGGCGTGGGGAACTGCTCGACGATATGCTCGAGTGTCTCCTTGTCCACAAACGGCTGCTTGGCCGCATATGCCTCGTTGGGGGTCAATGCCATGTCCCGTAAACCTCGCTATCCAGACGGCGCCATCTGCGCATCGAATCCGCATAGCGTGGACCCAATGTCCGGATAGCGCTCCCGCATTGCTGCAGACAGTCCTGTGGGTGTTTCCCACAGGCCCACCAGGTTGTTCGTGCCCGAAAAGCCCAGTTCGGCGGGTTTCGCCTCCCCACGGGGTCAAAGCCTGCCGGCTCGCCCGCGGTTCTTCGTGCCCGCGCCTCTATCAAGTGGTAACGACCCTACCACGTTGCACTTTACCAAACAAGAGTATTCGTATATAACGTTTAAAAAATGCAGGGATATGCTGGAAACATGTGCGCCACAATCCTGTATCACAATAAGTTGCAACAGATGTGCCTCACGAAGGGATCCTCTATGACCGAGCTCCAAGAACTCCGTCGCTACCGCCGCGATCTCCATCGCATTCCGGAGCTCGATTTCGATCTTCCGCAAACCATTGCCTATATCGAGGGCGTGCTGGCACCGCTCACCTGCGAAGTGACCCATCCGTGCCCCAGCTGCGTCTGTGCTTTCTTCGACGCCGGCGTTGATGCCGCGCATGCCACGGCGATTCGCGCCGATATGGACGCGCTGCCCATCGCGGAGGCGACGGGAGCAGCCTTTGCCTCGACCCATCCCGGCAAGATGCACGCTTGCGGACATGACGGACACATGGCCATGGCGCTTGCCGCCGCGACGTATGTCGACCGTACGATTCGCGAACAGCCGGGCGCCATTAGGCGCAACGTTCTTTTTGTGTTCCAGCCGGCCGAGGAAACGACCGGTGGTGCCAAGACGGTATGCGAGAGTGGTGTGTTCGAGCGCTATGGGGCCGACCGCATTTTTGGCTTCCATGTGTGGCCCGATCTGCCTGCCGGCACGTTGGCGAGTTGTTCCGGTCCGCTGCTGGCGCGTTCGAGCGAGACGCATATCCATATTCACGGTACGAGCATCCACATTGCTAAGACCTATGGTGTGCCGGTTGGGGAGTCGCACGATGCCGCGTTGGCGGCAGCTAAGTTTTTGGTTGCCGAGCGCGAGCTGATGGACGAGCTGGGCACCGACGAGCCCTGTATCGGCAAGTTTGGCCTGCTGCAGGCTGGCACCGTTTGCAACGCGGTGGCGGGGGAGGCCCATGTTGCCGGCAGCCTACGTGTGTTTACGGACGACATGTTCGACCGTGCGCGCGAAGGCGTACGCCGTGTGCTCGACGAGGCGTGCACCGCAACGGGCTGCACGTATGATCTTGACTTTGCCGAGGGCTATCCACCGGTCGATAACGACCCTGAGTTGTTTGCCTGCATTGCGCCTGCCTTGTCCGAGTTGCAACTTGTGGACGAGCCGCTGCTAATCGCCGAGGATTTCGCGTTCTATCAGCGCCATCTGCCGGGCGTGTTCTTCTTGCTGGGCACGGGCGTGCCGGAGGGTCAAGAAAACCCGAGTGATCCGGATGGCTGTCCCGCCTATGCCACGAGCGCTCTGCATACCGATACCATGCTCTTTGACGAGGAAATTCTGCTCAAAGGCCTCGATGTCTACAAACGATTGCTTCTGCTTGGTTAATTGGCGAAGGATACCTGCTCTAGAAAATACGAACAAATGTACGCTATAATAGAGATGTAAGTCTATAGAAACGTTTGACGTTACTAACGTAAGGCGATACTATGATTGCATCGTATGAAGATGAGGATACCGAACGCTTTGCCATGGGTGTGCGGGTCAGGAGGTTCGTGCCCTTTGAGCGTGTTGCGTTGAGGAAGATTCGCCAACTGCAGGTTTGTGCTTCGCTTGATGATCTTCGCGTTCCGCCGGGCAATCGCCTGGAAGCTTTGAAGGGCGATCGTGCCGGTCAATATAGCATCCGTGTTAACGAGCGCTATCGGGTCTGTTTTGAGTGGAGACAGGAGATGGCTTGGAATGTCGAAATCGTCGATTATCACAAGTGATGAGACCTCGTCCGATTTGCTGTCGCCAGTGACTCCTGGTGAGCTTCTCAAAGAGGAGTTTCTTGTTCCCATGGGCATTTCTCAATATCGCCTTGCGAAAGAGACTGGGATTCCGTCTCAGCGTATCGGGCAGATTGTCTTGGGAAAACGTCGCGTGACGGCCGACACCGACCTCCGTCTTTGCCGTTATTTTGGCCTGACGGATGGTTATTGGCTGCGCGCTCAGGTGGCGTTTGACCTTGAGGCCGAGAAAAGGCGGATCGAACCGGAACTCGACAAGATCGTTCCTGTTCAGCAGGCTATCGCACTGTAGTGCTCAAAGATGATGGGGGTGGCGCGGCGATGAGGCGACGCCGACAATCTGCCGTATATAGTCCGGGTGGATGCGGGTGCGGTTTGCTGCTGCTTCCGGTCATCGCTGTGGGCATTGGCGTGATGTTTGTGCTTGCTGGGCTGGCTACGGCGGCGCTCGTACTGTTTATCACTGCTATCGGCGTGACGATTTGGCTTTATCGCAGTCGTGAGCAGCGCCGCGCCGACGGTAAGACCAATGTAGGATGGATTGCCTTTTTGGTCATCGCCTACCTGCTGAGCATCAGCTATTTGGCCTTCTTTATCCTGTTGCTTGTGAGCACCTTTACCGGGGAATCCGTCACGGTGGGTTGATGCACTGCCAGCAGACGGTTGCGCAAAGTGCGTTTGCTCGGCATTTGGATAACTGCATTGGCCGTTTACCGCAGCCTTAGCTCTCAGCTAATGAATTCAAGTTTAATCCTTCCTACGATGTGCTGTGTGCCGGCACGGTAGCCGGATTGTAGGAAGGATGCATGATGAAAAAGCTTGAAAACGAAGTGCTGCTGAGCCGTCGCGCTGCACTGGGCGCATTCGCCACCGTCGCCTTGGGGACGCCGGTCTTCTTACCGGTTGTGGTAGCGATAAGGCGACCGTCACCGAGGACGCTGGCGATGGCGACAAGAAGGAAGAGGCGAAGAAGGAAGAGCAGTCTACGACTGACCTAGCGGTTGGTGCGACGGTGACCACGGCTGCCGGTCTTTCCGTCGTTGTCGATTCCGTCCAGCCCGGCCTCACAAATTATGACGGTTCGACCATGACGGGCATTCACGTCACGTACGTCAACAATGGCGATGAGGGCGCAGATTACAACATCTACGACTGGAAGGGCGAGGACGCCAACGGCGCTCAGCAGAATCAGGGTTACTACAGCGAGGGCTCCGATGAGCTACAGTCTGGTACCCTTGCCGCTGGTGGCACTGTGGCGGGCAATATCTACTTTGATGGCGATATCAAGAAGGCACTGTATTTTGCCAACATGTTTGATAAGTCTGCCACTGCAAGCTGGGTGTTGGCCTAGCATGTCGCTACCGTTGCGCCGTATGGGAGGTGAAGTCGTATGCCCGATAAAAAGCTGACTGACGAGTTACTCAATGAGCTTCTCGACGCGCCAAACATCGATGGCTATATCAAAGAACACGACTTTGCCGCCCCGTCGCTTTCGAACTACCTGAAGCAGCTACTGCAGGAAAAGGGCTTGGAGCGCTCGCGCGTGGTTCGTATGGCCGATCTCAATGAGACCTTTGGCTATCAGATTTTTACCGGTGCGCGGCATCCGAGCCGCAATAAGGTGCTGCAGATTGCCTTTGCGATGGCGCTGACGCTCAAAGAGACTAACCGTGCGCTGACGGCTGCCGGGGTAAGCGTCCTTAACTGCAAGGACCGCCGCGATGCGATTATCATCTTTTGCATCGATCGCGGGTGCAGCCTCCAAAAGGTCAACGAGGAGCTGTATCGCTTTGGCGAGGAGACGGTGAGTTAGCGGCTGATATCTGAGCCGGCGGAGCTGCCGAACAACGATGCAAACGAACGGAGCGCAGATGCCATGGGGTGTCTGCGCCCTGCGCTATGATGGAGGCTATGGATACTCAGACCCCAACATATTCCGATGACGAGCTGACCGCAGCGCTTGCCGAGCACCTGGCGTCGCTCGATCGCGACGACAGCTATCGCGTGGAGCGTGTACTTAAGCGCTCGTCCGTTGAAACAACCGAGCTCGTGTACTTTGAAGGAACCGGCGGTGGTTCGCTCGGTCCCTTTGTTCGTAAACGCATCGATGCTTCGGCTCAAATCGGCGGGGCATACGAGCGTCTGTTTGCCGCTCAGCGGGCAGGCAGGCGTTTTGAGCACCTGCCCAGAATCGTCGATTGTCGTCGTGTGGGCGACGAGCTCAACGTGGTTATGGAATACATCGAAGGGGAGACGCTCGGGGCGCTGGTGTACCGTCTGGGAGCCACCCCCGATTATGCGCATGAATTGTATCCTGTCCTTTGCGACGCCGTGGGCGAGCTCCATGCCGGTTTTGCAATGGCGGGGGAGACGTCGGCGCCGGTGATCCATCGTGACCTCAAGCCGTCGAATATCATCGTGACAGGTGCCAACTATACGCCTGATGACGGCCTGACATTTTCATCGCTGGTGATTATCGACCTGGGGATCGCGCGCGTATGGCGCGATGGCGCCGATGCCGACACCGTCAAGTTTGGCACGCGACCCTATGCGCCGCCCGAGCAGTATGGGTTTGGGCAGACGAGTGTGCGCAGAGACGTCTACGCACTTGGCGCCCTGTTGTTCTTCTGCTTGACGGGAGTCGACCCTAAACCAGGGCTCGACATGCGCGAGCAATGCGAGGCGCGCGGCATTCCCACTCCACTTGCCGATGTCATCTGCATGTCGATGGCGCTTGACCCGACCAAACGTTTTGCGAGCGCGGAAGCGTTGGGACGGGCGACGCGCGCGGCATACGATCTGAGTCGCCCCGTGCGGCCTCCTGCGCCGCCTGTCCGAACTCCGGCCTCGGAGACGGTGTTGACGCCCCAAGGGCTCCAGAACCCCGCAGGGCCTCCTAGGCCTGCCGCCTCCGCTGCATGCGGTCTGCTCTCTCGCGTTCCGGAGTCTCTGGGCCGCATTTGGAATACGCTCGTCTGCTTCTCGCTGCTTGTGTTCTTTGCCGGAAGTCACTTTGCCGTCTTTCACCCCACCGGAGCAAACCAAAGCTACCCGACGTGGCTTCTCATAATCGAGTATTTTTTCTTTGTCGATGGCCTTATGGTGCTTATGCATTTCGCACTGCTCGATAAGCGCCGTCTTCGTCGGCGATTCGCACTGCTCGACAGCTATCGCGGCAAGAAACTCGCGAAACTCTGGCTCAAGGCATTGGGTGTGCTGCTCCTATGCATGATTGTCATAGTCGCGGTTGCCAATGCGACCGGCGTCGTCGATACCTCCGCTACCTAAAAGAAAAGGACCCCATTGGGGCCCTTTGCAGTTGCACTTAGATGCGGTTCATCTGAGCGGCGACTTTGTTGTACCAGTCCTGCCACGTGGGCGGGCAGTACTTTTTGGCCGCTGCCGGGGTAAGGGTGGAGCCGTAGTTGGCGCCCAGATAGGCAACGTGAGCGGAGATGCCCTCGCTCCAGCTGCCAAAGCTGCGCCAACCGCCGCCACGTGCACTCCAGCCCCAGGCGTTGTAAGAATTGGCGCAATAAGCACCCTTGGTGCTCTCGATGCAGGCGATGGCGGGGGACCAACGGGGGTCGACACCGGTATTCCAAGCGGCGACGGCAAAGTTATAGCCCTGGCCTGCCATGGGGGAGCCGGCGAGATAATTGTCGATGCGGCCTGTCCACTCATTAATGAACGAATCGTAATCGGAGCTACCAGTATTGGAGCTGTTCACCGTGGTGTCGATGGTGGTGTTGGTGTTGGTGGCCTGGCTGCTGGAATTGCTGCCGCTTACGCCCTCGCCCGAGAGCTTCTCGGCGGCAGCGGCCTTATCGGCCTCAAGCTTGGCAAGCTCGGCGGCATTTTCCTGCTCGGCTTTTGCCTGTGCCTCGCTGCGGAGCTGCTGGGCCTGTGCCAGCGCATCCTCGGCGTTTTTCTGCTCTGCCTCAAGCTGAGACTTGGCCTGCTGGAGCTCAGCCTTGTTCTGCTCGAGTTCGGTTTGCATGTTATTGAGCTGTTCGATCTCGTCGACGCTCGAGCTCGTGATCTGGTTGGTGTATTTGCAGGTCGTGATGAACTCACCCAGGCTCTGTGCGTTGACCAGGAAGCTCACGATGGGATTGGTGCCCTTCTGATACTTGTACAGATCGCGCATGGCGGAGCTTGCCTTGGCCTGCTGCTCGGGAAGCTTGGCCTCGATTTCCTCGATGCTTGCCTCATTGGAGTCAATCTGCTTTTGCAGGTCATCGAGTTTGGTGCGGGCGTCGTTGTAGGCGCTCGTGGCGGCTTCGATCTTCTGCTGGGCTGCGGAAAGCTGGTCCTGCGTTGCCTGCGAGGCGGCATACGCCGCAACGGGGGAGAGCATCGGCGTGGCCGTCAGCGCAACGGCGAGCACGGCGCTCGTGATGATACGAGCCGGCTTCGACGCAATGAACGCTGCGGTGCGATGATTCGAATGCTGCATCCAGTCCCTCTGCAATCAATCGTAGGTTATGGTTCGAACGGTATTCTACTACTGCTTTCGACCTCAACTTGAACCTTAAAGGTTCCAAAGGGTCAAGTTGAACTTGAGGCTTTGGCTTTGACCTGCAGTTATGATGAATTGTTGAGAAACCATAGAGTTCAACTTTAACGTTACAGAGCTCTGTTTGAGAGGAGTTTTGGGCTGTAAAAGCCATCTCAACGTGGGGTTTTATAACTACAGCGTGCCCTTCTGGCGAGCCTGCTCAATCTCTTCGAGGGCCTCGGCGGGGGTGAACGAACAGGTGCCGTCGCCGAGCTTGACTACCTGGATTTCGTCACCAGCGTTGACCTCTCCGCCCTTTAGTACCACGCCGAAAACGCCCTCGTGGGGAAAGATGCAGTCGCCGGCGAGATAGTAGATGGCGCAACGGGTGTGGCAGACCTTGCCGATTTGGCTGATTTCGACGAGCACGTCGCTTCCAAGCTTGAGCTGTGTGCCCAAAGGGAGCGAGAGCAGGTTGATGCCCCGGGTTGTGAAGTTCTCCCCAAAGTCACCCTCGTGTACGTCGAGCCCGCGTGCCTGCGCCGTCTGGATGGACTCCGCGGCTAAAAAGGAAACCTGACGGTGCCAATGTCCGGCGTGCGCATCGGTGGCGAGGCCAAATTGTTCTATAACGGTGTCGCGTCCATCGGCGACGGGCGACTTGCGAGTGCCCTTGTGTACCGACGTGTTGATCGAGACGATGTGGGCGGGTCCGTTGTAGGCGTCGTTTGCCGTGCACAGGGGAGCGGTCGCTTTCGCACGTTTCGCCAGCTCGCGCCTCGCGGCATTGAGGATGGGATTATCGGTCGGATGGTCTTGGGGCACGTGCGCGCCTTTCGCTCGAGGATGTCAATACACTGAATCCTACAACAATGGTAGGTTCATTGCCCGTTGTCATACAACGGTGAGCGCCGTCTTCGTGCTGGCCTTCGTGCTGGACGATTACGTCGATTGCCATAGATACGGTGGAGCTTTGGGCGCCGGCGGCTTGGCACGCTAGAATAAATCAATTGCGCAAAGATCGCCCGTTGTGTGGGCAGTTCATGATAGGAAGTTTCCATGGCATTGCAATTTACAGAGCGCGAGTTCATTCCCGTGCTGCTCGGTGGCGACATCAACGCCTATTCGGTGGCGCGCGCCTTCTACGAGGAGTACCAGGTCAAGAGTCTGGTCTTTGGCAAGTATCAGACGGGTCCCGCGTACCGCAGCCAGATTATCGACTACACGCCCAACGTGGATATCGACACCATGCCCGTGATGCTCAAAACCGTCAACGGCATTGCCCAAGCGCATGCCGACAAGACTATTGTCCTTGTGGGCTGCGGCGACAACTATGTCGCTCTCGTGGCTCAAGCCAAGGATGCTCATGAGCTGGCGGATAACATCGTCGCTCCCTACGCGCCCTACAGCATGCTCGAGCAGTGCCAGAAGAAGGAGATCTTCTACGAGCTGTGCGAGAAGCATGGCGTGCCCTATCCACACACGTTTACCTTTACCAAGGCGATGCTCAATGCTCAGGGTGAGGCGCCTGCCGAAGTGCTCGACCAGATCGATTTTCCTTACCCGATGATTCTGAAGCCTTCTGACGGCATCATGTGGTGGCAGCATGAGTTCGAGGGCCAGAAGAAGGCCTATGAGATTGCCGACCGCGCCGAGCTGGAACAGGTCATTCGCGATTCGTATGCCAGCGGCTACACCGACGATCTGATCTTGCAGGATCGCGTGCCCGGCAACGACGAGTACATGCGCGTGCTCACCAGCTATTCCGACCGCAACGGTAAGGTCCGCATGATGTGCCTGGGCCATGTGCTGCTCGAGGAGCATCAGCCCCACGGTGTCGGCAACCATGCCTGTATCATTACCGAGCCTAACGACGAACTCATGGGCGGCGTGCGCAAGCTGCTCGAGGACCTTCACTTTGTGGGCTATTCCAACTTTGACGTTAAGTACGACGAGCGCGACGGCTCGTTTAAGTTCTTCGATTTCAACACGCGCCAGGGTCGCAGCAACTACTACGTTACCAACAGCGGCTTTAACGTTGCCAAGTATGTGGTGGACGAGTATGTGTTCAACCGTCCGTTTGAGCCGGAGTTTGTGACGGCTCAGGACGAGGCCCTGTGGATGGTCGTCCCCATGGGCGTCGTCGACAAGTACGTCAAGGATCCCGAGCTGCGCGCTAAGGTGCATCGCCTGGACAAGGAAGGCAAGGGCGCCGACCCTTCGTTTATGAAGGGCGACTTTGTCTTTAACCGCTGGCTGCGCATGTGGCACACCAAGCTGCGCCACTTTAAGCTGTTCAAGACGTATTACAAGTAGATGAGCGCGGCGCCCGTCCGGTTTGCATCGGGCGGGCGCGGGTATGATACGCGCAATTGCGCAAGCGTCACCAAGGAGGCGGCGATGGAAAAGCTGGGAGTTATCGGCGGCATGGGCGCCGAGGCCACGTCGTATTACTACGACCAGGTGGTGCGTCATACGGCTGCTGCCTGCGATCAGGAACATATCGACATGGTGGTGCTCTCCAAGTCGACCATGCCCGACCGCACGTTGGCCATTAAGACCGGCGAGCATGCCAAGCTGCTGGCGACCATGAAAGAGTGTGCCCAGGCACTCGAGTCGCTGGGCTGTGCGCACATTGCCATTCCCTGCAACACGTCGCACTACTTCTACGACCAGATCCAGTCGTTTACGAAGGTGCCGATTATCCACATGCCGCGTGAGTCGGTGCGCTATGCTCTGGCCGGTGCGGTGATGGGGGAGTGCGAGTTCGACCCCAACCTGAGTATGCCGGCCGAGCCGGTGCACAAGATTGGCATTATGGGCACCGACGGAACCGGGGGCGCGGGTGTCTACGGCCGCGAATGTAAGGCTGCGGGTGTTGAGGTCGTCTATCCCAGCGAGAAACGTCAGAACGATGTGATGTCGCTTATCTACGATGATGTGAAGGCCGGACGTGAGCCCGATATGGATAAGTTCGACCGCGTGATGTGGGAGTTCGCCCGTAGCGGCTGCGACCGCGTCATTCTGGCCTGCACCGAGCTCTCGGTGCTGCAAAAGTACCGAGAGATGCCCGAGATCACCCTCGACGCCATGGATGTCCTAGTGCGCGAATCCATCATCCGCAGCGGCGCCCCCTACCGCCTCTAGCTTCCGACCTGTCAAAAAGGGACAGGTTAATTTTGGTAGGTTTTATCTGGTGAAACAGTAAAGGCCTCGGCTCGTTTGGTGCGAGCCGAGGCCTTTTGCGTTGGGCTGTTGCTGTCGGTGGTGAACTATAACAGGAAGCCGATGGCGATGAGGGCGATGCTGACGATTAGCACGGCGATGTCCAGGCCCTTGATGGGGTAGCGCTTGTACGAGCTGGCGCGCGTACGCAGATAGAAGCCGCGCTGTTCTGCCGCCAAGGCTGTGGCATCGGTCTTGCCCACGCTCGAGATGAGCAGTGGCACACACAGTGGCAGCATGAGCTTAAGCTTCTTGATGGGGTTCTTGGTGTCATACTCGACGCCGCGTGCGGTCTGCGCCTCCATGATGGCGTTCATCTCCTGACCAAACACCGGCACAAAGCGCAGCGCCGTGGTAAAGGTGAAGGCATAGCGATACGGCACGTGCAGCACCTCGACGCAGGCGTTGGCAAGGTCGTTGAGTTTGGTCACCATGAGCATGAGGATGAGTGGTAACGCCACACCCAGCAGGCGCAGGCAGGCCTTCGATCCTGTGATGAGGCCCGTGTCGGTGATGAAACCCCACACCACGTTGCCATCGCGCATAAAGGCCAGCTGGAGCACCAGCATGATAAGCGCGAGCGGAATCAGCAACTTGAGCAGCGAGAACAGACGGTCGACGACGCCGGCGTAGGCACCCAGCGCAAGGGTGAGTGCCAAAAAGCCCAGCAGCGCCACGTAGGTGTCGGACAAAAAGATGCCGACGATGATGGCGGCGGCGAGGCCCAGTTTGATGACGGGGTTCAGGCGATGCAGCAGCGTATCGCCCGGCATGTAGTCGATGACGTTAACCACGGTGGACCATCTCCTTGGTAATTCGAACGACATCGGTGACCTCGCTCACCTGCGCAAAAGCGGGCGAGACGGAAGATGCCAGACGGCGCGAGAGTTCGATGACCTGGGGCGGCTCAACGTAGGCACGCTGCGTGAGATCGATGTTCGAGAATAGCTCGTGCGTGCGGCCGCGGTCGAGGATGCGGCCGTCGGCCATTACCACGATGCGCTCGGCAAAGTCGGAGACAACTTCCATGTCGTGGCAGACCATGATAACGGCGCAGCCGCGCTCGGCCATGGTGCGCACGGTTTCCATGACGGTCATGCACTCGCGGTAGTCAAGGCCGCTCGTGGGCTCGTCGAGCACGACGATCTTGGGCTCAACCACTACGACGGAGGCAAGCGCCACCATTTGTCGCTGGCCGCGCGAAAGCGAGAAGGGCGCCTCGTCGGCCGGCAAGCCAAAGCGATCGATGACCAGCTGGGCGCGACGCAGGGCCTCGGCGCGGTCCATGCCGCCCAGTTCCAAGCCAAAGGCGACCTCGTCGAGCACGGTGTCCTTGCAGATCTGACGGTCGGGGTTTTGGAAGAGGGTCGCGACCTCGCGGGCAATGCGGCTCGTGGGAACGGCTGCGGTATCCAGTCCCGTGACGCGCACGCTGCCCGAGGCGGGCTTGAGCAGGCCCGTGAGCAGCTTGGTGAGCGTGGTCTTGCCGGCACCGTTTTGGCCGACGATGCCCACGAGCTCGCCAGGATAGAGCGTCAGGCTAAGGTCGTGTACGGCGGCGCCGCCATTGGGATAGGCAAACTCAACATGGTCGAAGGTGAGTACGGGTTCGGCGTCCTTGGCATGAGGGCGCAACGACGGTGCATGCGGGGAACCGGCGGGCGCCTGAGCTTCGATAGCCGCGTGTGCGGGGTCGACGATGCCCGAAATCATGCGCTCGGCCTCATCGACATCCAAGCAGGGGGTACCGCTTACCAGGCCATCGGCCTCGAGGCTATTGAAGATACGCGTGACGCGAGGGCAGTCGACGCCGATGGCACGGAGCTCGTCGGTATGCGCGAAGACCTCGTGTGGCTCGCCCTGCAGCGCAATTTCGCCATGATTGAGCACGAGCACGCGGTTGCAGTACTCCGAGAGCAGGGCGACCTTTTGCTCAACGACGACGATGGTGATTCCAAGTGCGCGGTTTGCCTCACGCAGCGTCTCGAAGACCAACGTGGAGCTGGCGGGGTCGAGTGCCGCGGTGGGCTCGTCGAGAACCAAGACGCGCGGACGCATGGCGAGGATGGCGGCGATGGCTACCTTTTGCTTCTGTCCGCCCGAGAGGGTGGCGATCTCGCGGTCGCGCAGGTCGCTGATGCCGACGGTCTCGAGAGTTTCGCTCACGCGCTGCTCGATCTGGTCGTGGGGAACGCCAAAGTTCTCGAGGCCAAAGAGCATCTCGTCCTCGACGACCGAAGCGACCATCTGCGTGTCGATATCCTGCAGCACACTGCCGACGATTTGCGACACGTCGGTGAGCGAGACTTCGCAGGTGTCGTGGCCGTCGACCATGACGGACCCAAAGAACGTGCCGGTGTAGTGGTGGGGCACGGCGCCCGACAGACAGGCGGCAAGCGTGGACTTGCCGGCGCCCGAGGGTCCGATGATGCCGATGAAATCTCCCTTGTTCACACTGAGCGAGATGTGGCTGAGCGCCTGCTCGGTCTGCGTGCCATAGGAGAACGAGACATCGTCGACGTTGATGATCGTTTCCATAGATACCTTTCATAGTCATTGGGGACGTTCTTAAATGACTAGTCGTTTAAGAACGTCCCCAAGAGCTAGTCGTTTGGGACAGTCTTTGGTGGTGAAGCACGGAGGCGGCTTTACGAGGGACCCCAGGTTGGCGCGAAAGAGGAGCGAAGCGTACTTGGGGTACGCGAGCGACGAATGAACGCCAAGATGGGGTGGCTCGTAAAGTCGAACGGGTTAGTTGAGCTTCAGGGCCTTCTGGATGGGCAAGTAGAGGGCGCCGACCAGAATGGCGTTAAAGACGGCGGTCATGGCGACGACGGGTAGCATGGCGGCGGCGAGTTCGCCTACCACGCCGAGCATGGCCATCTTGATGACCATGAAGATGACGCCGGAGACAAAGGTGGTCAGGAAGGTTGCGACAATGGCGATCGCGGGCTTGACCTGACCGTTCTTGCCGGCGGCATTGACGATGCCGGCCATGAGCATGGCGGCGATGCCCTCGGCGGCAAAATCGACGAACGGCGAAGTGGTGGTGATCTGGATCACGGCAGCCGAGATGAGGCCAATGACGAGCGCCTGGCCGATGTTGGGACGAACGACCAGGATGGTGAGGCAGAAGGCCGAGATGATGAACTCGGGGCTGATCATGCCGCCCGAGATGCCCGAGATGGCCTTGCCGACGGTGAAGTTGAGGATGAAGCCGGCGGCGAGCAGGATGGCGAGCAGGACGAGGGCGCGGACATCGAGTTTGCCGCGGTCGGCGGTCTGGACGGTGCGGGGCTGGGTGGCGGTGGTGTTCTGAGACATGGTGAAAATCCTTTCGGAATGGGAGTGCAAGAGAAAAGCGGAGGCGCGTGATGCGAATGCGATCGGGCTCGAGATAGAAAAAGGCCCCCGGTCGAAACCGGAGGCCTTCCAATCACCTAGAGCGCAAAAACAGGCGTGAGGGACTCACTGTCGACCGATCGTATTCGCATCACGCCACCACCAGTTGTTGAGAGACTTCATCGTGTTCTTCATGTTGGTGGCTCCTTTCGTGATGCCGTGGCGCGGTCGCACCTAGTTGCTGTTGCGCTGCACTATAGCACAGCGAAGTGTGTGCGGGGAAATCTTTTTTGAAAAGATTTCAGGCGGGTTTCCCGCCGGTCAAAAGAGCGGGCTGAGCGGGCGAGGCTGCCATCGCTGCCTTGCCCGCTCAGCTAAGACGTTACTCCTTATTGCGACGGTAGAGGAAGTAACCGCCCGCGGAGATGACGGCAACGCCAGCGATGGTGAATGCAGCCACCACGCGGCCATCAAAACGATCACCGGTGGTGGGCAGGCCGCCCTTGGTGTTCGTCTTGTTGGTGGTTACCGTGGTCGTGGTGTCCGACTTGCCAGGCTTCTCGGGCTTGGTGGTGGGCTGCTCGGGCTTAGCGGGCTGCTCGGGCTTGGCGGGCTGCTCGGGGGTACCGGGCTGCTCAGGAGTACCAGGCTGCTCGGGAGTGCCAGGCTGATCCGGGGTTACCGGGTCGGTGGCAAGAGCGTCCTTGGCGTAGGTGATGGACACCTTGAGGCCATTGGTCTCGGTGTTCAGGTCGCTCGGGGTGAAGGGCTGGTCGAAGTTTTCGGCCTTCTGATAGGCGCGCATCTCCTGGAGCAGTGCCTTGCACTTGACGTAGGTGTTCTCGGTGGCAGCCTTGCCGGCCTTGTTGGCTAGGGCAGTGCGGCCCTCGGTGGTCGTTTCGGCCAGCATGGCGGCGTCAACTTCCTTGTTCTGCTCGATGAGCTCATTCTGGAGGGCGTCAAGATAGGCATGGACGCCAGCACCGAGGGTGGCACGATTCTCGAAGGCAAGCGAGCTGATGTCCATAAAGACGTAGTTGATGGAGTTCTCAGGCTCTTCGTTGTTTACAACGTCTGTTTCGTCGCAGTGGTCGAAAGATACGGTCTGGTCGCTGAAGTAGGGGCTGACCTCGGTCATCAGGGCGGAGTACAGCGGGATGGCGATGGAGAATTCAGCTCGAGAGAGCATCTCCCATTGGATGGTCGCAATTTCAGGGTTGAGGCCGTTGCGAATCTGGAAGAGATGGGCCTCACCGTTGCGCTCGGTGCCGATGCAATAGGCGCCATCGGTGTTGGCGCTGAGGCCGGGAACGTTTTCGCCACGATTGCCAAAGGCGCGAATAAGTTCAAAAGTATTCCAACCGGACTTTTCGGGTTGGAAGAACAGCGGCTGCATTTCATTTACCATGGCGCCAACCTTAGCGCGCGGTTTTTCGCTAGTGTCCTGGACGATTTCATAGTCGGTGCCCTCAGTAAGCGGAGCCCCAAGGTAATCGCGGCCCTGGACGTAGCGCGACCAAGCGTGAACGGAAGTTTTGTCGATGGGCGAACCGTAGGTCTGGGCAACATCGAACTGTCCGTCGTCGAAATACTTGGCGAAACCCTTTTCTTCAGGTAGGGACTTAATGCCTTCGGAGTGAATGCAGTTTACGGTGTCATCGAGGTTAACCTTGAAGTTGAGATTGCTGATATTGGGATTGAGCGATGCGATATCATCGGTCAACTTCATGGCAATCCACTGATGGCCGGAAAGCGCGGCGAACAGCCAGGTCTCATTGTTGTCGGCAATGATGAGCTGGTCGTTGGCGTTGGCGCCCTGTTCGTTAATGAGCCTGCCGATGAGCTCGACTCCCTCGCGGGCCGTGCCGCTCTCGCCAAGGATGACGCCGGCGTAGACGTATTCGCTGATGCCTGTTTTGGTCAGGGGATCTGCGGCCTTTGCTTCGTCATTCATGCTCGTGCTCAGCGTGGCAGAGCAAGAAACGCCCTTCTCGTTAATTCCCGCTTCGGAGTAGGCGTCCCAGCGTCCGTGCCACTGCGAAGGGTGGTCGCGCACGTAGCTATAACGATATGTGGTCTTGGTCGAGGTGTATGCGAAGTCGGACTCGTCTGAGCCGTAGATATGGCCGGGACCATGCGAGGGTTCAATGCCATAGTGCTTGAGGTAACGTGTGCCAACGTCCTCGGTGCGGCCATAATACGTATTGCCATCGGCCGTTAGGTTTTTGCCCATGTAGATCTGCGTGCAGGCGAGCGCAGAGGTCGGCATGGACATGATGGTTGCAGCTCCAAAGGCGAGGCCTATGCCTAGCTTCTTGAGCGCGTTGACGGGGTGAGTTTTCCTCATAATCCCTCCCAGCGTGCGAAAGCCCTCTGTCGCCAGAGGGCTTCAGCCAATAAAGACACCCCACTAGCGTAACGAACTGGAAACAATATTCATCTATGAAAGATACTTACTCGATAAGCGTAATGAAATATGCGATGAGTGGTTAATTATACTCAGTTTGTAGCTTTAGCCAAATAAAGACTCCCTGCAATTACTGCACCTGAATAAAGCGTCTGGAAATACCCGAAATGAAAAATCCCCCGCTGTTTGGCAAATGCATAAACAGTAGGGGAGACGAAAATTGGATGAATATCATACCAATGTGGAATTACTTCTTCCGACGGTGGATCACGTTGATTGCATAGCCTACGAGCATGGCCAAAACAATGACGATAAAGCCGAGCAGGGGATTGTCGTTCATGGGGTCCTCCTATTTACCGAGTGGCGAGAATTCATCGACGATGAGGTCGAGGCATTGCGGAAGCGCGCGGGCTCCAAAGACGCCCGAATTGCTGGAGATAATCTCGCCATCGAACTGCATGCCCAGCGACGGGGTGCAGGTGATTTTGGCTTCCTTGGTCTGGATGATCTTGAACTGCGGGCGCCCGAGTACCTTGCCGGCGGGGTCAAGCGCAGCGGTGATCACGGTAGGCAGCAGCTGCACGGTGCGCACGGGTTCGATGACTGCAATGTCGACCATGCCATCGTTCATGCGGCAGTCGGGGAACAGGTTGATGTCGTTTTGGATGACCGAGGTATTGCCGGCCATGCAGCAGATGCCGTCGAGCTCCTCGACAATGCCGTCATGCTCAATGGTAAAGTGCGCTACCGTAGGGTTGGGCGTGGCGAGTGCAGAGAGGAAGTAGGCGATCTCGCCGATGTCGTTTTTGGTGGGGGCGGCCTTCATCATGATCTCGGCGTCGAAGCCCGAGCCGGCGATGATGATGAAGCCGTGGCGCTTCTCGTTGCCGTTCTCGTCGAGCCAAAAGAGCTCGCCCATGTCGACTTTGACCGTGCGACCGGCGCGGCAAGCCTTGGCAAGCGCCGCTGCCTCGGGGGCATTGCCGATGTTGTTGAAGAACAGGCAGGCTGTACCGGAGGGGAAGACGAGCGTGGGGACACCGCATCCGCGCATCTGGTCGAGCACGTTGGAGACGGTGCCGTCGCCGCCCGAAACGACCACGCGATCAAACTCGCGCACGTCTGCCACGGCGTCCTCGGGCTCCATGCCATCGCCGATAAAACGCATCACGACCTCGTCGCCGCCCTGCGCGAGGGCGTGCGTGAATGCGTAGATTTCATCTGAGCTGGGGCCCGATGCCGGGTTGTGGATGATAAGGCAGCGCATACTTACGTTCCCGTTCTGTGACTAACCGAGTATAGTTGTAAGGCAATGCCGATATCCTACCCGTGTTTTTCGGGCCTAACCTTATTCGATGGGTTGATATGTACATTTCCACACATCAGGCTCTACTCGACTTTTGCCAGCGCGCCCGTGAGTTCGACGCGATTGCCGTCGATACCGAGTTTTTGCGCGAGCGCACGTTCCATCCGCGTCTGTGCTTGGTTCAGATTGCCACCCCTGCCGAGAGCGTCGCGGTCGATCCCCTGGTAATCGACGACCTATCGCCGCTGGCCGAGCTTATGGCAGACGAGAGCGTGACTAAGGTCTTCCACGCCTGCTCGCAGGATATGGAGGTTATGCTCCATACCGTGGGCGTGCTGCCACGACCGATTTTCGATACGCAGGTCGCCGCTGCCTTTTTGGGCGAGCGCCAGCAGATTTCGTATGGCGCGCTTGTTCAGACGTTTTGCGGCGTCTCGCTGCCCAAGACCGAGTCGCTGACCGACTGGTCGCGTCGCCCGCTGACCGATAAGCAGATTGAGTACGCGATTGATGACGTCAAGTACTTGATCGTCGCCTATACCGAGATGATGAGTCGCCTGCGCGAGTTGGGCCGTGTGGACTGGGTGCTCGACGAGCTACGCCCGCTGGCTGACGAGTCGCACTATCGTGCCGACCGTCACGAGGCATTCCGCAAGGTCAAGCGCATCAACTCGTGCAGCCGCCACCAGCTGGGCATCGCGCGCGAGCTCGCCGCCTGGCGCGAGGACCGCGCCGAGCGCCGTAACATCCCGCGCAAGTGGGTCATGTCCGACGACACGCTGCTTGCGCTCGTTAAGCGCAATCCCGTGCGCGTTGAGGAGTTCCGTAGCATTCGCGGTACCGATCAGTTGGGGGAGCGCGACGTGGACGGTGCGCTCATGGCTATCAAGCGCGGCGCGAGCTGCCCGCACGATCGCCTGCCGCTCATGGTGCGCGGGCACCGTCAGATTTCGCCGGAGTTGGAGAGCGTGACGGACCTGATGTATGCGCTCATTCGCCTAGTTGCCGAGCGCTCGGGCGTGGCGACCTCGGTCATTGCCTCGCGCGATGACCTGGCCGACTATATTGAGCATCCCGAGCAGAGCCCCTTGCGCGAAGGCTGGCGCTTTGAGCTTGTGGGCTCGCGTCTGGACGATCTGCTTTCCGGCAATATGGGACTCACCGTGAAGGACGGCAAAATCGAGCTTCTGTAGGGAAGCCTAGCCGGTTGAGTGGGTAGAATGCCTCCAACGTGTAATTCGATTCGGAGGAATTCGCATGCCTTATTACTATGGTTACGGCTTTGGCATCGACCCGCTGTACCTGCTGGTTGTTCTTGTTTGTACAGTGCTTGGCCTTGCTGCGCAGAGCTATATCAATTCGACGTACAAGACCTGGTCCAAGGTTCGCTCGGACGGCGACACGGGCGCCACGGTTGCTCGCCGCATGCTTGACGCCATCGGTTGCAATGCCGTGGGTATCAAGGGTGTCGCCGGTGAGCTCACCGACCATTACAACCCGCAGGATAACAACCTGTATCTGTCGGATGCCAACCGTTCGGGCGGTTCGGTCGCAAGCGTTGCCGTCGCCTGCCACGAGGCGGGCCATGCCGCCCAGCGTCAAAGCGGCTATGCCATGATGAAAGTACGTACCGCCCTCGTGCCGGTCGTCAACTTTACCCAGAACACCTGGACCATCGTGTTGCTCTTGGGCCTGTTTATGAACATTGCCGGGCTCACATCCCTCGCGTTGCTCTTCTTCTCGTTTAGTGTACTGTTCCAACTCGTTACGCTGCCTGTCGAGATTGACGCCAGCCGACGCGCCGTGGCGTACATCGAGCAGTCGGGTATGAGTTCCAAGCAGGTCAACGGTGCCAAGAAGGTACTGACGGCCGCCGCGCTTACCTATGTTGCCGCTGCGCTCACCTCGATTATTCAGCTGCTCTATCTTATGGCTCGCTACAACAGAAACTCCAACCGATAACAAATTGGGTCGCTGGGCGCCGCGGGGATTCGTGTCCCCGCGGCGCTGTACTATGTGTTGGACTTAAATTTGCGCAGGGCCGAAGCCCTTGTGCACGATGACGAAAGGAGGCTGCGTGGCAGGCTGGAATCTGACCGGCAATACCGTTTCCGCCGAGTTTGACGGTTCGGACGAGCGGGAGCGCAAGGAGCTCAGCGTGAGCCAGGCGGTAGAAATCGCCGCCGGTGCGCTCGATGCCATTCCGCAGCTGAGTGTCCTGGGCGAGGTCACGGGTTTCCGTGGTCCCAACGCCCGAAGCGGCCACTGCTACTTCCAGATTAAAGACGACTCGGCCGCCGTCGACTGCATCATCTGGAAGGGCGCCTATCTCAAGCGTACCTTCGATCTGCGTGACGGCATGCAGGTGAGCTTTAAGGGCAGCTTCAACCTCTATAAGCCCACGGGTCGTATGAGCTTTGTCGCTCGCTCGTTTTCGCTGGCGGGGGAGGGTCTGCTGCGTCAACAAGTGGCGCAACTGGCCGAAAAGCTACGCCGTGAGGGTCTGATGGACGAAGCGCGCAAGCGCCGCATACCGGTGTTCTGCTCGCGCGTGGCGGTCGTCACCTCGCTTTCGGGTGCCGTAATCGATGACGTCAAGCGCACGCTGCGCCGTCGCAACCCGCTTGTCGAGCTTGTTTGCGTGGGGGCTAAAGTTCAAGGCGAGGGTGCGCCGTCAGAGCTCATTGAAGGCCTGCGCCGCGCCGCTGCCATTACGCCGGCGCCCGACTGTATTTTGCTGGTGCGCGGCGGCGGCTCCTTTGAGGACCTCATGACCTTCAATGACGAGGAGCTTGCCCGCGCGGTGGCGGCTTGTCCTGTGCCCGTGGTGACCGGCATTGGCCATGAGCCCGATACCTCGATCTGCGATATGGTGAGCGACCGCCGTGCCTCCACGCCCACGGCGGCGGCCGAATCGGTGGCGCCGGCTCTGACGGAGTTGGTCGATGTGCTCGAGGCGCGCTATCAGCGTCTGGGTGCCGCGATGGCATCGATGATTGGGTCGGCCCAGGTCGACCTGGAGATGCTCGATCAGCGCGGTCGCCGTGCCTGGGATACCTATACGGCTCGCTTGGGCGATGCGCTCGATGCGGCTGCGTGCCGCCCGTGCCTCAACGACCCAACGTTTATGGTTGAGCGTCGCGAGTCTGAGCTTGCCCTGACGGCCGATCGTTTGTCCGGCGCCATAACGCGTTCGGTTGGGGCATTCCGCTCCAACTTTGAGCGTCTACCCGAGCGCTTGATCGCAAGCACCTCAGGACTCGATGGCAAGCGCCATGCGCTCACGCTCGCAAGCTCCCGCCTGGAGCATCAGGGGCGCACGATGCTCAGCAAGCCAGCGTCCGACCTGGGCCGTGCAGCGGCTTCGCTCGATGCCCTGTCGCCGCTCAAGGTGCTTGCCCGCGGCTATTCCATCGCGTACAGCGTTGACGGCGTGGCTACAAGTGCCAAGACCTTTAAGCCGGGCGACGCCATTCGCGTGCGCATGGCAGACGGCAACGTGGCAGCAACGGTCAATACGGTCGAGTAGACCGCGTTTTACAGTGATAAACCTTTGGGAAAGGAAACAGCTATGGCAGAGAAGACCCCGGTCGAGCAGCTTACGTACAAGCAGGCTTCGCAGGAGTTGGAGCTCATCATTCGCAGCTTGGAGTCGGGCGATATGGAGCTCGAGGAATCGCTCGAGAGCTATACCCGCGGCGTCGAGCTCCTCAAGAGCCTGCGCACCCGCCTGTCCGATGCCGAGCAGAAGGTCTCGGTGCTTCTTAAGGACGTTGACGGCAACGACGTGCTCGCCGACGGCGAAGCCGCCAACACGGACGACAACCTCTCGTTCTAACCATCCCGACCAAATATAATTGCCTTGGTCTGTGAGAAAGGAACCAACCATGTGCGATTGCATCTTCTGCAAAATTGCCAACCACGAGATCCCCTCGACCGTTGTCTATGAGGACGACCAGGTCATCGCCTTCGACGACCTCAATCCCCAGGCGCCGGTCCATACGCTCGTGATCCCCAAGAAGCACTACAGTGACATCGCCGACAACGTACCTGCCGAGACCATGGGCGCCATGGCTCACGCCATCCAGGAGGTCGCTAAGGTCAAGGGCTTGGAGGACGGTTTCCGGGTCATCTCCAACAAGGGCGTCAACGCCGGCCAGACCGTCATGCACTTCCACATGCACGTTCTCGGTGGCAAGAACCTGGGCGAGAACCTCATCTGAGGACGCACAGCCCGTCGCCTTGGCTGCCTTTGGAGTAACCTATGCAGCTTTCTCAACTCGAATACCTTCAAGCGGTAGCGAACTACGGCGGCGTGCGCAAAGCGGCTCGCGCCGTTCACGTGAGCCCACAGGCCGTTTCGTCGGCAATCAAAAAGTTGGAATCTGAGTATCAGATTGTTTTGCTCGACCGATCGGCGGGGGAGGCTGTTTTGTCTCCGGCGGGCAGAGAATTTGCGCGTCGTGCACGCGTGATCCTGGCACAAGTCGACGATCTCAAAAAGTACACCCAATCGGAGAACGGCGGCGTTTCGCCCGACGGTCACTTTCGTCTTTACGCCCCCTGTCTTCACGGGCGGGGGCGTCTTTTTTCCGAAAACTGGTACGACTCGTTTGAAAGCTCGCACCCTCAGATTCATCTTGATGTGTGGCATCAGCCAACGGCAACATGCTTTGAATCACTTATACTTGGAATTTCGGACGCGGCTATCTCGTTTGAGGAACCACGGGACAGCGTCCTTTCTTCAAAATATATGGGTGAAAAGGAGCTCAGGGTTCTTTCATGTCCAGCTGGTCATCAATCTGTTGACGCTATGACCATTCGTGAGTTACTGGGCGGCAGGCTCGCTGTTCCAATTAATTTGTCACCCTGTCTCAATGCAATCAATCAATGCCCCGAAGCCCAGCTGGTTAATTTCCGCTTTCGCGATGTCGAATACGGAAACAGGGCGCAGACTGAGTTTCTTCAAGCCGGGGGATTGATATTGAGCTTTTCTGGCTCTTCTCTCGCATCAGATGGACTGGAAGTGAGCGAGTGTTCCATTGAAGGCTCGCATGACGTAGCCTTGCCCATCTACTTTTGCTATCGGCAAAATGCCTGGACCGATCGACACCAGACGGTATTTCTTCACCTATTGCGTCACCTTGCTTCGTGAGGCCATTTGGCCTCGTGGCGTCAAGTGAATGTTGACGCCTTGTAACACATGACTGACGGCTCTGCCCTCATGCTTTTCCAAGATTCCGATTTAGATTGCTGACTCTTGGAGGGCGGAGTATGAAAAACCGTACGGTTTTGCTTTATATGACGTTCGTTTTTCTGTCGAACTTCAGCACCATTTTGTATTTTCTGACGGTTTACCTTGAATTTGTCGGATTCTCGATGGTGGCGATTTCTAGCATGATGATTGCATATCAAGTGAGCAAGTTCATCCTTGAAGTTCCCACTGGCTATATTGCTGATAGGTTTGGACGAAAGACAAGCGGTCTCGTTGGCGTCGTGGGAATGCTTGGATACTACGCCGCCCTGCTTTTCGTCCGTTCTCCTCTGCTTTTAATCGGCGCGTTTGCTCTCAAGGGTTTTGCCGTTGCATGTGTGAGCGGATCCATAGAAGCAATTTACATTGACAGTGTCTCTCAGGACCAGCTCGTAAGACTTAATGTCGTTGAGCGATTTGTTTTCTATGCCTCTTATGCCATCTCCGCTTGTGCGGGCGGTTTCATTTCGTCTGTCGGTGCATATCTCATTGGTCTTTCGGCAGATATCATCGCAATGGTGTTGACGTTGGTTGTCGTTGTCTGCATTCCTGAGATGCGAAGAGGGGGCACTGCGGCGACACCTGAGCGTGGAATTAGCCCGAAGACGATCGGAGCCGCTATTGCGCGTAACGGCATTCTTCGTTCAGCGTTCATCATGGACTGCTCTCAGGCATTTGCTTTTGTCGCCCTGGAAGACTTTTTCTCACTGTTGCTTGCGGGTCGCGGAATGAATGCCGTCGCTTCGGGTGTGACCATTGCGGTCCAGCTCCTTGCCTCGGCCTCCATGGGGCTTATTGTGCCCAGTGTGATTGCTCATGTCGACAAGGGCCGTTTTGCGCGTATTTGCGGCATCGTGCGCCTTTCCCTGACTGCTCTGTTTTTGATTCCCTTTACTCCGGTCTATTTGCTGCCCGTGTTCTATGTACTGCAGACGGTCGCTTACTCGTTATTTGCTCCAATTAAATACTCAATTTTTCAAAATGCTGTCGATTCTTCGATGCGCTGTTCACTGATTTCGGTCCAAAGCCAGATGGTGGCGGTGGGTGCCATCCTTTTCTATCTGTTCAATGCTGCGTTGAGCAGCATCGCGGGTATTCGAGTCATATTGCTTGTAGCGCTCGGGATTTCTTCTTTGGTGTATATCCCCGCGCTCTTTCGTCTTACAAGTCAAAGGCCATGAGTATTTGGGCACCGATAACTTATATATCAACGCAATAAACCCGAGCGCGAGGGCGTTTGGGTTTATTATTGAAGCGTATGTAACCTGGCGGCGCCACACCGCCTGTTAGTAGGGAGACACATGAACGTTCTGGTCGTCAACGCGGGATCTTCGACCCTTAAGTATCAGGTCATCGACACCAAGTCCCATAAGGTGTCCGCAAAGGGCTCCTGCGAGCGCGTCTGCTTTACCGGTGGTACCTTCACCCATGCTGCCAATGGCTCCAAGAAGGTGACCGAGAACATCGAGTTCCCCGACCACAAGGTCGCCATCGAGGTCGTCCTGAAGGACCTTGAGGCCAACGGCGTCAAGATCGAGGGCATCGGCCACCGTATCGTTCAGGGCGGTTGGTACTTTGGTGATTCCTCCCTCGTCGACGAGGACGTCCTCGCCAAGATTCGCGAGGTCGCCCCGCTGGCGCCGCTGCACAACAACCCCGAGGCCAACGTTATCGAGTACTGCCTGGAGCAGTATCCCGATCTGCCCAACGTTACGGTCTACGACACCGCTTTCCACTTCAACATGCCCGAGGTCGCCAAGACCTACGCCCTTCCCAAGGATGTTTGCGACAAGCTGCACATCCGTAAGTACGGCGCCCACGGCACCAGCTACCGCTACATCTCCAAGAAGGTCGCCGAGATGACCAACGGCGAGGCCCGCAAGGTCGTCGTGTGCCATATCGGCTCCGGCGCTTCCCTGTGCGCCATCGAGGATGGCAAGTGCATGGACACCACCATGGGTCTCACCCCGCTCGACGGCGTCATGATGGGCACCCGCTGTGGCTCCATCGACCCGGCTACCGTGTGCTACCTGCAGCGCGAGGGCGGCTACACCTTCGATGAGGTCGATGAGATGATGAACAAGAAGTCCGGCCTTTTGGCCGTGACCGGCGGCAAGACCAACGACTGCCGTAACGTCGAGGAGCTCGCCGCTGCTGGTGACCCCGAGGCTCAGCTCGCCTTCGATATGTTCGTCTACAAGATTGCCGCCAAGGCTGCCGAGATGGCTACTTCTATGTGCGGTATGGACACGCTCGTCTTCACCGCCGGCATCGGCGAGCACGCTCCGGCTGTCCGCGCTGGCGTGGCCGACCGTCTGGCCTTTATGGGCGTCAAGATGGACCATGCCCGTAACGCCCTGCGTGGCGATGGCGCTTGGTGCCTGTCTGCCAAGGATTCCAAGGTCAAGATTTTCGTCATCCCCACGGACGAGGAGTTCATGATCGCTTCCGACGTCGAGCGCATCGTCAACGGCAAGTAATTGCAAGAGGGGAGGGGCTGGACGACCAAGTGCCGTTCAGCCCCTCTTTTGCGCTCGTTGGGCGATATGCCTGATAGCTATTTATTAAGATGTGATAACTTCTTATTAAAATGCGGTCGCCTTAAGAGGTCTGCGTCGACCGTATTGCACTGCAAAGGAGTCTCATGAACGTACTTGTTGTCAACGCCGGCAGCTCAAGCCTTAAATATCAGCTTCTGGATACCGATACCCGCGAGGTTTTCGCCAAGGGCAACTGCGAGCGTATCGGCTCGGACATGGGTATCTTTGGTCATTCCGAGAACGGTGGCGCCAAGCAGACCGAGGAGGTTCCCTTCCCCGATCATCGCTCTGCTATCGCTTGCGTGCTCGAGGAGCTCGAGAAGACCGACTTTACGATCGATGGCATTGGGCATCGTATCGTTCAGGGCGGCTGGCACTTCGATGATTCCGCAGTTGTCGACGACGAGGTTATGGCCAAGATTCTTGAGGTGGCACCGCTTGCTCCGCTGCACAACTACGGCGAGGCCGCAGCGATTGAGTATTGCCGTGAGAAGTATCCGGAGCTGCCCAACGTGGCGGTCTTCGACACCTCGTTCCACATGACCATGCCCGAGGTTGCCTACACTTACGCCCTGCCCAAGGACGTGTGCGACAAGTATCATGTGCGCAAATATGGCGCCCACGGAACGAGTCATCGTTACGAGTGGATGATGGCCAAGGAGATCCTGGGCTCGCGCTGCCACCGTCTGCTTTCGTGCCATTTGGGTAACGGTGCTTCGCTCGCTGCTATCGAGGACGGCGTGTGCCGCGACACCACGATGGGCCTCACGCCGCTCGACGGCCTGATGATGGGCACTCGCTGTGGTTCCATTGACCCGGCCACCGTGTGCTACCTCCAGCGCGAGGGAGGCTACAGCTATCAGGAAGTTGATGACATGATGAACAAGCAGTCTGGTCTGCTTGCCATCTCGGGCATCTCCAACGACGCCCGCGACATCCGTACACGCGCCTCCGAGGGCGACGAGCGCTGCCTGCTCGCCTTCGATATGTTCGCCTACAAGGCCATGCAGCAGGCCGGCTCCATGATCGCTTCCATGGCGGGCGTGGACACCATCACCTTTACCGCCGGCATCGGCGAGAACGACTGGTCGATCCGCAAGGCCTTCTGCGACTGCTTTGAGTGGCTGGGCGTACGCATCGACAACAACAAGAACCGCGAGGCCGTGGGCAACGGCCCGCAGGTCATCAGCGCCGCCGGTTCCGCCGTCACGGTCATGGTCATCCCCACCGACGAGGAATACATGATCGCCCACGACGTCGAGCGTCTGACCAAGAACAACTAACGCACGCATTTGCAAGTAAACGAAAGGCCTCCAGAGCAACAGCTCCGGAGGCCTTTTTTACTAGCAGGCGGACGGCGGAAACCCCATCCCATTTCGAGCGCAAATACTGGGACACGCTTTCCGGTTGAGGCACGTTGCGGAAAGTGCGACCCACAATAAAGCATAATTCCGTCCCACGGTTTCCCAAACAGGCCCCAAGCGGAAGCTGCATCCCACAATCCGCCTTCAAACCGGGACACACTTTCCGGTGGGCCAGACATCAGACCGCAGCCAACATTTCGGTCCCAAAGTGACCATATCTGCATCGTTTGACCCTCCAGCAACGGCACTCATCCATTCAGTTTTTCAGCGCCAGCTCGTAGCCAAGCCGCCGTCCACCCCAGATACCCTGATTGCTACGTGGCGGTAGAAGGCCGTACGGGCTAACCCCTGAAAACACTCCGCAGACCAGAAACGCCCCCGTTCGTAGCTCCGAAGGAGCAGAACGGGGGCGTTTCATTGGTCGAGGACGTTTTCAGGGGTTAGCCCGTACGGCCTTCGGGCGATGCGTACGCTACTCAGCCATCTGAGCCTGGACGGCGGTGATGGCTACGACACCCACGATGTCGTCGGCAGAGCAGCCGCGCGAAAGGTCGTTGACCGGCTTGGCGATGCCCTGCAGGATGGGGCCGTAAGCGTCGGCGCCGGCGAAGCGCTGGACCAGCTTGTAGCCGATGTTGCCGGCCTCGAGATCGGGGAACACAAGCACGTTGGCCTTGCCGGCAACGGAGGAGCCGGGGGCCTTGAGCTGGGCGACGGTGGGAACGATGGCGGCGTCGAGCTGCAGGTCGCCATCGATGGCGAGCTCGGGAGCCTTCTCCTTGCAGAACTTAACGGCCTCCTGGACCTTCTTGGCGACCTCGCCGCCGGCGGAGCCCATGGTGGAGTAGGAGAGCATGGCCACGTGCGGCTCGACGCTGCCCATAAAGGTGGACCAGGAGTGAGCGGAGGCGATGGCGATCTCGGAGAGCTCGTCGGAGGACGGGTTGATGTTGAGGCCGCAGTCGGCGAAGATCAGCGTACCGTCGGTGCCGAACTGCGGGGTGTCGGTGCACATCACGAAGAAGGCCGAGACCAGCTTGGTACCCGGGGCGGTCTTAAGGATCTGCAGCGCGGGGCGCAGGGTGTCGGCGGTGGAGTGGCAGGCGCCGGAGACCAGGCCGTCGGCGTCACCCATCTTGACCATCATGGTGCCAAAGTAGGTGGCGTCCATCACCTGGGCGCGAGCCTGCTCGATGGTGACGCCCTTCTTGGCGCGGAGCTCGGCAAACTTCTGCGCGTACTCCTCGTGCTTCTCGGCATTGCGCGGATCGATGACGGTGGCGCCGGGAACGTTGATCTCGTCGGGGTTGCCCAGGATGACGATCTTTGCCAGGCCCTCCTCGATGATCTTGGTGGCCGCGACGATGGTGCGCGGATCCTCGCCCTCGGGCAGGACGATCGTCTTAAGGTCGGCCTTGGCGGCAGACTTCATACGGTTAAGGAAATCGCTCATGTTACTCCTTACAAGCGTTTCACTAAGCTCCAGGCGCCCGGCTGTTCACGAATAAACCCGCTGCTAGCGGGTTTACCTTTCAATTATGTACGCCGCGGTGCTTGAGCTTTCCTTGTGTGGCAAGCTCATTATAGGACGCATTAGCGCTATAATCGCTCTGATAAATATGTCTCGAAGAATGTTCGAGAAAAGCCCAGCTAACGAGCCCGTGGCTTTTGACAAGGAGTATCGATGCAGATTACCTCAGGCCTGCCTGAAGGCTTTAACGCCGGCGCGTACGACATGATTGTCGTCGGTGCTGGATATGCCGGTGCCGTTTGCGCCCGCCGTCTTGCCGAGACCATCGGCTATCGTGTTGCCGTTTTGGAGCGCCGTAGCCACATTGCGGGCAATGCCTATGACTGCACTGACGAGGCCGGAATCCTGATCCACGAGTACGGTCCGCATATCTATCACACCTTTAACGAGCGCGTGCACAATTTCCTGTCGCGCTTTACCAAGTGGACGGATTATCAGCACAAGGTGCTCGCCAACATCAACGGCACCCTTATGCCCGTGCCCTTCAACCACGCGAGTCTCAAGCTCGCCTTTGGTGACGAGCGCGGCGAGGAGCTGTATCAGAAGCTCGTGGAGACCTTTGGCAAGGATGTCAAGGTGCCCATTATGGAGCTGCGTAAGAAGAACGACCCCGACTTGGCCGAGGTCGCTGATTACGTCTACGAGAACGTCTTTTTGCATTACACCATGAAGCAGTGGGGCCAGACGCCCGACCAGATTGATCCCTCGATCACCGGCCGTGTTCCCGTCTTTGTGGGCGATGATGACCGCTACTTCCCGCAGGCTCCCTTCCAGGGCATGCCGCAGGACGGCTATACCGCGCTGTTTGAGCATATGCTCGACCACGATCTGATTGATGTGTTCTGCGACGTGGACGCCCGCGACCTCTTCGAGATCGACGAGACCACCGTCAAGATCGACGGTAAGGTCTATGGCGGCGAGATCGTCTACACCGGTCCGCTCGACGAGCTGTTCAATCTCGACCTGGGCGCCCTGCCGTACCGTACGCTCGACATGAAGTTCGAGACGCTCGATATGGATCAGTTCCAGCCCGTGGGCACCGTCAACTACACCACGAGCGAGGATTACACGCGCATCACTGAGTTCAAGAATATGACTGGCCAGGTCCTGCCCGGCAAGACCACCATCATGAAGGAATACTCCAAGGCCTATACGCCCGGCTCGGGTGAGACGCCGTACTACGCCATTCTTGAGCCCGAGAACCGTGAGCTCTATGAGCGCTATCTTGAGCGCGTCCAGAACCTGACGAACTTCCACCCGGTGGGTCGTCTGGCCGAGTATCGTTACTACGATATGGACGCTGTGACCAATTCCGCCCTCGATCTTTCGGATGAGATTATCGCCTGCCATGCATAAAGTCATAACATTCGGTATTCCCTCGTATAACGCCGCCAAGGACATGGACCATTGCATCACCTCTATCTTGGAGGGGAGCAATTACGCCACCGATATCGAGATTATCGTAGTGGACGACGGCTCCAAGGACGAGACGGCCGATAAGGCCGACGAGTGGGAGGCACGTTATCCCGGTATCATTCGCGCGGTGCACCAGGAGAACGGCGGCCACGGTATTGCCGTCCTTTCGGGTCTGCGCGAGGCACAGGGCACCTACTACAAGGTCGTCGACTCGGATGACTGGCTCGATGCTGCGGCTCTTTCGACTATACTGTCGATTCTGCGTGGCTTTGAAGAGCGTGACCAGCGCGTTGACCTGTTTATCTCGAACTACGTGTACGAGAAGGTTTACGAGGGCACGCATACCGCTATTGGCTACAAATTTGCCCTGCCGCGCAAAAAGATCTTTTCCTGGGATCAGATCGGTCATTTCCGCCTGGACCAGAACCTACTCATGCACAGCCTGTGCTATCGCACGGATGTGCTGCGCGAGTCCAACCTTCCCATGCCGCCGCACACGTTCTATGTGGACAACATCTACGCCTACGTGCCGCTACCGCGTTGCAAGACCATGTACTACGCCGACATCGACCTCTACCGCTACTTTATCGGTCGCGAAGGCCAGAGCGTCAACGAGGCAACGATGGTCAAGCGTCTGGACCAGCAGTTCCGTGTTACACGTATCATGATGGAGTCGTACCATCTGTACAGCGATGTTGAGTCGTCGCGCTTGCGTTCGTACATGATGGGGTACTTCACCATGATGATGGCGATTTGCTCGGTGCTCACCAAGCTTTCCGAGGAAGATTGCGCCGACGAGCGCCTAAAGACGCTGTGGAATGATTTGAAGGCCTATGACGAGCGCATGTATCGTCGTGCCCGCTACGGCGTGGTCGGGTTCTTCACCAATCTGCGCGGTCGTGCCGGTGACAAAACCACACTCGGCCTATACCGTCTTGCCTCAAAGATCTTCAAATTCAACTAGCTGCTGAGTAATCGCTGCTGATAGGTTGACTGGGCCCCTTGGCCTTTAGTTTGCTACTGCGAACAGTCCTGCTCGCACGGAAAGCACATTAAGTGCTTTCCGGCTCGTGCGGAACTTGTATCAAACTAAAGGCCAAGGGGCCTCTGCTATAAGAATCGATTGTCAGGTTATTTGAATTTGAAGATCTTCGACGCGCGGTACACAGGGGCCTGGGCTGAAAAGAATCTGGTTGGTAGGTTGCCCGGTGGGGCTTGGTTATGTTTGTCGCGAGTTCCGCACGAGCCGAAGAGCACTTAATGTGCTCTTCGTGCGAGCCAGGACTGTAGAGCAGCAAACATAACCAAGGCCCACCGGGCAACCGGACGAGCTAGTTTACTTTGCGGCACCGGGGATGCCGTGGGAGGTTTTGGCGGTTTTGGCTCCGTTTACGATGGCAGTTTCCAGGGCCCTTACTGCGAGCATGCCCAGCAGGTCTAGGGGAACGGTGGCGCTTGCCTGGGCGCCCAGTTTGCCGCTGGCGAGGGTGTAGATAGTGTCGCCGTCGTTGGTGGTGTGCGTGGGACGGAGGGCGGGTGCGTAGGCGGCTGCAGACATCTGGGAGACCTTGGTGGCTTGTGCCTTAGTGAGTTCCACGTTGGTGACGATGCAGCTGATGGTGGTGTTGGTGCGGTCGAGCGGCATCTGCATGGATCCGGCGGCGGCAAAGGCTGCGAGTTCCATGTCGACGATCTGGTCGCTATCGGCTGCGGCGCGCATACCGGCGACCCACTCGCCGGTGAAGGGGTCGACAACGTTGCCGCAGGCGTTGACCGAGACCACGGCGCCCACCTTGATGGGGCCGAGCGCCACGGCGGCAGCGCCAAGGCCGGCCTTCATGCAGGTAGCGGGGCCCATGAGCTTACCCACGGTAGCGCCCGTGCCGGCGCCTACGTTGCCCTGTTCGAGCTTGGTGGGGGTGTTGTCGAGTGCTTCGCGCACGGCGGCGATGCCGGCCTCAATGTCGGGGCGAACGGTGGGGTTACCAAAGGCGAGGTCGAAGATACAGCTCGAGCACACGATAGGCACCTGCGTGGGGCCGACGGGAAGGCCGATGCCGCGGCTCTCAAGCTCGCGAGCGACGCCGCTTGCAGCCTCGAGGCCAAAGGCCGATCCGCCCGAAAGGCAGACGGCGTGGACCTTGTCGACGGTGTTCTCAGGTCGCAGCAGGTCGGTTTCGCGCGAAGCGGGAGCACCGCCGCGAACGTCAACACCGCCGGTGGCGCCCTCGGGTGCCACGATTACGGTGCAACCGGTGCCGGCCTCCTCGTCCGTATAGTTGCCATAGCAAAAGCCATCGACATCGCAGACGTCAATGGCCTCGAGCAGTGTATCCATGTTTAACTCCTATCGGTTTTCCGCCGCGCCTTGTGCCCGGTCGGGATCCGTACGGTACGCCAAAATTGTAGGCGCTGGGGGACACCCGGCGCCAGATGCAATTACGAGAGTTTTTGAATGGCACGTGCGACGCGGGCGATGGGTAGGCCCACCACGTTATAGAAGTCGCCCGAAATATCGTGCACGAGCATGCGGCCGCCTGTGCCCTGGATGCCGTAGGCGCCTGCCTTATCCATGGGCTCACCAGAGGTGACGTAGTGCTCGATCTGCCCGTCGGTAAGCTCATAGAACGTCACGTCGGTCACATCGACAAACGACAGGCTCTCGGCGGCATGCGGGGCGGCAGTATCGCCTGCCTTAACGATGCAGACGCCGGTTGCGACCTGGTGCGTGCGGCCCGAAAGCTCACGGAGCATGGTGCGCGCCTCGTCCTCGGTTGCCGGCTTGCCCAGAATCTTGCCGTCAAAGGTGACGATGGTGTCGGCCGCGACCGTCAGCTCATTGGGCTCGGCATACTCGGCAGCAACGGCAGCCGCCTTGGCGCGTGCCAAGCGCTCGACAAGTGTGAGCGGGGCCTCGCCGTCGAAGGGAGTCTCGTCGATTTCTGCGGGAATCACGCGAATGTCATACCCTGCCTCGCGCATCAACTCGATGCGGCGCGGTGATTGCGAAGCCAAAATCATAGTTGGATGCCCTCGGCGACCTTCTCGACAGCCTTGTCGCCGGCGAGCGTGCGCAGCAGTTCAAGCGCAAAGGGGAGCGACTGGGCCATGCCGCTGGCGGTGATGATGTTGCCGTCTTGCGTAACCTTCTCGCCGGTATAGGCGCCCTCGGGGAAGCTTTTCTCAAAGCCAGGGAAGCACGTGGCATGGTGCCCCTCGAGCAGGTCGAGCTCGCCCAGGATAAACGGGGCGGCGCAGATGGCGGCGACGTGCTTGGTCGCGGCGAACTCGCAGACCACGTCGCAGACGCGCTGATCTGCGCGCAAGTTGGTGGCACCGGGCAGGCCGCCGGGCAGCACGACGCAGTCGTACTCGTCAAAGTTGATCTCATCAAAGAGTGCATCGCAGGTCACGGGGATCTGCAGCGAGCTTACGACCTCACGCGTGGGCATAATCGAGACGAGCGTGGCACGCACGCCGCCGCGACGCATGACATCGACCATGGTCAAGCATTCAATAGTTTCAAAGCCATCGGCGGCGAGAACGGCAACGCTGGGCATGAGGGTTCCTTTCATAGGCGGCATACAATTAGCCGTCTTATACCCCGAAGACCTCCGCTTGCCACGCTCGATTTCCCAATGATTTTTCTGAGCAATGATTAAGTGGCTAGTTGCGCTTGAGGTGGACGACGGTCTCGCAGTGGAAGGTTTGTGGGAACAGATCGACTGGCGTGATCTTTACGGGGGAGAAGGTGCCTTCTTCGACAAAGCGTTTGAGATCGCGCGCCAGGGTGGCCGGGTCGCAGCTCACGTAGGCGACATCGCGGGCACTCGTGCTGGCGATAAGGTCGATCGCCTCGGGGGCGAGGCCTGCGCGCGGCGGGTCGACCACCAAGATGTCGGCATCCTGGTCGGGGAACTCGCGCACCGCGTCTCCGCCGATGACGTCGACGTTATCAAGCTTGTTGATTTCCAGGTTACGGCGTAGATCGCGCACGGCGGGGCCGTAGGCCTCGACGGCAGCGACAAAGTCGCAGCGGCGGGCGAGCGGCAGGGTAAAGGTGCCGGCACCGCAGTACAGGTCCACGGCAAGCTCGTCTTCCTGCGGGTCGAGCGCTTCCATGACAAGCTCGATCAAAATCTCGGCACCCTTGGTGTTGACCTGGAAAAAAGACGGGGCAGACAAGCGCATCTGACCCTCGGCGATATTCTCGGTCCATGAGCCCTCTCCGGCGAGCATTTCGACCTTGGAGACACGGCGGGCCTTCTTTTCGCCCTTGCTCATCACGCGCACGATGCTCGTGGGATGAGCGGCGTCCGCCAGCACGCGGGAGACCTGCGAGCGCGGAAAAGAGCCTGTGGGCGTCCAGAGTGCGACCTCGAGTGCCTTGGTGCGGCGCGATGCGCGAATGCCCACGCGTTCGAGCCCCAAGTCATGGCTGCCGCTTAGATAGTTGAGTGCGCCGACGACCGATTTGAGTGCCTTGGGGAAGCGTTTGTCGAACAACGGGCACGAATCGACGGTCACGATCTTGCGAGGATCGACACCGTGCATGCCAAGACGCACGCGGCCGTTTACAACGGTCGGCTCGAGTTCGATTTTATTGCGGTAGCCCCAATCATCCTTGGTGTGGCGGATGGGTTGCACCAGTTCATCGACTTGATCGGGGCTGAACTTGCCGATACGCTCGAGCGTGGAGCGCAGATTTTGCTCCTTGGCGGCGAGCTGTGCCGTGCGTGAGAGATTGCCCCACGAGCAGCCGCCGCAGATGCCCACGAAGGGGCAGGGAGGCTGAATGCGATCGGGGCTTGGCTCCAGAATCTCGGTGGTGCGGGCACGCATGAACGACTTGCCGTCCTGTACGACCTCGGCCTCGACGGTGTCGCCTGCCACGGCGCCCTGCACAAAGACGGCCTTGCCGTTGTCGGCGTGTGCCAGCCCGTCGGCGCCGTAGGTCATCGATTCTATAGTGAGCTTCATATTCCTGCCTGTCATTCGCGTTGTTGTTCGCACCATGGTAGCAGGGAAAAGCGCCCCGCATCCGAGGCTTTCCTCAAATGCGGGGCGCTTCTACAAACTGCTTCTACAAACGACTATTTCGTCTTGCCGGTAATGAGCGTCTTAAGACCCAGGCCGATCAGGCCCAGGCCTATGCGCACGCGACCGGGGCGATGGCGCTCGATGGCCTTGGTCTTGCCGGCGGGCTTATCGCGACGGGCGCTCGTCTCGGATACGGGCTTGGTGACCTGCGGCTCGGGCTGAGGTGCAGGTGCAGGTGCAGGCTCGGGCTCAATGACGGTCGCCTGGAACTCTTGGACCTTGGGTGTGGTCGGCTGCGGATCAGGAGCTGAGGCGGGCTTTGCCTCGGCGGCGGGCTCCGGAGTCGCGGTAGCGGGCTCGGGCGCTTTCTCCATGGCGGGCTCTGCGGCAGCCTCGGGCTCATTCACCGGGGGAGCGGCAACCGCTTCCGGTTTGGCGGCTGCCCCATGTTCAACCTCGTCCTGAATAGCTTCTTCGGCCACACGTTCCTTCTCCTGTGCGCGCTGCTGCGCGGCGGCCTCGGCGTTGCGATAGGCACGCTCCAGTAGAGCTTCCTGCGAGTTGAAGGGTTTCTCACCCTCTGCACACTCCACGGGGACCCAGGTGCCGTCGCTCGTGAGGCTGCGGGCCTTCACGTTGTCCTGCAGCTGCATGCCCATGTACTCGTGTACCAGGGCGCGGCAGGTGGGGTCGAGCACGGGGAAGGCGATCTCCACGCGGTGCTCGGTGTTGCGTGTCATCATGTCTGCTGAGCTCAGGTAAACCATGTCCGAGTCCACGCCAAAAGCGTAAACACGCGCGTGCTCCAAAAAGCGTCCGACGATGGAGCGGACATGCACGTTCTCGGTCTTGCCCGAAACACCGGGCTTGAGGCACGAGATGCCGCGGATGATCATGTCTACGCGCACGCCGGCACACGATGCCTCGGCGATCTTGTCGATGACCTCGCGGTCGGTCAGCGAGTTGAGCTTAAAGAACACGCGGGCGGGCTCGCCGGCAAGGGCGCGCTGAATCTCGCGGTCAAGCCCGCGCATGATGAGCGGTTTCAGTCCGACGGGCGCCACACCCAGGAAGCGGTAGTCGCCGCGCAGGTTGCCCAGCGACAGATTGCGGAAGAACAGGTTGGCGTCTTCACCGATGCCGGGATGGGCTGTCATGAGCATAAAGTCGCTGTAGAGTTTGGCCGTCTTCTCGTTAAAGTTGCCGGTGCCCAAAAGCGTGAGGCGGGTGAGCGCCATGCCCTCGCGATAGGTGAGCTGGCAGATCTTTGAGTGGCATTTAAAGCCCTCGGAACCATAGATGACGGTGCAGCCCGCCTCTTCCAGACGCTCGGCCCACTCGATGTTGTTCTGCTCGTCAAAGCGGGCACGAAGTTCCATGAGCACCGTGACCTCTTTGCCGTTCTCGGCAGCATCGATCAGCGACTCGCACAGGCGGCTCTGCTTGGCCACGCGGTAGAGTGTGATGCGCAGCGAGATGCACTCGGGGTCGTAGGCGGCCTCGTGCACCAGATCCAGGAAGGGGTTCATGGCCTCGTAGGGATAAAAGAGCAGCTTGTCGTGCTGCAGCACCTGTTCGCGGATGGAGCGGGTCATATCGATGGTGGGGTTGGGCTGCGGCTTAAACGGCGTAAAGAGGAGCTCGTTGCGCAGGTGCTCGGGAATCTTGCCCTCAATGCCAAAGACGTAGCCCAGGTCGAGCGGGATATCGCAGGTAAAGACCGAGCGGCGCGAAAGCTCGAGCGCCTTGCGGATGGTCTTGAGCGTCGCCTTCTCGAGCGACCCCGAGACCGCGAGCACTACCGGCTGCAGACGCAGGCGCTTCTTGAGAATGCGCTTCATGTGCTGGCGGTAGTCCTCTTCCTCTTCGACGCCCTCGCCGTCCGGATCGATGTCGGCGTTGCGGGTGACTCGGATGAGTGCGCGGTCGAGTGGCTTGTAGGAGCCAAAGCAGCTGTCCAGGCAGGCGAGGATGACGTCCTCGAGCAAGATGTAGGAGTAGGTGCCGGTGGGCGAGGGGATCTCGACCACGCGGTTCATCGAGGCGGGAATCTCGATAAGGCCCAGCAGGCTCTCCTCGTCGGTGGCGCCGTCCAGACCACAGGCCAGATAGAGCGCGCCGTTGCGCAGGTTGG
Source organism: Collinsella aerofaciens (assembly GCA_008671135.1). Classification (GTDB taxonomy): domain Bacteria; phylum Actinomycetota; class Coriobacteriia; order Coriobacteriales; family Coriobacteriaceae; genus Collinsella; species Collinsella aerofaciens_J. Next base: position 40,188 of record RQAP01000018.1, read on the forward strand.
GGAAGGGGTGGCGAGGATCGATGACCAGCGGCGAGATGACCGGCGACACGTAGGCCTGGAAGTAGCGGGTTACAAAGGTGCGCTCCTCGGGCGTAAGCGAATCGATGTGGGCGCGGTGAACGCCCAAGGTGTCGAGCTTGCCCTCGATGCTCTTAAAGATGGACTCCCAACGGGTAAGGAGCCCGGGCATTTCGGCCATGACAGCATCGACCTGTTCGGAGGCGGTCATATTGCTCTTGTTGTCGACAGGTTGTTTTTTGAGCTCCGCCAGATCGGACAGGCCGCCCACGCGCACCATAAGGAACTCGTCGAGGTTGGACTCGAAGATCGAGACGAACTTTAGTCGCTCGAATAACGGAACGGTTTCGTCGAAGGCTTCGTCGAGCACGCGGTTGTCAAAGCGTAGCCAGCTGAGCTCTCGGTTTTGCGTGTACGAGAAGTCGCGCGGCGGTTTGCGCAGCTTTGCGGCGGCTTGCTTCTTTTCGATTTTGCTCGGCATATGCATCTGTCCGTTCAGTCCCCACAAGGGACGGTAGCCTAACACTAATCACTATTGTCTCAATTTAGTCGACCTGTGGCACGGACGCATCGCACGAACGGTATCTTTACCTACTTCTTACGCTGCCAAGGCATGCAACTAACTGCCCAACTCGTTTAGAAACAATCTATATCCATACTCAATTGGTGAGGATGTATGAATAAGAATGATTGAGAGCTGAATACAATCGAATCCAAATTGAATCATGAACAAACGACATATATATGCAGAAAACCGTTTTAGCTATGCAATTCCTAAACATGAAAATATTTGTGCAATCTAGCTTAATTCCTTAGAAAAAAGAACATTTACCTTTGAAAACCTGCTTTAGAGAACCGAAGTGCATCATGGGGGAATCATATGAGATATACCGTTCATCGCACTTTGCTGACCGTTCGGGGGCGAGGTGGAATTGCAGGTGGTTTTTGGATATAACTAGAGCTGTCAGCAAGCAGCGTCCCATACGGAGGGGCGCTGATACATTCGGCCAGTAAGGCCCGAAAGAAAGGTAGGAGGCCATGACGAAAGGTCTGCACGTGCCTTCCGAGATCGGCAAGCTCAGGAAGGTCTGCCTGCACCGTCCCGGCGACGAGCTCCTCAACCTGCCGCCCGACGAGCTCGAGCGACTCCTGTTCGACGACGTCCCGTTCCTGGAGGTCGCGCAGCAGGAGCACGACACCTTCGCCCAGATCCTGAGGGACCAGGGCGTGGAGGTGCTCTACCTCGAGAACCTCGTCGCCGAGGTGTTCGACCAGGTCCCCGGCGCCCGCGCCGAGTTCACCGACCAGTACATCGCCGAGGCCGGCATCCGCGGCCAGCACATGCCGCAGATCGTCCGCGAGAAGCTGGACTCCATCGAGGACAACCTCGAGTTCGTCAAGAAGACCATGGCCGGCATGACCAAGTCCGAGATCGACATGCCCCTCACGGCGTCCACGACCCTCGACTCCCTGGTCAACTCCGAGTCCGAGTCCGACCTGATCATCGACCCGATGCCCAACCTCTACTTCACCCGCGACCCGTTCGCGGTCATCGGCGAGGGCGTCAACCTCAACCGCATGTACTCGGTCACCCGCAACCGCGAGACCCTGTACGGCAAGTACATCTTCAAGTACCACCCCGACTACAAGGACGTCTCGCTGTACTTCCGCCGCGACTGCCAGTTCCACACCGAGGGCGGCGACGTGCTGAACATCAACGAGAAGACCCTCGCCGTCGGCATCTCCCAGCGCACCCAGGCCGCCGCGATCGACGTCATGGCCCAGAACATCTTCTGGAACTCCGACTCCAAGGTCGAGCGCATCCTGGCCTTCGACATCCCGGTCTCGCGCGCCTTCATGCACCTCGACACGGTCTTCACCCAGATCGACGTCGATAAGTTCACGATCCACCCCGCCATCATGGGCACCCTGCGCGTCTACGAGCTGACCGCCGGCAAGAACCCGGGCGACGTGAACATCCGCCTGATCGAGGACACCCTCGAGCACGTCCTGGAGGACGCCACCGGCGTCGACCAGGTCAAGCTGATCCCCTGCGGCGGCGGCGACCCGATCGCGGCCTCCCGCGAGCAGTGGAACGACGGCTCCAACACCCTGTGCGTCGAGCCCGGCAAGATCTGCGTCTACGCCCGCAACACCGTCACCAACGACGTGCTGTACAAGGAGGGCCTGGACCTTCTCGTCGTGCCCTCCGCCGAGCTCTCCCGCGGCCGCGGCGGCCCGCGCTGCATGAGCATGCCCTTCTGGCGCGAGGACCTCTAAGTCTTTCCGTTTCCGGTGCGGTCCCCCTACAACCGCACCGGCTTCGCCCGTTAAACGGGCACCACTAATACTTACGTAATTCATTTCTTCGAAAGGAATCAAACCATGGGTGTTAACCTTTCCGGCCGTAGCTTCCTCAAGCTTCTCGACCTCACCACCGAGGAGATCGAGTACCTGCTCAAGCTCTCCAAGAACTTCAAGGATATGAAGCGCGCTGGCGTTCCGCACCGCTATCTCGAGGGCAAGAACATCGTTCTGCTCTTCCAGAAGACCTCTACTCGTACCCGCTGCGCCTTCGAGGTCGGCGGCATGGATCTGGGCATGGGCGTCACCTACCTCGATCCGGGTTCGTCGCAGATGGGCAAGAAGGAGTCCATCGAGGACACTGCCCGCGTTCTCGGCCGCATGTATGACGGCATCGAGTTCCGTGGCTTTGCCCAGGACGATGTCGAGGAGCTCGCTGCTAAGTCCGGCGTGCCCGTGTGGAACGGCCTGACCACTGAGTGGCATCCCACCCAGATGCTCGCCGACATCCTGACCGTCCAGGAGAACTTCAACTACGACATCAAGGGCAAGACCCTCGTCTTCATGGGCGACTGCAAGAACAACGTTGCTCGCTCCCTCATGGTTGTCTGCTCCAAGCTTGGCATGAACTTCGTGGCCTGCGGCCCCGAGGAGTGCATGCCCGCTGACGACGTCATCGAGGCCTGCAAGCCCATCGCCGAGGCCAACGGCTGCACCATCAAGCTGACCACCGACGTCAAGGACGGCGTCACCGGTGCCGACGTTATCTACACCGACGTGTGGGTCTCCATGGGCGAGCCTGACGAGGTCTGGGCCGAGCGCATCGCTCAGCTCACCCCGTATCGTGTCACCTCCGAGGTCATGGCTATGGCCAACCCGGGTGCCATCTTCCTGCACTGCCTGCCCAGCTTCCACGACACCAACACCACGATTGGCGCCGAGAAGTGCGAGCAGTTCGGCATCACCGAGCAGGAGGTCACCGACGAGGTCTTCGAGAGCCCCGCTTCCAAGGTCTTCGACGAGGCCGAGAACCGCATGCACACCATCAAGGCCGTCATGTACGCCACGCTCAAGTAAGTGCATCTAGCATCTCGCTCGGGGTGTATTGTTGAACACCCCGAGCGGCTTTATCTGGTAAAAATCTCGCATCGAGCGGCAGGCACGGCACGGAAGAGCCGCTTCGGGCGAGATCAGTAAATGATTTATGAAGGGGGGATGAGAACTATGACTGAGACCGCTAAGAAAAAGCGCGGTATGCCTTCATCGTTTACCATTCTTCTTGCTCTGCTGGCAATTGTTGCAGTGATTACCGTTATCGTCTCCGGCACGTCCGGCGGCGCGGTTACTGCCGCCCGTCTGAGCGATTTCTGCACCGCCCCGATTAAGGGCTTCGCTGACGCTCTGCCCGTCTGCCTCTTCGTTATGATCCTGGGCGGCTTCCTCGGCATGATGACCGAGACCGGCGCCCTGGACAACGGCATCGCCGTCCTGGTGCAGAAGCTTAAGGGCAACGAGATCATGCTCATTCCCGTGCTGATGCTCATCTTCTCCCTCGGTGGTACCACCTATGGTATGTGCGAGGAGACCGTTCCCTTCTACGCCCTGCTTGCCGCTACCATGATGGCCGCTGGCTTCGACCCGATGGTCGGTGCCGCCACCGTCCTGCTCGGCGCTGGCTGCGGCTGCCTGGGCTCCACGGTTAACCCGTTCGCCGTCGGCGCTGCCGTCGACGCTCTGACCGGCGTTGGCATTGAGGTCAACCAGTCCATCATCATCGGCCTCGGTGCCGTCCTGTGGATTGTTACCACTGCCATGTCCATCTTCTTCGTCATGAGCTATGCCAAGAAGGTCAAGGCTGACAAGGGTTCCACCATCCTGTCGATGCAGGAGCTCAAGGACGCTGAAGAGGCTCACGGCAAGGCTGCTTCCGAGGTTCACAATGAGGTCAAGCTCACCGGTCGTCAGAAGGGTGTTCTGATCGCCTTTGCCTTCACCTTCGTCGTCATGATCGTCGGCTTCATTCCGCTGGCCGACCTCAACGAGGGCGTCGCCAACTTCTTCGACGCTGGCGCTGTCTACGACGCCGACGGTAACGCCGTCGTCCAGGGCTGGTCTGCCCTGATCACCGGCCTGCCCATTGGTCAGTGGTACTTCGACGAGGCTTCCACCTGGTTCTTCCTCATGGCCGTCCTGATCGGTATCATCGGTGGCCTGTCCGAGAAGCAGATCGTTAACACCTTCATCACCGGCGCTGCCGACATGATGTCCGTTGTTCTCGTCATCGCCCTCGCCCGTGGTATCTCCGTCCTCATGGCTAACACCGGCCTCGACGTCTACGTCCTCGACGCTGCCGCCAATGCTCTGGCTGGCCTGTCCGGCGTGATCTTCGCTCCCATGAGCTTCCTGGTCTACTTCGGCCTGTCCTTCCTGATCCCCTCGACCTCTGGTATGGCTACCGTCTCCATGCCTATCATGGGACCGCTGGCTGTTAAGCTCGGCTTCTCGCCCGAGGTCATGGTCATGATCTTCTCCTCTGCCATCGGCGTTGTGAACCTGTTCACCCCGACCTCCGGCGCCATCATGGGCGGTCTCGCCCTGGCCAAGATCGAGTGGACGACCTGGCTCAAGTTTGCCCTTAAGCTCATCGTCGCTCTCTCCGTCGTCTGCGCCATCATCCTGACCGTCGCTTGCGTGATGCTCTAAGTACCCAACGGGTACCCCACGGAAACCTTGACGATCCTGTAAAGGATCACCTGGTCATCGTCTGTCCGGTGGGGTCAACCCACCGGTAGACTCCTACCTTTAGCCCCCTCCCGTTCCGTGCGCGGGAGGGGGCGCTCTCATGTTGCGCGGTTCTACGAACCGCGCAACCAGTCGACGCTGCGCACCGCCCAGAACGACAATTTGTCATTCAAAAGGCAAGGCATGACCAGAAGGTCTATGCCTTGCCTTTTTCATGCCAACTTGTACGTTCTGGACGTCGCTCGCTGACTTATGCTCAACCTGCGACGTTCCCCTTGTTGGTGCAGGGGGAAGCTTGCTCGCTCTGGTGCCCGTTCGCTGGCTTCAGCTCTGCCTGCGACGTTTTTGTTGTTGGTGCTGAGTGACTTGTTCCCCGTTCTAAACGAGCTGCCCCGGGTCCCCGGTGGTTGTGGTGAGCGTGTTTGGTTGGTGCCTGTTGATGGTCTGGGTATCGGGGAGGGCGGGCTCCGTTATAATCGCCTAGGACATTAAATGGAAACGGGACGGGAGCCACACATGCGCCAGGGTTTCGACAACGCGAAGTACATCGAGCTGCAGGCTGCTCACATTAAGGAGCGCATCTCGCAGTTTGGTGGCAAGCTCTATTTGGAGTTTGGCGGTAAGCTGTTCGATGACTATCATGCGAGCCGCGTGCTGCCGGGTTTTGAACCGGACAGCAAGTTCCGCATGCTCAAGAGCATCGCCGACGATGTCGAGGTTATCATCGCGATCAACGCGAACCACATCGAGAAAAACAAGGCTCGTGGTGACCTTGGCATTACCTATGACGAGGATGTGCTGCGCCTGGTTGACCTGTTCCGCGGCAACGGCTTTGCCGTCGCGGCTGTGGTCATCACCCAGTACGCCGGCCAGCCCGCTGCCGATGTATTCCGCAACCGCCTGAACGCGCTCGGTATCCCCGCCAAGCTGCACTATCCCATCGAGGGGTATCCGCACGACGTCGACCTGATCGTGTCCGACGACGGCTATGGCAAGAATGAGTTTGTCGAGACCACTCGTCCGCTCGTCGTGGTCACCGCTCCCGGCCCCGGCTCAGGCAAGCTCGCCACTTGCCTCTCGCAGCTCTATCACGAGCACAAGCACGGCACCGCCGCCGGCTACGCCAAGTTTGAGACTTTCCCGGTCTGGAATCTGCCCCTCACGCATCCGGTCAACATCGCCTATGAGGCAGCAACGGCCGATCTCGACGATGCCAATATCATCGACTCCTTCCACTTGGAGGCCTACAACAAGACCACGGTCAACTACAACCGCGACGTCGAGGCCTTCCCGGTGGTCCGTGCTCTGATGGAAAAGATCCTGGGCAAGAGCCCCTATCAGAGTCCTACGGACATGGGCGTCAATATGGTCGGCTTTGCCATCACCGATGACGATGCCTGCCGCGACGCTTCCAAGATGGAGATCGTCCGCCGCTACTTTACCGCGGTCGAAAATGTGCGCCGTACCGGCATGGGCGATGAGCAAGTCGACCGTCTCAAGATTATTATGAAGAAAGCCGGCATCGATAAGAACTACTCACCGGCGCGCTCGGCGGCCCTCACCAGGGAGCAGCTGACGGGTGGTCCCGTGGGTGCCATGGTCATGCCCGATGGCTCCGTGGTGACCGGTAAGACCTCCACGCGCCTGGGCGCCGCAAGTTCGCTCATTATGAACGCCCTCAAGCATGTCTCGGGCGTCGACCTTGAGCTCGAGGTCATTAGCGATGAGGCGATCGAGCCCATCAGCAAGCTCAAGACGCATTTCCTGGGCAGCAAAAACCCTCGCCTCCACACCGACGAGACGCTTATGGCGCTGTCGATCACCTCGGCCACGAGTGAGACGGCCGCTCGCGTCCTTTCGGGCCTGGAGCAGCTGCGCGGTTGCGATGCCTTCTTTAGCGTGATTATCTCGCCGACGGACGAGACGGTACTGCGCAAACTGGGTATCAACGTGTGCTGCGAGCCCAAGTTTGAGCGCCGCGGTTTCTTCCACCGCTAAGTTTGAAGCACCGCGGTAATTGCATTGCATTTTGGCCGTATCGGGTTGGCGCCCGGTACGGCTTTTTGATCAATAAAGCGCCTATTTCGGCGAAAAATAGCCGTTTACCTGCCTAGAAACAATTTGAGCGGTATACAATAACCGTAACTGTTTCATCCTTAGCGGGATGCCGCATGATGGATATTACCTGCCATCGTGAGGTGTGTCGGTCGCGCACGGCGCGTTAGATGCTCGTGCTCGGTTTGAGGAGGCTGCTATGGCGGGCAAGGGTCGTGCGAGTGTCAACGATATGAAGCGTGTCGAGGTGCTGGTGTTGATGGAAATCGACCAGCAAACCGAAGACAATGGCGGGCCGTATGGTTTCTCGCGCAAAACGCTTGCCGAGCGCGTGGGGGTTTCGCCGTATCGTGCCCGCGCCGCAATCGATCGCTTGGATTCCGAAGGCATGATTGATGTCGTCTCGCGTTATAGCGACGACGGCGGTCAGCTTGCAAATGGCATTTGCCTCACCGAACGTGGCGAGTGGTATCTTGAGGGCGTCCGTACCGGCATGCTCGTTCAAGAAATGCTTGAGGACGAGGTTGCTGATCGATAGCAGCATGTAACCCTTGCCATAGCGACGCCGCCTGGGAAACCGGGCGGCGTTTTGTTTCAAGATTGAGAAATGCAATCGCACGCGAGAAAAATTGCGAACGGTCCGCGGCGCGAGTATTACAATGAAGACCCGTAAGATGTGGATAAACAACTTCTACGGGAAGCGCAGGTAACTCAATATGACCAAGCATGTGTTCGTAACCGGTGGCGTGGTTTCGTCCCTGGGCAAGGGTATCACCGCGGCCTCGCTGGGCCGTCTGCTCAAGTCGCGTGGCTACAAAGTAACGATGCAGAAGGCCGACCCGTATCTGAACGTCGACCCCGGTACCATGAGCCCGTTCCAGCATGGTGAGGTCTTCGTTACCGAGGATGGTTACGAGTCCGACCTGGACCTGGGTCATTACGAGCGCTTTATTGATGAGAACCTGACCCGCGATTCCAACTTTACGACCGGTGCCATCTACAAAAGCCTAATCGCCCGCGAGCGTCGCGGCGACTTTTTGGGCGGTACCGTGCAGGTGATTCCCCACGTCACCAATGCCATTAAGGACAAGTTCCGCCGCATCGAGGAGCAGACCGGCTCCGATGTAGTCATCACCGAGCTGGGCGGCACGATTGGCGACATCGAGTCCCAGCCGTTTGTCGAGGCCATCCGTCAGTACCGCAAGGAGGCCGGCCCCGAGAACGTCTGCTACATCCACGTGTCGCTCGTTCCCTATATCGCCGCCGCCCACGAGGTCAAGACCAAGCCCACACAGCATTCCGTCAAGGAGCTCCGCAGCTTTGGCATCCAGCCCGATATTATCGTGCTGCGCTCCGACCACCATATCGATGACGCTATCCGCGGAAAGATCGCAAGCTTCTGCGACGTCGACACCGATTGCGTCTTTACCAACGAGGACTGCGCGAGCATTTACGATGTTCCGCAGCTGCTTGCCGAGCAGGACTTTGACCTGCGCATTTGCGAGCGCCTGGGTCTGGACCCGCGTGAGCGCGACATGAGCGAGTGGAACGAGTTCCTGCGCAAACAGAATCACGCCAACCATCACGCCGACAAGGTGAAGATCGCCGTCGTGGGCAAGTACACGCAGCTGCCCGATGCGTACCTGTCGGTTATCGAGGCCCTGCACCATGCGGGCGTCTTCTACGATCGCCATGTGGACGTCCAGCTGGTCGACGGCGAGAGCCTCGACGAGCAGAATGTCTCCGAGGTTCTGGGCGACGCCTCGGGCATCCTGGTCCCCGGCGGCTTTGGCAAGCGCGCCCTGGAGGGCAAGATCCTCGCGGCCGAGTTTGCCCGTGAGCACAAGATTCCGTATCTGGGCATTTGCCTGGGTATGCAGGTGGCCGTGTGCGAATTTGCGCGCAATGTCGTCGGCCTTGCCGGCGCCAGCTCCTCTGAGTTCGATCCGGATGGCCCGTTTAGCGTCATCGATCTGATGAGCTCGCAGGAGGACGTGACCGAGAAGGGCGGCACCATGCGCCTGGGCGCCTATCCGTGCAAGCTCGCCGCCGATACCCTTGCTCGCGAGGCATATGGCGAGGAACTCGTCTACGAGCGTCACCGTCACCGCTTTGAGTTCAACAACGCCTTCCGCGACCAGCTCGAGGACGCCGGTTTGGTTATCTCGGGTCTGTCGCCTGACGAGCGCCTGGTCGAGATGGTCGAGCTGCCGCGCGACGTGCATCCGTGGTATGTGGCAACCCAGGCTCATCCCGAGTTCAAGAGCCGCCCGACCAACCCGCAGCCGCTGTTCCGCGAGTTCGTGCGCGCTTCGATCGGCCAGCACGAGGGTGTCGACCGTCTGCAGGTGACGCCCATGAACCTCGCTACGGACTAAGGGTGCCGGCGAATAAGGAACATACCGAAGCTACTCCCTCGTCGCTCGCCGTGGCGGCGGGGGAGTATCTCGATTACCTTGCGGTCGAGCGGGGTTTGGCGCGCAACACGATTGCGGCCTATCGTCGTGACCTGACGACGTACTGCGCCTATCTGGAGCGGGCGGGTATTGTGTCTTTTGAAGAGGTGACCCGTCAGGTCGTGGAGGGCTTTGTCGCCGACCGTCGCGATGGGGGCTATTCGGATGCCTCGGTGGAGCGTGCGCTTGCGGCCGTGAAGGGCCTGCATGCCTTTTTGGTGCGCGATGGGGCTGTGGCCCAAAATCCAACGGCGGCGTTGCGCCTGCCTAAAAAGGCTGAGCGTTTGCCGGAGTATCTATCGGTGGAGGATGTCTCGGCGCTGCTCGATCAAGACTTCCCCGAGGGCGAGATGGGCTTGCGCGACCATGCCATCTTGGAAGTGCTTTACGGATGCGGTTTGCGTGTGAGCGAGTTGGTGGGACTCGATGTGGGCGATATCCATATCGACGATGGCTTTGTGCTCGTTCGCGGTAAGGGCTCGAAGGAACGCCTGTCCCCGCTGGTGGGAAGCGCGGCGCGAGCTCTGACGCTTTATGTAACTGAGGGGCGTTCTCGCTTGGCGGCCCATGCCCGCGGAACCGAGACCTCGGCGGTCTTTTTAAATAAGAACGGCCGCCGTCTGTCGCGCCAGGGCATCCATGCCATCTGTGAGCGCTACGGGCGCCAGGTGGGACTGGTGGGGCTCCATCCCCATACGCTGCGTCACTCCTTCGCCACCCATATGCTTGCGGGCGGCGCAGACCTCCGTGTGCTACAGGAGATCTTGGGACATGCCGATATATCGACCACGCAGGTCTACACGCATGTCGATCGTACGCAACTGACCGAGGTCTATTTGGCGGCGCACCCGCTGGCACATCGTTAACACATCGCTGACCTGCATATTTATAGGTATTTGGGGACGGGCTCCAGATTGCCGCGGCGTGCTTTTGCGCGCGCATGGGCAATCTGGGGCCCGTCCCATTTTTCGCCACTTGGCGTCGCGGGGGTGGGCCGCACGGGCCTTGGGTGGGGGAGTTTGGGGGCGATGTGCA
>RQAP01000026.1 GCA_008671135.1 Collinsella aerofaciens
CCGGGCAGACGGCACACTGACGGGGCGCGATAGAATGCGGTTGTTCGGGTCCGCGGTATCGCTCCATGCTCCTATTAGGTCATGCGGCGGTCTCGGCTCGCCGCGGCCCGCGCGGGACATGTCAGGAAACGAGGGCAGCCCTGTGGGCGCCAGCGGAATGTGGGGTCACCGCGCGGTCCGCATCTGATGGTGTCGACGTCAATGGTATACGGGTGCATCATCGACGTCTTCAATACAGAAAATATCAGTGCGGAATGTTCTGAAAACTAAGTCCAGCACGGGCCCTGTGTTACCACTGTAGAGGGGGTGCGATTCCTTGATCGCTCACTTAATCTAATGGGAAAGATAGCGAGGCCGGAGCTTTAGCTCCGACCTCCCCATATAAGGGCTCGGCAAAGCCGAGCCACCAAATTTGCATCAGCCCCCAGAACATGTTTGAGAACTGTGCCTGAAGCATGTGTCCCTAGGGCAGGAATGAGGTTGCTTTCCAACGCATTCCGCAGGGGGCGGCATTATTTTGTAGCGCGAAGCGCAGATCAAAATAATGCCGCATGCCCGAGGACGCGTTGGAAAGCAACCTCATTCCTGCCCGAACAGGTCAGTCTATCTGCGCATTTACAAATTCGTAAACTTTTTTGAAAAAAGTGCTTGCACAGTTCTCGAATCATAGGTTATTATCTTCCTCGTTGAACGCGCGGGTCCAACAAAACGAACTGCGAATCAACAACATAGCATGTCGGAGTGGCGGAATTGGCAGACGCGCTAGCTTGAGGTGCTAGTGACCGCTTTTTGGTCATGCGGGTTCAAGTCCCGCCTCCGACACCATCGCATTTGAGAAGCCTCTTCGGAGGCTTTTTTGTTACCGATAGACGGTGGGGTCCACGATGGAAACGCTTGAACGCAACGAGTGGGCAGACGTTGCCCAACTAGTCGAGATCACGAGCGATGCTGTCATCATCTGCGAGCTCGACGGAACAATTCTGCATGTGAATAATCGCTTACTTGGTTTGATGTGCGAGGAACGCGCTGACGTCATCGGTGGAGATGTTAAAGATGTCCTGTACTCATCCGCTTTTGAACGTGCGACGGAACATCGTCTGCCATTTGAAACTGATGGCTCCGAGAACGAATTGATGCTCAAGCTGAGTGACGGCTCCTTTATCCCCGTCTTGGTTCGTGCGGGCTCCGTAACGCCTCCACGCATCTTTGGGCGCCGCGCACCACGTGTCCTTGTGGCGCTTCATAGTATCGAGGAACAGTATTCTCACGACCGTCAGCTCAAGCGCGCTCTTTCAGAGCTTAGAGTGGCTAACAAGCGCCTCTCTGGCACGCTCTCGGTCATTATGAGTACCGTGGGCTCCGATGAGCTGCCCAGCCTACTTGATACCGTTTTGAACCAGCTTGTAGGAACGCTCGATGCTTCGGGTGCCGCTATCTATTTTTCTGAGAGCGGCGGTTTTAAGCTACGCGGTGTTTCCAAGGAGCTGTACGACAGCTACCTGCCCGAGTTTTTGCCGTATGGCGCTGGCATTCCGACGTATGTTCTTCGTGAGTCGCGTGCCTGTCGCTTGTCGATTCAACAGGACCTTGAGGGCGATAGGGCCGCCTCCGGTATGTTTATGGACCTGGACAATCGTTCTAAGCACCTGTTGCGCATGCAGGATATGCCTCCGTACCGCAGCGAGATCTGTCTTCCCGTTTTTTACGGTACGCAGATTCTTGGCGTGCTGGAAGTTGGTTGGAAACGCCCCCAGGCACCGCTCGCCTATGACGTTAATGTGCTCGAGGTCATTTGCGATTACCTGTCTATCCAGCTGGTCGGCATGGCATCGAGCCTTCGCTCCCGTCGCACGGCCGAGCTTGGCCGCTCGCTCAATGTCTTACGTGATGAGTTGTTTGCCTTTCTAGACGATTCCGCCGCGGCTACCCAGGCGGTATCGTCCGAGATCTGCAATATGCTTAACTGCCATTTTTGCCCTGTTGAGTATGACGCCAGTCTGGATTCCTACGTCATAGATTTTGAAGGTGGCAGTCGCGTTGCTTTGCCGGACGATCCCGAGAAGCTTTTCTTTTCCACGACGGCGCCAGCGGCACGTCTGGGGGCTGGCCCTGATGGCTTTGAGGCATCTGTTTTGGGCGGTACGAGTGCCGAGGACCTTAAACACGTCCGTATAACTCGCGTTGACGAATCGATGCCTATGGGAGGCTGGCTTAGGGCGCACGGTCTGCCTTGTCAAGGTCTCTACGTTGACTCCGGCATCGAGGCGGGGCGCCCGCGCTCTGAGGGTGATGGCAGGCACAGTAACGACGCGATTGTTCCTGCTTCTGTTGCGAAGAGCCCGACGACGCGCGCGCTGCTGCTTCGTGATGGTAGCCAAGAGCCGATTGATGATCTTGAATATGACTACTTGGTGCACTTGGCGCATGACTTTGAACTGATCTACGAAGGCGAATCTCAAAAGCGCGAGGAGCGCCATATCGCTCAGACCCTTCAGATCGGCATGAGAAATTCCCTGGGGGATGTTCCGGGTATCGCAACCGATTCGGTGTACCTGTCGGCCACGAACTCGGCGTTGGTCGGCGGCGATTTCTATACGCTCATCCGTCTTCCCGACGACTGCGCCGTCATGATTCTGGGTGATGTGTCTGGCAAAGGCATTGAGGCCGCATCGATGTCCGCGCTCGTCAAGACGGCCCTGACGGCATATGCCTGGGAGGGCGCTGGACCGGCCCGCATGGCACGCTCCCTTAACAGCATGCTCATGGGCTTTTCGAGGGTCGAGACGTTCGTGACGGCCTTTATCGCCAAGATTGACCTTAAGGCCGGACGCGCAACGTATTGTTCGGCGGGACATCCTCCGACCATGGTCATCAGGCCAGAGTCGATGCCGCTGGGCGGCGGTGAGGCACGTGGGGGAGAGGTTGAGCTGCTTGGATGCCAATCGGGCGTAATCGGTGCCTTTGAGAGCATGGTGTACGAGACAGGCGTGTTTACGTTCGCCCCCGGCGACATGCTCTTCATGTATACGGATGGAACGATTGAGGCCCGCGACCGCACCGGAGCGTTCTTTGGCGAGCAGCGCTTGCGCGACCTTCTGCTTTCTGTTTCGGGGGAGGGCGTGTCGGGCATTTGCGGCAAGGTCTTGGGCGAGCTTGACCGATTTACCGAATCGGCGCTGGACGATGACATTGCATTGGTGTCCCTTGAGTTTTTACGGGGTCGTTCATAGACGACGCTGGGCGGGCTGAATCCGCACGGTTGGGGAAACGAATGCATCGAGTGGGCTTTTTTGGGAACCATGGTCGTATGAATGAGTGGAATGACATAGCGGTTTTGACGCCACCGGGCGATATCGACATCGCCACGGTGCCTGCGCTGCGTCGGCGGCTGGATGCTTTGATTGGCCGCGGCGTGCGTCGTGTCGTCATCAACTGTCAGGCTGTTAGCTTTATCGATTCGACGGGCTTGGCATACCTGCTTACGCGCGCTCGTGAGCTCATGAGGCGAGAAGGCCTGCTTTCGCTCGTCAATGCATCAGGTGAAGTTGTTCGCTTTTTGGAGATTGCTCGTCTTGTCGATATCCTTCATGTCGCGGGGCCGGCACGGGAGTCTATTCCCGCCATTCCGGTGGGGGAGCTGCCTCGCTGGAGTAAGAGTGTCGAGGTCCGTCAGGGTATCGAGAATCTTCCATACTACCGACATCGCATCGCTGAACTCCTTGAATCGCTTCCGTTGCGCCGTGACGAGCGCTACGATGTCGCATTGGCGTCGGGGGAGGCGCTGGGTAATGCCTATGACCATGCGGGCGGTATCGGGTGCGTCCTGACGGTTCAGGCCTATGGCGATCGCGTTGTGGTTGAGGTGCTTGATCGAGGTGCCGGCTATTCTATCGATAAAACGAGCGAGCCGGTCGCATCCGAGGAACGCGGCCGTGGTATCAAGCTTATGCGTATGCTCGTCGATAACGTGGAGGTTGCTCGTCGTACGGACGGCGCCGGCACGCGCGTGCAGATGGTGAAGCTGTTTAGCGGAGCGCTGGAATCGTGTGCCTAGCCAATCGCTTTAACGCGTTTGGCTACTAAGAACATGCGGCAGACAAGTTTTTTGAAAAAAGTACTTGCGTCTTTTGGACAACTCGCGTAAATTAATAACCTGCAAGCGGACATGGCTCAGTTGGTAGAGCACAACCTTGCCAAGGTTGGGGTCGCGGGTTCGAGCCCCGTTGTCCGCTCCATTGCATTTCCGGACCGTTTAGGCGGTCCTTTTTCGGCGAAGTGGCCAAGTGGTAAGGCAGAGGCCTGCAAAGCCTTTACCCCCGGTTCGAATCCGGGCTTCGCCTCCAGGCAACATCCGGGCGCTCCGGCGCCCGTTTTGTTTTACATATGCGGACATGGCTCAGTTGGTAGAGCACAACCTTGCCAAGGTTGGGGTCGCGGGTTCGAGCCCCGTTGTCCGCTCCAAACGCAACAGCCCGGCTACCACGGTAGCCGGGCTTTTTTGTATCCATCGCATGGGCTCGAGCCCGAGAGGGGGCGATCGTTTTGGGGCGTGGCTGTGGCGTTGTTTGCCGCGAATGTCCACTTTGGGCGTATCATCGTGGGCATCTCGCATAACCTCGTTGCAAGGGAGATACGCCCCATGGCTACAGAAAAGTCTTCTTCGCGCTCATGGATGTCCGATGCCGCGATCTATCAGATCTACCCGCGCTCGTTTAAGGATTCGACTGGTTCGGGTCTGGGCGATATCGCGGGCATTACCCAGCAGATGGACTATCTTGAGCGGCTGGGTATCGAGGCCATCTGGCTGAGCCCGTTTTACCCTTCGCCTCTTGTTGATGGCGGCTATGATGTGGCGGACTACTGCGATGTCGACCCACGTCTCGGCTCGCTTGACGACTTCGATGACATGATCGCTGCGGCTCACGCGCGCGGCATCAAGGTCATCGTCGACATCGTGCCCAACCATTCATCCAACCAGCACCCCTGGTTCAAAGCCGCTCTTGCCGCCGGCCCCGGATCGCCCGAACGCGCCCGTTATATCTTCCGCGATGGTCGCGGCGAGCATGGCGAGCTGCCTCCCACCAATTGGAATGCCAACTTTGGCGGCCCCGCATGGACGCGTGTTGCGGACGGTCAGTGGTATCTGCACATGTTTACGCCCGAGCAGCCGGACTTTGACTGGTCATGCCCTGAGGTTCACGCGCTCTTTTGCGACGTCCTGGCGTTTTGGAGCGATCGAGGCGTCGACGGCTTTCGCATTGATGTGGCGCAGGGTCTCGCCAAGGATCTCGACCGCGATGACCTCGACCGGTGGCATCTCGCCGAGGGCGATGACATGGTTGACGACGGCACCCATCCGCTGTGGGACCGCAATGAGGTCCACGAGATCTATCGCGAGTGGCGCCGCGTGTTCGACCGCTATAATCCGCCGCGCAGTGCCGTTGCCGAGGCGTGGGTGCTGCCCGAGCGCCAGTATCTCTACGCGCGTCCCAGCGAGCTTGGCCAGACATTCAACTTTGAGTTTGCCAAGGCCACTTGGACCTATGATGACATGCACACTGCAATCGAGAAGGGCTTGAAGGCAGCCGTCGAATCCGATTCCGCCTCGACCTGGGTACTCTCCAACCACGACGTGCCGCGCGTGGCGACACGCTATGCCCTGCCGCAAATCAAGGCGACGCGCTACCACCAGATTGCGCTCGACTGGCTCTTGCGCGACGGGTCGTCTTATGACGAGGACCGTGAACTCGGCGAGCGCCGCGCGCGGGCGGCCCTTTTGCTTGAGCTGGCGCTTCCGGGTTCGGCATACGTGTATCAGGGTGAGGAGCTCGGCCTTTTTGAGGTGGCTGATATCCCGTGGGCTGCACTCGAAGACCCTGCTGCGACCAATACGCACGGACCGAAGCGTGAGAAGGGGCGCGACGGCTGTCGTGTGCCCCTGCCGTGGGTGGCGGCGGACGATCCCGCGCAGGGCGGATCGTTTGGGTTTTCGCCGGCAGACGCCGATGCGGCGCCCCATCTGCCGCAGCCTGCATGGTTTTCCGATTATGCTGCCGATAGGGAAGAAGTGGACCCGACATCGATGCTTGCGCTCTATCGTGACGCCCTCTGGCTGCGGCGCAAGCTGCGCGGGTGCGCCAACGATCTTGCGTGGCTCGATCTTGACGGGCGCACCGGTCTTGCGGATGGTGCCGAGGGCGCTGAGGGCGGCGTCATCGCCTATCGCCGCGATAACGGCTGGGCGTGTGTGACGAACTTCGGTGCAGCACCCGTGGAGCTGCCGGCGGGCAGGGTCCTGCTCACCTCATCACCGCTTGCAGACGGCAGGCTCGCGCAGGACAGCTCTGCCTGGATCATGCTCGGTGAGATGTAGGGGCATCTCGCTGCGAGCCTGCGTTTGTTCGCGCCTTTCGTGACGACTGATGCCCTCGCGAGAGCGTCGCAAAACTTTTCAAAAAAAGTTCTTGCATAGGATGCGGGCATCACGTAAGATTAATCCTCGTAAGCGGACATGGCTCAGTTGGTAGAGCACAACCTTGCCAAGGTTGGGGTCGCGGGTTCGAGCCCCGTTGTCCGCTCCATTTG
The DNA here is from genome assembly GCA_008671135.1 of Collinsella aerofaciens. Taxonomy (GTDB): domain Bacteria; phylum Actinomycetota; class Coriobacteriia; order Coriobacteriales; family Coriobacteriaceae; genus Collinsella; species Collinsella aerofaciens_J. The sequence goes on from RQAP01000026.1 coordinate 6,586, forward strand.
GGCGTTTAGCTCAGGGGGAGAGCGCTTCCCTGACACGGAAGAGGTCAGAAGTTCAAATCTTCTAACGCCCACCAAATGTTCGCAGCTCAGAGGCTATGTCCTCTGAGCTGTTTTGTTTTGCTACCAAGCACGCCGTCAAATATGCCAGCAAATATTGATCCAAGGTCCCCGTAGAGGTGCCGGCAGGTTGCATACGTCCTGGCCGACCGTGACCGCAACATGTTGGTCAAGCATAATCTTTTGGATTCTTTTGGCGTGAGCGGCTTGGTTTTGGTAGGATTTGTCAGCGGCTTGACTAAGGGGGTTTTATAACTGCCATGCAGGTAGCCGTGTTGGTAACGTTTTACCGACTTGCCAAGAACCCCTCATAATTAATGCGTCTGCAAAATAACTAATTGCTTTGACCTGCTGAAACACTATATGTTGTGTTTGACCTAAAAAAAGAATACAGGATATAGATGCCTCTTTGTCGTATGATAGATGGCGGACAGAGAACGAGGACCTTATTCGCCCCATTTGGATGGATCTTCGAGCCCCTTGATTGGCTGCGAGGATTGTCCGCATGAGGGCCTATGGTTTTCGAAAACACAGATTGCGCGACGGCGCCGCAAGACAGGGGCAAGCCCTGCCGGGCATCGTTTGGCTCTGAAGCGCAATACGATTTCGACGCGAAAGAGGCAAGAGGATGAAGATCATCAAGCGCAGCGGCACCGAGGTTGTCTTTGACATCGATAAGATTGTCAATGCCATCCGCGCCGCAAACTTGGAGGTCGAGGAGAGCTCTCGTCTTACCGACCGCCAGGTGGTTTACGCGGCACAAAACGTCGCCGAGGCATGCGAGAACGCGGGCCACACCGTGTCGGTCGAGGAGATTCAGGATCTGGTCGAGGACGAGATTATGCGTCTCGACTGCTACGAGGTCGCTCGCCATTACATCATCTATCGCTATGTTCAGAGCCTGAAGCGCCAGAAGAACACGACCGACGACAAGATTCTGTCGCTGATTGAGTGCAACAACGAAGAGGTCAAGCAGGAGAACTCCAACAAGAACCCGACCGTCAATTCCGTTCAGCGTGACTACATGGCCGGCGAGATCTCCAAGGACCTGACCCAGCGTGTGCTGCTGCCCCAGGAGATTGTGGATGCTCACAATGAGGGTCTGATTCACTTCCATGATTCGGACTACTTTGCCCAGCACATGCATAACTGCGACCTGGTGAACCTGGAGGATATGCTCCAGAACGGTACTGTTATTTCGGGCACGCTGATCGAGAAGCCGCACAGCTTCTCGACTGCCTGCAACATCGCGACGCAGATCATCGCTCAGGTTGCTTCCTCCCAGTACGGTGGCCAGTCGATTTCGCTGACCCATCTTGCCCCGTTCGTCGAGGTGAGCCGTCAAAAGATTCGCGGCGAGGTCGCCCGCGAGCTCGAGGAGCTCGGCGTTTCCGCATCTCCCGAAAAGGTCCGCGAGGTTGTTGAGGACCGCCTGCGTGACGAGATCCGTCGCGGCGTTCAGACGATTCAGTATCAGGTCGTGACCCTTATGACCACGAATGGCCAGGCGCCGTTCGTGACGGTCTTTATGTATCTCAATGAGGCCCGTACGCCCCAGGAGAAGCATGACCTTGCCATGATTGTGGAGGAGACGCTTCGTCAGCGCTATGAGGGCGTTAAGAACGAAGCCGGCGTGTGGATCACCCCGGCGTTCCCCAAGCTCATCTACGTGCTCGAGGACGATAACGTTCACGAGGATTCCCCGTACTTCTACCTGACTCAGCTGGCTGCGAAGTGCACCGCCAAGCGCATGGTGCCCGACTACATCTCCGAGAAGAAGATGCGCGAGCTCAAGCTGTCGAAGGGCGAGACCGCGGGCAACGGCGACTGCTATACCTGCATGGGTTGCCGCAGCTTCCTGACGCCCGACCGCTCCGGTAACGGATTTAACAACGTGGCCAACGCGCTGAACTATGACCCGAACAAGCCCAAGTACTACGGTCGCTTTAACCAGGGCGTTGTGACCATCAACCTGCCCGATGTCGCGCTGAGCTCGCATCAAGACATGGATAAGTTCTGGAAGATCTTCGACGAGCGTCTTGAGCTGTGCCACCGCGCCCTGCTGTGCCGTCATGAGCGTCTGATGGGTACGCTTTCGGATGCCGCACCGATTCTTTGGCAGTACGGTGCCCTCGCCCGCCTGAAGAAGGGCGAGACGATCGACAAGTTGCTCGTGGGCGGTTACTCCACCATTAGTCTGGGTTATGCCGGCCTGTATGAGTGCGTCAAGTACATGACGGGCCACAGCCACACCGAGAAGGAGGGCACGCCCTTTGCCATGGCCGTCATGCAGCGCATGAACGACAAGTGCGCGGAGTGGAAGGCCGAAAGCGATATTGACTTCTCGCTGTACGGTACCCCGCTTGAGTCGACGACCTACAAGTTCGCCAAGTGCCTGCAGCGTCGTTTTGGCATCATCCCGGGCGTGACGGACAAGGGCTACATCACCAACAGCTACCACGTCCACGTGTCCGAGGAGATCGACGCATTCGACAAGCTCAAATTCGAGGGTATGTTCCAGCAGCTTTCGCCGGGCGGTGCCATCTCCTACGTCGAGGTTCCCAACATGCAGGACAACCTCAAGGCTGTCATCCGCGTGATGCAGTACATCTACGACAACATCATGTACGCCGAGCTCAACACCAAGAGCGATTACTGCCAGGTGTGCGGCTACGACGGTGAGATCAAGATTGTCGAGGATGACGGCAAGCTGGTGTGGGAGTGCCCCAACTGTGGCAATCGTGACCAGGAGAAGATGAACGTCGCCCGTCGTACGTGCGGCTACATCGGTACCCAGTTCTGGAACCAGGGTCGAACCGAGGAGATCCGCGACCGCGTGCTGCATCTCTAATAACCATCCCAGGCCGCCCCGTAGCGAGGCCCCGGACCTTTACTCGCTATTTCGGACAGTCCTGGCTCACGACGGAGGCGCCACTGGCGCCTCCTGTTCGTGCGGAACTCATATCGAGCAAAGGTCCGGGGCCTCGCTACGGGGCGGCCAAGTTGACGTAGCTGAGATGCAGCTCGCGGTCTGCTCACTCCTCGAAGTTTTTAGCGGAAATAATTCGAGCTGCAGCAGCGATTGATTTGCAATGGCGGTTGAGCTGCAACAAAGTTTTTATTGGACCTCGAACCCTATACTCGATGTTCGCTTCGTTCATTGAGTTACCCTTTGCATGAGGCCGGGACATATCGTCCCGCCCGCAGTTTCGCAGGCCGAAGGCCGAGAATGTTTGAGGACGGGATGATATGTCCCGACCTCCCGGGAGAGTTACCTATGAACTACGCGAACATTAAGTATTTCGACATTGCTGATGGGGAAGGCGTTCGTACTTCTCTGTTTGTGAGCGGGTGCCGTCGTGGGTGCAAGAATTGCTTTAACTCTGTCGCGTGGGACTTTGCTGCGGGTGAGCCGTTCGATCGTGCCGTCGAGGACAAGATTATCGAGAGCCTCGACCATCCCTTTATCGATGGCCTGACGATTCTGGGCGGCGAGCCTATGGAGCCCGAGAATCAGGTGGGGCTTGTTGACTTTATCGAACGCGTGCGTGCGGCCTATCCCGCGGGGTCGGGCAAGACCATTTGGTGCTTTACCGGCGACGTGCTCGAGGAGCTTATGCCGGGCGGTCGCCATCATACCGAGGTGACGAACCGTATCCTGGCCTGCCTCGACATGTTGGTGGACGGCCCGTTCGTTCAGGATTTGTACGATATCTCGTTGCGCTTTAGGGGCTCGAGCAATCAGCGCGTGATTGATATGAACGCCACGCGCGCCCGTGCTGTGCGCGAGGGCGTTGCGCTTTGTGATGCGGTTGAACTTTGGCGGGACGATCCAGTCTATTCGACCCATACTATGTAGCTTGTGGCCGATGCCAAAGGGCGTGGTACCATAGCGCGAACGCAAAATCGGAAAAGTGAGGCCCAGATGATCGATCAGGAAAAAGTCGAGGCCGCCATTAAGCTGTTGCTTGAGGGCATAGGCGAGGACCCAACTCGTGAGGGCCTGCTGGAGACCCCGGCGCGCGTTGCCCGTATGTATGGTGAGATCGCCGGCGGTATGGACCAGAGTGCCGAGGAGCACCTGTCCAAAACCTTTGCCGTCGCTTCGAACGATTTGGTTATCGAGCGCGACATCACGTTCTACTCGCTGTGCGAGCACCATTTGCTGCCGTTTTATGGCAAGGCCGCCATTGGCTATATCCCTAACGGTCGGGTGGCTGGGCTTTCCAAACTCGCCCGCACGGTTGAGGTTTATGCCCGCCGTCTGCAGCTGCAGGAGCAGCTGTGTGCGCAGGTTGCCGACGCTCTCATGGATTATCTCGCTCCCCAGGGAGCGATTGTGCTCATGGAAGCCGAGCATATGTGCATGACCATGCGCGGCGTGCAAAAGCCCGGCACCAAGACCGTGACGCTCGCTCGCCGCGGCGTCTTTGAGACTGATCCCGCGCTCGAGGAGCGGTTCTTTAGGATGCTGGGCCGTTAGCATGAGGGTCGTCAACGACTTTACATCGAAGACCGATGAGGGGACGTCGCGTCGCGGCTTTATGGCTTCGGGCTTGGCTCCCTTTGGTGCCATGCCTCGCATTGATTACATTTGCGCCAACGGGCTGTTCCGGCGGCACCTGGGTAACATTGCACAGTTGGAATCGGGGCGCATCTTCTGCCGCCACGGTATTGACCATCTTCTCGATGTCGCTCGCATTATGTGGATCAAGAATCTCGAGGAACAGCTCGAATTTGACCGTGAGGTCATCTACGCCACGGCACTTCTTCACGATATCGGCAAAGATGAACAGTATGAATCGGGTATATCCCATGATGTTGCAAGCGAACGCGTCGCTGATGCGATTCTCGGCGGCATGCCCGATGATGTGGCGTTTGAGCCGGCCGATGCCGCAGCCATTAAGACGGCCATTCTGGGCCATCGAAAGCTGCGTGTGAACAGCCAACCGCTTGAGCGTCTGCTCTATGCAGCCGACAAAGCGTCGCGCGCCTGCTTTGCATGCCCCGCGCGCAATGCTTGCAACTGGAGCGATGATAAAAAGAACCTGTCGATTCGCGTGTAGTTAGTTTGCGCGGTCGGGGTTCTAAACGAAGGAGACGATCGCGATGAGCAACAAGAAACTGCCCGAGAATGCAACCAAGACTGAAGGTGCCGAGCTCGCCCGCCGTGGAAGGGGCGAAATATCCACCGCAACGGCGGTGCCCCACGTGAGTTATGACGATCTGCGCCATGCTGACCGCATTACTATCGACGGTCTCGAGGTCTTTGCCAACCACGGCGTGTATCCCGAAGAGAATGCGCTGGGCCAGAAGTTCATCGTGTCCTTGGTGCTCTATGCCGACCTGCGTGCAGCGGGGGAGCACGATAACCTGGACGCTTCGATTGACTACGGCTCGGTGTGCCACGATGTCGATGGCTATCTGCGCGAGCATACGTTTAAACTCATCGAGGCGGCAGCCGAGGGTGTGGCCCAGATGCTGCTGCGTCGTTACCCCTTGCTGCTTGGCGTGCGTGTTAAGCTCGATAAGCCTTGGGCTCCCGTCGGTCTTCCCCTGGCAAGCTGCGGCGTCGAGATCGAGCGCGTGCGCTAACCGGTTCTAATACGTCTCTATGGGCGGCTGCTTGAGCCGCTGCGATAGAGCTCTATTGTTGGGACAGTACGTGTCGAGCAGGGCGTGAAACCGCTGATTGTGGCTTGGCTCGAGCAGGTGGACGAGCTCGTGGGCGACAACCATGCCGAGACACTCGATGGGATAGGCGGCAAGTTCGCGTGCGATGCGAACGGCACCGGATTTGGGCGTGCATGAGCCCCAACGCGTTTTCATGCTACGTACGGAAACGCGGGAAACGGCGACACCCATTGCGATTTCGTACGCGCGTACCATATCGCGCAGCGCCGTGGTGACCTCGGATGCATAGAGTTGGTCGATGCGGGTCTGGAGCTCATCGGACGTCAGGCCGTCGAGGGTTGCGCGCCGCTTGGCCTGTGGGCGTTCGTTCGATTTGTCGGCACCTATAAAACTTGCGAAGGTGGCCTGCTTGGGCCGCGGTGCGGGTGACTTAAAGTTGTGATCGAGCGCATCTTGTACCGTGATGGGTTTGCCCCAAAGCGCAATGATGGACGAGGGACTGAGCGGCTCTCGCGCCGTCGCCTGACGTTGCTCGCGCTGGGCAAGTCGGCTGATAATCCAGGCGCTGTTGCGCTTCACAAACGCTTCGATACGCTCGCGGCTGGCGCCGAGCGGTGCACTGGCGTGGACCTCACCGCTCGATGTGACGCGTAGGTTGAAGTTCTTGACGCGCTTTTTGGTAACGACGACGGGGATGGGCGTCCCATCCGGTCGGGATGCGGAAATCGTAAACTGCTGCGTCAAAAGCGGTCCTTCAGATTGGGGACGGGCCGGCATGTCGACCGTTCGGCATGCCGGCCCGCTCAAGGGATGTGAAATTAATAACGCTCAAAGAAGGCAAGCGCGTTGTCGCTGCAGAGCTTTTGCATCACGGTCTTGCCAAAGTGCTTGGAGAGCATGTTCTGGAACTCGGGCATCTTGCTGGCATCGGAGAGGAAGGCGGGCACCGTGGCACCGTCCCAGTCGCCGCCGAGCGCGATGACGTCCTCGCCGCCCAGGTCGAGCCAGTGCTCGATATGTGCCGCTAGCTGGTCGAAGGTGACGTCTGCGGCGGTCTTGTCGGTTGCGTCGTTGGAAAGGAACTCGCTGCAGTAGTTGAGGCCGACGATACCGCCCATGTCGCGAATGGCGCGGAACTGGTCGTCGGTAAGGTTGCGTTTGACGCCGCAAACCGCACGGGAGTTGGAGTGGCTGGCGACGAAGGGACGTGTGGCGTGGGCGACAACCTCGTCAAAGCACTCATCGTTGAGGTGGGAGACGTCAAGCACCATGCCGGCGTGCTCCATCTGCGTAAGTGCCTCGATGCCGGCGGCGGTGAGGCCGGCGTGGGTATCGTGTCCGCTCGCGAGCGGTCCCTGCGCATTCCAGCTGAGTGACGACATGAGCACGCCCAAGCTCTTGAGCACCTCGATCAGCGCGGGGTCCTCGGCAAAGAACGTGGCGTTTTCGATGGTGTGGATGCAGGCGACCTTGCCGTCCTTGAGCGCGGGGCGAATGTCTGCCGCGCTGCGTACGTTGACCATGCGGTCGTGGTTGAGCATTGCCTGACCGCTCATATGCGCCATGATCTGCGCCTGGAAGCGCGCGGCGTGGGCGGTGGGAATCTCGTCGGGGACAAACGTGGCGAAGCACTGTGCCCACGGCGTGTTGTCGATCTTTGCGAGCGAGATGGCGCAGGCGTTACCCTCGATGAGGTCGAAATCTTGCGGATGCGTCTCGTCGCCGGGGAAATAGCCGTCGGTGCCGGCGGTAAAGCGCAGGTCGAGATCGAGCGTGGCCCAGCCGATGCGGTCGGCGGTGTCGCAGTGTAGGTCAAATACGGGATATGCCATGGTTCCTCCGGTTGCAGCGTTTCTTTGCAAACTGTCTTTGAATTGTATGACTAGGGTATAGTTAGCGCCATATGTTCATGGCGGCCCACGTTGTGCGCTGCCCTTATCACGGAGGTTTCCATGTCCAACCAGGGCAAGAAGGTCAAGACTCATTATCGCGGCACGCTCGACGACGGCACGCAGTTCGATAGCTCCTACGATCGCGGCGAGCCGCTGGAGTTCACCTGCGGCGCCGGTCAGATGATCAAGGGCTTCGACGCCGCCGTGGTCGACATGCAGGTGGGCGAGAAGAAGACCGTGCACATTCCGGCTGCCGATGCCTACGGCGAGCACAACCCCGAGATGGTTATTACCTTCCCGGCCGAGCAGGTTCCCAACATCGAGCAGATCGAGAAAGGCATGAAGCTTTTCCTGTCCACGCCGAGCGGTATGCCCGTCCCCGCCGTGGTCATTGACGTTACGCTCGAGGCCGTGACGCTCGACGCCAACCACGAGCTGGCCGGCAAGGACCTCAACTTTGATATCGAGCTCGTCGAGGTCGAGGACTAGGCTATGCCTGTGAATCTGGTTTCGACAGCGTGTCTCGGAAATCTCAACGACCCGTCCTATGAACTCCTGCTCCGCCGGAATTTGGGCGGCGTCTTTGAAGTTGACGAGCTACTGCTCGATTGGGACCAGGCTGACACGCGCGCGTTTGTGGGTGTGACGGAGCTGGGGCGCACGGTCGATGTTCGGCTGGATGCTGCCGACGGCGGTCGTCTTACCGACGGCGACGTGCTCGCCATCGACCGTTCGGGCATGGTGCCCGTGGCGGTTGTCGTGCGCCTGCGCAGTGCCGAGGTTTATTTGGTCGAAGTCGACCGCATGGACCCGATTGCGCTCGCGCATGCGTGCTGGGAGATCGGCAATATGCACGCGCCGCTTTTCCGAGGCGATTCGGACGAGTATACCGTGCGCATGTATACGCCGGTGCAGCCTGTTTTGGGCCGCACGCTCCGGGGCGTCGAGGGCGTTTGGCTCTCGGTGGTTACCCGTGAACTCGATGCGGACCGGCGCTTTGCGTCGAGTGCGGCGTATGCCGTTGTGAGTATGGCTCCCGACTTTACGATCGTAAAAAAGGCGCGCGGTTAACGTGCGTATGAGTAAGACGGACTTTGAGAGGCAGCTATTCAAAGTCCGTCTTACTGTTGATGAGGTGCTTTGGGGGGAAAGCATATGGGTCTTGAGGGAATCAAGCTGATTGCATGCGATTTGGACGGCACGTTGCTGCATCCGGGGGAGCGCGAGCCGCGTTCCGAGGCCTTTGAGCTCATCGATGAACTGCATCGTCGCGGTATCGTGTTTATGCCGGCGAGCGGTCGTCAATATGCGAGCTTGCGCTATCTGTTTACCCCGGTGGCCGATGAGCTCGCCTATGTATGCGAGAACGGAGCCCTGGTGATGAGCGAGGGGCGTGCCGTTGTCAAGCGCTCCATGGAGCGTAGCCTTGCTATGGATATCGCGAATGCCGTGGTTGCGTATCCCCATGCCGACGTGACCCTTTCGTGTGAGGAACACCTCTACACCATGAGCGGCAACGATGCGTTCGTCGACCATTTGCGCTATGAGGTCCACTGCGATGTGGCGGTGGTCGACCGCCCCGAGGACATCGACGAGGACGTCATTAAGATTGCCTTCCAGACGCCCGAGGTGAATCAGCCGGCGGCCCTGGAGTATTTCGAGCACCTCTTTAGCGACCGTGTCGACGTGATGACGTCGGGAACCGAATGGACGGACTTTATCGGCTTTGATTCGGGTAAGGGTTCCGCGCTTGCCGATTACGGTCGTGCCCTGGGTATTTCGCCCGATGAGATGATGGCGTTTGGCGACAATGAGAACGATCGCGATATGCTCAACGTCGTGGGCCATCCCTATCTGATGGAGAGCTGCAACCCCACCATGCGCGACATCAACGACCGCGTCCGTTACGTGCGCACGGTCGAAGAAGAACTGCGCCGTCTGCTCGCCGAGTAGGTTTTCACGACATACCTAGAAATCTACCTACAGTCGGGGCAGAGACCCTCGAAGATGGTGTAGTGCGACGTGACGTGCCAGCCGATTTGCTCGGACGCCTTGGCGTCGAGCTGGGCATCGAAGGGGAGCGGTACGTCGATGACGCGGCTGCACGAGGTGCAGATGATATGCGCATGCGGCTCGATCGTGCGATCGAAGCGGCTGCCGCCCGGCGTCTTGATGGAGAGAATCTCGCCGGCGTCGGCCAAGAGATTGAGATTGCGGTAGACTGTACCGCGGCTGATTTTGTCATCCTGCGCGCGCACGACGTTGTAGATTTCGTCGGCGGTGGGATGGTTATAGCTTTGGCGCACGGCGTCAAGAACCAGCTTTCGCTGCCTGGTATTCCTTCTTTGCACCGCCATGCGCCTCGCCTCTTTTCTATTAACGGTCGTAGGTAAATGATACCGTATTTAGCACACAATACTAATAATGAGGACTGAAACCGTCTTCATTGGCAAGTGGGACTCGGGCCTGGGCGTCTACGAGGCGAAAACGCGTTCCCATGCGCTCGTAGGAGGCATGAAGCGCCTCGAGATGAGATAGGATGTTTGCCGGAGCTCCCTGTATCTCCATCTCGACTGAGCCGTCTTCCATATTACGCACCCAGCCGGTGAGGGAGCGTGCCTGCGCGAGGTTGGTGGTGGTAAAGCGAAAACCAACGCCTTGGACTTGCCCCGCCCAGCGCAGGAAATAGCGCAGGGGAGTGTCTTGAGTGGCCTCGTCGCTTGCGAGCACAGTAAGTCTGCGGCGCAGCTCGAGCTCGACGTTTGATGGTTTTTGGGGTTCTCGACTGCCGCCGGTGACGCTGGAGAAGAACGTATCGAAGAGACCCATCGCTATGCCTGCTTGCCTGCGTCGGCCGGGAAGGTAATGCCGGCCTGCTGGCGCACGGCATCCATGATGCGCAGTGAGACGAGCGTGACATCGCGGTAGTGGCCAAGCTCGTGGCGTCCCGCCGGGGTCTCCCAAATCTCTTCCTTAACGTTATCGATGCCGCCGATGGCGGTGATAAAGTCTGTGAGTTCGTATTCCATAGTGTTGCTCGATTTGGGCAGGTCGAGCACGCGGCCGTTGTCTCCCTGTTCGCGCGGTGCCTCGGTCGCTGAGCCGCGTACGACATCGCCGCGATAGTCGATGCGGACGTTGCGGGGCGTGGACAGATGGTCGATCTGGATAGTGCCACGCTCCCCTTCGATCTGCGAGGGCAGCAGGTCATTCGTAATTTTGGAGTGCGCGAGCTCGACGGAGATGCGGCCTCCGCCATAGCTGGCGAGGATGGAACCGCAGCCGTCGATGGGGCCGTGCGTGAGCTGTCGCGTGGTGGGATCGAGCAGGGTAGTCATGCTCGTAAGGCCGGAGGGCATGCCGAAAATCTCGACCATGGGCTCGACGGCGTAGACGCCAATGTCCATGAGGGAACCCGATGCCATATTGCAGTCGAAGATATTGGTGGCGCGTCCCGCGAGAATCTCGTTGTAGCGCGAGGAATACTTGCCAAAGCGCAATGAGGCGCGGCGGATGGGGGCGATCTCGCCCAGGGCGTCCTCGATGGCGTGGAAGGCGGGATCGTGGAGGGGACGCATGGCCTCGAGGGCCACGACACCTGCTGCCTCGGCAGCGCGGAAGACTTCCAGCGCCTGCGCTTCGGTGGCGCAGAAGGGTTTCTCGACGATGACGTGCTTGCCACCGGCGATGCAGGCAAGGGCCTGCTCGTAGTGAAGTGCGTTAGGGCTGCCGATATAGACGGCGTCGACGTCGACGGCTGCCGCAAGCTCATCGAGTGACGTAAAGTTTCGCTCGCCACCGCGCTCGGCGGTAAAGGCAGTACCGCGATTGGCGTCGCGTGAAAGCGTGCCCACAAACGCGGCTTGGTCGTTGGCGTTGACGACTTGGATAAAGTCGTCGGTGATCATGGATGTGCCGATGGTCGCGATGCGCAGCATACGTCCCCCTTGCGTTGTTTGGTCTACAGGATGAGTGTAGCGCGTGGGGATATAAAGCTGCGCGAAAACGCTATTACAGGTCGCTCTCGTTAAAGCCGGTGTCGATATAGAGGTTGCTGCCGTCGGCCGCCGTGGTTGCGAGCTCATCGCAGCGCTCGTTGAGCTCGTGGCCGGCGTGACCCTTAACCCAGATGAACTCAACCTTGTGCTTACTTTTGGCGGTGAGTAGGCGCTCCCACAGGTCGCGGTTCTTGACGGGCTGCTTGTTGGCGGTTTTCCATCCGCGCTTTTTCCAGCCGTCGATCCAGTGCTTGTTGAAGGCGTTGACGACGTACTGCGAATCGGAATGGACTTCGACCTCGCAGGGGCGGTTGAGCGCCTCGAGCGCCACGATGACCGCCATGAGTTCCATACGGTTGTTGGTGGTCTTGGCGTAGCCGCGTGAAAGCTCGGAGGTGAAGGTCTTGCCGGCGGGGTTGGTGTATTTGAGTACGGCGCCGTAGCCGCCGCGTCCCGGATTTGATCGGGCCGAGCCGTCGGTATAGATGATGACCTTCACGGGCTTCCTTTCGTTGGGTACGTTTCGTGTGAGTGACCATTGTAGCGCCATGCCCGCCGGGGGCTAGCAATCTACGATTTCTACCCCGTCTTCCGACAGTTAGTTGGCATGGATGATGCGGTTGAGCTCGTCGAGGTATTGCTGCAAGAGGGGAGAGGGCTTGCGCTCGTCGTGCATGATATAGCCTACGTGCATCGTTGGGGCGTCTGCTAACGGGATCGATGCCATACCCCATTGCATTTCATTGGAGAGGACACCGGTCGACAGGGTGTAGCCGTTCGACGTGATAAGTAAGTTGGTAAGTGTTCCGCGGTCCGAGATTCGTATGTTGCGGTCGCAAGGGATATAGCTAAAAGGTTCCTCGGCGTAATAGAAGGAGTTCGAGGTGCCTTGCTCAAAGCTGTAGCGCGTATATGGTGTGAGGTCGGCAAGGGACAGCTGCGGGCGGCGGGCAAGCGGGTGGCGCTCGCTAACGAAGACGTGGACCGTCGCGTCGAATAGGGGATGGAAGCTCGCGCGCGCATCGGCAAAAGCCTTCTGCAGAACGCGGACGTTAAAGTCGTCCAGATAGAGGATGCCGATGTCGCTGCGAAACGCGCGGACGTCATCGATGATCTGCGATGTGGTGGTCTCGCGCATGATGAACTCGAACTTGCTGTCTCGGCAGCGCTCGACCACGTTGACAAAGGCCTCGACCGAAAAGGCGTAGTGCTGGGCGGAGATGGCGAGGCGGGCTTGCGGGGTGCCGCCGTCCTCGTAGCGCGCCTCGAGCATGTCGGCCTGCTCTACGACCTGGCGCGCATAGCCCAAAAGCTCGGTGCCGTCGTTGGTGAGTGCAACACCGCGGCTGGAGCGCGTAAAGATTTCGATATGAAGTTCCTGCTCCAGGCTTTTGACGGCATTGGAGATATTGGACTGTGCCGTATAGAGGCGCTGGGCTGCGGCGTTGATCGAACCGGACTCTGCCACGGCGATCAAAAAGCGAAGCTGTTGGAGGGTCATCGGCGCCCGTCCTTTCGAGTGTTATCTATAAAACCGATAACAGGCTAGCGCTTTAAAGTGATTGACCGAGGAAAACAATGCTCGTACTATTCAAAACACACAAAGACGGTAGGTAATTAAGCCAACTACGGAACCGGGATGCGAAAGGAGGCCCGCATATGAATTGCTTACCAAGACGAATGCCGGGCTCCTGTTTGCGCCCGTCGGCGTGATCAGGAGACAGCGACTCACTTCTCTTACTCTTATTACTTTTGTTCGATCAAGGAGATCATCATGAGCCAGTTTATCAACAACCCCGAGCACACCTTTGGTTTCGATACCCTGCAGCTGCACGTTGGCCAGGAGAGCGCCGATCCTGCATCCGACTCCCGCGCCGTGCCTATCTACCAGACCACGAGCTATGTGTTCCGCAACTCCCAGCACGCCGCCGACCGCTTTGGTCTTGCCGACGCCGGTAACATCTACGGCCGTCTGACCAACTCCACCCAGGGCGTCTTCGAGGACCGTATCGCCGCCCTCGAGGGTGGCGTGGCAGGTCTTGCCGTCGCCTCCGGTGCTGCTGCCATCACCTATACCCTGCAGGCTCTTGCCCAGGCCGGTGACCACGTGGTGGCTCAGAAGACCATCTACGGTGGCTCCTACAACCTGCTGGAGCATACGCTCTCCCAGTTTGGCGTCGAGACCACGTTTGTCGATGCCCATAACCTTGAAGAGGTCGAGGGTGCCATCAAGGACAACACCACGGTCATCTATCTCGAGACGCTCGGCAACCCCAACTCCGACATCCCCAACATCGACGCCATCTCCGAGATCGCCAAGAAGCACGGTCTGCCGGTTGTCGTCGACAACACCTTCGGCACCCCGTATCTGCTCCGTCCGCTGGAGCATGGTGCCAATATCGTCGTCCACTCCGCAACCAAGTTCATCGGCGGCCACGGCACCTCGCTGGGCGGTGTGATCGTCGACGGCGGTAACTTCGATTGGAAGGCGAGCGGAAAGTACGCCCAGATTGCTGAGCCCAACCCCTCCTACCACGGTGTCTCGTTTGCCGAGGCTGCCGGTCCCGCCGCCTTTGCAACCTATGTCCGCGCTATCCTGCTGCGTGACGAGGGCGCTTGCATCAGTCCGTTCAACGCCTGGGTCCTGCTCCAGGGCACCGAGACTCTGTCGCTGCGCGTTGACCGTCATGTCGAGAACACCAAGAAGGTCGTTGAGTTCCTGGCTGGTGACAGCCACGTCGCCAAGGTGAACCACCCGAGCCTGCCTGAGCACCCCGATCACGAGCTCTATCAGAAGTACTTCCCCCGTGGCGGTGCCTCGATCTTTACCTTTGAGATTAAGGGTGGCCAGGAGGCAGCTTGGAAGTTCATCGATCATCTGCAGGTGTTCTCGCTGCTCGCCAACGTGGCCGACGTCAAGTCGCTCGTCGTGCACCCGGCTACCACCACGCACTCCCAGCTCTCTGCCGAGGAGCTCGCCGAGCAGAACATCACGCCCTCCACGATCCGTCTTTCCATCGGTACCGAGAACGCCGAGGATATCATTTGGGATCTGAAGCAGGCCTTCGCCGCGCTGGACGAGTAAGGCGACTTGTGCAAGGACCCCTTGCGACTCGATAGGTATAACTGCATAAAATGCCTGCTCAAGGCGCCTGTGCAAACAATGGTTGCACAGGCGCCTTATTTGCATAGAGAGGGTGCAAAAACAGGGTTTTTGACACGCTTTATGCATTCGAGTTGTGGAAAACTCCTGTTGAGAGGATGTGAGTTTTACGCAATTGACGTGCGCCTTTTAAGTAAAACCGCAGGTCGCGATTTGCTCGGGGTACTATGCAGCGCGATCGAATCACACGCAGCTCAAACGCAGCAAAAACGCACTACGGAGGTTTCCAGCTACATGAGGATTGATTCACGAAAACCGAAAACCGCCGCCCTTTCCGCCGCTCTGACCGTGGCACTTTTGGCGGGCGCCGGTGCAACTGATGCCCACGCCGCAACACTGTCCGATACGGTTGGATCTACTCCGTCCGAGACGACGCTGGTGCAGCCCGTTGACTATCGTGGCGATGGTTATGGTTCCATGCAGGAGTGGAACGCCTCGATGGAGGCCAAGCGCGATTCCCTGGAGATGCGCGCTCAGATCATCATGAATATGTATGGCGACTATGCCGCCGATGACGAGCGCGCTGTGCTGCAGGGTTGCATCGACGGTGCGGGTAGCCTGTTGACGATGGGGGAGGTCGACGCCAAGTCGACCGAGCTCGATGAGCTGCGCGCTGCGCTTGAGGATGCCAAGTGCGAAGCGCTCGAGGCTGCCGCCGAGGCGGAGGCTGCCGAGGCCGCCCAGGCTTCGTACTACAACGCCGGTTATACTCCGCCTTACGCGTCTGCCGCGTCCTACGCGAACGGATCGGGCCTGACGCGCTCTGCGGGTGTCAATAACTACAACGGGCGCCGCGAGACCTATTACAGCAGCAATGTGCTTTATCACTATCGCACGGGCGAATGGACTCAGGATTCTGAGGGCTTCTGGCGCGATTCCGACGGCTATTACGTTGTTGCCGCGGGCGATATGGCCCAGGGCTCGACCTTTACGGGCTCCAAGGGTGATTGCAAGGTCTATGACTCCGGCTGCGCTGCCGGAACCACCGACTACTACACCGGTTGGTAATCTGCCATAAGCAAAATAGGCACATGATGGGCGGGCGTCTTTACTGAGCTTTTAGGCAACGTAAAGCCGCCCGTTCTTTATGTGCGTTCGAGTTAACAGAGCCCTTACCGTGGCGGTACGCTGGGCGTATGGATGCGGGGCACACTAGTTCATGAGAAATAAGGTCTTTCTCGTGGAGGAAGTGGTCTTGTGAACGCTCGAGATATCGCCGTTGCCGCCATTGCATTGACGCTTGGTTGCCTTGGTCCTACGGCCGCGCTCGTCGCAGGTGTGCAGGGGTCTTGTGGGGCTGCCTCTATTGTGGTTGGCGCGCTGATCGCGGCCACGCTGCTGGGAAGCGCAGGCGTGGTTCTTTGCCGCGACGATGAGGACGAGGTGCCGGGGTCGCAACGCTAACTGTTGTGAGATCGGCCGCCGGTCATAGACGAAGATGAAGGCCGCCGCAGGGGAAAGGTTCCCTTGCGGCGGTTTTGCTGTTAAGGCTGTTGAATGCGGCGCGTCGGCGCTACCAGCTTTTCTCGATATCGCGGATGCGCCGATAGAGCCACTCGTTTTGCGGTGCCTGGATATCGTGTTTGGCTGCGAGGCGGCAGATGGTGCCCGCGAACTCATCAACCTCGGTTTTGCGCCTTGCGATGCGGTCTTGAGCCATCGAGGGCATACCGGCGGGGTCGATTCCCTCGATGAGGTGCACCATTTGCGTCAGATCTGCCTCGGTCAGCTCAACGTCCTCGGCGTTGGCAACCGCAAGCGTCTCGCGCATGGCGGAGACAAAACAGCGGCGCTGCTCGGAGCCCGGCTCCGTGGCGCTTCCGTAGGTCCCGCCGTAGGCCATGCAGGTCTGGTTGATGCCGTCGTTGAGCATGAGTTTGGCCCACATGCGGTGCGCAATGTCGCTCTCGACGGTATGGGCGATGCCGCAGCGCGTATAGAGCTCGTCGATAGCGGCGACGGTCGCGGGGTCCGTACCGGCCGCCGCGCCAAAGCGGATCTCGCCCGCATTGGTAAAGGTGAGCGCGCCGTTGAGGAACACGGCGTCCATGCCCTGGCAGATACCAAGAACGGTATGCTCCCAGCCAAAGCGTTCGGCAATCTTTTGCTCGCTCGTAATGCCGTTGCATAGCGAGGCGATGAGCGTGTTGGGTCCCACGACGCGCTCCATAGTCTTGAGTGCTTGGTCGAGACCGGTGGTCTTGACTGTCAGGATGACCAGATCGGCGGGCGTCGCCTCGCTGGCGCGGACGGACGTGAGATCGCAGGGCTTGCCGTTGACAGTGAGCGCATCGCCCGCGTGACGCTCAAAACGGGTGTCATCCATAACGTATTCGACGGCGTCATTGCCGAGGGCCCTGGCAATCATGCTGCCGTAGAGCAGGCCGACGCCGCCCTTGCCGATAAAAGCGACCTTGTTGATCTGCATGTGAATCATCTCCCCATGTAAAAGGCGCCCGCGTAAGGGGCGCCTGATGGATTGTATGCTGCCAGGGTGATTGGTGGGTGCGCGGGGCGGCTGTTATAAAAAAGAAACGTTTGCCTGGACGCTACGCTGCAGGGCAGACCGCAAAAACGCGTGCGGGATATCCAACACCATCACGGACCTTAGGGAAGGTGCAGAAGATGACGGCGCCTGTGGCGGGAAGCTCGTCCAGATGGTCCATGGCCTCGATCTGATAGCGGTCGACCGAGAGGATGTACTGCTCGCCGGGGTAGGGGTAGGCATCCTCGCGCGTGGTCACGCTCGCCTCCTTTCATCGGGCTTTTTGCTGATGTTAAAGCGGTGCCGTGACGGCTCGATTTCTGCTGCGTTACGATACGTTCTCGATTGCGATTCCACGATGTTTCGGCTGCGTGACCATTGTGTTTCGCCTTGCCGGGGCGCTGATGGCGAAGGGAGGGGCCGTGCAATACCGTGTTGACCCCAAAAGTGGTAACCGAATATCCGCTTTGGGTCTGGGCTGCATGAGGTTTCCCGGTGCGCCGGGACACCCCGATGCGAAGACGGCCGATGCCATCATCTCCCGCGCGGTGGAGCAGGGGATTAACTACCTGGACACGGCCTATCTCTATCCCGGCAACGAGGCGTGCGTGGGTGCGTCGCTTGAGCGCCTGGGCTTGCGCGACCAGGTTTTGCTCGCAACCAAGCTGCCGCATGCTTCGTGCAAATGCGCGGAGGATTTCGACCGGTTCTTCGACGAGCAACTGCGCCGCCTACGGACCGACCATATCGACTATTACCTCATGCATAACATTACCTCGCCCGCCCAGTGGGAACGTGTGGTGGCGTTGGGCATTGAGGACTGGATCGCGTGTCAAAAGGCGGCGGGGCGCATTCGCCAGATTGGTTTTTCGTACCACGGCAGCGCGGTGGATTTCCTGACGATGCTTGACGCATATGACTGGGATTTTTGCCAGATCCAGTACAATTACGCTGGAGAGCGATATCAGGCGGGAACAGCGGGGCTCATGGCCGCCGCCGAGCGAGGCCTCGCGGTGTTTGTGATGGAGCCGCTGCTGGGCGGGCGTTTAGCGGGCAAGCTGCCGCCACGGGCCCGCGCTGTGCTCGATAGTGCCCGTGACCCGCATTTGCTCACTCCTGCCGCCTGGGGTCTTTCGTGGGTGTGGAATCATCCTCAGGTGACGATGCTGCTTTCGGGTATGACCGATACCGCGCAGGTGGATGAGAATTCGTCACTGGCAGACCTCGCGTTGCCGAATTCGATGACTGCCAACCAGCTCGACACGATCGCGCACGTGCTGGATGAGTTTGAAAAATCGAATCGCGTGCCCTGCACGGGATGCGGCTATTGCATGCCGTGCCCTAAAGGCATCAATATCCCTGGATGTTTTGCCGCCTACAACGCAAGCTATGCGCACAGCTGGTTTACGGGGCTGTCTCAATACTTTACGGCGAGCGCGGTGCGCACAAGCGAGCCCAAGTTGGTGAGCAATTGCGTCAAATGCGGCAAATGCGCGCGGCACTGCCCACAGCACATCGATATTCCCAAGTGTCTCGACGATGTGCGCCGACGTTTCCAGCCTGGTCCCGTGACGGCGGTGCTTAAGGCCTTCGGCAAAACACGCTCCTCATGACCCTTTTATATCTTGTGATGGAATAGTTCCTGTTTGCGGCAGAATAAGGCATCAACAGGAACTATTTCACCGCAACTGATGGGAGGCTATCGTGGGTGACCGAGGTTTACGAAATGATTCGCGTGAGGTTCGTTGGGGCATTTTGGGCGCTGGGCACATTTCTCATCGATTTGCATCGTCGCTCAAGAAGGCCGACGGGGCACGGCTGGTGGCTGCGGCCGGCCGCACTCCTGCACATGTCGAGGAATTTTGCCGAGCGTTTTCGATCGATGCTGCGCATGGCCATGCCTCGGTCGACGATAACGGCAATGCGGCTTATGACGCGCTGATTGCCGACCCCGATGTCGACGCAATCTACTTGGCTCTTCCGCATGGCATGCATACGCGTTGGGCCTGTCGCGCGCTGCGCGCCGGAAAGGCCGTGCTGTGCGAAAAGCCGGCCGTTTTGAGTGAGGAAGAGGCTCTCTCGATTGCCTCCACCTCTCGCGAGCGCGGCGTGCTGTTTATGGAGGCGATGAAGAATCGGTTTTGCCCGATGCGCACTCGCGTGAAGGACTTGCTTGCGTCGGGTGAGCTTGGCCGTATTGTCTCGATTGAAAGCGTGCAAAAGCTCGATTACGGCGAGCCTCCTTCGGGCTATCTGCTTGATCCGTTGCAGGGCGGCTGTCTATATGACATGGGCTGCTATGCGGTCGGTTGGTTTGAGGATTTGCTCGCGGGCGCGTGCGAGGTTTCGTCCCGTGAAGTTCGCTGGCGTGACGTGTCAGGCGGCCGCGTCGATTGGGCCGATGAGATCCATATGAGCGTCGGCGGTATACCCATTCATATGGTGTGCGATGGCAAGGCAGCATATGAAAGCCGCTTAACGATTGCCTGTGAGCGGGGCTCGTTGGAAATCGAGCGTCTCCATCGCCCCGAGCTCGCCCATGTGAAGTATTCCGACGGTCGAGTACTCGAAATCGATGCACCATTTGAAGTCGATGATTTTTACGGTGAGGCGTCGCATGCGACGCAGCTCATTCAGGCGGGGAAACTCGAAAGCCCCATCATGTCCCTAGCCGCCACACAGCGCTGTGCGCACATCATCGATGCGATTCGCTTGAAACTTTAGGGCGTGGGGGCATGGCGCCAGCGCTTGGAATGCCTGGAGGCCTTTGCTCCTGATGCCCCTTTTATAACTTGCGGTGGAATACGGTCTGTTTGCGCCAAAATAAGGCACCAATAGACCGTATTTTTCCGCAACTGATGAGGAGGGAGCTGGAGATGCTGACGATCGGGTGTCATCTTTCGACGACGAAGGGCTATCGGGCAATGGGGGAGACGGCGTTGTCCATTGGCGCCAATACCTTTGCGTTCTTTACGCGCAACCCGCGCGGTGGCAAGGCAAAAGAACTTGACATGGATGACGTGGCGGCTCTGCGCGAGCTTATGTCGCAAAACGACTTTGGACCGCTGGTGGCGCATGCCCCGTATACCTACAACCCCTGTTCTGCCAAAGAGCGGGCGCGCGAGTTCGCCTTGGAGGCTATGGCAGAGGACCTGCGGCGCATGGAGGCGCTGCCCGGCAACTACTACAACTTCCATCCCGGTGCGCATGTGGGGCAGGGCTCCGACGCCGGCATTCAGATGATTGTCGACACCCTGTGCCAGGTGATGTTTGAGGGCCAGCAGACGACAGTGCTGCTCGAGACCATGGCCGGCAAGGGTACCGAGGTGGGCCGCAGCTTTGAGGAACTGGCGCTCATCATTGAGGGTGTTGCCGGCAAACGCCCCGAGCTGTCGTCCAAGCTGGGCGTTTGCCTAGACACTTGTCATGTGAGCGATGCCGGCTACGACATCATCCATGATCTGGACGGCGTACTCGACGAGTTCGACCGCGTGGTGGGTATCGATCGCTTGCATGCCGTACACATCAACGATTCGAAGAACCCTTGTGGCGCCCATAAAGATCGTCACGAGTGCATCGGCAAGGGATACCTTGGCAGCGAGGAATTTGGTGGCGGTATGCAGGTTATGCAGAATATTGTATCGAATGGCCACTTGCGTTCGCTGCCGTTTATTTTGGAGACTCCGAACGAACTTGCAGGTTATGCAACTGAAATTAGACTATTAAGGTCATTGCAGCAGTAATGACTGTCACAAAGTAGAGTATTCCATTCACGTTATGGGTTTGTTTCAATCAGTTTTCTCATTGCAGATTCGTAATTCCGGGTGCATAATAGCCAACAGTTTTTGCAGACCTCTGAATCAAACGAGGTCACCGGAAGGAGACTGATTATGAAGCTGAAGAAGCTTGGCGCATTTGCCGCCACGGGCGCTATGGCGCTCGCCCTCGCTCTGACGGGCTGCGGCTCGTCTAACGCCACCTCTGGTTCTGATGCCGGTTCCAGCAGCTCTGACGACGCTAAGGTCGAGAAGGTCGACGGCTCCAAGGAGTACGCGCTCGTCAAGGACGGTACGCTGACCGTCGGCACCTCTGCCGAGTACGCTCCGTTTGAGTACAAGGATGACAACGGCGATTATCAGGGCTTTGACCTTGAGCTCATCAAGGCTATCGGCGACAAGCTGGGCCTGGATGTCGAGTATGTCAACAATGACTTTGACACGCTGGTTCCGGGTGTCGCTTCGGGCGCCAAGTATGACGTCTCCATCGCGGCTATCACCGACACGCCCGAGCGTGAGAAGGAAGTCACTTTCTCTGATTCCTACTACATGGACGATCAGGCTATCGTGACCAAGGTCGATAACACCGACATCACGGCCGACAACTACAGCGAGAAGCTCAACAACGCCGATGCTACCATCATCGTCCAGTCTGGCTCGACCGCCGAGTCCTTTGCCCAGGAGAACTTCCCCAAGGCCAAGATTGTCCCCTACAAGGACGCCACCGAGTGCTTCAGCGCCCTGCAGTCCGATAAGGGCGACGCCGTAGTCACCAACCGCTCTGTTGCCAGCCAGCTGACCGCCGAGCAGTTCAACACCTGCCAGACCATTAAGCAGATTAGCACCGGCGAGGAGTACGCCATCGCCATCAACCAGGGCAACACCAAGCTCAAGGACGACATCAACCAGGCCATCAAGGACCTGACCGACGACGGTACCGTTGACGCCCTCATGGCTAAGTACAACATCAAGTAAAATAACTACTTGATTGCGCGCGGGCCCTTTCCGTTTTGACGGAGAGGGCCTTTGCGTTTCTTGAAAGGGCGTCGTCCCGTCCCGTTATATCGGCAACTTATACGTTAGGAGCCACCTTGTCTCGATTGAACCAAGGAGCTATGGGCCAGAGCTATCCACTGCCCTCGATGCTCCAAAAGCTGGCCTGTGCCCTGGCTGTGGCGCTCGCCCTGGTATGCGCGGGGGCCTGCGTGCCCTCGACTGCTCAGGCGCTTGAGACCGCAAAGATCACCGCCCGCCCCAATACCGGTTCGGGTAGCGACGTGGTCGGTGGCACCGAGACCCGTATCACCTGGGAGGTCCAGGCCGACGCCGACGAGGAACTGAGCGGTCTTTCGCTGACGTTTGCCGATGGCACGACCTTTGGTGCGGACGACACGCGTCTGACGATGCTCTCGGGCGATGACCTTATGGACCGTACACCCATGAAGCCTACGTGCAAGGTCGACGGCCAGACGCTCAAGATCGATTTTGGCGAGACGGCGCCCGCCGGCGGCTATTTCCGCGTCGAGGTCTACGGCGTGACCTTCCCCGTCGAGGGCGGCGACGAGGCCTTTAGCGGCGCCTACACTTTGGCCGATGGTTCGACCAAGAAGATCTCCAAGATTCCGTCGGTGGAGATCAAGGGCGTGACGGCATTCGATAACTTCCTGGCCGACCTTAAGGGGCAGCCGTGGGTCAAGGCATGGAATTCCAACATGTTCCTTCGCCTGTTCCTGAACCCGGTCATTTTGGTCCAGAGCCTGCCGATCGTCTTCAAAGGCTTCCTCATGTCGCTCTCGATCGTGCTCGTGGCGTTTCCGCTGGCAATTCCCTTTGGCTTTGCCTTGTCGCTCATGCGCATCTCCAAGTCGCGCATCCTGCGTTGCCTTGCCGGCATCTATGTGAATATCATCCGTGGTACGCCGGCGTTCCTGCAGATCTACATCGCGTTTTTTGGCCTGCCGCTGGCCGGCGTCAAGGTGGACGACTATGTGCTGGGCGTCATCGTCATGGCCATGAACTCGTCCGCCTACCTGTGCGAGATCTTCCGCGCCGGTATTCAGTCGATCCCCAAGGGCCAGAACGAGGCCGCGCGCTCGCTGGGCATGAACGCCTTCCAAACACTGCTCTACGTTATGATTCCGCAGACGTTCCGCAATGTTTTGCCTACGTTGACCAGTGAGTTCATCCTGCTTTACAAGGATACGTCGCTGCTTGCGGCCGTGGGCGTGGTCGAGATCGTCATGAACGCCCGCACCATCGTGGCCACGACGGGGTCCATCACGCCGTATGTGGTTGCCGCCCTGTTCTACCTAGTCATCACCTTGCCGCTTGCTCGCTTGGTGAGCGGTCTTGAGGCGAGGCTTTTGGGTACGGCCGAAACCAAGAAGAAGCATCCCGCCAAGAGCGCCGGACAGGTCGTCGCGGCGCCCGCCGATCACATCGCCGGTCTGTAAGGAGGTCCTATCATGAGCGAAACCAATAACTCGAACGAGGTCGTCGTCAGCATCAAGAACCTCCAGAAGGCCTTTGGCGATAACGTGGTCCTGCGCGATATCGATTTGGATGTGCACAAGGGCGAGGTCGTCGTAGTCCTAGGTCCTTCGGGCTCGGGCAAGTCGACGATGCTTCGTTGCATCAATCGTCTGGAGCATCCCACGAGCGGCTCGATTGTCGTTGAGGGCGTGGACGTGTGCGCCAAGGGCGTCGACCTTAACAAGGTACGTACGCATCTGGGTATGGTGTTCCAGCAGTTCAATTTGTTCCCGCACCTGTCAGTCAAAAAGAATGTCATGCTCGCGCAGCAAAAGGTACTCAAGCGCAGCAAGGAAGAAGCCGAGAAGATTGCCGTCGAGGAGCTGACCAAGGTCGGTCTTGCCGAGCGTATCGACTTTATGCCGAGCCAGCTCTCGGGTGGCCAGCAGCAGCGCGTTGCCATCGCCCGTGCCCTGTCGATGAACCCTCACGTCATGCTCTTTGACGAGGCCACGTCGGCGCTCGACCCCGAGCTGGTTCGCGACGTTTTGGGTGTCATGCGCGACCTGGCACGCGACGGCATGACCATGATCGTCGTGACGCACGAGATGGGCTTTGCCCGCGACGTCGCCGACCGCGTCGTCTTTATGGACGGCGGCGTCATTGTGGAAGAGGGTACGCCGAGCGAGGTCTTCGACCACCCCAAGAGCGAGCGCACCAAGGCGTTCTTGGGCAATATCTCGTAGCCGGTTGATGTAACTGCCGTTATAAAAGAGCGGGGGCTGGACTTGAATCCAGCCCCCGCTCTTTTGTAGGGATAAGGATACGCTTTGATGCAGACTCTTTTGGAGGTCCTGGGTTCGTTACGCGAGCTCGGCTCCGAGGGCCTTGCAAGCGGTCTCGCCCTCATCGTCGGGCGCATCGTAGCAAATGACGGAATCGACGACATTGACGCCCGCCTCGTCGGCATCGGCCTTCCAGTTGTCCATCCACTCGCCTTCGGCCCACGAATAAGAGCCAAAGAGGACGACCTTCTTATCGCCGAGGGTCTCCTTGACCTCGTCCCACATAGGCTGGAACTCGTCATACTCAAGCTCCTCGGAACCCATGGCGGGGCAGCCGAAGGCAATGGCGTCATAGTTGGCGGCCTTGTCTGCGGAGAAGTCGGCGCAGGAGATGACCTCTGCCTCGGCGCCGGCACCGGTTGCACCCTCGGCAACGAAGTTTGCCATGGCCTCGGTGTTGCCTGTACCGCTCCAGTAGACGACGGCGATCTTGCTCATATGTTTTCCTTTCGGTTGTGCGGCGTGCGGCCGCGTCTTGTATGCTCTATCGGGTTGCCTGGACAAGTTGTTCCAGGGTGCAGCCCTGTTGATAGATGTAGGTAAGGTATTGCGTGCATGCGCGATAGGAATCGAAGGTCGTGAGCGCCTGCTCAACGTTTGTGTATACCTTCCATGCGCCAAAGACCTTATAGTTTTCGCCGTGCTGGACGATAAACTGATGGACATCTTCGTAGGGATAGCCCAAAAAATAGCCAATTTCGTGGGGGAACTCGCATATGCACCCCGTATCGCAGTGCCTATTTCGCGCGAGTGCGCAGACGCTGCCGTCATAGGCGCTTTCTGCGGCATTGCTGCTTGCCAGCGTGATGCGCGCGGCGAGATGCACCAGGGATGCGGGCAGGTTGTGGACATCGTAACCTTCGGCGGCTAGCGCCGTCGTGGCACGGGGGTCGGAGAGGTATCGCATGAGGTCCGCAGGGCGATACACATAGATGAGCGCTCCGCAGGGGCGCCAGACCAAAACGCTCATATGGATTCCGAGTGGCTGGAGCTCGCGGTTGCATTGGGCTATGACGGCGAGCAGGCGAGAGCGTCGCTCTTCGATATGGGCGGCGCCGGGTTTTCCGTTTTGGTTGGCGTAGACGCCGGGATAGGTAAAGAGCGAAGCCGGCTTGATACCTGCGAGCGTAGGGGAGCAGTTGCGCACGACAGCCGTTTGGTATGTTGGGATGTCAATGGTTCGAGTCACGATGCTCCTTTCGGGTCCTCAGTTGTTAGCCTAGGAAAACTTATACACGAAAGTAAGCCATGGTCAACAAAAAAGTTTGAAGAGGGAAACTAATTGACCGAACGGACACGATTTTGGGTTAAGATGGGGACACCCCATGGGGGTATCTAGATAGTGCTACTTGAAAGGGGAACGCATGAGCGACTTGCTCAACCCTGCGAATCTCATCGTGTTGGCCGTCATTGCCGTCGGCATGTTTTTTGGACTGCGTCGCATTGTCGCTTCGACACACGGAAAGAGCTGCTGCAGCGATGGCACGAGCGGTAAGAAGGCCAAGAAGGTAGTGGTTGCGGATACCGATCCGTCCCACTACCCCTATAGCGATGAGCTGCTCATCGGCGGCATGAGCTGTGACGGCTGCGCTCAGAACGTAGCCAATGCCCTCAATGCGCTGGATGGCGTGTGGGCAACGGTGACGTATGCGGACCACACGGCACGCGTACGCTCGAAGCGCCCGGTTGATCGCGACACACTCGAGACGGCGGTGAGGGGTGCGGGCTATTACGTTATGAAAATGTAGGCGTTGCCCTCTCCGGTGGGTACCAGCCTCCTGCCCATTGTGACTATCGGCATCCAAAAATTTGCGCAAAAATAACCTTTAGATGCGGCAAAAGTGGAGTTTGGTGACGGTTTGCGCGGAATTCGCTACCAATCGAGCATCTATGAACCCGCCAAAAAATTACAGGTGTATATTTATACACTGATTATTGCTGTGCTCAGATTGCAATTAACCGTGGACAGAAATGAAGAATGCTAAAACTGGGCTTTAGGACAGGGGAGGCTATAACCTTATGAGACGAGTGGGAACACTTGGCTTGGTGGCAGCGCTTGCCGCTATCTTGGTATCGCCGCTGCCGGCGCACGCCGAAGACGCATCGGGTGCCGTTACCTACAATGCGGGAAATGGGTATTCCTTTGAGAAGCTCTCGCATCCTACGGTAGGAACGTCGCAGCCGGATGGCATCGTCGACTACCAGGGTAACGGTGCCGTTGCCGTTCCGGGCGCCGATGGTAATACGGCCAACAACGAAGGCGATCGCGGCCAGAGCTACACTTGGGCGGCTGCGAGCTATGGTGACTGGCTTTATGTGGGCACCTGCTATGCGGCGATGGGCAACACGCTGACGCTCATGAACAGCACGCTGGGCGATTCCTTTGATGTCGAAACCATGCGCCTGACGCTGGAGGCCATGTTTAACGGTACCTTCTTCTATGGACAGCAGAAGGAGGACGGCACGGCCGACAAGGACAGCGGCGGCATCTTGGTCAAGATCAATACCAAGACCGGTGAGACCAAGCTGCTACTCTCTGAATCGCTCAACGGCGTCGCTCCTTTGTTCCGCAATGCCGTGAGCTATAAGGGTAAGCTCTATTTCTGCGGCAGCGTCAGGACCAATGGCGGCAAAGGCGGCCTGCCTGCTGTATACGAGATCGATCCTAAGACGGATGAGTACAAAGTTGTCTATCAGGGCCTTTCGAGCATGCAGGATTACGGTGCTGCCTACAAGCAGGGCATTTCTACCGGTATCCGCGGCATGTGCGTCCATGATGGCCAGCTCGTCATCAGTAATGTGGGTAAAGACGCGAACGGTAATTTTGTGTCGACAATCCTGACGTCGTCTGACCCCTCGAAGGGCCAGGACAGCTTCACCGAGATTGCCAATTCGGAGACGCTGTTTGGCTATCCGGCGATTCGCTATAAGGACAGCATCTACGGCGGCGCCATTTGGGATATGGTCTCGTACAATGGCCATCTCTATGCGACCATCTGCACCGGTACGCCCGAGAACGCTCCCGATGATAATTCCATGCAGTCGTTTGCCATGGTCCGTGGCGACAAGAATGCCGACGGCAGATATTCGTGGACTCCCATTGTCGGCGATCAGAAGACGGACGGCGCAAAGTACTGCTTTGGCATCGATCCTGCCCGTACCCGTTCTGGCGCTGCCAACCTCATCGTCTACAACGACTACCTCTATATCGGTGAATACAACGACGAGGAGATTGCCCTCGAGCGCATCCTGTTCAACAAATCCAACACCGAAGAGGGCGGTAAGAGCAGTATGGGCGGCGTTGACTGCTCGTTTGTGAATGCCAATCTTGAGCAGTCGGTTAACATCTATCGCATGGACAAGGACGAGAACATGGAGCTCGTCGTTGGCGATCGCACCGACATGTTCCCCGAGGGCGGCATTTCCGGCCTGACTTCGGGCTTTGGCCGAAACGAGAACCAGTACATTTGGCGCATGCAGAAGTTCGACGGCAAGCTGTATATCGGTACCTTTGATACCGCGAGCCTGCTTGAGCCGATCGGCCAGTTCTCCAATGGCGACATTATCGATATGACGCCCGAGGAGTGGGACTCTCAGGTTCAGCGCCTTAGGGACCTGCTCGATCACCTGCTCGACAAGAAATCGCCTGACGACTCCATCGTTCCCGTGAACACGCTTGCGGACGATGATTCAAACGAGGCCGTCGAGGTCGATGATTCGAACGAAGCTGCCGAGGTTGATGATTCAAACAGGGCCGTCGATGTCGATGACGAGAAGACCGAGGTTGTTAAGGGCTTTGGCGATCTGAGCGATGCGCTGGAGGATGCCGCGGGCGGTCTTTGCGATCAGGCCGCGACGATGTCCCAGGACTTTGAGGACGACGCCGCTTATGTCCAGAAGATCGATGGCGAGATCGCGTACTTCAAGTCCTTTGCCGACCAGTATCAGGACATGCTCGATAGCTATGAGAGCCTTAAGCAGCAGTACGAGGATGCCTATGGCACCGAGCTGCCGAGCGATATTCAGGACGCGCTCGATAAGCTGCTGAGCGAGGAGAACCTCAAGAAGTTGCAGAGTGTCCTTACGTGCATGTGTTACCTGCGCGATGCCGAGCGCGGCTTTGATATGTATGTGACCGAGGACGGCGTGAACTTTACGACGCTGACGACTAATGGCTTTAACGATCCGTATAACCATGGTCTGCGCACCTTTGCGGTGACCAACCAGGGTCTGTGCCTTGGTACCGCCAACCCGTTCTATGGTTGCCAGGTCTGGATCCAGCGCAAGGAGAATTCGGAGAATCCGGTTGATCCCGGTACTCCGGATCCGACGGAACCCACCGATCCTTCGCAGCCGGGTGGCGGCGATCAGCCTGGCGGCAGCCAGACGGGTGGCAACGACCAGTCGAGCAGCACTACGACCACCGTCACGACGACCGCTAAGAAGACTCCGAAGGACGGCTCGCTGCCTCGCGCTGGCGACTCGACCCTCACGCTGGTCTTGGGATTGCTGGTTGCAGCTGCCGCAGTGCTTGGCATTGCTCTCGTCTTGCGCAAGCGTTCTCGTCGCTAGGCTCGTCCGCGTAGCTCAATGTCTTGGATATCGTCGAAGTTGATGGCGATATCCCTGAGTTTGAGCAGCTTGAATGCGGGTAACACTTCGTCGAGAATGCCCGTGCGGCTACGATAGCCGTACGTATCGTAATAGGTGACGCGTACCAGGTCGCCTCGTTTGAGGCCCTCGAGCTTTTTCGAAAGCTCGAGGGCTTTTTCTTCCGTGAGTTCGCATTTGGACTCAACAGTGATCTCTTGTTTGCGCACGAGCTCGTAGTATCCCGTGAGGGCGGCAAAGGGCATAAACTGCGCGGCGCGGCCGGCGCGCACGGCACCGTTGGCGGTGAGCTTTGGGTCGGCGGAGCGACGTCTTCCCTCAGGGTCCGCTAGGCGCTCGAAGGCGGTCGGCGGGCGCACGGGCTGTTGTTTGGGTTTAGGCACGATGTCCTCCTACCTGATCGTTGCGTTCGCGTGCGGTGGCGCCGGCAGTAAAGCTCAGTCCCTTAACCAGGGCGTTCTTGCCGTACTTGCCCTTTACGGCCAGAACGGCGCGTGCCAGGTCGCGCTCGCGCTCATCGGCCTCGACGTCGCTAAACAGATCGATGGTGGCAAATTCCTCGGGCACAAGATTGCCAAATCCCAGGTTGATGCGCTTGACCGGTCGTTTGGGATCGACAGTCTGCGCCCAGAGCTCATCGAAATAGCCCATGATCTTCTTAAACGAATTAGTGCGTTCAGGCAGCTTGTGGGATGCATTGGAATGCGCGAACAGCGCGGCATAGCCACCGCGCGGTTTGCCGCCATGCTCTCCTACAAAGATGCCATCGATTGCCTGCGCTTCGCGCACCAGGCGACGCCTTTCGTCATCGCGCTGGACGGGCTTGGGAGCACGGGGCGCGAGCTCGGGGCCGGCGGTTGCGGTGGGTTCGATACTCGACGTGCTCGAGCGCAGGTGCCCGCATCCGTCCACATATTGCGCTGTACCACTGGCGTCGAGGCGGCGTATGTCGGCGCGCTCGCTCGCGTAGCCCACAAAGAGTGAGATGCTGTCGCACACCACGTGCTTATCGACTAAGTCCAACACGGCGTTGTCGACCATCTCGCGCAAGACGGTGTAGGCCTGCTCGTAGGCATAGCCCTTCGAGAGCACCTGCCCTGTGGTGGTCGAGGTCGCTTGCGGGCGATAAGCTTGGATATCGGCGATGGTAGTCGGCTCACGCCCGAAGGCGTGGTCGATGAGATATTCGGCATTGACGCCGAGTTCGTCGTAAAGCAGGTTTTCGTCGAGCGCCGCGACGCCCATCAGATCGTAGACGCCGTATTTTTCGAGTCGTGCTGCCACGCCGGGGCCGATGCCCCAGATGTCGGTGATGGGGCGATGGGGCCAGATCTCCTTGCGAAAGGTCTCGTCGTCGAGTTTGCCGATGCGACTGAGCACGTGCTTGGCGGTGATATCGAGCGCAACCTTGGCCTGGAATAGGTTGGGGCCGATGCCGACCGTCGCCGTGATGCCGGTGCGCGCCAGGACCTCGTCGCGCAACATGCAGGCGAACCCTTCCGCATCGGTGTGATAGAGGTCCAGATAGGGCGTCACGTCGATAAAGCACTCGTCAATTGAGTAGACGTGAACGTCTTGCGGACTCACGTATTCCAGATAGATACCGTAGATTTGCGCCGACACCTCCATGTAGTGCTGCATGCGCGGTACGGCCTTGATGTAGTCGATGCCGTCGGGAATCTCGAACAGACGGCAGCGGTTGTGTATCCCGAGGTCCTTCATGGCTTGTGTGATGGCGAGGCAGATGGTTGTGCGCCCGCGCGATTCGTCGGCAACGACCAGGTTGGTAGTGAGCGGGTTGAGCCCGCGGTCGACGCACTCGACGCTGGCATAAAACGTCTTGAGGTCGATGCAGATATAGGTGTGCTGCTCGTGCCCCACGCGTCCTCCCATCAAACACATGTTCTTATCGAATACTTGTTCGATAATACCAGCTCGTCCGGATGTCGTCAAAACCTGTCAAAAAGGGACTGGTTTGTTTTGGTGGGTATGGTCGTGCGGTTGGATCGGGTTTTTAACGCAGCTCTAAAGAGTGCGAAACAGCTCGGAAAACCTTGCTTCGTAGCATGAGCCTAACGATTGATACCGCCTATGCGCACGGAAGGGTTGTGGGAAAGATGGTCAATTATGGGTTTGGTATGCCGACACGCCTTGTTGCGGATGGAGACGTGGCTCGCTGGTGCGGACGATTGGTCGCTCACTACGGTGGCACCAAGGCACTGGTCGTGCTGGGAGGCGACAAGCACACGCGCGATGAGCTCGTTTCGGCGGCGCTGGGCTCGCTCGATCGTGCCCTGCTCGAACGCGTACTCTTTCGTTGCGGTTCGGCCGGGGGCGACGGGGGAGACGATTTGGTCGATGAGGCCGTAGCCCTGGCAACCGATGAGGGCGTGGACTTTGTCCTGGCGATTGGCGATGCCGATACTGCTGGCTTTGCGCGCGAGCTCGCGCGTCGCATGGCGGCGCTCGATGCCGGCGAAGACGGTTTTGTCCCTTATGGATGCATTCTCTCGGAGGGCAAGGCGCCTGCTGTCGTGGGCACCGGTGAGGTTCCCGTTTTTGCCATTATCGCGCCCGAACTGCTGGAGGGCATCGGGTCTCCTCTGCGTGAGTTGCTCGGTAGCATCTGCGCCGCGGCCTAATATTTGCCATAAAAGGACGGGTTATTTTTGGTTGGTAAAGCGTTTGACCTGCCAAAATAAGCCTGTCCCTTTTTAATCGGTTGCCGTTTGGGGGCCGATTGGCAACGCTCGCTGATTGTAGTCTTGACCTGCGCTAGAATAGTGGCATCTGAATGTCCGGGCGCATGGAGGCGTGCGCCCGTATGCTGAGGAGGACTCTATGGCAACTGTTGCCGCACCTATCGATGCTACGTCGACTGCCGCTTGGAAGGCGCTCGAGGCTCATCAGGAGAAGCTCGAGGCCGAAGGTATCGACCTCAAGGCCTGGTTCGCTGCTGACGCCGACCGCGTGAACAAGCTGAGCTTTGACGCCGGTGACCTGCACTTCGATCTGTCGAAGAACCTGGTGACCGATGAGACCGTCAAGCTGCTGTGCGATCTTGCCCGCGAGGTGAAGCTCGAGGAGCGCCGCGACGCCATGTTCTCTGGCGAGCACATCAACACTACCGAGGACCGCGCTGTCCTGCACACCGCGCTGCGCCGCCCGGCAAGCGAGAAGGGCCAGCTCATCGTCGACGGCCAGGACGTCGTCGCCGACGTGCACGAGGTCCTCGACCGCATGTATGCCTTCGCCGAGCGCGTGCGCTCCGGTGAGTGGAAGGGCGTTACCGGCAAGAAGATCGAGCATCTGGTGTCCATCGGCATCGGCGGCTCCGACCTGGGCCCGGTCATGGCCTACGAGGCTCTGCGTCCCTATGCCGACGCCGGTATCGACTGCCGCTACATCTCCAACATCGACCCCAACGACCAGGCCGAGAAGCTCAAGGGCCTGGATCCCGAGACCACGCTCGTAATCATCGTCTCCAAGACCTTCACCACGCTCGAGACCCTCACCAACGCCCGCGAGGGCAAGACCTGGATGCTCGAGCAGCTCAAGGCTCAGGGCGCCATCGACGGCTCCGATGAGCAGAACGCCGAGGCCGTGGCAAAGCACTTCGTCGCCGTTTCCACCGCACTCGAGAAGGTCGAGGCCTTCGGTATCGACCCCGCCAACGCCTTCGGTTTCTGGAGCTGGGTCGGTGGCCGCTATTCCGTTGACTCCGCCGTGGGCCTGTCGCTGATCGTCGTGCTCGGCCCCGAGCGCTTCCAGCAGTTCCTCGAGGGCTTCCACGCCATCGACGAGTACTTCTGCAACACCCCGCTCGAGAACAACGCCGTCGCGCTGATGGGCCTGCTCAATGTCTGGTACGTCAACTTCTTCGGTTCCAAGAGCCACGCCGTGCTGCCGTACTGCCAGTACCTGCACCGCTTCCCGGCCTACCTGCAGCAGCTCACCATGGAGTCCAACGGCAAGCATGTCCGCTGGGACGGCAGCGCCGTGACCTCCGACACCGGTGAGATCTTCTGGGGCGAGCCCGGCACCAACGGCCAGCATGCCTTCTATCAGCTGCTGCACCAGGGCACTGTGGTGGTTCCGGCCGACTTCATCGCCTTCGCCAATACCGCCAACCCTGCGACCGACGGCGGCCAGGATGTCCACGAGCTGTTCCTGGGCAACTTCCTGGCCCAGACCAAGGCGCTCGCCTTTGGTAAGACGGCCGATGAGGTTCGTGCCGAGGGCACGCCCGAGCAGATCGTCCCGGCCCGTTGCTTTGAGGGCAATCGCCCGACGACCTCGATCTTCGGCGACACGCTGACCCCGTTCGCACTCGGCGAGCTCATCGCCCTGTACGAGCACATCACGTTTGTCGAGGGCACGGTCTGGGGCATCGACTCCTACGACCAGTGGGGCGTCGAGCTGGGCAAGCAGCTTGCCAAGCAGATCACCCCGGCCTTCCACGACGACGCCGCCAAGGCCGAGCAGGACGCTTCGACCCAGGCGCTCATCGAGTTCTATCGCGCTCACCGCAAGTAGTCGCTGCTGTTAACGCATTGCGCCTTATAGCCAGGGGGCCGTATCCCATCGGATGCGGGCCCCTTTGCTTTGCCGTGGTCCCGGGGCGCACGGCCTTTGTGGAACATCGCCGGGGCGCCGCGCGCTGCGAGAACCCTGCGCCTAGATCTCGGCCTCCGCATGGCCTCGCTGCGCCTCGGGCAGCTCCCCGTAGAGCGGATGGTCTTCGAGCCTAAAGCGCTCGACCTGTTCGGGAGTGCGACCGCGTACAAAGAGCCACGAGCGATCAATCGGCGTCGCCATGAGCGTGCTGGGCAGCGCGTCGGCGCGGTCGGAAAATACCCGGGCACTCTCGGGATCCTGGAACGCCAGCACCAGATGCGTGTCGCAGTTGCCCATGATGGAGCGTGCGCGTGCCTCGCCATAGAGCGCATCGAGTTGATTGGTCGACTGCAACAGCAGCGTTGCCCAGATGTTGCGGCTTCGGATAATCGAGAGCACGTTGTCGATCTGGGGGATCTGCAGATTTGCGAAGTCATCGAGCATAAAGCGCACAGGCACAGGCAGGCTGCCGTCGGGCTGCCTATCGGCCTCGCGAATGAGGCCCATAAACGCCTGCGTAATAAAGAGGCCGGTCAGCGGATCGAGATTGCGGTCGATATCGCTCACGGTTACAAACAGGGCGCAGGGGACATGCCCCATGGAAGCGAAGTCCACCTGATGGCACTCACGATAGAGCTGTGCCGCACCGTCGAATCCCAGACACATGACCTTTTCGGCAAGGATGCCGACGATGCTCGCGTGCATGCGCTCGGCATTTTGCGTAATGGCGTAGCGCCGCCATAGCGAGAGGGCATAGCTTTGGGGGTCGGTCGTGATCAGGTCGTCAAACAATCGACCCGTGGCACCGTCCTGCAGGTGCTCGATCAGCTTGATGACCGAGCTGATCGTCTGCTCGTCGGCGGGTAGCTGTTCGGTGACGTAGGCGATAAGACACGACAGCAGGTTTGCCGCCGCATGATCCCAAAAAGGCTGGTTGTTGTCCTCGATGGGGCAGATGGCCTTTGCCACCGAGAGGATGTCCTGCTGGTTGGGCCTGCCGTCCGCCTTGCGGCGAATGTGCCTCAGGGGGTTGTAGCCGCAGCGCTCGATGCCGGGCGCAAGGGCCGGGACGGTGTTGAGGTCGGCGAAGTTGAGGCATTGCACGCGGTAACCGTGGGCTGCCAGCACGGGTCCCACTTCGCGACAGAGCGTGCCTTTGGTGTCGAGCACGATGTAGCTTGCGTTCATTTGCAGCAGGTTGGGCTTGAGGACGTTTCGGGTCTTGCCGGCTCCCGAGGGGCCGATCACAAGTGCGTTGTTGTTGAGTCCCGTTTGGCGGGTGTCGCAGGAGAGCGTTCGATCCTTGGCGAGGATGGTGGACGATGCGGACTCAGATGCGGCGAGGCGGCTGGCGAGGTTAGACATGGGCGACCTCCTTGGTGGTCGAGAGAATTTCGTGGGCAAAGCCGAGCTCGACGGCGCGCTCGGCCGAAAGGTAGGTGTCTTTTGCAGTGAGGGACTGGATGCGCTTGGGCGTGAGGCCGCTGCGGTCCGAGAGGATTTGCGTGAGGGTCTTGCGGGTCTGCATGAGACGCCGGCTGGTTTCCTGCAACGCAAGTGCCGAGCCGCCTGCCCCCTGGGGGATCAGCGGGTCATGAATCATGAGCTCTGCATGGGGCGCCATACGGCGATCGTCGCCGCCCATAAAGATCACGGCGCCCATGGACGCGGCGAATTCCAGACAGACGGTGCGGATGAGGCACGATGCGAGGCGCATGGCGTCATAGATCGCAAGACCCGATCGCACGCTTCCGCCGGCGCTGGCGACAAATATGGTGATGGGGCGGCTGGGGTCGGTGGCATCGAGCAGACGAATCTGCTGGCATAGGTCGTGGGCCATCGGGGTTTCGATG
This sequence comes from Collinsella aerofaciens, assembly GCA_008671135.1. Classification (GTDB taxonomy): domain Bacteria; phylum Actinomycetota; class Coriobacteriia; order Coriobacteriales; family Coriobacteriaceae; genus Collinsella; species Collinsella aerofaciens_J. The sequence continues at coordinate 41,989 of RQAP01000026.1, forward strand.
TTTCCCATGACGGAGAGCTCGCGACGGGCGAGCATCTCATCGTAAATGCTGGTGAGCGTGATACCTCGGGCGGATTCACGCATGGTGAGGGGGCTGATGATGGGGGAATGATTGGTGTCCATGAGGACTCCTTTCTGTTGGTGGTGTTGTGGAATAGAGTCGCTGCCCGCGGAGGGGCTGGCGGGCTACAGGGTTCGTCCGAGCCTGAGATCGAGCTCGGTTGTGGGGCAGGCTGCCTGTCCGTGCGGCTCGCAAGCGCCAAGGGCTCCAAAGCGATGGAGCGTTGCGACGGGCGTGGTGTAGGCGAGCCGCAGCTGATGCTCGATAGGGGCACATCCGTCATTTTTGTAATGAGCCGCGTAGTACTGCGCGATGCTGGCGTTCATCTCGCTGCCATTGCGATGGCGCTCAAACTGGCGTCTGCAGGTCTCGATGATCTTTGCTACCGACTTGGGTGCCGTCGCGGGAACAAGGGCGAGATAGCCCTCAAATAGCTCGTTGATGTTCAGGAGGCACAGCAGGTCGATCAGCGTCCTTATGGCTGCTCCCTCGGCAGAAAAGTGCGCGGTCATGCGGTTATATCGGTTGCGGTCGACGATGGCCGCATGGGGTCTTGGAGTTTTCTGCCCCGTGGTCCCGGGCTTTTGCCGCGCCTGTGTATTGAGCTCGACGTTGCAGCGCTTGAGGCCGTCCAACGGAAGGAACAGTGCGGTGCGCAGGGTGTTCCGCTTGCTTTCGAGTTCATGACGCTCGTCGGGTTCCCATTCGAGCTTGAGTTTCGTGTCGAGCGCCGTAAGCATATGGGCTAGGCAGCCTACGGTAAGAATGTGCGAATCGTTGTCGCGTTTTGGGGCATAGGGGTCTGTCAGCTTGCGAATGTCGGGGTCGCCCATGATCTTTGTGCAGCGCTTCAGCAGTTGAGGGTGATCGGCCAAGATCGTCGCGAGCGGTAGCGACGCGTAGTTCTTGATGGTCGCGGCGGCAAAGGCGGCGTCATATTCGTTTGCATATGCTCGCTCAATGCGGGCATCCAGAATGCTTTTCTTATCGCCGTCTTCAGCGTGGTGGTTTGTCATAGCTTCTCCAATCGGTTGATGTTCGTGCTGTTTGTTGATGTGTTGGTTGTCGTGAGTGATGTGCTTGCCGTGGGTGATGTGCTGACGTTGGGGTGCTATGCGGTTTTCAATGAGCCCGTGAGGCAGTTGCTGCAGGGGCGGGATGGAACGGCCCATGCAAGGCGGAAGGCATCGTGCTCAAAATCGAGACAGCAATGCCCCGGGTGCCTCACATGTGGCAGTTACCTCATTAAGTTGTCATTGCGTTTGGGGCTGTACTTTGCCGATCTTCTTTCTCTTACACGCTAAAAACTGAAACTTCATATGCTCGATCTACTTAAAACCGCAACGGCGGTCTTTTATCAACTTATATGTCGGAACGCGTCTTTGCAAGTACTTTTTTGCCTTTGTTTCAAATGGGGTGGTTTTGCAACCGTCACGCGCCACGCTATGCGAACGTGCCCCTTTTCTGTTGTCGGTCGGATACGATGAGTCGCGTGACGTCGTCAGAGGTCGAATTCGACCGCTAACGGCGTTGTGCAGCTCATCATTTCTGGTCGCAAACAGTAAAGGGGCATGAGGGTGTATTGAGGGGGGATGTCTTGCTGTCGGCATCCGCGTGCGGTGCCATTCGCTGTCTGTAAATATACGTTTACAGCTAATTTCATACCACTTGTCGGAATGCGGACGCTGTCCTTGTATGTCGGGCGTACATTGAACGTGGTTTTTCGCGTGAAACCACGAATCGGTTGTCAGTCCTGAACAAGGAGGCCCAGCATGACACTTGCCAAACCCATCAATAAATACATCGACTATATCGATGCCCCCGAGGACACGTTTGAGCAGTATGTCGAGAAGGCGTTAAAGTACAACTTTCGCTGCGTATTTGCGAACCTTCAGGAGTACGAGACGGGCCGCGCCATGCTCGAGGGCTCTGACATCATCCTTGCCGGCGCCATCGACTTTCCCCAGGGCACTATGACGCTTGAGGAGAAGCTTGCGAGGTTTGAGGAATACGCTGCGTGTGGCTTTACCGAGATTGACTACGTTTTGAATCAGGGGTCGATCGAGAACCGCGATTTTGATGCCATCGAGCGCGAGATGACTACCATTGCTGATTTTTGTCGCGCGCATGGCATCACTGACAAGGTAATCGTCGAGATGTGCAAGCTGGACGGCGACGACGCCGCCAAGCGCCGTGTATGCGAGATCGCGCTGGAGGCCAAGCCGGGATTCCTTAAGACATCGACCGGCAGAAGCTTTGGCGGTGCTAAGCTCGAGGACGTGCGGCTGATGCACGAGGTGCTCGGCGATGCCGTGGCAATCAAGGCGGCGGGCGGTATCCATAATTACGAAGAGGCTTGCGCATTCATCGAGGCCGGCGCCAGCGCGTTAGGCGCATCGGCGGGCATCGCGATCGTCGAGGGCGCACCGACGGATGAGCGTCGCTAGCAGACGTATTTGACCTGAGCGATAAAGCTTCACGACCACACGCCGTTCATGTTCGAGACAATATGACTTTTTGCCCGTTGTAAACGGAGTCGCGATGGGTGTTCTGTATGATGGCTCAGACAAGGTTGTTCAATGACAGGGAGGCATATATGGCAATCAAAGCCATCGCGATGGATATCGACGGTACGCTCACCAACGATCAGAAAGTGATTAGCCCGCGTACGCGCGAGAAGCTGCTCGCGGCGCAGGAGTCGGGCATTAAGCTCATCTTGGCTTCGGGCCGTCCCGCATGGGGACTGCACGCCTTGGCGCAGGAGCTCGACCTTCAAAACCATGACGGTCTGCTGGTTGCCTTTAATGGCGCGCATGTGGTCGACGCTCAGACCGATGAGGTCCTTTTTGACCAGGCTATGCCGGCTGACGAGCTGCACCGTCTGATTGATCACCTGCGTAATTTTGACGTGATCCCTATGATTTCGCTCGGTCGCGATTTGCATGTCGTGGATTCGTATCACTGCATGATCACGCTGCCTGACGGCTCGCAGAAAAACATCGTCAAATACGAGCGCGATGCGTGCGATCTTAAGATTCGCGAGGTGGAGAGCCTGCATGAGGTCGCTGATGCTTATCCCGTGGACAAGCTGCTGACGGCGGGCGATCCGGCCTACCTGCAGGCGCATTACGAGGAGATGTATGCGCCCTTTAAGCAGACGCTTTCGGGCATGTTTACGGCCGACTGGTACTTTGAGTACACGGCGCCCGGTATCGACAAAGCCCGTGCGCTCGAGGGTGCCCTGCCCAAACTCGGCATCGATGCCAGCGAGGTCGTATCGTTTGGCGACGGCCAGAACGACAAGTCCATGATTGAGTGGGCCGGCACCGGTGTTGCCATGGGTAACGCCGTCGATGAGGTTAAGGCTGTGGCCCAGATGGTGACCGCCGATAACAACGAAGATGGTATTGCAATGGCGCTGGATAAGCTGCTGGGTTAGAATCGCCGATAATGCATGGTTTGGGCGCCTGCTTGCAGGCGCCCTTTTGTTAGGGAGGGTGCCGTGTCCGCATTTCCGTTCGACGCCGTTATCTTTGACATGGACGGCGTCATTGTCGATACCGAGTATTACTACCTGGGCGAGACTGCCGCGTTTGCCAAGGAGCTTGGGCTTAATCTGACTCAAGAGGAGTTGAATGGGCAGGTCGGTACCTCGCATCAGTTCTTCCTGCATATGCTGGTCGATTGGTTTGAGCGCGCCGGTAAGGGGCACTTCACTGGCGAGGAAGCGTTGGCCCGTTGGGACGAGTGGGCGCATGAGCGTCCGCGCGACTATCAGGCTTTGATTAACCCAGGCGCCGTGGATACGATTCGAGAGCTGCCGCGCCGTGGCGTTCGCGTGGCGCTTGCCAGCTCGTCTCCCATGGTTAGCATCGAGGAAGTGCTCAACGCATGCGGGCTGTCGGATGCCTTTGAGTATGTGGTGAGCGGCGAGCAGTTTAAGGAGAGTAAACCCGAGCCCGACATCTACCTGCATGCGCTAGACCTGCTGGGGCTGCCCGCGAATCGCTGCTGCTGCGTTGAGGATTCCGTTCCGGGCATTACCGCGGGTAAGCGAGCCGGCCTGACGGTTATTGCCAAGCGCGAGGAGCGCTTTGGCTTTAGCCAGGATGCCGCGGACAAGATTATCGACCAGCTGCCGGAGCTGCTGGAACTCGCGTAGATTCTGGGCGGTACTGCTGTCACAACAGTGGTTCCGTTGGCATAAGAGAGAGGGGCGGCGTCATGGCATTTAACGTGAGCGCACTGGGGTTTGGCGACAACGTCGTCGACTGCTACGAGCATATCCACACAATGTATCCGGGTGGCAATGCGGTGAACTTTGCCGTGTATGCCAAGAAGTGCGGCGCCGCGCGCTCCGCGTATATGGGCATCTTTGGTAATGACGCTGCTGCTGAGCATGTGATTGCGAGTCTTGAGGATGAGGACGTTGAGCTTGCCAAGTGCAAGCAGCTCATCGGCGAGAACGGTGCGGCACGCGTGACCGTCGTTGACGGTGACCGTGTCTTCCTTGGCTCCAACGAGGGCGGTATCCGTGGCGATGCGCGCTATGTCCTCGATCGCTTTGACCTTTCGTACATGAAGCAGTTCGATGTGGTTCATTCGGGCAACTATTGCTTTACCGAGCGCGAGCTGCCCAAGTTGAAGGCTGCGGGCGTCACGGTCTCTTTTGACTTTTCGGACGACTCTACCGACGAGTACTACGAGCAGATTGCGCCCTACGTCGATTTCGCTTTCTTTAGTGCGGCGGATGCTGCGAGTGAGGATGAGATTCGCGAGCGTCTGGCATGGGTGAAGGGCCTGGGTCCGCGTTTTGTGTCGGCTACGGCGGGCGCCGAGGGCTGCATTGCTTACGACGGCGATCGTTATTACCGCCAGCTGGCTAAACCGGTAACGGACATGAAGGACACCATGGGGGCGGGCGACTCGTTCCTTACCTCGTTTTTGATGTGCTATCTCGATTCCGCCAAGCGTGGTGAAGATGGCGCCGAGGCCATCGAGCGCGCGCTCGACTTTGCTGCCGGGTTTGCCTCGACCGTGTGCGGCATGGAAGGTTCTTGGGGCCACGGAGCACCAATCGTCGAATAGCCGAGCGGTCCCGGGGAGGTGCAGGCGCCTCCTCGGGACCCGGTGTGCAAAAAATGCCAAATATGAGTACTGTGACTAATTTAGTCGCAGCAAAATCAACCCCTTCAGACGTGATTTGAGCGTCTGGAGGGGTTTAAGATTTGCGAAAACGCAGGATGAATGACTGTAATAGCTTTAATTAGCGGACAATCGAAGATTATTCTGGCGGTTGGAAAGTTAAAAGAAATGTATCCATTCCGGTAGCAGTACTCATATTTGGCATTTTTTGCACACCAGGGGTTAGCGAAGGTCAAAAACAGAGCGCGCATTTGTTAAAACTATCGACTCGATGCGCTTTGCGTTGCAGTTTTTGAGCGAGGTGATGCGTTCTGAGGTCCTTGTGAGCGACCTGATGAGCGACTGCGTGCTTGTTTCTGTGTTTGGCTCGGCCGGCGCATCGGTCTCGAGCAGTAGGCGGTCGAGTGGAATCTGTCGTGCGTATTCGCGACCGCGCTTGGTCGCGAGCATGCGTTCGTTGACGGAAAAATAGCAGCCCGCATTACGCGCGCGGGTGAGTTCGTCCGAAGTGCCGCTAAACCAGTGGAAGATGATAGCGGGGGAGTCGGGGTTTGGGATGAGTAGTCCATGCGATTCGAGGACGTCCAGTACGGCTCCTGCCGAACGAACGGCGTGAATTGATATCACGCGCCCGGTAAGAGGATGCTGCACGAGCGCATCGCAGAGCCGGTTAAGTGCCTGTATTTGTAGCGGCTCACTTCCAGCAAAGCGCGCGGAAAAGTCGAGTCCGACTTCGCCGATGTAGCGTTCTTGGGCAGCAACTTCGCAAAGCAGATTGACTTCGGTAGAACCACAGCGGCCGTCGGCGAGCCACCAGGGGTGAAGCCCAACGCCGGCGATGATGCCTGGTTGGCGACAGGCGCGCTCGTTTGCGGCCGAAAAGTCGCGCGGATTGACGCCGCAGTCAAATAGACCCAAGCCCAGCGCCGTCGCCTCATCGGCAACGGCGTCCGGGTGAGCCATTAAATCAAGATGGCAGTGTGCATCAAATAACCGGGGCTCCATCTCGGTGCGCTCCGCTAGTCCAGACGTTGGCCATCGGAGCGTACGCGCTCAGTGCCGCGGCCGCTGATCTGGCGGATAACCTCGCCGGCAATCATCTGGCCCATGATGGGCGGCATAAAGCTGGCGGTTCCCAGCTCGGTGCGCTCGTGGATGTTGGAAGGGTCGCGGGGCTGTGTCTTAACCGATTCCTCGCAGCTAAACAGTACATGCAGGCTCTTGATTCCGCGCTTCTTGCATTCTTTGCGCATAATGCGGCTCATGGGGTCACGTACCGTATCGAAAATGTCGGCAAAGCGGAGGCACTCGGGATGGAGCTTGTTGGCCCCGCCCATGGAGCTAACCAAACGAATGTCGTGGTCCTGAGCATATTTGGCAATGGTGAGCTTGGCCGAGATGGTGTCGATGGCGTCGACGACGTAGTCGAGCTTGCCGTCCGTCTGCTCCAAAACGCTCGCGAAGAAATCATCGATGTTGTCGCTCAGCAAGTATTCAGTTCGCTTGATGACGGCAGCGGCGGGATTGATGTCGTGGATCATGGCTTCCATCACGTCAACCTTGCGCTTTCCGATGGTGCTGTGAAAGGCGATGGCCTGACGGTTGATATTGCTGGGCGCGATGACGTCCTTGTCCAGAATGACGAAATGACCGATGCCGCCGCGGGCGAGTGCCTCGCAGCAATTGGAGCCCACACCTCCGCAGCCGAGCACCAGCACCGTAGCATCGGCGAGCTTATCGAGTGCCTCGCGGCCCATGATGATCTCGAGCTTGGTGTCGCGTGTCTCGATGGCGGCTGCGGCTGTGGTTTCGGTCATGGATATCCTCCGATGGGGAGTCGGTCGTGTTTTAGCTATCGTCATTATAGGTAATCGCCCATAGGTTGCGATGGCGTTTGCTTTGATGTGGTTTGAAGCATTGCGATTAGATAGTTAGACAAACATCTAAATATCGAGTATAGTGTGCGCGTCATGAGAGATGATGAAAGGGGGTCTTATGCCGGGAGAGGGTTTTAAGGCGCTTGCCGATCCAACGCGACGGCGCATTTTGGAGTTGCTGCGCGAGGGCAATTGCACGGCGGGGGAGCTTGCCGAGCATTTCGATATCAGTAAGCCGTCGCTGAGCCATCACTTGGCGACGCTCAAAAACGCCGGGTTGGTAACCGACGAACGTCATGGTCAAAACATCGTATACAGCTTAAACACTACCGTCATGCAGGACTTGATCGGTTGGTTTATGGGCTTTACAAACACGGAAGGTGATAAGGATGAATAACGAAAACAAGGGCATTCACCCCACGGGGGTATCGTCGCGCGTGTGGATTGCGCTGGTCGCTCTGTGCGTCGCCAATGTCGTAGCGCACCTCATGGTGATGCCGAGCTTGCCTGCGCAGATTCCCACGCACTGGGGCGCGAACGGCGCTGTCGACGGTTGGGGTCCTAGCTGGATGGCCTCCGCGCTCGGCGTGCTGCCTCTGGCGCTTCTCGCAATGTTCTGCGTGGTGCCGCGCATCGACCCCAAAGGTGAGGCATATCGAACCTCGGGCAAGTTCTATCAGGGCTTCGTAATCGCCTTCACCTTGTTCATGTGCGCCATAAGCTGGCTGGGAGAGCTTACGGTCTGGGGCGTGGTGCCGGCGGTCGGTTCGGTTAACGTGCTGATTTCCGGTGTTGTCGGTTTGCTGTTCATCGGCGTAGGCAACTACTTGCCGCGTGTGAAGCAGAACTATACGCTCGGTATCAAGACGCCCTGGGCACTTGCCGATCCCGAGAACTGGCGCCGTACGCAGCGCTTTGGCGGTGCCTGCTTTATGGTGCTGGGTGTTGGCCTGATTGTGATGGGCGTGGCGGGCAGCGTGCTTTCGAGTGAAGTCGTCGCCGCAGTGATTGCGGTTCTGGCGTTTGGTTCGGTCGGAGCCGTCTACGTCTACTCGTATCTGCTGCGGCGCAAATCGCAGCGAGCCGCTCGTTAAGGTTGCGGAAAACTAGCGTACGCAGTTCATAGTATGTTCCGGGGGACTTTTCCCAGGTAGTATTAGGGGGTGTGGGCAACCATGCCCCTTTTTCGTTAAGTTTCAGAGCTGGTTTCCTCATTTCGTTTCCACTAAAGCGAAACAAGAATATGAAAACGGCAGGTAGAAAGGATAAAACAGACAAATGGCGGAGTTTATCTACCAGATGTATCAGGCTCGTAAGGCCCATGGCGACAAGGTGATCCTTGACGACGTGACCCTGAGCTTCTACCCCGGTGCCAAGATCGGCGTCGTGGGCCCCAACGGTATGGGCAAGTCGACCCTGCTCAAGATCATGGCCGGCATCGAGGAGGTCTCCAACGGTGATGCCAAGCTCACTCCCGGCTACACCGTGGGCATCCTGCAGCAGGAGCCGCCGCTCGACGACGACAAGACCGTCATCGAGAACGTGCGCATGGCATTTGGCGACATGATCGCCAAGGTCGATCGCTTCAACAAAATCGGCGAGGAGATGTGCGACCCGGACTGCGACATGGATGCCCTCATGGCCGAGATGGGCAAGCTCCAGGACGAGATCGACGCCGCCGACGGCTGGGATATCGATTCCAAGCTCGGTCAGGCCATGGACGCCCTGCAGCTGCCCGATTCCGACATGCCGGTTAACGTGCTTTCCGGCGGCGAGCGCCGTCGCGTGGCCCTGTGCAAGCTGTTGCTCGAGGCTCCCGACCTGCTGCTGCTCGACGAGCCCACAAACCACCTGGACGCCGAGTCGATCCTGTGGCTCGAGCATTTCCTGCACAACTACCAGGGTGCCGTGCTTGCCGTCACGCACGATCGCTACTTCCTGGATAATGTTGCCGAGTGGATCTGCGAGGTCGACCGCGGTCACCTTTATCCCTACAAGGGCAACTACTCCACGTATCTGGAGACCAAGGCCGCCCGCATCGAGGCGCAGGGCAACCGTGACGCCAAGCTCGCCAAGCGCATGGAGGCCGAGCTCGAGTGGGTGCGCAGCTCGCCCAAGGCTCGTCAGGCCAAGAACAAGGCCCGTTTGGCTCGCTACGAGGAGATGGAGGCCGAGGCCCGCGCAAGCCAGAAGCTCGACTGGACCGACATCCGCATTCCCGTTGGACCGCGTCTGGGCAACAAGGTGCTTGAGGCTCATCATCTGCACAAGGAATTCGATGGCCGCGTGCTCATCGATGACCTTTCGTTCACCCTGCCGCGCAACGGCATCGTGGGCGTCATCGGCCCCAACGGTGTCGGTAAGACCACGCTGTTCAAGACGATTGTGGGTCTGGAGCCGCTGACTTCGGGCGAGCTCGAGGTGGGCGAGACCGTCAAGATCTCTTACGTCGACCAGAACCGTTCTGGCATCGCCCCCGATAAGAACCTGTGGGAGGTCGTCTCGGACGGCCTGGACCACATGATGGTCGGCGAGACCGAGGTTCCGAGCCGCGCGTACGTGGCGAGCTTTGGCTTTAAGGGCCAGGACCAGCAGAAGCGTGCTGGCGTACTCTCCGGTGGCGAGCGCAATCGTCTGAACCTGGCGCTCACGCTCAAGCAGGGCGGCAACCTGCTGCTCCTCGACGAGCCCACGAACGACCTCGACGTCGAGACGCTGTCCTCGCTCGAAGCGGCGCTGCTCGAGTTCCCGGGCTGCTCGGTGGTCATTAGCCACGACCGCATGTTCCTGGACCGCGTCGCCACGCACATTCTGGCGTGGGAGGGCACCGACGAGAATCCGGGCAACTGGTATTGGTTCGAGGGCAACTTTGAGGCCTATCAAGCCAACCGTATCGAGCGCCTGGGCGAGGACGCAGCCCAGCCGCATCGTATCCACCGCAAGCTGACGCGCGACTAGTAGCAAGTAGAAAGGCCGCCACCAAGGGCGGCCTTTCTTGTAGCGATTGCACTGCAGCTATGCCCTGGCTGCTGGTTTGATTCATAATCAAAGTCATCTCTTTGGGATTAAAGCCCGTTTTTGCTATGAGTGATTTTCTAATTCCGTTTAAAACGTAAAGACGCATTGGGTTGCAAGAACATAAGCAAATCGAATTGAAATATAACCAGTGCTGTAACGTTAAAAAAAGATTATAGAATAGGAGTACCTTATAAGTCGCTTCTCTAGAAAGAAGAACATATGCTTTCGCGTCGTCGTTTTCTGCAACTTGTCGCGTCTTCAATTGTCGCCTTAGCCGCACGTCCGAAAGAGGTTTTTGCTTCGACGGGCAATATTGATGGTGAGCAGATACAATTTACTTCTGAAATTGCGCAAGAGCTTGCCGATAAATATATAAAGGGACTCCTCGGCTATTCGTATACGCCTTCTGACCCTATTCCTTTTGTAGATGTTGATGGGTCCCCGCTTGGTTACATTGTTCCGGTTGTGACATCCAATAGAGCCGCGGGCTATTTGGTTTTAGATGCTTCAGATGATGAAATACTTACGGGATATCGTTTTGGAGACGGCTTAGTCAGCCCTATGGATCGGGGAGGAGATCTTGGTGTCGAGTCTTATTCGTTCAATAACCCAGTCGTAATGATCAATCCATTCGAATTCGGCGTGCAATCTTTGGACGGTTCAATAACAACAAATTGCGGAAGAACAATCCCGGCTGTTTCCATAGAAGGACGGCCTGTCGTTTTATCGAATAAACCTTCAAGCTGGAACGATGTTGTAATTTACGCAACTCAAATGCAGGATTACACAGTATCTGGATTTCGTTCCATTTCTCAGTTTATGTCATATGATGAAAGCGAGATTAAGAGGCTTACCGCCCACTATGCTTGTATGGTGACAGCTTTTTCGAACGTTGCGGAACTGTATGGCATTGCCAATTTATATAGCGACCCTTCGCAATATATGCAGATATGGAATTACACCAATACCCATGCTCTTTCCGATGAAGAACAGACTGTTCCCGGCGTTGTTTTGGGTGGAACGCCGATATCAACCTGTGCAACGGGGTTTACAAATTACTGCGCAAGCAGAGGAAGTACTCTTATCGCCCGCGCTGTCTCCTCTCCGGCTATCGCGAGCATTCAAAATGAGATTAACTCTAATAGACCGAATGTTATACATGCGAGTTTGTACAACGGATCAGCCCATTCTGTAACAGCGGAGGCTTACGCCACACTTACTGGTAAGAAAACTGGAGAGACAAGGCAGATGATTGGCATAGCGGACGGCTGGAATTCATCTTTATCCTTCCTGAAGTATGATCAGAGCTATTATGCGTGGACTTATGGAACGACTTTTTCGAAGTAGGGCGATTCGTCTAGCTCTGTCTTTGGTGCTGATGGCTTCATTGGTGGGCTGTTCAACAAAGGAAGAGATATCGCGCGGAGGTTCCGGAGAAGTGACTGCGACAGACTCAGGTTCATTAGAAATAGCTGGCGGGCATGCCGATGTGATGTTACAAGGAAAAGGCGTGCTTAGGTCGATTGATGCTGAAGACGCTGTCTGCTCAATAGAGGATTTGAAGACAGGTGAAACTGCATCGTACCGTGTTTCAGATAATGCTGCGAATATGATTGAGTCGATACCGATTGGAGCACAAGTTTCTTTTAGGTATTTTGCTCCGCAACTTGAGGAGGAGCTTGCTTCTCTGGTGTCTATATGTGCTGATGACAGCCAAAAGGTCTGATTTCAAACGGCCCTGGATGGTCAAATGGCTATCCAGGGCCGTTTTGTCACTCGGCCGGGGCGTTGACCTTGTCGATGACCCAGGCGGCACCGAGGCCACCGGTGGTGTTGTGGCGGATGCGCACAGTGACTTCGTGGCGCTCGCCGGCCTGCGGGTAGCGCAGGGGGAAGCTTGCGCGGTTTCGCGCGGCCTCGATGGTACCGCGCTCGCGGGCAATCCAGTAGTACTCGCCGACGATGCCGAGCGTGTCGGCGCCGTAGGGGAGATAGGTCGACAGCTGGTGCAGAAGCGGGCCGGGGCAGAAGACTTCGGTTGCGAAATCGACGGGGAAGTCCTCGGGGATGGCGGGCGCTGCAGGTGCGGGGGTTGGGGCCGCTGCGGGTACCGAAGCCGGTGCCGGTGCGGGAATTCGGTCGCAAGCAGCGGCGGGCACGGATTCGATGACGGGTGCGGGCTCCAGCGTCGCTTCCGGCTTGATCGTGGAATCTGCGGGCTTCACGGTGACGGGCGCGTCTGCAGCTGCAGTTTCAACCTCAACCTGCGTCGCGTTCTCGTTCTCGACGCTCGACTTTGCCTCGATGGGCGTGGATGCCATGGTGGTGATGCCGGCGTTGGCGTTCTCGGGGTCATAGACGACCGTGAGCGAGATGGCGGGCTGCGGCGTCTCGGGCTCCGGCGCCGACTCGGTAGCGTCTTGATCGGCGGGCTCGTCGGACTGATCGTCCTCAGCCTCGTTGCCAAAGACATCGCTGTTTTGGAACGCAGGCGTCTCGGGTTGGTCAGCAGCTTCTTCGGTTGTCGACTTGGGCGCTTCGTTGAGCTCCGCAGTGGCTTCCTGCTCGGATATGACTTCGGGATCGGTCGTGGCGGCGATTTCGGTTTCGGCTTCTGCTGTTACCTCAATAGCGACTTCGGTTACGGGCTCGGGCTCGGGACGCTTAACGTGCTTGGGACGCACGGCCTTGAGGTCCTTCTCACCGCGCTTTTTCTTTTTGTAGGACTGCTTGGCGCCCTTGGCAGCCTTGGGCTTGTCCTCGCCCTTGGCAAGTGCGGCATCCCAGGCCTCGTTGGCGATGACGGTGGCATACAGGCGGCCGCCTTTAAAGACGGTCAGCTTAATGCAGTCGTCGAGCTCCTCGAGCAGCTCGCGCGTGGACTCGAAGCCCAAGTCATAAGCGGTCATGTCGCCAGCGGCGAGCGCCTCCTCGACCTGCGTCATAAACGTTTGCTTGCCACATCCAATCGCATCGCGCAGCAGGCGATACAGATAGATGTGGTTGCCCAGCGAAAGCGTGGGCCTAACTATTGTCTTGCTCATGGCAAATCTCCTCTTTACACATGTAAAGCATCTTACCATCGCATGGCGTTCGCCATGGCGGCGCCCAAGGCAAACGGGCGCGAACCGCTTTCGATTCGCGCCCGTTGTACAGGTCGGTTATCTATGAGAGGCAAACGTGCTTAGTTGCCCGATGCCGTGCCTTGGCTCGAGTTGTCAGATGCCGTGCCGGACGCGGTTCCGCTCGAGCTGTTCGAGCTGTTGGTGTTGCTGCTGTCTGTTGTGCCCGTTCCCGACGTGGTGTCGCTCGTCTGGCCGCCCGTGCTCGGCTGCGAACCGTCAGTCGTTTGGCTTGAGTCGGTCGTGCCGGACGGCGTGCTGCTGTTGGCCGTAGAGGAATCGGTGCCCTGCGATTGGTTTTGGGCGTTCGAGGACGAATTGGCAGAGGTAGAACTGTCTTGCGTATCGTCCGTCTGTGCCTGCTGATCCTGCGACTGGGTGTTGCCATTTGCATCGCTCTCGGTCGTGCGCGACGAAAGGATTGGCTCGGGACGCTCGCCCAGACCCTCACCGGCGGTGGTGATAAGGATGGCAGCGGTGCAGGCGATAACCGCGACGATGGCGATGGCGATCGAGAAGATGATGACCTTCTTTTGCGTCTGGCTGCGCTCTGTCGCCGCCTTGGCGCGCAGGCTGTCGGGTGCGACGCGCGCCGTGGTCGCGCGCCCTGCAATCTGGCGCATCTCCTGGGTAGTCGCGGCGCCGCCTAAGTGCTCCTCGGCATTTAATTCAACGGGTTCATAGGCGCCGGCGGGGTAGTCGACGGTGGCGTGCGTACCTTTGAGGGCTTCGGCGCTGGCAGAGATAAAGTGGCGGTAGACCTGCGAGGACACAACGGTGATGACCGAGCTCACAGCGGCACCGATCACCGATCCGGCGATACCGATCTTGGAGGCAAGCGCGACGCTCGTAGCGGCAGCTGCGGCGCCGGCGATGATCTGGGGAATGGAAATGTCGTCAAACAGGCCCTTTTTGGGCGCGATGGCCATGGTCTGGCCGATGGAATGGTTTTCGTGAACGCCGTTGTTGAGCGATGCCGGCGTCATGACACGTGTGCGCGGCGCGTCGGTGTACTTGGTTGTCATACGGGGTCCTCCCGGTGTAAATCTGCTTCGTTTCGTGTAGCCATCAGGGTACCCACCAGATGTGAATCGTACGTGACATTTAACAGATACCATCAACTCATCAAGGGGGCTTGCTGTCTTTGGTGCAATAGCTTGATGCTAAACTGGATTAACGATTGCGAGGTGGTTTACGTGATGTACCCGTATATGACATTCGAAGACGGTACCGAGGTCGTTCATTCTGACCTGATAACAGATGGGGATATCGAAAAGGTTATCGTGCATTTTGAACGACCGACGGTAGAGGGCTTCGACTCCGCTCGCTGTGAGTTGCCTTCCTGTTCGTGGACTGACTGGGAAGGGCATTTTACTCAGAGTGAAAAACGAGCTTTCGAAGAGTGTTTGAGCAAATAAGTTAGATTAGTTCGAGTTTAGTTCGAATAAAGAAGCCGAATACGATGACCTAAAGCGTATGCATTTTTAGTATTAGATGCGTATGAAATGGAGGATGTGAATGGATGAGCTAATAGACTTTAAAAAACGATTTCTCAAGAATGGCGAGCTGGTTTCAATTCCAAAAAAGGAAAGCTATAAAAGAATCATGCTGCTATGGGCCGTCTCTTTCTTTGAATTAAATACAAGTTATACGGAGCTTCAGGTTAATCGTGTGCTGTCACAGCTCTATCCTGATTATGCCGTGTTGAGGCGGTACTTGGTTGATTATGGATTCCTATTAAGGGATGAGCGAGGCCTGAAATACGAGGTTAATCCTGATGTTCACGGTATTGAGAGCTAGCCGTCCGGTTCGGGTCCTATATATTGCTAGAGGGATAAGCGAAATAGGCAATTGGTGTGCGAATATTGCTTTGCCAATGCTGATTTACGAGGTAACTCACGATGTTTCTGCAACTGCTTTGATGGTCTGCTGCAGATTTGCCCCCGCTCTGTTTTCAGTTGCGCTCGCGCAGCTGCCTCAGAAGATGGGTATCGGGACACTGCAGGCCATGAGATTGGCAGACTTAATTCGCGCGGGATTATTCGTTTGCTATATTTTTGTTGATAGTAAATGGAGTATGTTTGCTATTACGTGCGCGGTATCGCTTTGCCGAACGGTTGAAATGCCCTGCTTTTACTCGTTGTTAAGAGCCAATACGAATAGTATCAATCGCGACGTAATTAATAATTCGTTTGGGTTTCTGCAGAATTTGATGATGGTTCTGGGGCCAGTTGCCGGCGGTTTTGTTGTCGCTCAATTTGGGGCGGAGGCTGTTCTTGCATTAGACGCGCTTTCTTTTGCCGCGTCGTTCTGGTTGCTGCGAGATGTTCCGTCGGTTATCGAGGTTAATGATAAAGAGGGGATAAGCAAAAATGAAAAAAACTGGACTGCATTTAGTGATCTTAACGCGAAGCACTTGGCAATTGGTTTCCTATTAATCGATATTTCTAGTGGCGTGGCATTCGGCTCTCTGAATTCTCTTTTGCCAGCTATAGCGCAATTGCAATTTGACTCGTCATCGATACAATACGGATTCCTTCAGAGTAGTCTTACAATCGGACTGTTGTTCGGAAATACAATATACGGTCGTTTAATCAGTGGTTCCGATTGCGTTAAATCATATTGTTTTGTGACGTATCTTGCGCTCGGTGCGTATCTGGCGTTTGGCTATCGCTATGCGTCTGGGATATCGTTTATTTTCCTTTTTATCGTCGGTGCCGGAAACGCCATTCAAGATGTGCTTCTCATAACATCGCTGCAGGATTTGGCGAGAGACGGATCTGAATCGATGAGCCTGTTTTCAATTAGGGAGTCTTTGCAATCGGTTGCTGTTGTTATTTCAACACTCCTTGTTTCGCTGTTCACGAGCATCGCGATGTTCTCAATTCTCGTTACAGGACTTGGTGTATTTTCAATTATGATGGTAGTTGTGTTTCAATTGAATTATTTGCGAAAGATGTGACGTTGATATGCCTAAAACGCTTTTAGTATTTCCCCCAGGATGGAGTCCAGTGGGGCCGTATCTTGCCTTGCCTGTTTTGAAGTCATATCTTCAAGAGGTTGAACAATACAAAGTTGACATTGTTGACTTAAACGTGGAATTTTACGATGACCTCCTATCTTTTAGACATGTCGAAGAGTGCTGTAAAAGGTATCGGGAATCAAAGGATTCGTTTAGTTCGAATGTTCAATTAACAATCGAGTTGATACAAAAGTCAGCACTTAATGTTGACGAGGCAAAAGATATTTTCAGATCGAAGAGATACTTTAATCTAAAAGAAAGACAATATGCTGAAAACATTTTTAGAAATGCACTCTATATCATAAATCACGTCTCATATGGAGTTAAATACACGTTCAACTCCATAGATCTGCCCTATGATTATTATTCGACACCAGAAATAATGAAATCGCTTGCGGATACCTTGCATAATCCGTTTATTTCCTTCTAAATCCGTTTATTTCCTTCTATGAAACTGCCTTTCTTAAGCGTATTCAGAGGGAAAAAATCGAGTTTATTGGGATTTCGGTGAGCGGCTGTTTCCAATTGATTTCTGCAGTTACGTTAGCGAAACTGATTAAAGAAGAATGTCCATCTGTTAAACACGTCTCATTGGGCGGCAATTACATTACTCGTTTAGCAGATGACTGCATGAAAGAATGGCATCCCTTTTTTGAATACATTGATTCGATAATGATGTATGACGGCGAAGAGCCGCTTGCACGTCTTCTTGAGGCTCTTGACTCTGGTGATGACAATCTCGACTGTGTTCCAAACCTTTGCCATGCTAAAGGTGGAAAGATATATAAAAACCATCGGATTGAGCAAACATTTATCAACGATACAGTTCCCGATTTCGATGGCTTCGCCCTTTCTAAATACTTCATGCCTGAGTTAATATTGCCGGTTTATTCCTCTAGGCAGTGTTTTAATCATTGCGCCTTCTGCACCATTCCCGGTGCTACCGGTGGTTGTTACCGAAAGATGCCTATATCGAGAGTATTTGAAATAATGTGTCGGTTAAATGAAAAATACGGCACGAGAGTTTTCTCTTTTGTGGATGAAACATTCGAAGGCAAAAGAATGGAGCAACTTGCGGATGAAATAAACGCATCGGGAAAAACGTTTTTCTGGCATGGAGAAACGAGGTTCTCTCCAACCCTAAGTACAGACGTTTTCAACAAGATATACCAAAGTGGATGTAGACAGATTCAGTTTGGCCTCGAGTCATACAACCAAAGAGTTCTTGATCTAATGAAGAAGAACACGAGAGTTGATTGGATTGATCGCAATATCCATGATTGTCTCAATGCGGGTATTCCTGTTCATCTATTCTTTATGATTGGCTTTCCGACCGAAACTAAAGAAGAGGCTCTGAACACCTTAGCTTATACAGAGAATGTTTTGAATTATTCAAAACAGGTATGTGGTGTTCCATATTCCACGAGAGGATTTACGAATTTTGGTCTCGTTATGGGGTCGGATGTTTGGAATCATCCCGATAAGTATGGTGTCTCTGTAATGCCGAAGTCCCAATATGAGGATTTGCGCCTCGAAGTGGATTATGTTTCAGGCACTGGTTTAACTTTAAATGAAGCAAAATCCTTATCTGATGAGCATCATATTGATTTTTATATGCAAGAGGTCATAAACGGTAGCGACACAATTGACTTGCCCCAGCGGCTTCATATTTCAGAGGTGACCTGGATCCTAGATTCTATTCACGCTGTCAGGTATAAGGGACATTTGACCAAAGTAAAGCGACGGCTAACTAGTCTAAATCCAGCTGATCGAATCTGGCTGGATTCCAAGACCTCTGTCGTGCTCGTTGAGCCATTTGCCTACTTCTATAATTCTGAATACCATCATGTCTATGCTGTTTCCCAGTTGGTATACCTTAAGTTGGCCCGTTTATTGGAGGCCGATTGTAGCATTTCTCTTATCCTTGATCAGGGCGACCTCGAGCTGACAAGGGCGATAGAAGAACTGTTGCATTATGGATTGCTGAATACAAATATCGATGCCGATTATGTAATGCACGATAATGGTTTTCAATTGGTTAAAAGTTCGTTTGTGAAAGAAGTCGGACGCTCAAAAGAGGGGTTAAGAGTACTGCTGGGTTGTGCCACCCATAGAATGTGTGCGGTTAATGATTTTTCGTTCGCTTTGCTTTCGTTGTTTGAAAAGCCGATTACTAAGAACGAGGTGCGCGACATTTTGAAAAAAGAGGGACTATCGGCAAACGAGGAGCAACTAAACAAGTTGGTTGATAATTGCATGAAAGCAGATATACTACAATTGATTAGATAGAGGAGGTTTCTGCATGGACGTTATTAACAAAGATCTCTTGGAGCAACTGAAAGAGTTTCAGGAAGAGGGCGTCGTGGTAGAAGTGTTCGACTTTGAGGACTACATGGATAAATTCTGCCATTAGTTTCGAAATTTACTCGCCTCGCTTAAAGGAGAAGTCGATTATCGATTTCTCCTTTTTAATTAAAAAGATATTATTGAAATACATGCTCTTAGCACAGGTTGGCCTCTCAGTAAACTGGGAGGTTGCTTTGGCTAGTTAGAGATATGTGAACGTCCGTTAGACTGAATCTCAGGGTAGAAGGGGCCTCCAGTGTCCAGATCAACAAGGCAATGCTGCGTTTCGGCTAATAAGAACGATGGCTTTTTGCGTGTGGCGGCGGCGTCGCCGCAGATTCGCGTTGCCGATGTCGAGGACAATGTCGAGGTTGCATTGGCGGCTGTTCGCGAGGCTGCCGAGCGCGGCGTTCGCGCGCTGGTGCTGCCCGAGCTCAACTTGTGCGGCTATACCGCGGCCGACCTGTTCCATAATCGCACACTGCTGCATGCCTGCGAGGCTGCTTTGGTGCATATCCTCGATGAGACTCGTGAGCTGCCGATTGTCTTTACCATCGGTCTTCCCGTTGCGGTTGCCGAGAATATCTACAACTGCGCCGCCGTGTGCTGCGCGGGCGAGCTTTTGGGCCTCACGGCCAAGAAGTATCTGCCCAACTATGGCGAGTTCTACGAGCGCCGCTGGTTTGCTCCGGCGCCCGCAGATCCTGTGTGGGTCGAGTTTGCCGGTCAGGGTCCGGTTCCGCTGGGTTCGGAGCTTGTCTACCGCTGCTGTGACGAGGGTGCCGAGGATATGGTGCTGGGCGTTGAGGTCTGCGAGGACCTGTGGGTGCCGGCGCCCCCTTCGACCGAGATGGCGCTTGCCGGTGCGACGGTGATCCTCAACCCGTCGGCCTCGGACGAGATTATCGGCAAGGCAGATTACCGACGCAGCCTCATATCCAACCAGAGCGCGCGCCTGTACTGTGCCTATGCCTATGCAGATGCGAGCGAGGGCGAGTCCACGACCGACATGGTCTTTGCGGGCGAGAACCTCGTCTACGAAAACGGATCTAAGCTCGCCGCGACGAAGCTCCTCACTTGCGATATGGCCGTCGCCGACGTCGATCTTGACCGGTTGGTTGCCGAGCGCCGTCGCTCGACGACATGGACGCGCTCGGACGATGCGCCGGAGGCCGTGACCGTCGAGTTCTCGTTTGAGGGCGTGCTGGCCGAAGAACCTGTCCTGCGCGATGCCTGCGATATCGACCGCGTTTTCCCGCGCGCGCCCTTTGTGCCGGCCGACCATGGCGACTTGGCCGAGCGCTGCGAGACGATCCTCGATCTGCAGACTGCGGGCCTCAAGACCCGCCTTGCCCACACGGGTACCAAGGCTGCGGTTATCGGCCTTTCGGGCGGCTTGGACTCCACGCTAGCGCTGCTTGTGACCGTGCGTGCCTTCGATGCACTGGGGCTGCCGCGCACTGGTATCACAGCCGTGTCCATGCCCGGCTTCGGCACGACGCATCGCACCAAGTCGAATGCCGAGTCGCTCGCTCGCGACCTGGGTGTGAGCTTCCGCGAGGTTTCGATCCACGCGGCTGTGGAGCAGCACTTCAAGGACATTGAGCATGATCCAGCTGTGCAGGACGTGACCTACGAGAACAGCCAGGCGCGCGAGCGTACGCAGATTCTGATGGATCTGGCCAACCAGGCTGGCGGTTTTGTCATTGGCACGGGCGACCTGTCGGAGCTGGCGCTCGGCTGGGCTACCTATAACGGCGACCACATGAGCATGTACGCCGTCAACGCGAGCGTGCCCAAGACGCTTGTGCGCCATCTGGTACGCTATGCCGCCGATGTCTTTGGCGGGCGCATTGCCGAGGTCTTGCTCGATATCCTCGATACGCCGGTGTCCCCCGAGCTTCTGCCGCCCACGGGCGACGGCGAGATTGCGCAGAAGACCGAGGATTTGGTGGGCCCGTACGAGTTGCACGACTACTTCCTCTACTACCTGCTGCGTTTTGGCTTTGAGCCGGGCAAGATCTACCGCATGGCGCTCAAGAGCTTCGAGGGCGTCTACGACGCCAAGACCGTCCACACGTGGCTACGTACGTTCTACCGTCGCTTCTTTGCCCAGCAGTTTAAGCGCAGCTGCCTGCCCGATGGTCCCAAGGTGGGCTCGGTGACGCTCAGCCCGCGCGGCGATTGGCGTATGCCGAGTGACGCTAGCTCGCGTCTGTGGCTTGCGCAGATCGACGCGCTCAATCCAGTTGACTAAGGTTGGCTAAATTGAACCAATACGGGGGTTGCAAGCGTTACACTTTTGCAATCTGATGGCCCGTATCGCGCGGCGCTCTTGTCGGAGCGCCGCGTTTTTCATATCGAAAGGTGGCACCATGCAGGCATCGCAGCGTCTCGACCGCTTTGGCGCGGAGGTCTTCGCCTCGCTCAACAACAAGCTTCTCGCGCTGAAGGCTCAGGGCAAGACCATTTACAACATGAGCGTGGGCACGCCCGACTTTAAGCCGTACGACCACGTGGTCGAGGCGCTCACGCAGGCAGCCCAAGATCCCGAGATGTGGAAGTATGCCCTGCGCGACCTGCCCGAACTCAAGCAAGCCGTGTGCGATTACTATGAGCGTCGCTTTGGCGTTTCGGGCATTACGCCGTCTATGGTGCAGTCGTGCAACGGCACGCAGGAGGGCGTGGGCCATTTGGGCCTGGCCCTGCTCGATCCGGGTGACACCGTTCTGGTTCCCGATCCGTGCTACCCGGTCTTTGAGGCGGGTGCCAAGATCGCCGATGCCAAGCTCGAATACTATCCGCTGGTTGCCGAGCATAATTACCTGCCCTATGTGGCGGGTATCGATCCCGAGGTGGCCGATCGTGCCAAGTATATGATCGTGTCGCTGCCCGCCAACCCGGTCGGCTCGGTGGGCACGCCCGAGGTCTACGAGGAGATTATCGCCTTTGCCCGCAAGCATGATCTGTTGATCGTTCATGACAATGCCTACTCCGATATCGTGTTCGACGGCGAGCCGGGTGGCAGCTTCCTGCAGTACCCTGGCGCGCTCGAGGTGGGCGTGGAGTTCTTCTCGCTCTCTAAGTCGTTTAACGTCACCGGTGCCCGCATCGGCTTTTTGGTCGGTCGCGAGGACGTGGTCTCGGCCTTTGCCAAGCTGCGCGGCCAGATCGACTTCGGTATGTTTTTCCCGATCCAGAAGGCTGCTATCGCCTGCCTGAACGGTCCGCGCGATGAGGTCGAGGCGCAGCGTCTGAAGTACCAGGAGCGCCGCGATGCCCTGTGCGACGGGCTTGAGGGCCTGGGCTGGGAACGTCCCAATGCGCATGGCTCTATGTTTGTGTGGGCCAAGCTTCCCGGTGGTCGCACCGATTCCATGGCGTTTTGCGAGGAGCTTATGGAGAAGGCCGGCGTTGTGGTGACGCCGGGCGCGAGCTTTGGCCCTTCGGGCGAGGGACACGTGCGTATGGCACTGGTCTTACCGCCCGACCAGATCGCTTTGGCTGTCGAGGCCATTCGCGAGGCGGGCCTGTATTAGAAACCTATTTCGACTCGTCAATAGCTCGAAACCGATTTCGTGCAGTTATTTTACGAATACTGCAAACAATTTCGGTAAACGGTCGATTTTTGGCTGCGAATAGGAGCATAATCAAAGTCCCGATTGGATGTATTGGGATTACGGCAAGCCGCTCGGGTCGTTCCCGGGCGGCTTGTTTGTGGAGAGAGATGGGAGTTTCTAATGGTTAACGAGAAGAAGGTCGCTATTGTCGGCTGCGGTTTCGTCGGTTCGTCTTCGGCGTTCGCTCTGATGCAGAGCGGTCTGTTCTCCGAGATGGTCCTCATCGACGTGGACAAGAACCGCGCCGAGGGTGAGGCCCTGGATATCGCGCACGGCATGACGTTTGCCGAGCCGATGAAGATCTACGCCGGCGATTATTCCGATGTCGCCGACGCCGCCATGATCGTCGTCACTGCTGGCGCTGCCCAGAAGCCCGGTGAGACCCGCCTGGACCTGGTCAACAAGAACGTCAGCATCTTCAAGTCCATTATTCCCGAGATTAAGAAGTCCGGCTTCGACGGCATTCTGCTAATCGTCTCCAACCCGGTCGATGTTCTGACCTACGCCGCCATCAAGATGTCCGGCCTGCCCGAGGGCCACGTCATCGGTTCCGGCACCGTGCTCGACACCGGCCGCCTGCAGCAGATGCTTGGTGCCCACGTCGAGGTTGACCCGCGCGATGTCCAGGCCTATGTCATGGGCGAGCACGGTGACTCCGAGTTTGTCGCTTGGTCCAGCGCTCAGGTTGCCGGCGTTCCGCTGAACACCTTCTGTGAGCTTCACGGCCACCTGGAGCATGAGGCTGCCGAGAAGCGCATCGCTGAGGACGTCAAGAACTCCGCCTACACCATCATCGAGAAGAAGCACGCCACCTACTATGGCGTCGCCATGGCCGTCAAGCGTATCTGCACCGCCGTCATGCGCGATGAGCAGACCGTTCTGCCCGTCTCCTCGCTCATGGTGGGCGAGTATGGCCTGTCCGATCTTGCCATTTCTATGCCGACTGTCGTTGGCCGCGACGGCGTTGTCTGCCGCGTCCCCGTCCCGCTGGACGATGGCGAGCAGCATGAGCTCACCGCCTCCGCCAAGGCCCTCAAGGACATCATCGACAGCGTCGACTTCTCCTGCTAAATCAAGCTCGCTAGAGCGAAAAGCTACAATGAAGGCGTCCGGGTCCACGCGGCCCGGGCGCCTTTTTGGTGCAAAGTAACCTGACCCCAATGCACCATAGTTGATGGGAGGGCCATGTCGGATTCGCCTAATTTTTTGACCTATGCCCAGACGGCGTTTGATCCGTTTGAGGAGCGGCCGTTCTGCGCGGTGGATAGCCTCGTCTTTGCTTGGTTGTCCTATTTGCGTTTGCCGGGCGATATGGCGGAGCTGACGAACTGGCAGGGCCTAGACGTACGCGAGCTGCTGCGTGCCGAGTGCTATCGGGACATGATTGACGACTTGTGGGACCCAGAGGGGAGCAGGGCCTTGTTGGAGGCCGTGGCAGCAAGCCCTCGCTACCGTGGCGTGCACGTTTGCGGCTATCGTGCCGTGAGCGATGTGGTGGCGACAGAGCAGTTTGCAGCCATGGCGTTCCGGTTTCCGGCGGGGTTTAGTTATCTTTCCTTCCGGGGGACCGACAGCACGATTGTGGGCTGGAAAGAGGACTTTAACATGGCGTTCCGGTGTCCTGTGCCGGCCCAGGAATCCGCGGCGCGTTATGTGGACGAGGCGGCGGATGCGATTGACGGGCCGCTTTTGTGCGGAGGTCATTCCAAGGGTGGAAACCTTGCGGTGTACGGTGCGGCGATGTGCTCCGATGTCGCCCGTGAGCGAATCGAACGGGCGTATTCCCATGATGGTCCGGGCTTCGTCGAGGAGTTTCTGAACGGAAACGCCTTTGCCGATCTTTCCGGTCGAATCGACAAGACGCTACCTCGGTCGTCGATCTTTGGCATGATGTTCGAGACACAGGAGGACTATGCCATCGTTGAGAGCACCGAGTTCAGCCTGCTGCAGCACAATCCCTTTAGCTGGGTGGTTGATGGCCACGACTTCGTGTACCGTGAGCGCCTGTCTGCCGGTGCTCGATACGTTGATGATTCCATTCGCGAGATGTTGCTTGCAGTGGGGCCTAGCGAGCGCGAGCGTTTTGTAGATGCGTTGTTCTCCGTGTTTGAGGCTACGGGTGCTGAGCGGTTTGCGGATATCGCTGGGAATCTGCGCGAGAGCCTGCCCGTGATGCTCCAGGCTGCGCAAGGCTTTGACAAGGATACGCGACGCTTTGTCTCGCAGACCATCGCGGCAATCCTTAAATGCGCACTGCTGCCCAAACGACCCCAGATCGACATGCCCGCTGCCGGCAAGAGTTTGGCAGAACAGCTCGAGGCTTGGCAGTCCGAGCTCCTGCGCTAGCCATTGGTGCAAAGCAACCTGTCCCCGATGCACCAATCTTCGATGCGCCTGGGGCGGGCTCGACCGCTATACTGGTTCGTGCCGAAATCGATCTAGAACGGAATGCCGTATATGAAAATCAATCACGCGATTCTGCATATCCTGGACTTTGACTCTGCCGTCAACGTCATGAGCCAGCGCGAGCTCGATATCGAGAGTCGTACCGTGCGCAACTTCGTGACCACGCATCTGCGCCGCGCACGCACCTCGGCCGACAACAAACGCGCCACGTTTGCCGAGAGCTCTGCGTTTGGTGGCGAGCTCAAGGGCTATTTCTTTGGCGAGCGCGAGTTCGTGGACCTGTCGCAGCAGATTGCGGAGTTTATTTCCTCCGAGCTCACCAAAGCCGAGAAAGCCGAGTCCACCGACGTGCTCGTGGCCGATTTTGACGACGATGAGGATGCCCGCTGGTTTGCCGTGATGCTGCTGGGCTCCAAGCAGGCTTTTATGCACGAGGTGGGTCGCGAAGAGGGCGAGGTGCGCAACGACATTGCGCGCCACTACGCCATTCTGCCGAATCCCTCGCAAAAGGTGCCGAGCTATGCAATCGTGCGTGCAAGCACCATGGAGATCGGCTATGTGGATAAGAAGCGCAAGATTGCCGGCGAGGATCGCATGCTCATTCCCGATGGCCTGCTGCAGTGCGACACGGGGGTATCGGGCAAGGAGGTCATCGACACCGTGACGCGTGTGGTCGAGGAAGTCGCCGAGGAGCACGGTGCCAACACGGCTGTAGCACTCGCCAAGGTTAAGGCTGCTGTTGCCGAGAAAGTTGAGGATGACGAGGAGCTGCCGCCTTGGGATATCGTCGATGAGGTCTTTGAGGACGAGCCGGTCATCAAAGAGAGTGTGCGCGCGGCACTGACCGAGGAGAAGGTTCCCGAGCGCGTTCCCGTGGAGCGCAAACAGGTCGAGCGCGCGGCCGTGCGCAATCACAAGATCCGTACCGACACGGGTATCGAGATCAGCTTCCCGGCCGAGATGGGTTCGAACTCCGAGTACATCGAGTTTGTCAACGAGCCCAACGGCCTCATCTCCATCGAGCTCAAGAACATCGGAAGTATTGAGAATCGATAAACCGCTCTTGGACGTTGCAAAAAACAAAGGCCGAAGCCTTTTGTGAACTGCCTCCCATTTCTTGGACATGAGAAATGGGAGGCTTTCTTTATGCGCGTTGATTTGAGAGTGAAGCATGATATCGAGGCCAGGAAGGCGGCCATAGGGCTCTTCGAGCTCGGGCACGGGTATAAATCTGCCGCGA
>RQAP01000045.1 GCA_008671135.1 Collinsella aerofaciens
CGAACATGTCGCCAAGCACCTGCGGCAGCTGGCTTTCGTACCGGTGGCGGGCGATCAGTTGGTTGAGCGCTTGGACGAAAGAATCCTTGATCTGCTCGTCTTTCACCGTCGCGCTGCTGCAGGGATGTTCGTCTGTGTATTTGTGGTTGCATTGCCAGACTGTGTACTTGTATTTCGTGTTCGACGCCCACGTTTTACGCCCATACCACGCCCCACACTGAGAACATTTCAGCCGGGTGGAGAATAAGCCGACTTTCGCTGACGATATGTTGGCATGGCGGGTGGCGAGTTCGTATTGCACCTGATCCCAGATACGCGGAGCAATAATCGGCTCGTGATTACCTGATACGTAGTATTGGGGCACTTCACCCTCGTTGACCTTCATCTTCTTAGTAAGGAAATCGGTGGTAAACGTCTTTTGGAGAAGGGCGTCGCCCTTGTATTTTTCGTTGGATAGAATGGAGCGCACTGTCGAGGTTGACCACA
Organism: Collinsella aerofaciens; assembly: GCA_008671135.1. Lineage (GTDB taxonomy): Bacteria > Actinomycetota > Coriobacteriia > Coriobacteriales > Coriobacteriaceae > Collinsella > Collinsella aerofaciens_J. The sequence continues at coordinate 487 of RQAP01000045.1, forward strand.
CTTCTTTCCCACGCGGGGTGAGAATCTTACGCTGCGCGAGCTCGGTTTTAATCTCACTGATCGCCATCCCGTCAAGGAAAAGCTGGTAGATCAACCGCACGGTCGGAGCCTGCGTCTCGTCGATGACGAGGCTGCCACCCTCGCCTTTCTTGTATCCGAGTAGGGATTTGTAGGGCACCATGATTTTTCCATCGGCAAAACGTTTCCTATGTCCCCAGGTGACGTTCTCGGAGATGGAGCGGGATTCTTCTTGCGCCAAGCTCGACATGATCGTGATGAGTAATTCGCCTTTGGCGTCAAAGGTATAAATATTTTCCTTCTCAAAATAAACCTCGACGCCTGCATCCTTGAGCTTGCGCACGGTAGTGAGCGAGTCGACGGTGTTGCGTGCGAACCGGGAGACGCTTTTGGTGAGGATCAGATCGATTTTGCCTGCCAGGGCGTCATCGATCATGGTTTGGAATCCCTCACGGCGCTTCATAGAGGTGCCAGAGATACCTTCGTCGCAGTACATGCCCGCGAACTGCCAATCATTACGGGAATGAATGTAGGTGGTGTAGTAGTCGATCTGAGCCTCGTAGGAGGAGGTTTGTTCTTCCATCTCGGTAGAGACGCGAGCGTAGGCGGCGACCCGTCTGCGCGCTGGTACCCCGGACGGGGTTGTGACATTCCCAAGTTTCTTTGTTGCGGGTATCGCTGTGACCGTGCGACTCATGCCAACCACCCCTCACTGGTTAAGCCCACCGGCATCATGGTTCCATCCGCGAGGTGGAAGGTGAGCTGATGCTCGAAGGCCTCGATCATCACGACCTGCTCGCCAACCTGGACAGGGTCGAAACCCTGGGTGCCGAGCATGTCTGCGCAGGCGTGTTCGAGGAGCGTTTCGCGCAGGTTGTGCCCCCTACAGGGGTTTCCGTTCCCGGTGCAGGCACTCCAGCAGCGCCAGAACTTGTATGAGGTTCCAGACTTGTAGGTGCGGGTTTTGCGTTGATAGTTCTTCCCGCACGCGCCGCAGCAGATCCGCCCGGTGAATACGCCCGTGTTTTTTGACGGGGTGGCAGCCGGGCCCACCTCACGCCTGTGCGCGATTTCTTTCTGAACGGCGTCAAAGGTTGTTTCGTCAATGATGGCTGGTAGTGCATTGTCGACCCAGTATCGCGGCAGCTCCCCGTCGTTGAGGGAGCGTGTGGGTGCTTGGATTGTGGGGCGGTACATTTTCTGTAGCATTTGGCAGCCCTTGTAGCGCTCATTTTCGAGCATGCGACGAAACACTGACCCGTAGAACCGTCCCCCTCCCCGAGAGCGTTTACCTTCAGCATTGAGCATCGTCGCGGTTTTCTCCGGGCTAATCCCGTCCAAGAAATTCGCAAACAGTAAGCGCACGATCTTGGCTTCCTCTTCGATGATGGTGAACTGGCCGTCTGCCCATTTGTATCCATAGACAACGAAGGAGTTTGTGCCCCCGCTCTTGTATCGGTTCCGGATCGCCCATTTCACGTTCTGGGATAGCGAGCGTGATTCTTCTTGGGCGAATGAGGCCAGCAAGGTTAACAGCAGTTCCCCGTCAGCGCTAAGGGTGTCGATGCGTTCGCGTTCGAACCGTACGGCCACGCCAAGGTCTTTGAGCTCACGGACCGTAGCGAGCAGGTCGATTGTGTTGCGGGCTAGGCGTGAGATTGATTTACACAACACAATATCGACACCCCCACTCCTGGCTGCGTCCATCAGATCGGCCAGGCCTTGTCGGGATTTTGTTGACGTGCCGGTGATACCCTCGTCGGTGAACACGCCGACGTAGGCCCATCCGGGTGTGGATTGGATCAGGCGCGAGTAATACGAAACCTGCGCCGATAGGGATGCTAACTGCTCTGTGCCGTTGGTTGAGACCCTCGCGTATGCCGCCACGTTGACCAGTTTCGGGGCAGGCGACCGAACTGGTGTCACCACACTGATGTGTGCCACGTTTTCTCCTTTCGCGTTAGGTCTATACACGCTCTAAAGGCGGTGTTTATCCAGTCGTTTCGCCCACAATCTGTGGTTGATAGATCGGCGTCCACGCCTTCCATAACAACCGGTGAGCACGCTGATACTCTGCGGGCGTGAGCACGCCCCGCCCCGCCAGCACGCTCAACGTGTGAGAGTCCGTGATGAAGGCGAGTTCTCGGGCGAACACGTCAGGTTGGGCCAGTTGATCAACAGGAGCGGCGAGCGTGTTCATGGTTGTCCGCCACGGGTGCCGAAGCGAGCACGTACATAGCAGGCGTGACAGCAAAACTTTTGACCTGGTTTGTCCACGATCGCGAAGCGGCGTCCGCAGTGCGTACAGGTCTGCTCGCGCGCAGGCTCGGTTTTCTGTCGATGCCGCCACGCTTTATGCCTGCAGGCGGGCGAGCAAAACCGAGCCCGAGCTGCTCCCTGTATAGGGCTGGCACACCAGTGGCATACCTGCCAGGCCATCACCGGAGCGGCGTCAAGGTTTCGGGTTGTGCAGTACGAGCGGACCTGGTCACGAGTTAGGGCGCAAAACTCGGCAATCGCTTTATACCCCCAGCCCGCCGTGCGCAGGTTGCGGATACGTTGTTCATCAAGATCATTCACAGTGGGGTCACTCCCTTCACCCCACTGCCGACAAACCCCCGATTGTTAAATCCGTCCATGAAACGACGAAAAGCCCCGCCACCACCGGCTCCCCGAGGATTGGGAAGTCACAGTGGTGACGGGGCTCAGTCGCTCCGACGTGGCGCGGATGTTTAGTAGCCGAGCTTGGCATTCACGCGAGCTTGTACGGCGCTGTAGAGATTTCCGAGTCGGCGCTTACGTTCCTCACCGTTGCCGTACTCGCCGCGAATAACGGCATCGGCAAGAGCATCAATGTTCGGCCCTGCTGGCTTCGCGGCAGGTGCGTTGCCAGAGAGCTTCTCGTTCACGCGCTGCTGGACAGCCGCATAGTTGGCTCCGAGGCAACGCTTACGCTCCTCACCGTTCCCGTAATCGCCGCGAATCACTGCATCAGCGAGAGCGTCGATATTCGGCGCTGCAGGAGCGGGTGCTGGTGCACTACCGCTCATCTGGTCATACCAAGACTGTGCGCGGGACATGTAGGCAGCATGCTGAGAACCAGCAAGAGAAGCCGGACAAGCAGTCGCAGAAAAGTCCTTGTGCCCGAAGACGTTCTTGCCCCAAGCCGGGCGGCCAAGACCGTAGAACTTGCAAACGGCCGCCACGAGGTGTGCTCCGTTATCGAGGCACGCCTCCGACACAGCCCACGGGTTCGAGGACACATCCGCATGCTCGATGCCGATACTGGTGGTGTTGGCGGCAAAGTTGCCTGCATGCCAG
>RQAP01000017.1 GCA_008671135.1 Collinsella aerofaciens
AACGCGCGGCTGGACGAGACCGCGAGAATCGACCACAGGAGCCTCGAGGACCAGGGCAGCGACCTCGAACCCACCATCCACGAGGGCTACGCGGCCAGGGCCATCGAACGGGCCGGGGGCGTCAGCGAGAGGTGCGAGGCCAACCGTGAGATCAGGCGCAGCAACGGCCTGCTGACCGCCATCCGCACCGAACTCGGCCGGATATTCGACCGCCTGGGCGAGCTGTTCGCCGCCAAGATCAGGCAGCTGCGCCAACGCCAGGCGAGGCCGGAACCGGCCAGGGAGCCGAACTGGCGCTACTTCGAGGGCGACGCGCGCCGCCAGCTCGAAGCCGACAGGGCCGACCACACGGCAGCGATCCGTGGAAAACTCATGGGAGCCAAGGCCGACGTGAGGAACCGCGAGGAGTGGTGGAGGAGCCACGGCACCGAGGAGTTTGAGGCCGCCAAGCAGATCATCGACGTGGCGCGAGCCGCCTCGCGCGAGGCCAGGGACGCGAACGTCTTCAAGCGCGGCAGGCTGCTGCGGAACGCCGAACAGGTGGCCGGGGAGCAGTCCGAGAAGCTGCGCGGGGCGGTGCCATGGCTCGAAGACACCGACATCCCGAGCGACTGGGACCAGGCCAACAGGTTCCGCATGAGGGCCACCAAGGCCATCCACGACCACGACATGCAGCCGAGGACCGGCCTCGTGGACGAACTGGAGAGGCGGCTCGAACAGGCCGAGCGGGCCGAGGGCGAGAAGCCAAGCCCCGAACAGGTGAAGGCCCTCGCACTGCGCATGGCCGAACAGCGTGAACGGGCGGCGGAGGACCCGACGCAGGACATGAACCGACCCGAGCCGTCCGGTGACGAGCTGTTGGACCTGAGCGAGCCCGAGGACCTGGGGGAGAGCGGCCCGTTCGAGGAGCGAAGCGCCCCCAGGACCAAGGCCGACCTGCTCAGGGAGATCAGGCAGCGCGCAGACAGGCGCACAGGCCAGCAGGAGGCCGAACAGCGGCAGATCGACCCATGGCAGGTGCAACCGCCCCAGAGGCGCGGACACGGCCGCTAGAACCTCCGCGCCCGGACGGGCTTTGCCGTTTCAGAACAACGATTCCTGCATGTACCCGTGCAGGGCGCGGTTACGCTCGTCATAGGCGCACACCGGGCACGAAACGGGATCGACGGCCCCCTCCAGATGGGCGCGCGCCTGACCCACGTCGAACAGCTCCGACGTCATCCACACGTTGCCCCAGCCCCTGACCTCGATCCACCGGGCCTCCACGTCCTCACGCGGGCTCTCCCGCCGTTCCGCGGGCCTCGCTGGGGCCTCGCGACGCCTACGGCGCTCCACGGCCCTGGCCTGCGCCACCGTGGGCACGCTCGTCCGGTTCGGGAACACCGTCACCCGCTGCGGCCCCAACGTGATCCTGCACGGATACACCTCCACGACCTCGGCCACAGCATCCTTGAAATTCTGCTTGAACTTCCACAGCTCTTTGGTATCGCTGCCGAACTGCCGGTAAAGCTGCTGCCAGGTGATCGTGACCGGCTCGTGCAGGTTGTAGACGCGCTTGGTCAGCCACCAGTACACGTCGATGGCCATCGGCTTGCGGAGCCTGGCGATCACCTTGAGATCAACCGGCACGGGATGATCCCGCAGCATGTCCACGTATCGCTGACTCAATTGCACCCAGTTTTCGAACAGGCCGTGCGACTGTGGTTCGTTCCGCAGCCAATCGATCTGGTATTTCTCCGCGACCGTGAAGTTCACGCCCTGGCTGGTGTTCTCGGTGTTGTTACTGATGATGTACACGCATTTGCACAACCTCTCCAGCTGGGGCTTGATGGACTTAAGCTGCCGGCCACCGACCTGCACGCCGATGAGGCGCAGGAACTCGCGGAACGTGGTGCCCAGATGCAGCGTGTTCGTCTCCGGGTCGAAGCACGGGTCGTTCGTCTTGATCATCGTGCACGCCCACAACTCGAACAGGCGCGGATACTTGCCATAGGGCAGACAGTCGGCGCCGGACACGTAGCGCACGACCAGGCTGCCGTTGCGCCGCTCGATCTCCTTGACGCCATCCTTGGGCCTCCTGTAGGGCAGGGAGACCTGCGCGGCGATCTTCGAGATGAAGCCGTGAGACATCCACGGCTCGTCCTCCGGGAGCGTCAAATCCTTGGAACGGGTATCATCATCCATTGCTAATCACGGTCCTTTCGTGGTTGCCACGCCCCCGGAGATTGCCGTTTCGCGGGGGCATTTTCATGCCAAAATCCAGTGTGTACTTTAAGTAGGAGTGTAGCATGAAGCCCGTGTACTTTAGGTAGAAGTGGCCGTGTACTTTAGGTAGACAGAGGGGCTTTAGGTAGGTTTTGAGGGGCTTTAGCCACCATTTGAGGGGCTTTAGGTAGGCGAATGTGCCCTCAGCCCTTGTGGGAGTAGGGCTGAGCGGGGGTCCCAGCTAGACAGGTATACAGATACTTATAGGCGAAGAAGAAAAAACAACGGAACCCGAGAATGTGGATAACTGCCGTGGACTTTAGCCACCAAAGGGTGTGGACTTTAGGTACACCGAGGGACTTACAAAGTTTATTTATTTACTAGTTCGCTCCCTTTTTGTCCCCGGTTCGCTCCCTTTTTGTCCCCGGTTCGCTCCCTTTTTGTCCCCGGTTCGCTCCCCTTTTGTCCCCAGTAACATCCTCTGAGCCCAATGTTTCCAAGGGCTGCGGAGGGCCTAAAAGAATGTAAAAAGATTTTAAAAGATTTAAAAAGGGCGCACGGCGCCTTTTTTCGGACGTTAGATCAGGCCATCGGAGGGTGTTTGGGGAGTCCTGCGTTCGGGGTTGACCGGCTCGTATGAGGGCGGCTGGTATCCGTCCGCCTCGTCGTTGGCCCATGGGTCGCTGATCTCGCCGTCCCTTTTGCGCCATTCCTCGCTCAGCGCCTCGTAGACGAGGTCCTGGAGGTTCCAGTTCATGCCATCGCTGGTTTTGACGTTGTGCTCCAAGGCCTTGGCGACGGTGGCCCTGAGGTCCTCGCGGCTCGTGTAGTTGGCCATCACGTCGGTGGAGCACATGGCTTCCACCAGGGAGCCGAGCTGCACGAGGCGGGCGATGTGCTCCTTGGCCCTCTCGTCGCCTCCCTCGAAGCCTGCGGCCGACTCGGCCATCGCGCCGACCTCGATCAGGCGCTTGGTGCGGGCCTTGCGTTCGCGTTCCCTGCGCCGCGCCACGAGGTCGTTCTCGCGGGCCTTGAGCTGGGCCTGCCTCTCCTGCAGGGACTTGATCTGCTCATCCAGGCTCTTCACCATCGAAACGGCTCCTTACATGGTCTGCATCATCCGTATGGTGATATGATTCTACCAGCAAGGAAATCCCTAATCAAAGATTAGGGCGCACTTACATGCAACCTCCGGTTGCATTTTCCGTAAGCGCGCCCTCCGGGGGCCACGGGCCTTGCCCTTTGGATTCCCACCCTTCCGGGGGAGCCTCCCGGCAGGCCCAGCGGGTGCTCGCCGCACCCCTGGGAACCCCTTGCCGCAGGGCCGCCGCCCCGCACCCCGCCGCCCTGGCCGATCACGAAAGGAGCCGAAGCCGATGGCGATCTACCATCTGTCCGTCTCCAACGTGAGCCGCGCGAGCGGTTCCAGGGCCACGGCCACGCTCTCGTACATCACCGGCAAGCGGGTGCATGACGAGCGGCGCGGCGAGACCTACGACTACGGGCGCAAGGAGCGCGTGCTGCGCGTCGGCACCCTGCTGCCGGAGGGCGCGCCGGCCGAGTTCGCCGACCCCGCCGTGCTGTTCAACGCGGTCGAGCTGCACGAGACCGGACGGACGGCGAGGCCGGCCAAGAAGATCGTGGTGGCCCTGCCGCGCGAGTTCACCCCCAGGCAGCGCGTGCAGGCGCTGGAGGAGTACATCCGCGAGAACCTGAACGCGGACGGCTACGCGGCCACCTACGCCATCCACGAGGACAGGGAGGGCAACAATCCGCACGCGCACATCCTCGTCGCCAACCGGCAGATCGACCCGGCCACGGGCGGCTGGGCCAGGCTCAAGCAGCGCATGGAGTACGTGCTGGACGAGCGGGGAGAGCGGGTGCCGCTGATCGACCCCGAGACCGGCAGGCAGAAGACCGACAAGCGGGGCCGCAGGCAGTGGAAGCGCACGAGCGTGTCCCTGAACCCGCTCGACCGGAAGGCCAAGCTCAAGGCCCTGCGCGAATCCTGGGCGAAGACCTGTAACGCGCGGCTGGACGAGACCGCGAGAATCGACCACAGGAGCCTCGAGGACCAGGGCAGCGACCTCGAACCCACCATCCACGAGGGCTACGCGGCCAGGGCCATCGAACGGGCCGGGGGCGTCAGCGAGAGGTGCGAGGCC
>RQAP01000047.1 GCA_008671135.1 Collinsella aerofaciens
CATGGGAAGCCTCCTCCCCGCAGGTGCGGTAAGGGCTACCGCACGGGCCGATACTCAAAGCCCATTGTGGCACCCTGAGCCCGCGGAAAGAAGCTGCGCCGCGGGGGAGGCGACCCCAATGGCTTTCTCATATCGTCTTTTGGGCTTCGAACCCTGCTTGAGTGCCTTGGAAAGGCCGACAAGGGCCGTGAGGAGCGAGACCATAGCAGTCAGGAGCTTCACGAGCTCAGTGAAATCGGTCATGGGCATCACCTCCCATCGGATGGAGGGCTCTGCCCGGCACGAGGGCTGCCGACAGCAAGGACGATTCTATCAGAGCGGCTGACTCCCGCCCGATTATTACCATCCCACCGCGCCTGTGCAAAAAAGAGGGCCGCCAAACAGCGACCCTCCAGCGAAAGTGCATGTTATTTAGGACAGTCAAATTCTTTGAAAAACAAATGGATGCTGTAGAATTACAAATAAGAGTCACCCGGAAGGAGCGATCGATGAAAAGCAAACGATTTGTCCTGAATGCACTTCTGGTAGTAGCAATATTGACGCTCTTCGTCTTTTCGTACTCATACATGAATCAGCCAAGATTTGGATATGCTTTATACGCTGTTTTTTCCGGCGAAACAACTTACAACACTATAGGCTTCATTGACGCAATCTTTTTCTATGTAGTCGGCCCCGTATCAAGCGAACTGGTCGCTTTTGTTGTCAGCTACAACCTGAATCAACAAAGCCAAACTCACTCAGCGACTTCGGCCAAACAAGGAATCAATCTCTTCGCAATAATGATAATTCTGCAAATTGCGACCGTGTTGATTATCGCCCTGACCGCAACAAACGTTTTGAAGTATGAGTTCGGATTCATCGCGAGCTGTCTCATGGCAATTGCCGCGGGTATAGCGGTTTCGTATACGTCACCGGCAAAGAAGTAGATCAACTAACAGGGCCTATTTGGAATCCGAATCGTCCATGGAGCCGTCGATGCCGGTTTTGGTGTCGTCATCCGTATTGGAATCGTCATCCTTGGGGCTTATAGGACACACATTTTGTCCTATAAGCCCCGATCAATTCATACTCCTCATCCTCGCCGAATTGCGAGTATGGCAGAATCGGCACTGGATGGCAGCGCGCTAGGCCGTGTCCGCGGAGTTACCCCCCCCGTTTTTATCGTAACAGTGATTCTAGGGACGCTTCAAAAAGTCAACCGAGGGTTTTGTCCCGTCAAGACGCCGAACGAGAATTACGTACCGCCAAGAGCCTCAAAACACGCCCCTCGCGGAACAGAATCCTCACTCGATTTCCATGCGGAGTAAAAACGTCAATCAATCATCCTCCGCAACGTCTATCCACCAAAAAGGCCGCCCCACGTGGAGCGGCCTTTGCTCGCAGCTTTTTACTGATAGTTACTCAAAAATTATTCCAACACATCCACAGAAGAGCAGCGAATCGTATTTTTCTTTCGGGAATCGAGAAAATAGCCTACCTTGACTTTAGACCCAACGCTCACGGGGCTATCGCTTACATAGCGCGTATGTTCTGAATCAACCAGAATGGTCAGACGATCAGACCCGTCGTTATATGGATCTTCGCTTTCGACCGACATGGTAAAATCGCCAGAGCTGTCAACGTTCAACACCAATCCGCTCACGAACCACAAATGTGAATAGTCACCTCCGCTATCTTTTTGGCAACGCTCCACTTTTAGAAATAGCGCAGAGAATGCGAACACGGCAACTGATATAGCGATGAAAACCTTAACGCCACTCCCCTTGCCATGAAATACAAATTTATTCGCCAAAGAAAAATACCCCTGCCTTATCCGTGTAATTAGCATAGTACTACGTTAACGTGCTCATGGCTGTGGGTTGGTTTAACCTACAGCCATGCTAAAGTTGCCAAAAGGGGCACAAAGGCCAATACGTTTGCGCCATGCCGGCACAGCGACCTGGCATCGTATGCACCGGCGGGATCATCGCTGGCCTGCAAGGAGGGCATATCCACGCGCTCATGGTCGCCGGAGGCCTCGTGATGCAGCACGCGCCGGGCGGCGACTGGAAGCGCGTCGATTGGGATGCGCTTGCCGCTTGGCTCGACAGATACGGTTACAAGGTCGCTGATTGCGAGACGGAGACCCTTCCGACCGCCGACGCGGCGAGTGGGAACGCAAGGGCAAAAACGCATCGTCGCTGAACCAGTGAGTCAGTATTCTTTAGTTGGATGATGGATATTGAAATTAATTAGCGAGATAATGTGCATATCTCATAATGTATGCGTTGCACCATGAGAGAGGGGTCTGTCATGAGCTGGAAACCGAGAAAATGCGTTATCGCCGGTCTCGTGACAACCGGTCCTGGCAGCGGCTTGTTTGCAACCGCAATGACATCGTACCGACTTTTCACTTGCATGTTCTGAAAGGCAGTTGCCATGCTGTCGCAAAATCAATCAAGATACTTGACCACAATCGGCTTTGCCCTGCTTGCATTACTCTTTGCTAGCGACCTTTTGCTGAAACCGCCCAAGGAACTCGTTTTGCTTGCCATAGACTGCATTTCCGCCCTTTACTTTACGGCAACCCTATTCGTCGGACTAAAGGAGAGGAAAAAGGGCGCAGTCGTTGCATCTGCCGTAGGCGTGATCACAGCCATTGCCTCATTCTTTATCTGACACATTGGTGATCTAGGGGCGATATCGTAGGAATACGACCGGGAGAGCCGGGACCAGATTGCCCGGGTCGCCCGGTCGGCTCGCGCGACGGCGCGGCAGTTCCACAGAAAGATCTCCGGACTTCACGCCGTTTCTGATCGCATTGTAGACAGCCATCTCGTCTTCGCAGTCGGCGAGCACGCGGTGTGCGTCGTCGTTTTGGATGTCCAGTAAATCTCGAAGGTCCTCCATGCACCAGCGTCCGAGATCTGGCCATGCGCGTTGCGCGAGCTGATAAGTGTCGATTGCGATGTTGTAGTTAAAGTCCAGGCCAAAGCCGTCCCAGGCAGAACGGTATTGTTTCCTTGATTATCAACTTCATCCGGACACTTCCCGCATTCATCCGTGTGTGTACGGATGAATGCGGGGTTCGATACCCTAGCGGCCTGATCGGCAGACCGCCAGGAATTCTCACTCCTCGATAAAAGCCGGCACTCGGTTAGTCCTGCGCATCTTGAAATCGCCAGTCTCGTGGGAGACGTAGAGAATGCCGTCCATCCCGTCTCGTGATGCATACGACAGGTGAACTGAACCGCAATCCGATCCATCATTGTCGAGAAGATCAAACGAATTCGGGTCGCTCGTTGCGGCCAAACGACCACTCATACAAGAGCCATCGTCATTACAGATTTGCCATTCCATATCTTCGCCTGCAAGAATCGCCATAGACGGCTTGGTCGCGCCATCGTTGACATACATCCCGTCTATGCCAAACCCATTTTCAGCGCCATTGATGAACGACTGCTCGGACCTATACCTCGCAAATGATGCACATAGCACCATTGCAAGACAAAGTACAAAGCCAACAATCGCTATCTTTGCATAGCTCTTGCCTATCATGTCATTCACCTCCCTCGTATGTATCGAGGTATTCCTGCTTGAGCGTCTGCGAGGACGACTTGATCTTTTCCACGAGCGTGCCGGCCTCGATGAAGTAGAACGAGTCGGTGAGGTCTGCCAGGTCGTCGAGCAGATGGCTTGAGATGAGCACGCTGCGGCCCCGTGTCACTTCGCTGCGCATCGCGTCGCAGGAGGTTTTTCGTTTTCCCGGATCGAGGCCGTTCAGCGGTTCATCGAGGATGAGGTACGGGCAATCGGTCGCTATCGCCATGGCAAGCTTTACCTGCTGCTTCATTCCTGTCGAGAGTTTACGGGCCGGCTTGTCGAGATATGGGGAGATTCCGAGGGAGTTGCAGAGCGAGTCGATGTCGGCGGCCGATTTCCACGCCTCCCTAACGAAAGAGAGGTGCTCGAGGGCCGATAGCGTGGGGTAGAGATCCGCGCCGCCCGAAGAGCTCAGATAGACGAGTTCTGCGAATTCGGCTGATCGACGCTGGCAGATTCCGTCTGCCGCCAGGCTTCCCGAGCGGATGCGGGTGGGAAATTGGCCCGACAGCGCTTCAAGAAGGGTGGTTTTCCCCGAGCCGTTGGGAGCAACGAGGCCCGCCGCCGTTTCCGGGCTCAGGAAAAGCGACCCGATTGAAAGTATCGTCGTGCTTCCGTATCCCACGCTCGCGTCCAGAAGCTCGAGCCCATGGTGCTTTTTCGCGGGTCCAGGCTGTTTGGGGGAACGTGCCGCAACGGCGCCGACCGCAAAAAGGACCGCGACGTATATCAGTGCCACGGCAAGCATCGATGCGCTGCCTGAACCGGAGCCAATGAATTCCGTCGGGAAGCATCCCACGTAGCCCGTTGCCTCGATAGGCGAGAACACGGCCAGCGGCAGGAGCCCGAGCACGGCATTATGCTCCAGCGCCGAATCGGACAATAACGGGAATGCCGGGGCCGCGACAAGCAGCGCGGAGGCAAGGGGGCCCGCGAAGACGCGCCTCGTTGCGGTCGATAGGACGACGGAGCAAACGGATATCAAGGTTCCGCCCGCAAGCAGCGCGAGAAGCAGGGTCGTGAAGACGTTTCCCGCGGTCGTGGTGGTAAGCGCGCCGTCATGGAAGAAGGCGATCGGGTACCCAATTTGCCCGAAGCCGTTTAGGGCCAAGGCGTAAATGCCCCCGGGTGCGAGGCCGGCGAGGAGCATCGCGGTCCCCGCGGCGATTATCGAAAACACGATCTGAATAAGGCGCCGGAATTTGGGCACGGGCGCCTTTGCCGCCAGGGTCGCAGGCCTTGTGGCGCCGAGCACGAGTATCGACGAGAGAAGGAAGGGGATGAAGGGAAGGAAAGACGGCGCCGTGGCAACGGCGTAAGGCAGGAAGGAAAGGAATGGCAGGTCGCTTGCGGAGGCCGGGATATCCGTGATGCCGGAGCTGCTCAGGGCACGGCAATATGCGAGCGCCGCGTCATTGGTCTCTCGGTCTCCCACGATGGACCCGGATTGGAAGCCTTCGCCCATGAGCGCGTAGTAGCTCTCGGCAGAATCGAGAAAGGCGGCGTCGGTTTGAGCGGCAAGGGCGGCGTTCGCGTATCTTGCAAGCTCCGCGTCGACTTGCTGCTCTGGAGATAGGTCTGTGCCGCTGGCCTGGGGCGCGCGCGTATTGAATGCGTCGACAAAGCCCTGCATGCCCTGCTTCATAAAGAAGGGTCCGTAGATGGGTGAATTGAACGCAATGGGGACGGAAAAGGCTGCAGCGAGAACGAGCGTACAAATCCATACGGCCCTGTCTCTTAGGATTAGTTTGAGAAGAAGTCGACAGTACATTCAGAAGCACCTACATTTCTCAAAACATCGTTAGATTAATAATGACAGACCGAATGAAGATGCGTGCGACGGGGGCGAGGCGAATGGCTGAACGGTATCGATATGCGGGTTCAACGGCATTATATTGGCCACATAGATTATTAACTTGCTTGACTTGTAAACCTAGTCGTCCTGTCATCATATTCAACTTCGAAAAATGGGGAATGAGGGCATCCCGATGCATCGAGTATTACTGGAACCCCGGCGATGCGCTGAATGATTTGTGACGAATAGTCATGTCCATCAAGAATACGTCGATTGCTATCCGACAAACGGGTCTAGAATTGCATTCACCGGCATTTCGGGGCAGATTGATACACATGTACGAAAGGGAACCTATGTGGTGCGTTGGGTTGGAGCTGCTGCAGGCCCGATATGGATTGCGGTCTTGCGCCCCGATGTCCAAATAGGTTTCTCTCTCTAGACGGGAAGTTGCTCATGGACGCCATATATGACGGAGATGACTGGGTCGATCATTATACTTGGCGCCTGGTCGGCTCGGATGACAATGGGAATGTGGTGTTTGATGGACTATGTCCAAAGCATCTCCATCCTTTTGTCTCGTCGTTAATTGAGAGTTCCGCTCGTGTTGCCCCCTACAGCTCGGCATCGCTTCATGATACGGACGTTTTGAAGACCATAAGGGAATCAATTGACGAGGGCACGATGAGCGGCCCGCTGTTTTCTCGGCTTGTGGGGCTAGATGAGATTGGCTCGAAACGACTGCTTGCGGGCGAAAAGGTGGAACTCACTTATCGGTCGATGATTTCAATCCTGCGGCTAGCCGATGTTCTTCGCAAATAAATGAGGCTTCCATGGCCATGTGGCAGCTTGTCTCACCGATGGGTGGGAGCCGAGTACTTTTCGGACGATTTGCTTGGCCTCGGCGTAGTCTTGGACGGGATCTGCCGGATCATCGAAATCCTCGACGAGATATTTCAAAGCGGCACCTTCTTAAACGGCGAACGTGACAGCGGTCCTCCCTGAATTCTATAAAATCACGGCCTGACTTGGGCGGCGAATTGGCGGAGCTCGTCATCGTCCATATCGTCGAAGTGCGGCAACTACGCCAGCGCGGCCCTCTGCTCCATCAGGTACCTACCGCTCGGAGACCTGCGAATCGTCTGCAAGATGTCCTCGGGGGCGAGGGCTGGGAAATCCATGCCCTCGGGAGCGGCCAAAGAGATGGATTCACCTGCCCCTCCCATGTGTTGGGACCTCATTCAGGGCATCGGCTGCATCCGGCCTTTCGCATTCGCCGCCCGGCCCTCCGGTCCCGCCCGGCCGACGGGTTTCCCGTCTATGGCAAGACGATTGCACTTATATATAAGTGCATTCCCGGATTGGGAATATGTTTCGGCATACGCCGCCACAGGTCTACATCCGCAGCGCACTACACCGCTACACGCCTACGGGGCTACACGCCGCCGCCCAACCGAACGGCGGGAGGGCCGCCCATGGGCGCCCTCGGGCCATGCTCCCATTTTTGAGAGAGGTGCCGTCGGGGCCTCCCGAAAGCCGTCTGCATCTGCAGGCCTTTATTCGAAATCGGGCGGCGCGGCTGAAAATCCCCGGCCTGAACCGCGAGGCCTCACCTGCATTCCCGCTGACTCTTTACGTAAACATAAAAAGAAGGGCACGGGCGTCCGCGTTCGCGGAAACGCGTGCCAAGATTTGCGCCACCGAGATGACCGGGTAGAATATATCTAACGCGATTCCACATTCCCGTACTTGCACTACGGATTTGGGAAAGCGCATGTCTCAGCCTCTACTCGACCACGGTCGCCTCGGTCGGGATGGCCCCCAGCACTGCCGCGTACTCGGTGGGGTAGAGGCGGCTTATCGTCTGAACGTCGCGGATGAGGACGTTGCGGTCGTCAGGCTCGGAGATGCCGTAGCCGAACGCCTCGAGCGTCTCGATCGCCTCGCGGATCTTCTGCTGGAACATGGGGCCGGGGTCCACCCTCAGGCCGAGGTAGCCTCGCCACAGGCTCGGCGACACGCGCAGCATGTTCTGGATCTTGGACATCGGCTCGATGTCGGCGTAGACGTTGAGCGTGACCATGGCGTCCTTGTGCCCGAAGATCGACTGCAGCGCCTTGATGTCGCCGCCGTGGCGGATCCACTGCGTCGCGAAGGTGTGGCGCAGGCCGTGGAACGTGATCAGCTCGTCGTTGGTGCCCATGAGGCCGTTGGTCTCCGAGAACGTCTTGAACGCCCTGCGGATGTAACTGGTGGTGGCGAAGGAGCCGTCCGGCCGCGACACTACGTAGCTGTCCGCGAGGTCGCGCAGGCCGAGGGCCGATGCCTCCCGGAGCCTCTGCGAATCGATCTCGTGGATCTCTTTCAGGAAGGGGAGCAGGCCCACCGGGTCGACGGGGATCGTCCTCAGGTCGTGGTTCTTGGTGTCCTTGATGAAGGAGCCCCTGTCCTTGACGTAGGCCACCGAGTGCCTGACCGTGATGAGCCCCGACTCGAAGTCGACGTCACACCAGCGCAGGCCGCAGACCTCGCCGATGCGCATCCCGGTGTGCAGGGCGAGCACGACCGCCCGCCTGAAGGTCGAGTCCGGCATCATCGAGGTCACCGAGTTGAGCTTCGGCACGAGGTCGGAGCGCAGCGCGTTCCTGGGCCTGGCGATGACCCTGGGCGCGAGGGCGCCGTCGAACGGGTTCCTCCCGATCGTGTCGTTGCTGCGCTTCAGCAGGACGGCGTAGAGCCGCTTGCCGAGCTTGAATGACTTGTTGAGCGTGTCCGGCGCCGTGCCCAGGGCGATCCTGCGCCTCGACCACGCGTTGACGTCGTCGGTCGTCACCTCGTTCACGGGGACCAGACCCAGCTCGTCTCGCTCGATGTGCAGGGCGCTGTAGTGGTAGTCGTCGCGGGTCGTCGGGGTGATCCTGTTCATCTCCAGGCAGAAGTCGATGAACTTCTCGAGCGCCTCGGAAAGCGGCAGCGCGGCGTAGTCATCCCGCTGTTCGGCGGGAAGCCCGGCGCCGATAGCGGCCCTCGCCTCCTCGGCCTCGGCGAGTTCCAGCTCGACCTCCGACCTGAATTCCGCGAGGACGCGCATCGCCGCCGCCTTTCCCCGCGTGCTCTGCTTCAGGCAGGGCACGCGGGTGTTCCTGGTCCTCTGGACCTTCTTCCCGGTCATCTCGTCGGCCACCGTCACGACAGCCTGCCATTTGCCCTTGTTCTTCCTCACGCCGCCGGCTCCGCATACGCGTAAGGTTTTATTGCTGCATTTCTCGTTCTGCATGTCTGCTCCTAAATCCGCAGTTGATTAGAAACAGGCGGGCCCACCTGCGGGAACCCGGAGAGGCGACGATTCGGGGCTCCTACCCCCGTTGATTAAATCATCGGCTGCACCGCGCTCCTCGAAGCCGAAAATATGCTATCTGGACAGACCGCGCTGAGCTGGTAAAATTTGCAAATGCGGAAATGCGCTACTTGCGCTATCTGCGCGTGTTATAACAAAATTAACACAGGTCAGGCCTTTTATGGGCCCGCTGGGGGTCAAGGGGTCGCTGGTTCGAATCCAGTCGTCCCGACCAGAAGTTTGCAGGTCAGGCACCTAGTGCCTGACCTTTTTTGTTTTTAATCACCATGATTATTTTGCCTAAAGCAACAACGTTCCCGCTCGATGTAATCACCGAATCAAAACGTGTACATCAGCCACCAAAATCGACATTTTTCGACATGTTTGGAGGCTGATGTACACAAATGCAGAATCCAGCGCAGCCCAGAGGCGCCCTCCACATGTCTGGACTCTCTATGGCTGCGCTGGATAGACATCGCCGGAACGGGTATAGTATCGAAAGTTTTGTCGTTAACCAGCGGGGGAGTCCTGTGGGCATCAAAAAGAAGATCAAAAAGGAGCTTATCGGCACTTCCGATTACCCGTCGAATAAGATCTTTACGATCTCCAATTTCATCACCTTTACGCGCCTGATCCTCACCCTGGTATTTCTGTACCTGTTTGTGACGGATAACAACCGCGTCATCGCCATCGCTATCTACGCCGTTGCCGCCTCCACCGACTGGATGGACGGGCAGATCGCCCGCATGACTAAGACGGTCTCGTGGCTCGGCAAGGTCATGGATCCCATTTGCGACCGCGCGCTGCTGTTCACCGGCGTGCTGGGACTGGTGGTCCGCGGAGAGCTGCCCATCTGGGTCTGCGTGCTCATTATTGGCCGCGACATCTATCTGGGCATCGGCACGCTTATCGTGCGTCATTATCACCGTCGCCCCATCGATGTCGTCTTTCCCGGAAAGATTGCCACTGCGCTGCTCATGACCGGCTTCTCGCTCATGCTGCTCGGGTTCCCCGTTGTTGACGGCCTGCACCTTTTACCTTCAACCCTTACGGCCTTCCCGGGCCTCAACGGAAGCTCGGTGCCCCTCGGCATCTTCTTTGTGTACGGCGGCGTGATCTTCTCCATGCTCACGGCTGTCATCTACTCCATTAAGGGCGGAGTGGCCATTAAACAGGCTCTCGCGCATCCCGAGGACGAGGACATCGACTTTCTGAACCCTGAAATCGAAGACTGATTCGTTGGGGTATGATTACGTACGGTTCATTATTTGCGGCACGTCCGCGATAAGTTAGGGGTTGTCATGGACAACATGGTTAACAATATGCCTCAGAATGATAAGACTGCTGACGCTACCTGCGTATTCCGCGTGCCTTCAAGCGACGTCACCGTTCCCGACCTCATGGCCAACGTGCGCATCACCGCCCCCGTTCTGTCCATCGTCAAGGGTCCGCAGACTGGTGCCGCCTTTGAGCTCGAGGACGACGTGACCACCATCGGCCGCGATCCCGCGAACGGCATCTTCCTCAACGACATGACTGTTTCGCGCAGCCACGCGCGCATTATTCGCGAGGGCCTCGGCGCTCGCATCGAGGACCTGGGCTCGCTCAATGGTACCTGGGTCGACGGTGCCATTGTCAATGCAGCCCCGCTGCACGACGGTTCTTCCGTTCAGATCGGTACGTTTACGCTCATCTACCACGAGAGCACGCCGGAGCGCATCGAAACCGGTGAGTAGGGCATGGCCGAACGCAACTATCTGAGTATCGGCCAAGTCGTCAACCTACTTCGAGGCGCATACCCCGATCTTTCGAACTCAAAAATTAGATTTCTAGAGGATGAGGGGCTCATTACCCCTCATCGTACGCCTAAGGGATACCGTCAGTACTCTAAGGAGGACGTTGATCGCCTGGAGGTCATCCTGCACTTGCAGAAGACCCGCTACATGCCGCTCAACGTGATTAAGCAGCGCTTGGAAAACGCCACGGACTTGTCAACGCTCGCCTACGAGGTGGGCTTGCTGTCCGATGTTCCGCTCAAGACGGAGCCCAAGGAGACTAAGCAAAAGCTGCATCCCATCGAGACCATTCCCGATATGCTGGGCGTCGAGATTTCGTTTATCCGTTCGCTCGCCGAGAACGACCTCATTCGCATCATCAAGAGTCCGCAGAATCGTGAGCTCGTCGATGGTCGCGATTTCCCGATCATCCGCTACTGCTCCGAGCTGTCACGCTTCCATATCGAGCCGCGCAACCTGCGTCAGTACGTGTCTTCCGCCAACCGCGAGTCCTCGATGTTTGAGCAGGTGCTCGTGAGCATGCTCGGCATGGATACTTCCGATGACGAGCGCGACGCCAAGCTCGAGCGTGCGTTTAAGAAGCTTCACGACCTGACGGAGGGCGTGCACACCGCGCTGCTCAAGAACCGCGTTTTTGAGTCGCTCAACGCCGTGGTCGAGGACGCCGACATCGATGCACTCGATGAGGAAATCACTCGCTCCGAGTCCACCAAGGCCAAAAACGAAGAGACAGTCGCGCCGGCTTCACACGAGGATTCTCTCGTAAAGCCGCTCAAGGTCGTCGCCCCTTCGCAATCCGGCACCGTCACCGCGGGCAAGTAACAGCTGCCGCTTATCCGGCAACCCATTGAAAGGTCATGCAATGTACGACTTCGAATCTCAAATCGTCGACATCCCCGACTATCCCGAGCCCGGAGTCATCTTTAAAGACATCACGCCGCTCTTCGGCAATCCCGAGGCGCTCAAAGCCATGACCGATGCCCTCGCCGAGCACTTTGCCGGCATGGGAATCACCAAGGTCGTAGGTCCCGAGGCTCGCGGCTTTATGGTGGGCGTTCCCGTGGCCGTCGCTCTGGGCGCCGGCTTTGTTCCCGCACGTAAACCGGGCAAGCTGCCGCGCGAGACCGTAAGCCAGAGCTACGAGCTCGAGTACGGCACCGATTCAATTGAGATCCATGCCGACGCTATCAGCTCTAAAGATACCGTGTTGATTCTGGACGACTTGGTCGCGACGGGCGGAACCGTCGAGGCAACAGGTAAACTGGTGCGAGATATGGGCGCAAAGCTTGTGGGCTACGGGTGTATCCTTGAGCTTGCGTTTCTCAACCCGCGCGAGAAGCTCACGTCGACTGACGACGATGTTGAGCTCTTTAGCCTGGTGACGGTGGACTAGCCGTTACCCTTAGTTACTGGAAAGGAAGCTACATGCGCACAGCAAACACGCACAAAAACATGGCACGCTGCGCTGCTACGGCAACCCTCGCTTGTGTTTTGGGCTTGGGCCTCGCGGCTCCTGCCTACGCCGATACCGCATCCGACCTTGCCGCTGCTCGTACGAAGCTCGAGCAGATCGGTACCCAAACCCAGCAGATTTACGATGAGCTCGCCACGCAGACGCAGGCGCTCGATCAGACTGCTGGCGAGATCACGCAAAAGCAGCAGGAGATTGCTGACGGTCAGGCCAAGCTCTCGACCTATGTCGCCGGCGAGTACAAGACCGGCGGTCTGAGCCTGCTTCAGGTTCTAACGGGCGTTGACGACCTGAGCGATATGCTCAACCGTCTGTTCTACTACGGCAAAGTCTCCGATAAGCAAGCTCAGACCATTCAAGAGGTCAAGGAGCTTAAGCAGCAGCTCACCGATAAGCAGTCCGAGCAGGAAAAGAACGTCGCAGCCACGCAAAAGAAGGTCGACGAGCTTAACGCCCAGCAGGCTGAAGCCCAGAACGTCGTAAACTCCCTGGATTCGCAGCTGCAAGCCGAGCTTGCCGCAGAGGCCGAGGCCAACGCCGCGCTGCAGGCCGGCATCAACGCCAGTACCGCCGAGAAGGCCACGGTGAGCAACGAGACTGCCGGTACGACCGAAAACACCAACAACGGTGGCCAGACCAGCAATAACAACAACCAGGGCGGCAACACTCCGGCTCCTACGCCGGCACCTGCTCCGACGCCGCAGCCCTCCACGCCCGCTCCAGCTCCGACGCCTTCTGTTCCGAGCCAGTCCGTCGATGGCGGCTCTGTTGTCTCGCGTGCGTACAGTAAGCTTGGTTGCGCTTATTCCTGGGGCGGAATTGGCCCGAACAGCTTCGACTGCTCTGGTTTTGTTAGCTATTGCCTCACTGGTCGCTATTGCCGCCTGGGCACCACGGGTACCTTTATGGGCTGGACGCGTGTGTCCGATCCGCAGCCCGGTGACGTTGTGGTCAACTCGTACCACACCGGCATTTACATCGGTGGTGGTCAGATGATTCATGCTTCCGACTACAACACGGGTGTCATCATCAGCTCCGTTGCCGCCGGCATGAACAATAACTATATCTTTGTGCGTTACTAAGTATTCAGATAAAGCAAACGGATATGGACCTCGTGGCTTTGAGTCATGGGGTCCATTCTTTTGCCTTTAGTGCAGTCCGCTATCTAGTTTTGAATACTAGATAGCGGCCCAATCGGTCTGCAAGATGGCTATAATTGTATGGGAACAATTAGAAAGGACCCTCTATGAGCTGGGCACTTATCTCCGATTCAAGCTGCAACCTCCGCGATTGGCAACCGACCGCACCCCATACCACCTTTGCATTTGCGCCCCTCAAAATTCGAGTGGGGGAGCGTGAATTCGTCGATGACCTTTCGCTCGATGTGCATGAGCTCAACTGCGCTGTACAGACGGAGACGAACGCTTCTTCGAGCGCTTGTCCCAGCGTAGGGGAGTGGGCCGAGCTCTTCAAATTGGCAGACAAGACCATCTGCATGCCGATCTCTGAGGGCGTGTCGGGCAGCTACAATGCGGCAGCCACGGCTCGCGATATGGTTCTTGCCGAGGAGCCCGACCGACAGATTCATCTAGTCAATTCACGCGCAGCTGGCGGCAAAATGGATCTCATTTTCTTGCTGTTCGACCGCTATCTTGCAAGCAATCCGGATGTCTCATTCGAGGACGCTTGCGCATACTTCGATAGCCTTGAGCAGAACAGCAAAATCCTCTTCAGTTTGTGCAATTACGAAAACCTCGCCAAAGCCGGACGTATCCCTAAGGCAGCCGGCGTCATTGCCAACAAGCTCAATATCCGCATTTTGGGCACGGCGAGTGAGGCCGGTAAAATCGAACTCGTCGGGCACACGCGTGGCGAAAAGAAGATGCTCAACAAGATCATCGACACTATGGAAGCCGAGGGCTTTACGGGCGGTGAGGTCATCATCGATCACGTTGAGAACGAAGCTGGAGCCCAGGCGCTTACTGATCGCATAGTCGAACATTGGCCCGGCTCCAAGACCATCATCATGCCCTGCAACGGCCTGGATTCCTATTACGCCGAGATGCACGGCCTGATCATCGGCTACGGCATGGGCGTAGCTTCGGGCAAATAAAGTCCAACCAAGCAAAAAAACGGGCGGGACAAAGCGACAGATGGCTCTTTGTCCCGCCCGTTTTATACGTCGGCTAGCTATTAAACCCGTTGAACTTGAGATAGCTCATCAAGTAAGCCTTCGAAACAAAGGATGAAACCGCGCTGCGCACAAGCAGCGACTCACGCGTTACCTGATGCGCCGTATCGGGAACCGGCGTCTGCTCGACGGAAAACGCCGAACGAATCGATGCCTCGAGCTGATCAACCACATAGTCGAAGGCCGTCGGGGCATCGTAGCTCAAACGCTGAATGTTAAAGAGTGCCTGCACCGCAGCAATAGGTAGCACCTGCTTAAAGATGCAGATAGCGATCAGGCGGGCAATTTGCTCGCGGCCATATTGCTTTTTGACCGGAGCAGGCACCAGGCCAACCTTTACGTAGTTATTGATCATCGATGGCGTAATGATAGGCTGCTCAACGCAAAGGGACAGCGGCTCCATCCACAGAGCGACATACTCAATGACCTGGTCGCGGTAGAGCGTCATATTGGGCAACTGGTCATAGCGCGGCAGACTCAACGTATTGAGTTTGCGTACGATATCGGACTGAATAAATGCATCGGGCAGCACAGTGGGCTGAATATCCTCAGGCTTAATGCTGACCGATGTATCGGACATCGGGATAACGCGTTTGGCGTGGTTCATAAGGATCCTCCGTTCATTTATATATTGTATTCTACGTTATCTAGTTTTGCATACCACATAGTCGCCAAGTAAAAGTGGTTGGACAGCACATTGATACACCGTCCAACCACTTTGTTAAAAGATAACAACCTTACATAAGATATATTATCGTACTTATCCACGGAGAAACGCGTATACACTAGATGCTGCTATGGCTCCGTCAGAAACGGCGGTCACAACCTGGCGTAAACGCTTGGAACGGATGTCGCCAGCGGCAAATAGACCTGGCGTGCGGGTCGACATGGATTCATCAGTCAGAATGCCGCCATCAGGCGCCAGATCGACTAAATGCTCAACAAGCTCGGTATGGGGTTGCGTCCCGGTAAAGACAAAGATGCCAAACGAGCCGGGCTCAAAGGTCTCAGCATTCGTCATACCGCTTGCATTGTCCTTGAACGTAATTGTCGTGGGCATCGCTTCACCAGAAAGCTCAACAATACTAGTTTGGTACCTAACTGTAATATTGTCTTTTGCAAGAACTTTTTGAACAACACCATCGGGGGCACGGAACTGATCGCGGCGCAAAACGATGGTCACGCTGCTGGCAATTTCTGACAAGAAGAGAGCTTCCTCACAGGCAGCATTGCCGCCGCCGATGACAAAGACCTGCTTACCGCGAAAGAACATGCCGTCGCACGTCGCGCAATACGAAACGCCGCGACCGCGATACGTATCCTCACCAACAAAACCAGCAGATCGCGGCGTGGCACCCATGCAAGCGATAACGCTCGAGGCCAACATATCGCCCAAATCGTGATGCACCGTAAACAGCGCTGTATCGGCATCGTAATCGATACCCGTAACCATGCTCCATGTAACCTGTGCTCCCAGGCCCTCTGCATGCTGCTGAAAACGCTCGCCGAGTTCGGCGCCACTCAAGAGCGGAATGCCCGGATAGTTCTCGACCTCATTGGTTGTGGCGATCTGCCCTCCCGACATGCCCTGTTCAATCACGGTCGTCGTTAGGTTGGAGCGCGCCGCATAAATGGCCGCGGCATAGCCCGCAGGGCCGCCACCGATAATAGCAACATCGATCGGCTGATGGGTAGTCATAAAGAGACCTCCTGTCGAAAGATTGGCGTTCTTTGCGCTCATACCCAAATTTACGTGCACATGACACTCATGCACTACAATGATAAAACGCGTAACAAAGCTGAAGGGGAGTTATCGATGGATCAAACGCAGACGAGCAATAGCGCTCCCCTGCCCATGCAAGCCACTCCCCAACCGGGGCAAATGACCGTTTCATCTGCACAAAAACCCCTGGTAACCATTGTGCACGCATCGGTTGGATCGGGCCACAAAGCCGCCGCCAACGCGATTGCACAAGCATTTGACCTTATCCGCGGCACCAAGGGAATCCCTGAGGATATTGAAATTGAAGTGCTCGATATCCTTGATTTTGGACGTATTAAATTCGACGGCAATAAGACCGCGGCTTCTTTTACGGGTGCCACGCGCCCCATTTACGACCTGACCTGGCGATATACGCTTACGGGACATCTTCTCTGGGGAGGCGGCACGGCATGGTCGCGAATTATGTTCCCCGCCTTCAACGAATACGTCCGGACCCGCAGGCCCATAGCCGTGGTCGCAACGCACATTACGGCGGCCAACGTCGCTGTGGGCGCCCGCGTCATCACGGGTATTGATTATCCGGTCATCTGCGTGCCGACCGATTACGAAGTCGAAGGATTTTGGCCCCACAAGGACACCGACCTATTCTGCGTAGCCAACGAGTTTATGGCCGAAACGCTGCGCCCGCGCAAGGTTCCCGAGTCAAAGATCCGCATAACGGGCATCCCCATCCGAGCCGGTTTCGATTCAGATTACAAACGCGAAGATGAGCTCAGCAAGTTCAATCTCCCCATAGACAAAACCGTCGTATTGGTGATGGCCGGCGCCAGTTTACCCCAACCATACGTGCGTTTCCGTGCCGCGATGGACCACACGCTCCCCTTCTTACGCAGCTTTGAGGACATGCATTTTGTCTTTTTGCCGGGCAAGGATGAGGAATACGCCACCCGCCTCAAGACGCTCTTTGACGCCATGAAGCTCGAAAACGTCACAGTTCTGGACTACGTGGACGACATGGCGGCCCTCATGCACGGCTGCGACCTGGCAATCCTCAAATCGGGCGGACTCACCGTCACCGAGTGCCTGTGCGCGCATCTGCCGATGATCCTGCTGGGCAAATCATACGGCCAGGAAAAGGCCAACACCACGATGCTCACCGGCATGGGCGCCAGCATGCATGTCACCACCGCACGAGAACTCATCGTAACCCTACGTCACTTGCACGACCATCCCGAATCACTCAAAGCCCTACTCATCAACGGCGAAGTGCTACGCCGCCCCCACGCAGCCGAAGACATAGCCATCGCAAGCATGGAGCTCGTAGGCAAACCCCAAAAGCGCAAACGAGCCTTCTGCCGCTTCTACTGGGGCGGAAAGCCCGCGCATATCCGCTAGTCGAATGTCCGCCGCTCTGCCGGAGCCGCCCTTATATCATTCCATGCTCAAACATTCTCGCGGGGCGCTCGCATCCCTCCCGCCCACCTCTCACACATATCATTCCATGCTCAAACATTCTCGCTTCGCTTCGCTCGCTGCGAAACTGCGCGTGGAACGATATGTGTGAGAAGTGGTCGGGCGGCTACTCGCTTGAAACAAAATTATCTTACTGGTTAGCCGGTGCGACAAAGGAACAATCGCTTTGTCGCACCGGCTAACTATTATTAGAAATTTTGTTTCTACCTTCGCAGGCTCTAACTGGGGCGAACCCGGCGTAGCCGCTAGCAAGTAAACGTAGCTCACCTGTGGGAGAGCCCTATATATCGTCCCGCGCGCAGTTTCGCAGCAACGCGAGAATGTTTGAGCACGGGATGATATATAGGGCTCTCCCACAGGTGAGCGAACGTAAGAGGCTATGCGACTAAGCCACGCCGCTGGAGCCGAAGCCTCCGTTGCCTCGGTCGGTTTCGTCTAGTTCTTCTACTTCTATGAGGTTGACCGTGGGGACTTCTTGGATGACGAGTTGGGCTATGCGGTCGCCTTTGTTGATTTGGATGTTGTTTGAGGGGTCCAGGTTGATGAGGATAACCTTGAGTTCTCCTCGGTAGTGGGCGTCGATGAGGCCAGGCGTATTGACTATAGACAGGCCCTGCTTGATGGCGAGACCGCTGCGGGGCTGGACGAAGCCGGCGTAGCCATCGGGCAGGGCGATGGCCAGCCCAGTAGAGACCAGACGGCGTTCGAAGGGCTTCAGAATGCAGTCCTCGTTGGAGCGCAAATCCAAGCCGGCATCGGTGGGATGGGCGTATTTGGGAAGCTCGACGGTGGGGTCGAGACGCTTTATGTTGACGGTAATGTTGGACATGGAATCACCTTAGCTTGTCGAGCTCTTGCAGAAACTCATCGACGTCTTTGAAATCGCGGTAGACCGAGGCAAAGCGGATGTACGCCACCTTGTCGATCTTGGCCAAGCGCTTGAGTACCATGTCACCCAACTCATGGGACGTAACGGCCGTCAGCGTGCGAGAGCGCAGCTCGACCTCGATGTCATCGATAATCTCATTGAGCTTCTTAGTGTCGATATCGCGCTTGATAGTGGCGCGCATCAAGCCGACGAGCAGCTTATTGCGATCGAACCGCTGCTTGGTTCCGTCCGACTTAATGACCTCGATTGGGTCTTCGCATCGTTCGAACGTTGTAAAGCGATAGTTACACGAGCAACATTCGCGGCGACGCTTAATGGTGTTATTTGACTCCTGCATACGGGAATCAACGACGCGGGTATGTGCCTTGCCGCATTTGGGACAGCGCATGGTACCTCCTCTTAAACGATAACAAGGGTACCATGCGCAGCGCGATAATGATTACGAACGAGCAGGAACCTTAAGATGCGCACCGGCGGCGAGCGAACCATGCTCCAGATGATTGACGTTACGGATCATGTCGGAAGTCTCTTGCGTGGAAAGGCCTTCGATTGGATATTCCTCGGCAAGCGACCAAAGAGAATCACCAGACTGAACGCGAATGGTCTCATAGGTAACGTTGGAAACGGACTCGGCATACGCGGCGTGACGAGCGCTAAAGACCGACGTAGCGAGGACAAAGAAGAGCGTAAGCGCAACGGCAACGGCGACAATCGTCGGAACCTTCAGGGCAACGCGGCCCGGCGCGGCTACAGCCTGCTGATTGCAAGCAGGCTTTACGGTCAAAGGCTGAAAGCTGGAGCGGCCACCCTGAACAACCGTAAAAGTGTATTCTGCAGACGTCTCGAGCTTAAGGGCGAGGTTTCCCTGGACCATATTCGTTGCGTTCATCATGTTCTCCTCTCGCGTGTTTTGCTGAGAACAGTTTTATCAAGCCGCGCGGACAAAAATGTCTAGCGCGAGAACGAATGTTCGGTTATTATTATCTTCGAACAGTTGTTCCTGTCAAGCAAAATTCGAACATTTGTTTGACATGGGTAGAGAGGATGCCCTGATGGCTCGCAAAATTACCAAGCGTCAGCAGCAAATTTACGACTTCATCAAGGAATATCAGCAGGAGAAGGGTTATCCGCCCAGCGTGCGCGAGATGGCTTCTGCCGTGGGCCTTTCCTCCCCCAGCACCGTGCACGCCCATCTATCTGCCCTGGAGGCGCGCGGGCTACTCAAGCGCGATGCCACCAAACCGCGCGCTCTGGAACTCTTTAACGAGGACGGTTCCTCTGTCTCAATTTCTAAATCTAACGAGACCACCGCACCTCGCGGAACGGTCTCACTACCGCTCGTTGGTCGCGTCGCGGCTGGGATTCCCATTCTGGCCGAGCAGAATATCGAAGACACATTTACTATCCCGACCGAAATCGCCACTGATCAGGGTTCCTTTATCCTTGAGGTGCATGGGAGCTCAATGATCAATGTCGGTATCTTCAATGGCGATTACATCATCGTCCGTGAACAAAAGAGTGCCATGAACGGCGAAATTGTCGTGGCTATGATTGATGGTTCAGCGACCGTCAAGACGTTCTACAAGGAGCAGGGACGCGTACGCCTGCAGCCTGAGAATGACACCATGGAGCCTATCTATGCAACGAATCCCGTTATCTTGGGCAAAGTCGTCGGCTTGATGCGCCGGTTCTCGTAATGCAAAAACGCATCACTATCTTTGATACCGTCCGCGGGTTTACGATGATTTCAATGGCAGGTTTTCACGCTTGCTACGATCTCGCCTACCTGTACGGTTGGGATATGCCCTGGTTTACACAGACCGTCTTTCAAGACATCTGGCGTGCCAGCATCAGCTGGGTATTCTTGTTTATCGCGGGTTGGATGTGCACGCTCTCACGCAACAATATCAAACGTGCCGCCAAATACGCCTTAGCAGCACTCGTCGTCTGGTTGGCAACAACACTTGTCTCAGTAGACGATTCGGTTAATTTTGGCATCATCTACTGCATGGCCGCATGTACCGGCATCGTGGCGTTGACCGATCCCGTCCTTAAGAAGATATCGGCGAGATGGGGCATGTCCCTATGCCTTGTGTTGTTCGCCCTCACCTGGAGTATCCCCAAAACGATCTATCCTGTCCCCTACCTGGCGTGGCTGGGATTTCCGAGCACTGGGTTTGTTTCAGGTGATTACTACCCCATCATCCCGTTTTTCTTTATGTATCTTGCAGGATACTTCGCCGCACACATAGCGCAGGGAATCGATAAGACCGTCCCAAGCTGGGCCTACGCCAATCCCATCCCGGCGCTCGCCAGCCTTGGACGTCACGCACTCCCCTTTTATCTACTGCATCAGCCCACTATTCTGGGCTTTTTGGAGCTCGTCTACTCGGTGCGATAACGCTTGAGCCGCGGCGCGATGCGAGCCGGCAGCTTCGCAACAATACGAACGCCGCCCTCAAGATATTCCTCGTGCAAAAGGGTTCCCTGTTCATGCACCAGCGTGATGAGGGCGCCCTCGCGATACGGGATATCAGCGGAGAGCAACACATCGGTGGCAGCCGCCTCACGAGCAATACGGTCGACGAGATCGTCGAGTCCCTCGCCCGTCTGGGCCGAGAACAGCACGGCCTCGGGATAGCGACGACGGAAACTCAATCGATCAACGCTATCGAGAAGATCGATTTTATTGAACACCGTAAGCGTCAAACGCTCGCCGGCACCGATCTCGTCAAGAACGCGATCGACTGCCTCGAGCTGGCGCTCGTAGTCCTCGTCAGAGGCATCCACAACTTTAAGGATCAGATCGGCACCAAGAACCTCAGACAGCGTGGACTTAAAGGCATCAACGAGACCATGCGGTAGCTTTTGAATAAAGCCAACGGTATCGGTAATCGTCATGCCGCGACCGCCGGGCAGGCGATACGAACGCGTCGTCGGGTCAAGCGTAGCAAACAGCTTGTCCTGCGAAAGTACCGTAGAGCCGGTCAGGCGATTAAGCAACGTCGATTTACCGGCATTGGTATAACCGGCTAACGCGACGCGAAACGCCGGTGACTCAATGCGGCTCTTGGACTGGACATCGCGACGCTGTTCAACCTGCTTGAGCTCACGACGAAGCGCAGCGATCTTATTACGAATGAGGCGACGGTCGACCTCGAGCTGACTTTCGCCCTGACCAAAGCGTGAACCGATGCCGCCGCGCGTCTGCTCCTTGGCAAGATGGCTCCACATACCGCGCAGACGAGGCAACAGATATTGAAGCTGCGCCAGCTGTACCTGTAGGCGTCCCTCACGCGTCTGAGCATGCAGGCCAAAGATATCCAGGATCAGTGCTGTACGATCGATAATCTTTACCGGCTCGCCCACGGCTTTCTCCAAATAGGATTGCTGCGAGGGCGATAAATCGTCGTCGAAGATAACAACATCGACATCCATACGATGCACGAGCCCGCAAAGCTCCTCAACCTTACCGGAACCGATAAACGATTTTGGATACGGCTTAACCAGACGCTGTGACAAACGCGCCACGCACTGGGCGCCAGCCGTATGGGCCAGGCGCTCAAGCTCGTCAAGCGAACGATCGAGCGGCCATGCATTGTCGCGCCACTCAACACCAACTAAAATGGCACGCTCGGGCTCGGGTGCCGTGGGAACAAGGGGGAAACAGGCCATTAGGCAGCCTCAATACGATGCAGGATGTCCTCAACGACCTCATCGATCGTAAACTCGTCCATATCAAACCACACGATACGGTCATCGCGCTTAAACCACGAAAGCTGACGTTTGGCATAGCGACGCGAACGCATCTTGATGAGTTCGCGAGCCTCATCCATAGAAATCACGCCATTGAAAGCATCAATGATCTCTTTATAGCCAATTGCCTGCATCGAAGTCAGGGCATCTCCCAGCCCCTGGTCCATAAGACCGCGAACCTCATCAACAAGACCCTGTTCAAACATCAGATCGACACGCAGGTTAATGCGCTCGTAGAGCACCTCGCGATTACGCGTCAGACCAAACCATAGAGCATGATAATGCTCGCGCGGAACACTAAACTGACTTTTTTGCTGTGCATAGGAGATACCATCATCATGCATCTCGAGCGCACGAATCACACGGCGCACGTTATGGGGATGAATAACAGCAGCCGATTCTGGGTCGCGCTCGGCAAGCAGGGAATGCAGTTCTTCCTCGCCAATACGCTCGGCAAGCTCCTGATAGCCCACACGGCGATCGTCCTCAAGTTCACCCGAGGGAAAGTCCATCTCATCGAGGGCGGCCTTGAGATATAGCCCCGTACCTCCGCAAAAAACCGGCAGACAACCCGAACCAATGAGACGTTCAACATGCGCGCGAGCGTCAGCCTGATAAAGCGCAGCAGAATATGCCACACCCGGCTCTACAATGTCGACGAGACGCAGCGGCGCCGTACACTCATCGGGCGTCATCTTTGCGGTACCGATGTCCATGCCACGATAGATTTGCATCGCATCGCACGACAGCACTTCGGACGAAAGACGAGCGGCCAAACGGTCGGCAACATCACTCTTACCAACCGCCGTCGGACCGACGATCGCAACGGCGGAAAGACCTGCCCCGGAAGAAACCATTAGCGCGGCTCGCCCACAACGGAGCCGGACAAATACCAGGTCTTGGCAACGTCAACGTCAACAT
Organism: Collinsella aerofaciens; assembly: GCA_008671135.1. Taxonomy (GTDB): domain Bacteria; phylum Actinomycetota; class Coriobacteriia; order Coriobacteriales; family Coriobacteriaceae; genus Collinsella; species Collinsella aerofaciens_J. Next base: position 22,932 of record RQAP01000047.1, read on the forward strand.
CAACGATCTTGCCAACAAGCTGATCGATGCTGTAACCCTCGGGGATAGGCGCATGCATGGTCTGATTCTTGGGACTCTTGCCCAGCAGGACCGCGTCGTTCTTTTTACTCGTTCCCTCAATGAGCGCCGGAACCACAGTATGAAGTTCACCCTGGTTATACTCATGTGCCGTGGTCTCGATAACCTTAACCAGGCGGTTGAAACGCCCGAGAATAACCTCATGCGGCGTAGGATCGTCAATCTCTGCGGCCGGGGTACCGGCGCGCTTGGAATAGATGAAGGTATAGGCCTGGGCATAGCGGACCGTCTCGGCAAGTGAAAGCGTCTGCTCAAAGTCTTCTTCAGTCTCGCCCGGGAAGCCAACGATAATGTCAGTCGAGAGCGCGATATCGGGCATGCGGTTGCGAATGCGATCGACCAGGCCCAGATAGTCCTCGCGTGTATAACGGCGATTCATCTCTTTGAGGATCCGCGTCGAACCTGACTGGACGGCCAGGTGCAGCTGCGGCATAACAGCAGGCGTCTCGGCCATGGCGTCGATGGTCTCGGGCAGCAGATCCTTGGGATGCGAAGACGTAAAGAAGATGCGCTCCACACCCGTATCGCCCACGGCACGCAGCAAATCGGCAAAACGCGGCTTGCCAAACAGATCGCGACCATATGAGTTAACGTTTTGGCCCAGCAGCGTAATCTCACGCACGCCCTGGCGCACCAAACCGGTCACCTCGTCGACAATCTCCTCGAAGGAGCGGCTCTTTTCGCGACCGCGCACGTACGGAACGATGCAATAGGTACAGAAATTATTGCAGCCCGTCATGATGGGCACCCAAGCGTGATACTGGGTCTCGCGATGCCACGGCATGCTCATGGCATCCGTATCCTCATGCTCATTGGTGCGGATATGATGCTTGCCATCAAGGAACGCCTCGGCAATGAGCTCTGCCACATGTGCGATGGAATGCGTACCAAAGATGACATTGACGTTATCGACGTTGGTGAGCAGGCCCTCGCCATCGCGCTGCGCGATGCAACCACCAACGGCAACCACACGCTTGCCCGAAGGCGAAGGCGGCAGGCTTTTACAGGAATTGCACTGGCCGTACAGGCGAGTATCGGCGGCCTCACGCACACAGCATGTCATGAAGACAACGATATCGGCATGCTCGGGATCGAGCGCCATGAGACAGCCATACGAATCAAGCAGACCGCTCACGCGCTCGGAATCGTGCTGATTCATCTGGCAGCCAAAGGTGCGGATAAAGTAGGTTTTACCGGCAAGAATATCGCGTACGGAACGCTGGTCCATGTGCATAAGTCCTAACGATGGAAGGGAGGCGAATCGAGGCAAGCAGAAGCTATGCCACAGGCTTAACATCATCCATGACGACGTTATCCATAGCAGCCCGATTGATCTGGTGAACGTAGATAGAAAGGCGGATAGCCGTGCGCGACTCCCCGTTAATGAGGATGTCGGAGAACACGGGCGCACAGGAAATATCAAAACCGGTTGGAATCAAAAAACCGCGCGCGATAGCAACGGCCTTAATGGCCTGGTTGACAGCACCGGCACCGACACACTGGATGTTGACGGGCACACCATCCTTGACCATGCCGGCGATGGCGCCGGCAACGGACGCGGGCGATGATTTGCTTGATACCTTCAGGCAATCCATGAAGAAACTCCTGCGTTTAAAAGTACGTTTTAACTGCAATAACTGTATCGTACCGAGTGGACTCGGTAAAGGCACTATTCCTCTTTGGCAAGATCGAATGTCACGGTGATTCGATCACGCGAAACGCGAATCTTTGGGTCGCCGCAAAGGTTGAGATAGTACCGGGCGGCAAGGTCATTAAAGTCGCGCTCCACAGCACGCGAAAACTGTGCCATGTCATCCTTGGCAATACGTAGCCCACGACGATCCTTCGCGAGATCGACAGGAGCCGGCGCATGCGAGGATGAGTCACGCTCGCGCAGCAGACGCGCAGTCACACCGCGAACGGGCTTAATCTGCCCTGCCAAAATGCGATGGGCCGTGCGCTCGGACATTTCAAGACCCAAACCCGAACAAATACGGATAAAGTCCTCGGCATCAGAGGCAAGGCCTAGACGATCAACAACCGGAAGCTCGCTCTCGTCATCAATGAACAGGAGACGCGACGTATCGAGCCGACTTGACGCCTGAGCATAAAGGGTCGCGGCAATCTCAGACGGAGAACCAAGATAGACATCGCAACCACGCAACTCCTCGAGCGCAAACTCACAAGCAGCGCGAATAATATTATGCGGGCCCCGAGCACAGACATAACGTCCGTCCTCATCCTTGACGGCCTGGGGCCAGCTGGACTGATCGGCACGCTCACTGAGGCGGTCGGCCGCAACGCTCACCTTAAAGGCTGAACCAAGATCGACACCGGACGTAACCACACGGGCCTCGTCGGTGTTCTGCTTGATCGAAAACAATGCCATGCCACGACCGTGAACGCCCCAACGGTCCATCTTCATGCTCTCGAGCTTGGAGGTAACACGGGCATCGAAGATTCGCTCTTGCATATCTTGCGGAACGCCCGAACCGTTATCCAGAAAGACAAGCGTGCGGACGCCATCTTCCTTGGTCGTAGCGAGATAGACTTTGTCGGCGCCAGCATCGCGAGCATTACGGAGCATTTCAATGACGATATCCTCGACATGCTGAATGTCGTGCTTTGCCTGGCGCCTCTCGGCCTCCGAAACGCGGAGGCGGACATAACCCTCGCCAAGGTTCTCCTCGACGCGAAGGTTGCCCTCCCCCGACATCGACGCGATAAATGAGATGAGCTCGTTCGCGTCGCTCATGTTATTTAGCGATATCGACAGCGCGGCTCTCGCGAATCACGACGACGCGCACCTGACCGGGATACTCCATCTCTTCCTCGATCTGATGGGCGATATCGTGAGCCAGGACCGTGGACTGGGCATCGGAGATCTTGTCCGGCTGAACCATGACGTGGACCTCGCGACCAGCCTGCATGGCATAGGTACGCTCGACGCCATCATGGGAGTTGGCGATCTCCTCGAGCTTCTCAAGACGCTTGATGTAGTTCTCGGCAGACTCGCGACGGGCACCGGGGCGAGAGGCAGAGACAGCATCGGCGGCCTGTACCAGGACATCGAGCACCGTGTTGGGGTCGACGTCGGCATGGTGAGCCTCGATAGCGTGGACGATAACGGGCTTCTCGCCATAACGGCGGGCAAGCTCGGCGCCGATGACGGCATGCGGGCCCTCGACGTCATGGTCGATTGCCTTGCCCAGGTCGTGCAGCAGGCCGGCGCGCTTGGCGGTCACAACGTCCAGGCCAAGCTCGGAAGCCATCACGCCGCACAGGTCAGAGACTTCGAGGGAGTGCTGAAGCACGTTCTGACCAAACGAGGTACGGTAGCGCAGGGCACCAAGGGTCTTGACGATCTCGGGATGCAGGTCGTGGATGCCGGTATCGAAGGCAGCCTGCTCGCCAGCCTCGCGCACGCGCTGCTGAACCAGGTCGGCAGCCTTGTGATACATCTCCTCGATGCGGGCGGGGTGAATGCGGCCGTCGGCGATGAGGTTCTCGAGGGCAACACGGGCGGTCTCACGACGGACCGGGTCGAAGCTCGAAAGAACGACAGTCTCGGGCGTGTCGTCGATCACGAGGTTGACGCCGGAAACCTGCTCGAAGGTCCGGATGTTGCGACCCTCGCGACCGATGATACGGCCCTTGAGGTCATCAGAGGGAATGTGCACGGAGGTAACGGTGACCTCGGCTGTGTGGTCGGCAGCGCAGCGCTGAATCGCCAGGGACAGAATCTCCTGGGCGGTCTTGTGGCACTCGGCGCGAACCTGCTGCTCGGACTCGCGAATGATCGTGGCAGCCTCGTGGGTGACCTCGCCGCGAACCTTATCGAGGAGCTCCTTGTGGGCGTCCTCGCGGGTCAGGTCGGCGATACGCTCGAGCTCAGAGGTCTGCTTGGCGCAGAGCTCCTCGAGCTCGCGGGAGCGCTTCTCGACCTGACCGGCCTGGCTGGACAGCTGGTGCTCACGCTTGTCGAGAGCGTCGTTTCGGCGATCAAGGGACTCCTCGCGCTGCATCACACGGTTCTCGAGCGTACGAATCTCGCTCTTACGCTGCTTATCCTCGGCCTCGGCGGCCTGCTTGTTCTTGATGATCTCCTCTTTAGCCTCGAGCAGAGCCTCTTTTTTGAGGGTCTCGGCCTGACGCTTAGCATCACCGATCAGGGACTCAGCCTGTGCGTGTGCCGACTGGATCTTTTCGTCGGCCTCGTGAAGACTACCCTGCTTGGCGGTGCGCATGTAGGCAATGGCGGCGATGGCACCCAAAACGATGCCAACGAGCGCTGCGATGATAGGCATGCTCACTCCTTTTTATGGATTCGTTACACAACAAAGCGAACCGTCCTTACGAACGGCTCGCGACATTTGAGTAATATGGGCGCAGCTTATGCGGGTCGGATACAGATAAACATATAAACAAACTCATCACAGATGAGCACATATCACAAAGCAAATGACAGTGTTTATCGTACGTTGAACCACAACAACTGTCAAATAAATGACCCCGGCACGGCGGCTAAAACGCGGTGAACGGCAGGGTCACAAAACGCATACGCCTAAACCGCACATTCCTCGCGTTCGGCATCGAGACGTGCCTTAACGGCATCGGCGGCGATGTGATACGAGAAGCCCTTGCCCATCAAAAACCGAACCAGTTTTTCGAATCCGCGCGTCTCTGGAACACGCCGCTTGGCGAGCAGGGCTGACGCACGCGCCAAATCGTCTTCGACGGCAAAATAATCCTCGGGATAACCGGGAATGTCATCGAGCACGACATGACGGCGCTTGAGCTCGGTCTCGATTTTGCGCTGTCCCCAACCGCGCCGCTTGCGCTCCTCGATAAAGTACGAGCAAAAGCGGTTGTCGTCTAAAAAGTGATACTCGGTGGCGCGCTCGACGGCGAAATCGATCGCGGGCTGGTGAAAGCCGTAGCGAGCCAGCTTGTCACGGACCTCACCCGTCGCATGGTCGCGGCGCGATAGCATCTCGGTCACCATGGTAAGTGCACATTTACGCTCGATGAGCTGCACCGCCTCACGAAAGTTGTCCCAATCACAGGGAAGATCGGGGCGGTTTTTGACATACAGCCGCGCGACCCGCACGGGAATCCAAATGGACCGCTCAAAACCGCCCTCAAGCTCACAATCGATATGTGCGCAAGGCTTTTTGGACGCATACCCGCTCGAGAACGAGGAGGCCGCCTTCTTATCGGGAAAGACGACCGTGGCCTCGGTCACCGTATACGACATGAGCGTAACCGCTACTCGTCGTCATCATCGAGCATGGCGGAACCATCGATGGCGTAAAGCTCGTCAAACTCCTCAGGCGCAGGCTGATCGGTCAGCTCGACCTCGGACGGAGCATCGTCATCAAACTCAAGTCCACAGGCAAGGCGGACCTTATGCTCAATCTCGTCGGCACAATCGGGGTGTTCGCGCAGGAACGCCTTGGCGGCCTCGCGACCGTTGCCGAGCTTGTCCTCGCCATAGGCAAACCAGGAGCCCATCTTCTTGCAGATACCGCACTCGACAGCCATGTCCAGAATCGAGCCCTCCTTGGAGATGCCCGTACCGTACATGATGTCGAACTCAGCAGATCGGAACGGAGCTGCCACCTTGTTCTTAACGACCTTGGCGCGCACGCGGTTACCGATAACCTCGTCCTTAAGCTTAATGCTGTCGATGCGGCGAATATCGATACGTACCGAAGAGAAGAACTTAAGGGCGCGGCCGCCCGTCGTGGTCTCGGGGTTGCCGAACATGACACCGATCTTCTCACGCAGCTGGTTAATGAAGATGCACGTCGTGTTGGACTTGGACAGCGAGCCGGCGAGCTTGCGGAGCGCCTGGCTCATCAGGCGAGCCTGAAGACCAACCGTAGTGTCGCCGATTTCTCCCTCGATCTCGGCACGCGGGGTCAGCGCGGCGACGGAGTCGACGACGATGGCATCGATGGCGCCGGAACGCACGAGCATGTCAACAATCTCGAGCGCCTGCTCGCCCGTATCGGGCTGGGAAATGAGCACCTCGTCGATATCCACACCGATGCGCGCGGCATACGTGGGATCAAGCGCGTGCTCGGCATCGATAAATGCCACAACGCCACCCATTGCCTGGGCCTCGGCCAGGATCTCGAGCGAAAGCGTCGTCTTACCGGAGGACTCAGGACCGTAAATCTCGACGATACGGCCGCGCGGCACGCCGCCGATACCCAGCGCGGCATCGAGGGCCAGGGCGCCCGTGGGAATGGCCTCGACCTCGAGCTCGGGGCCACCGTCGCCGTACCTCATGATGGAACCCTGGCCGAATTTCTTCTCGATCTCGGCCTTGGTGGTGGCGATCATCTCATCGCGCTCTTTACCCGTCGTGCGAGCATGAACGGTACGTACGGGACCTGAATTCTTGGCCATGAATAGCCCTCCTCTTAACAACCTGCATCGATAATAAACGAACGGCTGTTCGTGGTCAACCGTTCAGGCCAATCATATGCAGGCGGTCTTTCCAAAACCCAACCAAACGCCGACCAAACACTGACCAAATACTTGACCACAAAGGACCAAATATGAACAAGGCAGGCAAAAATACATCTACAACCAGCACAAACGCTAAATTTGTCAGAGGTCCCTATCTCCACAATTAAGGGGCCCTAAGGCCCCTTAAAACATGTCTATTCCATAGAGTTGAGCACAAGGGCAATGCGCCCCAATGCCTCCGCGACCGCATGGGCACGAACACACGAACGGTCGCCCTCATAGTGGCAGCGCACAGAGTCCACGACCGGCACGCCCCCATCGGCGGAACGATGCGCCCAGCCAATATAGAAAGTGCCCGCCGGATCGTCCTCAGTGCCACCGCCGGGGCCGGCATAACCCGTTGCGCTCACTGCAATATCGCTCTGGTACAGCTCCAGCGAACCCACCGCCATCTCGCGCGCGGTCTGATGCGACACCGCGGTATAGCGGTCGAGCGTCTCCTGCTCAACACCAAGAACGCGATGCTTAATCTCATCGCAGTAAGTCACCGCACCGCCACGCAACACCGCCGAGGCACCCGGGATATCGGCAATCGTCGATGCGATCATACCCGCCGTCAGCGACTCAGCCGTCGAAACCGTCACGCCCCGAGCGCTCGCGTGCTCGACAATATCGCGCGCCAGCTCCTCGTTATGTGCGGAAATCTGCTCAAAAGAGTCCGTCATACCCACCAGGACCTAGACCGAAAAGACGATCTTGCGGCAGTTCCAGAAGTACTGGGCGCCCGAGATAACGGTCAGGACAACGGCAACGGCGTACAGGAAGCGCGACACCGAGTAGACGCCGAGCGTCAGCGCCACCGGGCCAAGGTGCAAGCCGGCCATAGCAAAAACGCACAGGTAACCGCAGATGGAGACCATCGTGGTCGCCGTCTTGTACTTGCCGAGCTTATCGGCCGCAACGACCACACCGGCCGCACTCGCAACCATGCGTAGGGCGCTCACCAGCAGCTCGCGGAACAGGATAATAAACACGGACCACACGGTTACGGAGCCAAAATCCAAGAACAGCAGCAGGGCCGAGAACACCAGCAGCTTGTCGGCGATGGGGTCCAAGAACTTGCCGAAATCGGTGATCTCGTTGCGCGAGCGTGCCAGATAACCGTCGACCTTATCGGTGCACGACAGGATCACATACAGAATGAAGGCAGCGGCGGCGAGCGGACCGTCAAAGGTGCTCCAATCCGTACCGGCAACACTCGTGTGAGAAAGCGCCGACACGATCATGAACACCGGGATAAAGACGATGCGCACGCACGTCACGATGTTGGCGGGCGTCCAGACACTCGTCAGTTCCTTATTGCTCTCGTTAGCCACGACGCTCTCCTACTCCACAACATGACCGATAAGCTCATAGCAGAAGCTATCGGTAAACTCGACGGTCAGAATATCGCCCACGGACGCCTCGCTGGCGTCCAGATGCACCGCGCCATCGGAATCGGGCGCCTGGAACCAGGCATGGCCGATCAGCTCGGCGCCATCCTCGGTCTCTTCGATACCGTCGACGATTACCTGGGCGCGCTCACCCACATGTGCGGCGGTGGCGGCAAAACCGAGCGACTCGGCCAGGTCCATGGCCTCCTGGGCGCGCTCGAGCTTGACCTCTTCGTCGACCTGACCCTCCATCTTAGCGGCCAGGCTGCCCTCCTCCTGCGAGTAGGCAAAGACACTCGTGTAGTCAAAGCCGACGGTGTCCATAAAGTCGATAAGATCGCGGAACTCGTCGTCGGTCTCGGTCGGGAAGCCGACCATGGCCGTGGAACGAATCACGATGCCGGGGATGCGCTCGCGAAGGTCGCGGAACAGATCCTCGAGCTCCTGGCGCGAACCAGAACGGCGCATGGCCTTGAGAATGCGCGCGTCGCAGTGCTGCACGGGGATATCGATATAGGGCAGCACCTCGGGCGTATCGCGAATCGTCTCGATGAGTTCGTCAGTCATGCCCTCGGGCTGCAGATAGAGCACGCGGACCCAGACGTTGTGCGGGCGCACGGCCTCGGCGACGGCACGCAGCAGCTGCGCCAGATTGCGCGGCGAGCCATCGGCGACGTCCTCGTCGGCAAAGTCGGTACCCCAGATGCCCGTGTCCTGGCCGATCAGCACGATCTCGCGCACACCGCCGGCAACCAGGTCGCGCACCTCGGAGATGATGCTCTCGGCATTGCGCGAATGATAGCGGCCGCGGATGTAGGGAATCATGCAGAAGCTGCAGAAGCGGTTGCAGCCATCGGAAATCTTGACGTAGGCGACAGCACCCTCGACGGTACGTTTGACCTGCGGGATATAGGCTGCAATCTCGCGCTCGACACCCAGCACGCCATCGATGACCGCCACGATGCCGTCCTCCTCGTCGGCCTTCACAAAGGCAGCGACCTCGGGCAGCTCGTCAGGTAGGTCATCGCCATAGCGCGACGGCACGCAGCCGCACATGACGATGGGGCAAGAACGAACGCCGTCCTGAACCTCGTTGGCGAGTTCGAGCGTGGTCTCGATGCTCTCGGACGTTGCGGAGGCGAGGAACGAGCAAGTATTGACGATGGCGATATCGGCATCCTGCGGGTCGAATGCCTCCTCGTAGCCCGCGGCGGTCAAAAGAGAACGCATGCGGTCAGTGTCAACCTCGTTCTTAGCGCACCCGAGGGTGATGTAGAGCACGGAGCCCAACGGTGTATCCATATTGGAGAGCGGTCCTTTCGATTGATATTAGCGGTAGTTGGTGAACTGCAGCGGCTGGCCGTAGTCCTGGTCGCGCAGGAACTGGATCACGGACTGCAACGCGTCCTTCGAAGCAGAGGAAACACGCAGTTTGTCGGCCTCGATGGTCACCTTGACCTTGAGCTTTTGGTCCTTGATGTCCTTGTTGATCTTCTTGGCGGTCGCTTGGTCGATACCCTCGACGATATGGCCGAGCACGCGCACGGTGCCGCCCGATGCCGCCTGCGGAGCATCCCACGAGACGGCCTTGAGGTCGATGCCGCGCTTGATGAGCTTGGAGCTCAGCACGTCGACAATCTGCTTGGAGACAAAGTCGGCCGGGGCGTTGATCGTAAAGAGCTTGTCGCCCTTCGAAAGCTCGATCGTGGCGCCGGAATCCTTAAGGTCATAGCGCTGGGAAATCTCGCGCGTGGTCTGCTGAAAGGCGTTATCGACCTCTTGCTTGTTGACCTCGGACACGACGTCGAAGCTGGAATCTTTAGCCATGATGTTTCCTTTCGCGTACGAGCGGCCTAGTAGCTATCGTACGAATTGTCGGTAGAATCGGTGGGTGTCTGACCGTCAGTTGCGGTATCGGCGCCATCCGTGGACTGGGCATCGGTACCGTCGGTGGTATCGGTACCATCGGTGGTGTCGGTACCATCAGAACTTTCACCATTCTCGGAATCAGACGTCTCCTTCTTGGGAACGGTGATCGTCACACGCGCCACGCCCGAGGTCTTGGTATCGTAACGAACCTTTTCACCGTTCTTGGTAACGGTGACATCGGAAGGCTTGGACGTGGTGATCTCGATCGAAGACTCGGGCGTGTACTCCTGCTCAAAGGGGCCAGTCGCCTGGGCGCCATAGACCGACTTGCCGTCAACCTTGACCTCAATCCACGCGGTCTTTCCCTTGGCAACGGAGACTTTGACCTTCGTGACCTCGTTCTCTTCCTTCTTGGCCGTCGTCTTGGTAGCGTCCGAATCAGTCGACTCATCCGTCGCCTCATCGGTGTCATCGTCCTCGTCGACCGTTTCGGTCTTCTTAGAAGACTTCTTGGTCGTCATCTTGGTAGCAGTGGGCGTCTCGGGCGTGTTCTCGGGCGCCGAAGATGCGCAGCCACGCAGAAGCACCACGATGAGCACAATCAACAGCAGCACAACGGCACCGATGCCGGCGTAGACGATACGCGGATCGAGCCCGTTGTTTTGAGGAGTACGTGATCCGCCGCGTCCACGACCGGAACTGCTGCGGCCGCCTCCCTGAGGCATACGACCGCGATTGCTATCGGAACGGCCGCGATAGCCGCCCTGGCCCTGAAGGCTGCGCTGACCCGAGCGGGGCGCAAGCTCACCGCGGCCTTGATAGCCACGCTGGCCCGAACGCGAAGCCGAAGAGCGCTGGCCATACGGCTGTGATTGAGAGCGAAGACGCGGCGTCACCTGCGTGGTATCGGCATCCGCATAGCCACCGCGAGAGCGTCCCATAGAGGCACCACGGTAACCGCGATCGGAATAGCCGCCGTCGCCGTAGCCGGCACGAGGGTCACGCGCCACGCCGCGGGCAGCGGGAAGTGCACGGTCCTCGGGCATCGGCGTACTGCGGAACCGGTCACGCTGTGAGCGAATCTCCTCGCCCGAACCCGTCTCGGTAATATAACCGGCCTGCTGAGGACGCTGTCCATAGCGGGTCGAACGACCGCCCTGAACCATCAGGAAGCGCCCGTTATCGACCGAGGAACGCGAATTGACGTAGCCGGCGGCGTCCTGAAAACGACCGCCCTGCTGCGACGTTTCGCGTTCGTATGCCATCAGGTCGTCAAAGTAGGCATTGACGACCTCGCGCGGATTGAGGCCCAAAAAGCGAGCATAGCTCGAAATCATGCCCTGCGCATAGCCGCGCGGCGGCATCGAGGCAAAGTTACCGGTCTCGAAAAACTCGATGATCTGCGGCCTGATTTTGATGGTGTTGGCGACCTGCTGAATGGAAAGGCCCATTCGGCGACGCTGCTCGAGCAGCATGTCACCAAAGCGTGCAGCCATCAGAATCCTCCAAACTCACGATCTTCACGTGCCATCTCGGCGTCGACAGATTCCAGCGCGGCAAGCCCCTCCTCGTCCAACAGGACCTCGCGCGGCTTGGAACCGTCGGGCGGGCCGACGACACCCTTTTCTTCCAGCATGTCCATAATACGCCCGGCACGCGCATAGCCAACCTTCAGACGACGTTGCAGGCCAGATGTGGAGCCAAGCTGCGATTCCACCACAATATGGGCGGCTTCCCAAATGAGCGGATCATCGTCTTGCGGCTCGGCTACTCCGGTGCGGACAATACCGCCGCCACCCGCCATGGACATGGAAGCGGGCGCCACGGCAGACAGAATCTCCTCGTGGTAGTCGGGCTCGCTCTGCGACTTGACGAACTCGACAATCTCGTTGATCTCATCATCCGAAACAAAGCATCCCTGAATACGGCGAGGCTTGCCCCAGTCGACCTTGGAGAACAGCATGTCGCCCAAACCGGTAAGCTTTTCGGCACCCATCTGGTCGATGATGACGCGCGAGTCGATACCCGTGGCGACGTTAAAGGCGATGCGGTTGGTGATGTTGGCCTTGATAAGGCCCGTCACCACGTTGGAGCTGGGGCGCTGCGTGGCCACGATAAGATGAATACCGGCGGCACGGCCCAGCTGGGCGATACGCACAATCGACGCCTCGACGTCCTTGCCGGCAACCATCATCAGGTCCGAAAGCTCGTCAATAATGATGACCAGGTAGGGCATCTTTTGCGGCGGGTTGTCGTAATGCTCAAACTCGCCGGCGGCCTGCTTTTCGTTGTAGGTCGAGATCTTACGCACGTTAAGGCGCTCGAAGACCTTCAGGCGACGCTCCATCTCGGACACGGCCCATTGCAGAGCGCTCGCGGCCTGCTTGGGCTCGGTCACCACGGGCACATAGAGATGCGGCAGTCCGTTATAGCCCGCAAGCTCGACGCGCTTGGGGTCGACCATGATCAGGCGAACGTCCTCGGGAAGAGTACGCATGAGCAGAGTCGTGATGATGGAGTTGATCATCACCGACTTACCAGAACCGGTCGTACCGGCAATCAACAGGTGGGGCATCTTGGCAAGGTCGGCGACAACCGGCGTGCCCTCGGCATCGCGGCCGATGGCGAGCTCGAGCGGACCGCCCTTCACATAGGGCAGCACGTCGCCCAGGTTGACGTTCTGGCGCTTGCGGTTGGGAATCTCGATGCCCACGAGCGAGGTGCCGGGGATCGGGGCAAAGATACGTACCGACTGGGCAGCGAGCGAAAGCGCGATATCGTCCTCGAGGCTCGAGATCTTGCTCACGCGCTCGCCCTCACCAGGTTGCAGCTTAAAGGTCGTCACCGTGGGGCCGGCGATCCAGCCGACCACGCGGGCACTGCGGCCAAACTCAAGCAAGGTGGATTGCAGTGACTCAGCGGTCTGCTCCAACTCCTTGTCCGAAGACGCGGCGGAAGCCGACTGCGGGTTGGCATGCAGGATTTCGAGCGGCGGAAGCTTGAGGCCGTCCTCTTCTTCGCCCTCGTTATCTGCGGCGCCACCGTCCGCTCCCCCATCGCTAGCCGCAGCCGATTCGACGGCACTCGAGGCAGGCGCATCGGCAACCTTGGGATGCTTCAAGAAGTCGGGAATCTGAGGTGCTGCCGAGACAGGATTCACGGCAAACGGCGGCTCGGACTCGTCGATCTTATCGGGGTCGTCTTCCATCGAAAGCTGACCGGTTACCTGGTCGCGCTTTGCATGGCGACGCGGCAGCAAAGTCGTCTTTGCAGCCTCAATCGGAGCCTCGTCGTCCTCGTCATCGCCCTCGGTGAGCTCAATCTCACTCTCGGACCAGGACGGATCGGGCTCACTTGTATTCAACTTGGGTGTGGCCTTGCTCTTCTTGACATGACGGCGCGGCAGCAGCGTCGTCTTAGCGCGCTCAGCCTCCACGGCATCGGACACGTCGACAAACGGATCCTCGTCCTCGTCGTCATCGTCCAAAACCGGGTCCACATCGTTGCCCATGACCGTGGTCACGGCAGCATCGGAGCCCTTTTGACGAAGAATGCTCAGGTGCGGACGGGCAACGCCGGGCACCGACAGGGCTTCGTCGTCACCCCACGGGCTGGCGTTGACATCGGCGCGACGGCGCTCGGCAAAATCGGCCGCACGGTCGCGAGCAGAGCGCAGCACGCCACCCACCGAAAAGCCGATGATGACAAAACCAACGACGGCCAGACCCAACAGGACTACCATCGCGATAGGCTTACCCAGTGCATTCTGCAGCGCACTCGCAATAAACGCACCGATGTAGCCACCCGAGGCGGACAGATTTTGCGGCGTAAACATAAGGTCACACGAGTCGCTCGTACCCGGCACCATCAGCGAAAGAATGGAGACGACAGCGATAAAGACCACGGCTCCGCCCGCGACCGAGCGAATGTTGAGCGGCGAGTCCTCACCTAAAAAGAGCGTGGCGGCAAACAGCAAAATGACGATCGGCAGCACGTAGGCGCCCAGACCAAAGCCCAGGTGGTAGAAACCGGCAACCGCAGCCGTCACGGGTGCGGTCGCCGGCGAAATCACGGCAATGAAGGACGCAATCGCCAAAACGGCGATGACCACGCCAGCGATATCGCGGTTGGCCGAGGGCTCGACCAAGGGCTCAAAATCGTCGAAGTCGGCTTCGTGGCCCTTATTGGCACGCAGATGGGAACCGGCACCCTTAGCAGATGCCGGTTGGTTATTGGCCTTATTGCCTTTGGCGTTTTGTGCAGATCCGCGCGCCAAACTAAACCTCCATGACGACCGGGATGATCATCGGACGGGTGCGCGTACGGCTCCAAATGAAGTTGGAGAGCGAATCGCGCACGGCCTTGCGAATGGCATCGGAGCCGCTGCTCGTAAAGCTAAACTTGCCCTTCTCGATTGTCTTCATAATGGACGCGGAGGCATCCTCGGAGAACTGGTCGTCGATGGCAAACGAGACACCGCGGCCCGAGAACTCGATGGCCTCGATCTTCTTGTGCTTGAGCGAGACGATGGCAACAGCGGTAACCATACCGTCATTAGCGAGCTTCTGACGATCGCGCAAGACGATGGGGTCGGTATCGCCGATACGCAGGCCGTCGACGTAGACGACGCCGGACTCGACGGGCGCACCGCGCTTGACGATACCACCGCGCATCTCGAGCGTGTCGCCGTTATCGAGGATAAAGATATGATCGTCCTTGATGCCCATCTTGCGGGCGAGCTGGGCATGAGCGCGCAGATGCACGGCCTCACCGTGAACCGGCATAAAGTACGTGGGTTTGGCCATGGCCATCAGGAGCTTGAGCTCCTCCTGGCTACCGTGACCGGAGACGTGGACGAGAGCGCGGTTCTTATCCCACACGTCGCAGCCGAGCTTGGCCAGGCTGTTGACGACCTGCTGGACGGCCTTCTCGTTGCCGGGAACGGGAGTTGCTGAGAGGATGACGGTATCGCCCTCGTGGATGGAGAGCGTCTTGTGCTCGCCATTGGCCATGCGGGACAGGGCCGACAGCGGCTCGCCCTGCGAACCGGTGCACATGACGACGATCTTGTCGTCGGGCAGGTTATCGATATCGAAGGCATCGATGATATCGGCATCGTCGATGTTGAGGTAGCCCAGCTCGCGCGCGACGCGGGTGTTGGTGAGCATGGAGCGACCGGTCACAACGACCTTACGGCCGCACTTACGGGCGGCATCGCAGATCTGCTGCAGGCGATGAATGTGGCTCGAGAACGACGCGACGAACACGCGACCCGGGGCGTTCTTGATGGCGTGCAGCAGATTGGGACCAACCTCGGCCTCGGACTTAGTAAAGCCAGGAACCGTGGCGTTGGTGGAGTCGGAAAGCAGCAGGTCGATGCCCTGCTTGGCAAAGCGGCTGATAGCGGCATAGTCGGGCGTGACACCATCGATGGGCGTCTGGTCGAGCTTAAAGTCGCCGGTGTGCATAACGGTGCCCTGGTTGGTGCGGATGAACACGCCCAGAGCGCCGGGGATGGAGTGCGTCATCGAGAAGAAGTCGAGCGAGATTCCGCCGAGGTTGACATGGCTGCCGCCCTTGACCTCGCGGAACTTGGGTGCGCGGATGCGGAACTCAGAAAGTTTGCCCTCGATAAAGCCAAGCGTCAGCTTGCTCGAAAAGATGGGCACCTTGTTGTTGAGGTCCTGCAGCAGGTACGGAAGCGAACCGGTGTGGTCCTCGTGGCCGTGGGTGACGACGATACCGCGGAGCTTCTCCTCGTTCTCCAGAACATAGGTGTAGTCGGGAAGCACCAGGTCGATACCGGGCTGGGAGTCGTCGGGGAACATGAGACCGGCGTCGACGAGCACCATGTCGTCGCCGCACTCGAAGACCGTCATGTTCTTGCCGATTCCGTCAAGGCCACCGAGCGGAATGATCTTCAAGGGAGATGATTTTTTAGCTGCCATAGGTTAGTGTGGTTTCCTTTCTTCGAAACGGGTCTGGAACAACCGACGGGGCGCTTCTGGCAAACCGACCGCCGGGAACGTACAAACATGCATCACAGAGTCGATGCAATAACCACAGTATGATACCCATTTGCACAACAACAGACCACCCATGCATCAAAGCCCCATCTGAACCTGTGTATCCCGCCGGTCAGGGCTCAGCGGCCCCGGCACGGGCTAAGTTTCCTGCTCTACAGTCCTGCTCACGACGGAGGCCACATTAAGTGGCCTCCTGTTCGTGCGGAACTCGCGATAAACTTCGCCCGTGCCGGGACCGCTGAGCCCTGACCTGCCAATATGAGATAGGTTTATTTTGGTAGGTTTTATCAGGGGAAATACTGCTGTGTCTATCTACTGATCTGAAATCTGACTACTGAATAGACTGTCTAACTAAATAGCGAGCGGCACTAACCAGCCCTTTTGCTTGCGCCCGGGAGGGGCGCATATGAAGTTTATCGCGAGTTCCGCACGCAAAGGAAAGCACTTAATGTGCTTTCCGTCTTGCGCAGGACTGTAGAGCAGGAAACTTCATATGCGGCCCTCCCGGGCGCAAGCAAAAGGGCGACCCCTGTCCGGAGTCGCCCTTGTTGAGCTGCTTATGTTTAGCTGTTACTCGGCGTCGTGGTGACGGCGGGGCTTGCGGCCTCCGTTGTCGCCGGGACGGCGCGGACGGTCGCTGCGCTCGGAGCGCTCGCGACGCGGACGCTCACGGCGCTGGAAGTGCTCGCCGTCGCCCTCGGAGGCACCCTCGGCGCGAGCCGGGGCCTCGGGCTTGTCAAGGCGATCGAGCGAGATCTTACCGCGATCGTCGACCTCGATGACGACGACCTTGACCTCGTCGCCCACGTTGAGGACGTCCTCGACCTTCTCCACGCGGCCCTTGGCGACGCGGGAAATGTGCAGCAGGCCATCCTTGCCGGGCAGCAGGTTGACGAAGGCGCCAAAGGGCTGAATGGAGACCACGCGACCGGTGTACTCCTCGCCCGGCTCGGGAACCTTGATGATGAGCTTGATGCGCTCGACGGCCTGGTCGACGGACTCGCCGGTGCCGCCGACAAAGACGGTGCCGTCCTCCTGGATGTCGACCGAAGCGCCGGTCTCGTCCTGGATACCGCGGATGACCTTACCGCCGGAACCGATGACGTCGCGAATCTTGTCGGTCGGAACCTGGATGGAGACGATACGCGGAGCGGTGCTGCGCGTGGTGTGGCGCGGCTCGGGGATCACATCGAGCATCTTCTGCAGAATGAAGGCACGACCCTCCTTGGCCTGCTGCAGGGCACGGGCCAGGATGTCGAAGGTGAGGCCAGTGGCCTTGTTGTCCATCTGCAGGGCGGTGATGCCCTCGGTGGTTCCGGTGACCTTAAAGTCCATGTCGCCCAGGAAGTCCTCGAGACCCTGGATGTCGGACAGGACCACGGTCTTGCCCTCCTCCTGGATCAGGCCCATGGCGATACCGGAGACCGGGCGCTTAATGGGCACGCCGCCGTCCATAAGGGCGAGCGTGGAGCCACAGGTCGAAGCCATCGAAGAGGAGCCGTTGGACTCCATGACCTCGGAGACGACGCGGATGGCGTAGGGGAACTCGTTCTCGTCGGGAAGCACCGGAAGCAGAGCGCGCTCGGCCAGATTGCCATGGCCGATCTCGCGGCGCTTGGGGCTACCCATGCGGCCAGTCTCGCCGGTGCAGAAAGGCGGGAAGTTGTAGTGGTGCATGTAGCGCTTGCCCTCGGTGGGCTCGATGGTATCCAGACGCTGGCCCTCGTTGAGCATGCCGAGCGACAGGACGGAAAGCACCTGGGTCTGGCCACGCTGGAACAGACCGGAGCCGTGAACGAGCGGCAGGTAGTTGTCCTTCACCATGATGGGACGGATCTCATCGGCGGCACGACCGTCGACGCGCTCACCGGTCTCGACGACCATGGTGCGCATGGCCTTCTTCTCGAGCTTCTTGAGTGCCACGGGGATCTCGCGCTCCCAAGCGGCCTGCTCCTCCTCGGAGAACTCGGCACGGATGGACTCCTTCAGAGCCTCGACCTTACCGATACGGGAGAGCTTGTCGGCGTCGCGAAGGGCGGCAGCCATCTCGTCGTAGTGGGCGAAGATGCGCTCCTGGACCTCCTCGACGGGCTGGTCGAGCGGGTACTCCTTCTTGACGATGGGGCCGTTGACCTGCTCCCACTCGGCGACGAACTCGTCCTGAGCCTGGCAGAAGGCAGCAAGGGCCTCCTGGCCAAACTTCATGGCGGCGAGCATGTCGTCCTCGGAGATCTCCTCGGCACCGGCCTCGACCATCGAGATGAAGTCGGCGGAGCCGCCCAGCTCCAGGTCCAGATCCGAGTTCTCGCGCTCCTCATAGGTGGGGTTGACGATAAACTCACCGGTCCCCACGTTGCGGCCGATGCGCACACAGGCAAGCGGGCCCTCGAAGGGCACGCCGCCGAGCGTCATGGCCAGGGAAGCACCCATGACGTTGATGACGTCAAAGGGGTTGACCTGGTCGGCGACGAGAGAGGTGGCGACGATGTGCACCTCGTTGCGGAAGCCGTCCGGGAAGCTCGGGCGAATCGGACGGTCAATCATGCGCGCGGTAAGCGTGGCCTTCTCGCTGGGACGGCCCTCACGCTTGAGGTAACCACCCGGGATGCGGCCGGCTGCGTACATCTTCTCGTTGAAGTCAACGGTCAGCGGGAAGAAGTCGTAGTTCTTGCGCTCCTTGGAGACGACCACGGTGTCGAGCATCGTGGTGTCGCCCTGCTTGACCAGGCAAGCGCCGGTGGCCTGCTTGGCAAGCTCGCCCGACTCAAAGGTGTAGGTCTTGCCGTACAGCTCAAAGGTCTTGGATACGAGTGTCATTGTTCTCCTTTACCCCACAGGCCCCTTGCCTGCGGGCTTCTCATGTGACGCGAGCCCCCTGCCCCCGCCACGCTTCAGAGCGTGATTGTTCGCGCCCTTACACAAAAAGAGCGCCCCGCTGCGCAGGACGCTCTTAGCATGTACAAATCCTTACTGGATGTTGTCGCGGATGCCCAGAGCCTTGATGAGCTCACGGTACTCGACGATGTCGTTCTTCTTGATGTAGGAGAGAAGACGACGACGACGGCCGACGAGCATGAGCAGGCCACGACGGGTGTGGAAGTCCTTCTGGTGGGACTTCATGTGCTCGGTCAGCTCCTTGATGCGCTCAGTCAGGATAGCAACCTGAACCTTGGGGTTACCGGTGTCGACCGGGGTGTTACCGAACTGGGCAGTCAGCTCCGCCTTGCGCTCTTTGGAAACAGTCATTGTTTCACCTTTCGTTTTACGTCGCCCGCGGGCGACTCGATTCGCCTCGGACTGGGAAGCCGCCGGTGGAGCGAGCATCCAAGGTCGAGGTACCACCAGGTCGGTATGTTACCACAAGCAGCCCGCGCCTGCGCATCATCACCGACCCAACATGAATTCCATCGCACGGAGGCGCTGGTCGGTATGCGTCGCCGCCCACACATGCGAAAGCCCAAGCAAGAACGCCGCCGTATGCGAGTCGATTTTCTCGGCCAAAAGCGCATCGAAGGTCATCGACATGAGGGCGCGCAGCCATGCGACCTCACCGGTCGATACCAGCTCGGCACCCGGAACGCTCGACGCGCACGATCCGCACATGAGACCGCCCGCCTGGGGCGAAAAATACGACAGCATGGGGTCTCCGCACAGCACACAGGCCGAAAAATCTGGTCGATAGCCAACGTGCGACAGCAGCTTAAAGACATATGCCGCCACAAGTAGATCCATATGCGCCGCATCGAGCCCGCTGCCGACCAGGGTAAGCGCCCGTTGCGTTATGGCAAAGGTAAACGGGTCCTCAGCGTCCTCGAACGAGCACACGCGCGCGACCTCGGCGATCGCGCTTGCGGCGCAGGTCGTCTCGTAATCGGGCGCAGCTCCGAGCGGCGCCTCCATAAGCTCGGCCTGAGAAACCACGTCGAGCGAGCGTCCATGTGCGAGCAACATATCGACGGTACAGAACAGCTCGCAGCGCGCCGCCAGGCGCCCACCGGGCTTGCGGGCGCCCTTTGCCACGGCACGAACCTGCCGACCTCGCTCATCAAGCATCGTCAAGATCAGATCGGTCTCCTTGAGCTTGGTCTTATCGAGGACGAGTACCTTTGTGCGATATGTCCGTGAGCCCGCCATGAGCGCTGCGCGCCCTTAGTCCTCGGCGCTATACCCAAAGCGGCGAATCTGGGCCTCGTCGTCACGCCAGCCGGCCTTGACCTTCACGTCCAGCTCCAAAAAGACCTGCGTGCCAAAGATGCGCTCAAGATCGCGACGGGCATCGATACCGATATGCTTGATCATCTCGCCGCCCTTGCCGATGATGATGCCCTTTTGGCCCTCGCGCTCGACGTAAATGGTGGCGTGCACGCGCAGTACCTTCTTGGTCTGCTCGAGCGCATCGCAGATCACGCCAACGGAGTGCGGGATCTCATCACGGGTGCGGCGCAAGACCTTCTCGCGCACAAACTCGGCAACGAGCGTCTCATCGGAAGCGTCGGTACCCATGTCCTCGGGGAACCAACGCGGACCCTCGGGCAAAAAGTGCGCAACGGTCTCGATGAAGGCATCGACGTTGAAGTTCTTGACCGACGACGTAACGATCTCGTCGTCATACTCCATGAGCTCGTGGGCGGCCTTGAGCTGTTCCATAACCTGGGCGGGATCGGCCTCATCGGCCTTGGTGAGCACCAGGACCTTCTTGCAACGGGCGCATCTGACGCGCTCGGCAACCCAAGCGTCTCCCCTGCCAATCGGCTTGGTGGCATCAATCAAAAACGCGACGACATCGACATCGTTCAGCTCGAACAACGCGCTCTTGTTGAGCTCGGATCCCAGACCGTCCTTGGGCTTATGAATACCCGGGGTATCGACAAAGACCAGCTGGTAGCCGGGACGGTTGACGACGGCGCGCATGCGGCGGCGGGTCGTCTGGGCCACCGGTGAGGTGATGGCGACCTTCTTGCCATAGCAGGCATTAAGCAGCGTGGACTTGCCGGCGTTGGGGCGTCCGACCAGGGCCACGAAGCCGCTGCGAAAACCAGGCTCAACGTCGCCAAAGCCCGCGAGGTTGTCGTCCTCGTCGCACAGGGCGTCGAGCTCCTCATCGCTCATGCCCTCAAACGGATCGAACTCCTCGACATCCTCGAGCCCCTCGGTATCCACCGCGTCCAAAGTCTCGTCGTCCAGGATCTCATCGGTAGGCTGCATATTGTCGGACATGGGAATCCCTTTCTAAATAAAGCCGAGCGCGTGGGCAAATACCAGCACGCCCACAATCGCGGCGGTGATGGAAAGTACGTATACGGAAGCGGCGGCGATGTCCTTCGCACGCTTGGCCAGCGGATGGAGCTCCTGGGTCGCCAGGTCGACGATGGCCTCCATGGCGGTGTTGCACAGCTCGCCGTGAATCACCAGGCCACAACAGATGATAATCGTGGCCCACTCGGCAATGTCGAGCCCCACGACGCAGCCGGCAATGACGGTACACGCGCCCGCAACGAGCATGACCTTAATGTTGCGCTCGGTCTTGACGGCGGTGACGAAGCCCTCCATGGCGTAGGAAAACGACTTTAAGAAGGACGGATGGTCCTTGTTCGATCCGGGAATCATAGACGGCTCCTAGTCGTGGGCGTGGTTGGTGATGGGGCCGACGTGGACCAGCTTGGGGTCCTCGCCGCGCTCGAGCGCCAGATCGCGCAGGATGGCGTCCTCGCGGGCCTCCATGACCTCGGCCTCGTCGTCCTCGATGTGGTCATAGCCCAGCAGGTGCAACATGCCGTGAACGAGCATCAGACGGCACTCGTCAGCGGGGCTATTGCCAAAACCGGGGGCCTGACGGGCAATAACCTGCGGGGCCAAGATAATATCGCCGAGCTCGAGCGTCTCATCGGAGGGAATGTCATCGTCAAAGGCCGAATCGCACTCAAACGAGAGCACATCGGTGGTGCGGTCGATACCGCGCCACTCGTGGTTGAGCTCGTGCATCTCGTCCTCGTCGACATACGAAAGGGAAATCTCGACTTCACGTTCAACGCCCTCGGCGGCAAGCACAACCTCGCAGATGTGCTCCACCTCCTGCGCGTCGAGCAGCGTATCGAGCTCGGCATCGTTGCTGATCAATACACTCAACGGGACTCCTTTCGGTCGCGCGGGCGCTGCTCGCGCACGTCATCATAAGCTTCATATGCCTCGACGATACGACCCACCAGGGCATGGCGCACCACGTCGGCACGCTCGAGGTGTGCAAACGCCACATCGTCGACACGGCCCAAAATCTGCTCAACGTCGGCAAGACCGCCACGACGACCCACCAGGTCGCGCTGGCTCAGGTCGCCGGTAATCACGAACTTGGAGTTGAACCCAAGGCGTGTCAGGAACATCTTCATCTGCTCGGGCGTGGTATTTTGCGCCTCGTCGAGCACCACGAAGGCATCGCTCAGCGTGCGGCCGCGCATGTAGGCAAGCGGGGCGATCTCGATCACGCCGCGCTCCATAAGCTCATCGGTGCGCTCGCGATCCATCATGTCAAAAAGGGCGTCGTAGAGCGGACGCATGTAGGGATCGATCTTTTCCTCGAGGGTGCCGGGCAAAAAGCCCAGATTCTCCCCCGCCTCGACAACCGGACGCGTCAAGATCAGACGGCCCACCTCGTGACGCTTGAGCGCGGCAACGGCGAGCGCCATAGCCAGATAGGTCTTACCGGTACCGGCAGGACCCAAGCCAAACGTGATGGTATGCGAGCGGATGGCATCCACATAGCGCTTTTGCCCAAGCGTCTTGGGGCGAATGACGCGGCCGCGATACGAAAGCAGCACGTCATCGCGAAGCGACGTAGCCTCATGCTCACCGTCGCGCAAGACGGCCAGGCAGCGAGAGACATCGTCGGCAGACAGCGTGCGCCCGGCAGCCGCCTCGCAAAAAGCGTGCTCGAAAAAGCGCGCCACGAGTTCGACCTCGTCCGGGTCGCCGCTCACGGAGATGCTATCGCCACGGGCGACCACGTGAGCGCGAACCAAACTCTCAAGCGCACGAAGAACGCCGTCGCCGACGCCCAAAACGCGCGAGGGATCAATTCCCTCGGGAACGGTAAGTCTAATCTTCGAGGCTTCCATGAACCTCCCTGCGTGCATGGACCAAGCCGGAATCATCGACTCCGATGATAGCAACACCGAGCAGGCACGGGGCTGTAAGTCCACAGGTATCGTCAAGACGGGCATGATGGAACGAGCCGAGCGTCAGGTTGTCACCATACTCGAGCACGGCACGCTCAACCGTGCCCACGCGACGACGAGCGTCGGCAATAGCGAGCTCCTGTGCGGCGGCCCGCATACGGCGGCTGCGCTCGGCCATAACCTCGGGTGGCACCTGGTCGGGCATGTCGGCAGCAAGGGTACCGGGACGCTTGCTGTAGCGGAACACGTGCATACGCGAGAAACCCACACGGCGGCACAGCGCCAGCGACTCCTCGAACTCCTCGTCCGTCTCACCAGGAAAACCGACGATGACATCGCACGAAAGGGACGCCTGGGGCAAGTTGGCGCGAATCATACGCACCGTGTCCTCAAAGGCCTCGGCGCTATAGGGACGGCCCATGCGATGCAGGGTCGCAGTGCAGCCGGACTGCACGGGCAGGTGCAAAAACGGGGCGATACGCTGCGGATAGCGCGCCATAACCTTAAGCAGGCGCTCGGAGATATCCATGGGCTCGACCGAGGAAATGCGCACATGCGGAATAGACGTGCGCTCCATGATGGCCTCGAGCAGCTCATCGATTTCGACGTGCTCGTCGGTCGCGCTCTTGCCATCGTAGGCACCCAGGTTCACACCGGTCAGCACCACCTCGGGCACGCCGGCCTCCTGGGCCTCGCGAACTTGCTCGAGCACGGACTCGACGGGCACGGAGCGCTCGGGGCCGCGTGCCTTCCACACAATGCAATAGGTGCAGCGATGGTTGCAGCCGTCCTGAATCTTCACGCCCAGGCGAGAGCGACCGAGCGCATCGACCACCTCGCCATCGCTGCAGGCGGGAACGCTATCGGATTCGACACCCAGCACCTCGCAGACGCGCTCGGCGACATCGATCTTGGACGGCTCGGCGATCACGCGATCCGAAAGCTCCGACAGCTCCTCGGGATGCAAATTGACCACGCATCCGGTCACGACCACATAGGGCTCGTTTGGATGGGCCAGCGCATGACGGACGGCCTTACGGGTCTTGGCCTCGGCCTCGCCCGTAACGGCACAGGTGTTAATGACGATCAGATCGGCATCCTGGGGCTCCACAATAGCAAATCCCAGGCGCATAAGATCGGCAGTGATACGGTCAGACTCAACCCGGTTGACGCGGCAGCCGAGGTTGACGACGGAAATATGGGGTGCGAGCACGCGGGCTCCTTAATCGAGGATATCGTCGAGGGCACTCTTGATACGGTCGGTCACCGACTTCTTACCGGAAGCGACGTCATCGCCCATCTCATCGGCAAAAGCACGGAGCAGCTCGCGTTGCTTATTGGAAAGATTGGTGGGAACGACCACGCGCAGCTGCACGATCAGGCGGCCACGCGAACCGCCACCGCCAATGCGCGGCATGCCGTAATTATTGACGCTCACGGTGTCGCCGTACTGGGCGCCGGCGGGAACAGTCACCTTAACGACCTCGTCGGGCATAATGCCCTCGACCTCGATCTCGCAGCCGAGCGCAGCCTGCGCAATCGAGATATCGCTCACGAGGTACAGGTCGTCACCGTTGCGCTTAAAGCGCTCATGGTCGGCAACACGCACGTTGACAATCAGGTCGCCCGAGGGCTCGCCGCGAAGGCCGGCCTCGCCAAAGCCGCCCACACGCAGCTGGCGACCGGTCGAAACGCCGGCGGGAATATCGATGTCGATCTTCTCGTGCGAAGGCGTGCGGCCCTGACCGTCGCAGGTCTCACAGGGATGGTCGATAACCGTGCCCTCGCCATGGCAGTCGGGACAAGGCGAGGAAGACTGAACCTGGCCCAAAAAAGAGCGCTGGACCGTGGTGACATAGCCCGTGCCGTGGCAGCGGCTGCACTGTTTTTCGGTCGCACCGTCAGCCTTGCCCGTACCGTTGCAATCCTCGCAGGGAGCAAGGCGGTCATAGCTGATCGTCTTTTTGCAGCCGAGCGCCGCCTCCTCGAGCGTCACCGAAAGCGAGATGGCCATGTCACGTCCGCGACGACGCTCACGACGGCTGCGGGCGCCACCGCCGGCACCGCCGCCAAAGAACGACGAGAACAAGTCGTCCATACCCATGCCACCAAAGATATCGTTGATATCGACGTAGCCCGAACCACCAGGGCCGTCGGCAGTGCCGTAACGGTCGTAGTTAGCACGCTTCTGCTCATCGGAAAGAACGGAATAGGCCTCGTTGAGCTCCTTGAACTTGGCCTCGGCCTCGGGGTCGTCCGAAACATCCGGATGTACGGTACGGGCCTTCTTTAGAAACGCACGCTTAATCGTCCGCGCGTCGGCATCCCTGTCGACGCCAAGCACCTCGTAGTAATCCCTATTTTCCGACACGACCTAATCCTTCCGACTTTCATTATTGTCACAGTGCGTCCTATACCCAAGCTGGGCCGACCGCAAACAAAGGGTTTGATGTTATTGCATTTGGTACGGCGAAAGCATGGCCCGTTGCGAGCAGCTCGCGAACCAAACCGACACGAGCGCGAACATGAAGCCGTTGGCAAAACCGTTGGCAAACTGCATCGCACCGCGCTTCCACCACAGCAGACTACGATGAAGCACACCGTCCGAAAGCACCATGAACAGACCCATGGTAAACGGAATAAAGCACATCACGGCAAAGGCCGAGAACACGCCCGAGATGGCCGAGAGTACCAAAAACGGCGCCACGATGCCCATCAGGTAAAAACCGGTACGGGCCTTGCCTTCCAGACGCTCGGCCTCAACATGGGCACGGCCGACAAGATCGCCGCCCGAGGCACCGTTGGTGCCGGCGTGACCCATGCCGCCAATGCGGACCTCGTCGCCATCGTGCGTGCCGGCAGGAAACTCAATTGTCTGCTCGGAGGTCACACGGGTTCGACCGCTGCCGCCGCAATCGGGACAGGGGTCGGCGACGACCTTACCGGAACCTCCGCACTCGGGGCAGACCGACTGGAACGTGCCGGCACCGAACAGGAAGGACAGGTCGACGTCGATGTGGCCGCGACCGCCGCAGCTCGGACAGGTATGTGCATGCTCGGACGAAACAGAACCCGAGCCTCCGCAGTGACCACAGGTATCGAAGCGCGTATAGCGAACGGTCTTGCGGGCACCGCCCTTGGCCTCCTTGGCGTCGAGCTTAATATCGACGACCACGTTGGCGCCGTTCTCGGGATTATAGGCAGCCTGCCCGCGACGCGGCTGGGCCCAGGCGCCCCCGAAGGGGAAACCGCCGTCAAAGGGATTGCCGTAACCGGCGCTGCCGGCATAGCCACCGCCATAGGGCGAAGCCGTCGGTGCACCGGCAAAGGGATTGCCCGAGCGCATGGCGTCGTAGCGCGCACGCTTCTGCTCGTCCGAAAGCACGGCGTAGGCCTCGGAAACCTCTTTAAACTTTTCCTCGGCATCAGGTTCTTTGTTGACGTCCGGATGGAGCTTGCGGGCCTTTTGCTGGAAGGCCTTCTGAATATCACGCGAGGTGGCGTCCTTGGAGACACCCAAAATCTCGTAGTAATCTTTTTCGTTCATCGTCGCCATGCGCGGCAACCTCCTGCTCACAGCAGCGTATATATTGCGGTAATTCTACCCGAGCGGCCTAGGCTAGACCCCAAAACAGCTCGAACAGCACATTTCCATCGAGCCAGCCCAAGTGGGTGGGCGCTAAACGAGCACGGACATGGCCCGCGAGGACGTCTGACGAAGTGAAGGGTCCCTCATGGACTCCGAGCGTCTCGGGCACCCAAGTGGCAAGACCCAATTCGAGCGCGCGATCGCAGGCAGCTGCCAGCTCGCCCGTTGGGATGACGCAAGCTGCACGAACCAACAGATCGGACGCAATACCGCGCGTCATGCGACAAGCGAGCATCAGGTCTTCAGCCGCAGCCTCACGCTGCGACAGATATTCGGCCTCGAACGCCGTCGCGTCATCGTCACGTTGCACCAGACGCACGCGGTACGAATCGCCTCGAGAAGACACGCCGGGGAACAAACCTGCAAGACGATCGAAATCCTCGGCATCGAGCATGCCCGCGGCAGAGCGACCCAGGCCCAAATAGCCCTGGCCGGTCCAGTAGGCAATGTTATGGGCGCACTCATGGCCGTCGAGCGCATAGCTTGCCACCTCATACGGGTGATAGCCGGCCGCACCCAGACGCTCACGCGCCACATCCATGCACGAAGCTTGAAAATCCTCGTCGGGCTCTACCGACTCGTCGCGGCACGCCATGCGATAAAGGGGAGTCCCCTCCTCAAGCGTGAGCGGGTAGACCGACACATGATGCGGAGCCGCCGCCAGCACGCCATCGAGCGTGCGCCTCCAACTCGCTGCGGTCTGCCCGGGAAGTCCGCACATAAGGTCGCACGACACGTCAAGCCCAGCGTTCTTGACTGTCGCGATGGCGGCGAGCGCCCGATCGGCATCGTGAATACGGCCGATAGCGGTAAGTTCGATGTTATCGAGCGTTTGCACGCCCAGAGAGACGCGTGTGACACCAACCTTGGCAAGCGCAGCGGCAAGCTCGGCGGTCAGCGACTCGGGATTGGCCTCGCAGGTAAACTCAACGGGGGCGCACCACGCACGAATACGCCGCGCCAGCTCCACCAGGCGCTCCCCCGCCAGCGACGGCGTACCACCGCCAACATAGACGGTGCGGATCTGTTCAAGGGCCCTAGCCTTGCCAAAAGCATCGAGGCGCGCGAACAACTGCTCAAAATAGACATCGAGCGCAGCGCTCAGGTCGCACGGAGCAAAACTGCGCGAGTCAAAGTCGCAGTACCGGCACTTTTGGGCGCAAAACGGCACGTGCACGTACAGCGCGGTAACGGCCACCCTTAAGCCTCCAGCGGATGTGGAGGCACCGATTCGCCGGCGGCAAGGGCAGCCTCGCAGGCCACCACATCGCGCTCGATCTCATCGACCAGCGCCATAAACTCCTCGTAAGTGGAACAGCGCACCACATGGGCACGCCAAGCGGCGGCATGAGGCATGCCTTTTAAGTACCAGCTTGCGTACGTGCGGGCACGCGACATGAGCGGCAGGAGCTCATGCGTCAGCGTTAGGTGCTCACGCAGGGCGTCCAGGCGCTCGACGGAGCTGCGTGCCGGCACCGGTATGCCATCGAGCGCAAGGGCGCGAGCATCACCAAAAACCCAGGGGTTTCCGTAGATGCCGCGCGCGATAAACACCGCGCTGGCACCCGAGCCTTGCAGATGCTCAGCAGCGTCCTCGGCCGAGAACACATCACCCGAACCAATCACGGGAATCTCGACGGCGTCGGCAACCTCATCGACAACCGACCAATCGGCCTGGCCGGTGTAGAGCTGCGTGGCACAACGACCGTGCACGGCAACTGCAGAGGCGCCCGCCCCTTCAAGCATCTGGGCAAACGTTGCGGCGTTGCGGTCCTCGGCATAAAAACCCTTGCGGATCTTCACGGTCACGGGAACATGCGCCGCGCCCACCGCTGCCTCGACAATCTTCTCGGCCAGGTCGGGCGTGCGCATAAGCGCCGAGCCTTCGCCCTTAGTAACGACCTTGCGAGCCGGACAGGCCATGTTGATATCAATCAATGACAGGCGATCGCCCACACGCTCCTCGACGGCGGCGACGGCACTCGCAAACTGCTCGGGCTTGGAGCCAAAGAGTTGCACGCAAATCTGCTGCTCCTCGTCGGCCGGTAGCACCAGGCGCCAGGTCTTGTTGCTGGCATAGGCAAGGCCCGTCACGCTCACCATCTCGCTATAGGCGAGATTGGCACCGCGGCGGCGGCACATGATGCGATAAGCGGGATCGGTTACGCCCGCCATGGGAGCCATAAGGAACGGCTGCTCGGCATAGGCGCCCAGCAGCCGCTTGCTGTATACGGAAAGCGCCATAGACCTACTCGTCCACCTTGAGGATCGCCATAAAGGCCTCCTGCGGGACCTCGACCGAGCCGATGGCCTTCATGCGCTTCTTGCCCTCTTTCTGCTTCTCGAGCAGCTTGCGCTTACGCGAGATATCGCCGCCGTAGCACTTAGCAAGAACGTCCTTGCGACGCGCTTTGACGGTAGAACGGGCGATGATCTTGTTGCCGATAGCACCCTGGATGGGAACCTCGAACAGCTGACGCGGGATGATCTCCTTAAGTTTGTCGCACAGACCACGGGCCAGGCCATAGGCCTTGTCCTTATGGACGATAAACGACAGCGCGTCCACCTCGTCGCCCGAAAGCAAGATATCGAGCTTAACGAGCTCGGAGGGACGGTACTCGTTGAACTCGTAGTCGAGCGAGGCATAGCCCTTGGTACGGCTCTTGAGCTGGTCAAAGAAGTCCAAGATGAGCTCGGCGAGCGGCATATCAAAGCGCATCTCGACCGACTTACTCGTGAGATGAATCATGTCGGTAGTAATGCCGCGGTGCTCGATAGCGAGCTGCATGACGGCACCCGTATACTCGGGCGGGCAGATAATCTTGGCCTTGAGGCAGGGTTCCTCGATACGCTCGATGCGCGTAGCCTCGGGCAGATCCTGCGGGCTGCGGACATCAATCATCTCGCCGTCAGTCTTGTAGACGTGATAGTCCACCGAGGGGCTCGTGGCAATGAGGTCAAGATTGAACTCGCGCTCCAGGCGCTCCTTGACGACCTCCATATGCAGCAGGCCCAAGAAGCCCACGCGGAAGCCAAAGCCGAGCGCCACCGAGGTCTCGGGCTCCCACACCAACGACGGGTCGTTGACGTGCAGCTTATCGAGCGCGTCACGCAGGTTCTCGTAGTCCTTGTTATCGATCGGGAACAGGCCCGTATAGACCATGGGCTTGGCCTCGCGGTAGCCGGGAAGCGGCTCGGGGCAGGGATTCGACGCCCACGTGAGGGTATCGCCCACGCGAACGGCCTCGGGGTCCTTCAGGCCCGTGACCACGTATCCGACCTCGCCGACCGTGAGCGCGTCGACCGGGGTCTCGGCGGGACGCTTGACGCCCACGCCATCGACCAAAAAGTCGCCCTTTGCCTGCATCATGCGCAGGGTATCGCCCTTTTTGATGGAGCCGTCAAAGATGCGCACCGTGGCGACGACGCCACGATACTCGTCGAAGTACGAATCCAGAATGAGTGCCTTGAGCGGCGCGTTCGCATCGCCCTTGGGCGGAGAGATCAAAAAGACAATGGACTCCAGCAGATCGTGGATGCCCTCGCCGGTCTTGCCCGAGACGCACACGGCATCATCGGCAGGGATCGCCAGGTCATCCTCGATCTCGGTCTTAACCTCGTCGGGATGGGCCGAGGGCAGGTCGATCTTGTTGATGGCCGGCACAATGTCCAGATTGGCGTTCATGGCGAGCGTCGCGTTGGAGACGGTCTGCGCCTCGACGCCCTGCGTGGCGTCGACAACGAGCACCGCGCCCTCACAGGCTGCCAGCGAGCGCGAAACCTCATAGGTAAAGTCCACGTGGCCCGGCGTATCGATCAGATTGAACTGATACGTCTCGCCATCGTCGGCGTCATAGGACACGCGAACGGCATTGGACTTGATCGTGATGCCGCGCTCGCGCTCGATATCCATGGTGTCGAGCAGCTGCGACTCCATGTCGCGCTCGTCGACGGTATGGGTGAGCTCGAGAATGCGGTCACTGATCGTGGACTTGCCATGGTCGATGTGCGCAACAATCGAGAAGTTGCGGATGTGGGAAATGTCAATTGAAGTATTCATGTGGACTATCTTACCCGAGCGGTACAAAAAATGGAGCCTGTTCCATAAAACAGGCTCCATTTATGCGCGTAATCTGTGTGGTGTGAAGTTTACAACTTAGGCGTTGATGCTGTTCACGAGCTTGGCAAGACCGGACTTGCGGTTGGAAGCCTGGTTCTTGTGGATAACATGCTTGGCGGCAGCCATGTCAAGACGCTTGGTGACGGTCTTGAGGGCAGCCTGGGCCTTCTCGGCGTCGCCCTCGGCGACGGCGGACTGGACGTGCTTGGTCAGCGTCTTGAGCTCGGACTTGACAGCCTTGTTACGCATGCGAGCTGCCTCATTGGTGCGGATACGCTTCTTCTGAGACTTGATGTTTGCCACTTCTGGAGTTCCTTTCGAGTTCCTTGCAAAAAATGTATGACACCTCTGAGACACGGTGAGGTCATGCAAGCGCCTACTATAGCACGCTCCCCCTCAAAGGGATAGAACGAATTTGTCAAATAGGCAGGTATCATCACGATTTTCTCAAGATGTTCGTAATCCAGAGCAAAAGCGCGGTCTGAGAATCGGCCGAACCCTTGAGCGCGAGCTCCACATCGACCGCACCCTCGAGCGCTGCGATGAGCTCTGCCATCGAAAAGCGACGTGCCCAGGTCAGGTGATTCTTGACCTGCCAGGACTGGAGCTTGAGCGTTGCGGCCAGCTCACGACCCTGTCCACGCGCATCGAGCGCCTTGGCGACGATAAGCTCGCGGATACGGCCGCACAGCAATGTGTAAGTCCACACGTAGCTCTTGGCGGGCAGCAGATTGAAGAGCTCGAGCGAGCGTCGCATGTCACGGGCCGAGACCGCATTGAGAAAGTCCCAAGGTTGAACCTCGGCCGTACGTACAATCCAGCGCTCAACGTCGGCAAGCTCAATCTGGGGCGCCTCGACCATCTGGGCAAGCTTAGCCAAGTCGTTATCGAGCATGCGAGTGTTTTCTCCCGAACGCGAGACGAGTTCCTCGGCGGCCGCCGTCGAGATCGACTTGCCGTGCTGCATCGCCATCTGTTGCACGCGGCGCGGTAGCTCCCAGCGCTTGGTGCCGGAGCAATCGATCACGGCCTTCTTGTCGATCTTGGCGATCGCCTTATACAGGCGCGTGTTCTTGGCAAGCGAGTCGGCGATGATGAGGCAGACCGTTGTGGGGCTGGGACTTGCGAGGTACTCGACGAGCGGCTCCGAGACCGCCTTGGCGAGCTTTGAACAGCCATCAAGGATTACCAGGCGAAACTCGCTGCCCATCGGAAAGGTGTTAAGCGATCCGATAATGGACTCGATATCGGGGTCCTTGGTCATGTCACGCTCGTCGAGGTTGAACTCGACCATACCCGACTTTTCCAGACGCGCTTTCATACGCGAGACGGCGTGATCGCGCTTGACTCCGTCGGTACCGACGATCAGATATGCCGGCAGCAGACCGATTTCGGACATTGCGCTCCCCTCCCGCAGGCCTTCGTATTCGTTCCGTGCCATTCTAGCCCAGGGGCCCACCACACGCCATCGACATCGTCACGGTCGCTGGCATCGCATCGCAAAGCCCTTTGCGGTCGGGCTGATGGTGATATCACCATGTTCGATGGTGCATGCGAACGCACCGCCCGCTTCCTGAACGGCATCGATGCAGGCATCCGACGGATGACCGTATCGATTCCCCTTGCCGGCGCTCGCGAGGGAAAGCTCGGGTCTCAGGACATCCAGCAACTCACCATCGACTGAAACCTTGGAGCCGTGATGCCCAAGTTTAAGGACATCGATATCCCCCACCTCCTGCACGAATTCCCGTTCTTGGTCGAGCTCGGCATCACCAGTGAGGAGCATACGCAGGCTCTTGCCTTCCTGAACATAAGAGAGTAGCAGGACAAGCGAGTCCTCATTTCCCTCGCCATCTACGGACTCGAACGGCCACATCACGCGGGCACAAAATGAGCCGATGTCGACCGTATCCCCACGGCGCACCTGCCGATACTCAACGCCAGGTCGATTCAATACCTCGGCAGGAGCATCCTCCAACGCATCCGCCGCCACGGCAATCGTTCCGACCGAAAACTGTTCGAGCACGGCAGGTAGACCACCCCAGTGATCCTCATCCCAATGCGTCACAAAGACGGCATCGATATGGTGCACGTTATTGCGAACCAACGCCGCTACCACGCGCTCATCGAGCCCGCAGTCGACGAGTGCTAATGCGTCGCCCTGGCGGATAAGAATCGCATCCGCCTGGCCCACATCGAGCACCGTCACCGAAGGCGGAGCGAATCGATCCCAGTAGACGTACGGAATCGCAGCCAAGAGCACCAGGCATGAAAGCCCCACCGCCATAGGACGTGCACGGGGACGCGGCCACCAGACCAACAGAACCGCCAGCAAACACGGCACTAGGTAAATCCACATGCTATCGGACGGCACACTCACAGATACACCAGGCACGGCGGCAAACAGTTGCTCGAAGAACAGTGCGCAACGGGCGGCAACCATGGGCACAACGAGCGCCCAAATCCGCAACGGTTCCACGAGCGAAAAGGGAACCAGCACGATCGACACAGCAAGCAGTACGCTCACCACCGGACCGATGACTGCATTTGCCAGCGGAGCAATGAGCGAGAACGTACCGAAGGCAGGAATGGTAATGGGAAGTGTTGCCAGTTGCGAGCACAGCGTGACGGAAAGTATGTTGGCAACGCCCGATGGCACACCCAGCTCACCCAAAGCGTAGGTCGCATAGGGGCAAAAGCACAGAATGGCTAAGACGCTGGCACACGAGAGCTGAAAGCCCATCTCGAACAGCACCGTCGGCCGCAGTAGCACAAAGATGGACATGGTTACGAAGAGTGCCGATGCGCCGTGCCGGCGACGCCCCGCGCCGTTTACGACAAGCGTCGCGAACACCATGCAGCACGCGCGCACGGCCGAGGGAGACGCGCCCGTAAAGGCAGTGTAGCCCACAAGCGCCATCGCCAATATCGCCCGCTGAACACCACGTGAGCAGCGAGTCTTTTGCAATACACCCTCGATTACAAATCCCACGATAGCCAAATGGCTGCCCGAGACGGCGATAAGATGCGCCGTTCCCGTTACCGAAAACCAGTCGCCCGCCGGCTGGGCGCGCAGTTCGGCCGAACGACCGCAGACGACACCGGCTATGAGTGCACGCGCCGGGTCGGTCGCAGGCGCGATGGACGCAAGCAGCCCATTTCGCAGCCGAAGCAGCGGTCCCGGAGAGCCCTCATCGGCCGACACAATCCGAACGACTTTAACCTTGCGCACCTCGCCTCGGAGCACGCGCGATCGTCCATACGCATCGTTCTCAAAACGTGAAACGCGACCGATAACACGCACGTACGCCCCGACCTTGAGCTCGCGGTCGCACGATAGGCGAACCGTTGCCAAGTTCTTACCGTCCGCGCGTGCCTCGCAGGTATAGGAATACACGTCGTCGTTTATGGATGGATCGCCCTGCACGATAAACTCGAGGCCGCTTGCCGCTCGACCGTCGAGCGCCTTCGAGGCGCTGAGCGCACCCACAGCCCACCACGCCGAGACGACCGCTCCCGCCACGAGACCGACGGACGCGGCATACAACCACCGCTTCAAAGGGGCAAGCCGCGCACAAGATTGAGCCAGCACAACGAATACCGTCGTCGCAACGGGAATGGCCCATAGCAGCCCGACCGCCGGCGCCTGCTCCCTCAGCAGCGCATCAGCGGCCACGTTGAGCACCGAGGCGCAGCTCATGCACATGCCGGCACACAGGGCCATCGTCCACGGCATCAGGGGCCGCGGAGGCATCACATGCTCGCGCTCGGTCGCACTCATACGCAGATGCAATCTTTGATTTTGGCAAGCTTCTTCTCGCCGATTCCCGATACACGCATCAGATCGTCAACCGAGGCAAAAGCACCGTTCTTTGTCCGCTCATCGATAATCGACTGTGCCATGGAGGGACCG
Organism: Collinsella aerofaciens; assembly: GCA_008671135.1. Taxonomy (GTDB): domain Bacteria; phylum Actinomycetota; class Coriobacteriia; order Coriobacteriales; family Coriobacteriaceae; genus Collinsella; species Collinsella aerofaciens_J. Next base: position 57,669 of record RQAP01000047.1, read on the forward strand.
ATGCCCGAGAGCGTCTGCAGTTCTGCCGCGCTTGCCGTATTGATATTTACTAGGCCTGTTGCGCCACTCACGCCCGATGATGCGAAAGCCCCACCATCAACACCGGCTTCCGCAATGGACGTCTGCTGCTCCCCTACCGTTGGAACGTGAATCTTCTGTCCATCGACGACCTTAGATGCCCGATTGAGCCCCGTAACGTCTGCCTCAGGCGCCAGCCCGCCGGCGGCATCAATCGCCTGAGCCACCCGCGCGCCGTCTTTGAGCCTGTATACACCGGGCGACACAACAGCGCCATCAACATCGACACAGACTTCTGCCGCGGCAGACGCCTTAGACGAAGAGCCTTCGGATGTCTTTCCGCTCGAGGCATCGCCGGATCCCGGCTCCACCAACGAGTCTGAACCGTCAGTGCGCTCAAACGACACGCCGCCGGCACCGCCGCCAAGGTTCGCCATCGCCAAGCCGCTCGCCATCGCAATGACGACCAGTATCGCCACGACCACCGCCTTATGACCGAACAGCTTGTCCGCCAAGCGGTCCATCTTTTTGACCCGTTCGTGTTGTTCGCGCTGCGCCATAGCAAAACCTCCCAACACCATCGTGTCAGGAAAGGAACTCCGCAACAGCTACGCTCCAAAACCGGTTTTAGCGGTCAAACCAAAAACCGACCAAAACCTTGCACAAATCTGTCCATTTATTCAGGCACACGTCAGCAAATGAACACTTAGCCGCAAAATGCCCAGATAGCAAAAGACCGACGATGCAGGCGCATCGTCGGTCTATGCACAAATTTACTCGTGATCTTGGTAAATCTCACGCGGAGCAAGCTCCGAATGTTTGCATTTTAAGGTCTTGGGGGCCTTATACGTGTTGCTCTCGAAGTCGATGTACTCGGTCTGCTTGAGCAGGCGCTCGATCATCTCCTCGTGATCGAACAACTCCCAGGCCTCATGCACGGCATCGAGTTTAGCGTGCGTCTCGGGACGGCGCGGCATAAAGAGCGTGCAGCAGTCGGGAGCGGCCTCAGTCGAGATATCGAACGTACCGATCTCCTCGGCGCGCGCGATGATCTCCTGCTTGTCCGAACCGATGAGAGGGCGGAACACGGGGATCTTCACGGCCTCGTTGACGGCCATGATGTTCTCAAGCGTTTGGGAGGCAACCTGCCCAAGCGATTCGCCTGTAACGATGGCCTTGGCGCCCTCGATGTGTGCAATGCGCTCGGCAACCGAATACATAATGCGGCGATACATGATCACGCGCAGATTGCTGGGACAGGTGACCGAAATCTCACGCTGGCAGTCGCCAAACGGCACCACGTACAGGCGGCCGATCTGGACACCCGGCTCAAGCGCACGGATGATGTCCTGCACCAAATACTCGCTCGTATCGGGCGTCTGCGGACGACCAGAGAAATGTACCGGCACGCACACCGCGCCGCGACGCGCGAGCATCCAGGTCGCCACCGGAGAATCGATACCCGACGACAGCAGCGTCACGACCTTGCCGGCAGAACCCACCGGCAGACCGCCCACGCCGCGCTCGGAGCGCGCGTACACATAAACGCTACCCTGGACCACCAGTACGTGCACCATCGCATCGGGGTCGTGCATTTGAACCTTTTTATCGGGGAAGGCCTCGCACAACACCTCGCCCACCTGACGATTGATATCAATCGAGGTGAGCTCATAGTCGGTATTGGAGCGCTTGGCGTGCACCTTAAACGAATCGAAGGAACCAAACTCGCGCAGCGCCTTCACGGCGGCGGCACAGTACTCCTGAGGGTCGCGATTGGTGTGATACGCCAAAGACACACGAGCAACACCGGGAACGGTGCGAATGACACGCGCCGCCTCGTCGGCCTGATGCTCGTTAAAGGTCACGAGGATATAACCGGAAATTCGAGACACGGCATTCACGGAAAAGGCGGCCAAGGCCGCCTTGATGTTATCCATGAGGATATGCTCAAAATGTGCGCGGTTCTTACCCTTCAGTCCAACCTCGTGATAGTGGACCAGGCAGACGCGAGCCGCCATTTAGGCTTCAGCAACCTTGTGGCCGAGCGCCTTCTCGTAACGGGCCTCGTCGTAAGAGATGTCGCCGTCGACAATCTCGTCCATAGCCATCGAGATGGTGTCGGCACCGGAAAGCCCGATGGTGATGTCATCGACATCCTGGACGGCAAGCACGCGGTTGTGCTGGCCACGCAGCATGCTATTGATGTCGCAGGCGCGCTTGGAGGCAAGCGAAGCGAGCAGGAAGCGGTTGTGATCGGTCTTCTCCAGAAGATCGTCAATGCAAGGCTTTACAACGGACACGGACCTCAGATCCTTTCATGCATATCGAGAACGCGAACGAGCTCATCGGTCGCGCGGTCGAGATCGTCATTTACCACGACTTCGTCGTAGCGGTCGGCAAGGGCAAGCTCATCGGCGGCGTTTGCCATACGCAGCTCAATCGTCTCGGGCGTCTCGGTACCGCGACCGACCAGGCGCTCGCGGAGTACCTCAAGCGAAGGCGGCTTGATAAAGATCAACACGGCCTCGGGGAAACGCTCCTTCACCTGCAGGGCGCCCTGGACATCGATCTCCAAAATCAGAGATGCGCCAGAGGCGAGCTTGGATGTGACCTCGCTCACCAACGTGCCGTAGCAGTTACCGTGGACCTCGGCCCACTCAACAAACTCACCGTTTGCCACGCGGCGGTCGAACTCCTCGCGCGTCAGAAAAAAGTAGTTGACGCCGTCGACCTCACCTTTGCGTGGTGCTCGCGTGGTAGCCGAAACCGTCAGGCCCAGGTTCGAGCGGCGCTCGCGCACACGAGTGACGAGCGTACCCTTCCCTGCGCCTGACGGTCCAGAAATCACAAAGAGCTTGGAATCCTGAGCGCTCACTTATTTGGTCAGCTGCTCGAGGAGCTGCTCGCGCTGACGGACGCCGAGGCCCTGGACGCGACGGGTAGCGGAGATACCAAGCTCCTCCATGATCTTGGCGGCCTTGGCCTTGCCATAACCAGGAAGAGACTCGATGAGGGTGGAAACCTTCATGCGGGAAGCGATGGGGTCATCGGAGTTGAGCACGGACTCGAGGGGCTTCTCGCCCTTCTTGATCTGCTCGCGAAGCTCGGCGCGAGCGTGACGTGCGGCAGCAGCCTTCTCAAGAGCCTGCTTGCGCTGCTCATCGGTAAGCTGAGGGAGTGCCATTCGTACCTCCAAATAGTTGGGTTATATCTGATTCAATAATTGGCATTTTAGCACGTAGAACGTACAAAATACCCAATCGCGGCTCCATAGGTTAGACGATACCCGCAAAAAGTGCAATATACTGCGCCCAAAGTTAAGCCCCTGACCTGCGATTCCACACAAAGGATGGGAAAGTTTACGCAGGCACAGGGGCTATTTTGTGCTAATGAGACCCAAAAGTGGTGACTTAGGGGAATCTTTTACGCGATGTTTTCGACCAGCTCGGCGACAATGGCGTCAAAGGCGGCAACCGGATCGTCGGCGCCGGTGATGGGACGGCCCACCACAATGTGGCTTGCGCCACGCTCGATAGCCTGGGAAGGCGTCGCCACGCGGGACTGGTCGCCTAAGGCGGCACCCACCGGACGCACACCCGGAGTCACGATCAGGGCATCAGGACCCAGCAGCTCACGCATGTCGTGAGCCTCCATCGGCGAGCACACGATGCCATCGATGCCGTTGGCCTGAGCGAGCTTTGCCAGGCGGGCGGCCTCCTCGGCCACGGGCGACTCGACGCCAATCTCGCTCAAGGCATCCTGATTCATGCTCGTGAGCACGGTGATGGCGACGAGCTTGGCGCGGTCCTCGCGCGCCTCCTCGGCACCCTCGCGGCAGGCAGCGAGCATGGCGCCCGAACCCAAGCCGTGAACCGAGAGCAGGTCGGCACCGGCAAGCGAGGCCGAACGGGCGGCACCGCGAACCTGATGCGGAATATCATGGAACTTAAGGTCAAGGAAGACCTTAAAGCCCAGGTCCTTAAAGGTCTTGACGATCTCGGGGCCCTCAGCGTAATAGAGCGTCATACCAACCTTAAGCCAGGCGGCATGGCCCGAAAGCTCGTGGGCAAGCTCGAGCGCACGCTCGCGGTCGCAGTCGAGAGCGACGATTACGCGGTCGCGGGCATCGGTCTCTAGCATTCGAAAGCACCTACCAGTTCGTTGATGTCCTTCACGCCTTGGGACTCAGCCCAGGCCTCGAGCTCGTGCGCGATCTTGAGCGAAGCGCACGGATCGACGAAGTTGGCCATGCCGACCGACACGCAGGTGGCGCCGGCCAGGATAAACTCGGCCGCATCCTCGCCGGTCATGACACCGCCGACGCCGTTGATGGGGATATCGACGGCCTGGGCAACCTCCCAGACCATGCGCACGGCGATGTGGTGGCACAGCGGGCCCGAAAGGCCGCCCTTGGGCTTGGCCACGCGGGACTTGCGGGTATGGACGTCGATGGCCATGCCCTGAATGGAGTTGATGACCGAAAGGCCGTCGGCGCCGGCAGCCTCGAGGGCCTTGGCAATCTCGGCGACGTTGACCGGCGCCATCTTCACGAACAGCGGCTTATCGGTCACCTTGCGGCAGGCAGCCATAACGGATGAGGCGCCCTCGGGCGTAGAGCCCATGGCGGCACCGCCGGCGGCGATATTAGGGCAGCTCACGTTGATCTCGTAGCCGGCAGCCCAGGGGCACAGCTCGACATACATCTCGAGCGCGCGGACAAACTCGTCAACGGAGTGGCCGGCAACCTGACAGATGACCTGGCAGCCGTCCTTGGACAGCTGTTCGAGCCACGGACCGGACTCGCGGGCAAAGGCAGCCACGCCGGGGTTCTGAAGGCCCACGGAGTTGATCATACCGCCGGGAATCTCAGCCATGCGGGGCGCGGGATTGCCGGGCCAGGGCTCGGCAGCGCAACCCTTGGTGGTGATGGCGCCCAGCTGGGAAACATCAAAGAAGTTCTGGAACTGCCAACCGTAGCCAAAGGTACCGGCTGCGGTGTTGATGGGGTTCTGCATCTTGACGCCGCCGAAATCGACGGCCATGTTCACGGTACCCACTAGAAGACCACCACCTTGGAAGCATCGAACACGGGGCCGCACATGCAAGCACCCTTCATACCGTCGACCGTCTCGACATTGCAGGTGTTGCAGGCGCCAAAGCCACAGCTCATCATGCGCTCAAGCGACACCTCGCAGTACGCACCGGCCTCGGCGGCAGCGGTGGCGACTTTCTTCATCATGACAGCGGGGCCGCAGCTGGCCACATAGTCGTAGCCGCCCTCGCCGAGCAGCTCGGCTGCCGGGTCGGTGCAAAAACCGTGCGTGCCCAGCGTGCCATCATCGGTGCAAACGTTGACCGTGGCGCCCAGCGCGCGGAACTCATCGACACCCACGGCCTTGGACGCGGTGCCAAAGCCCAGGCACACGTCGACGGCCACACCCTGCTCGGAAAGCTTGTCGGCAAGGCACAGCACGGGCGGAACACCGATGCCACCGGCGACGAGCAGGGCCTTCCTGGTGCCCTCGGGTACCATCCAGCCACGGCCACCGGGGCCCAGCAGGTTAGAGGTGGAGCCAGAGCCCATCTGGGACAAACGACGGGTATCGTCGCCCACGACGGCGTACCACAGCTCGACGGTGCCGGCCTCGGCGTCGGCGCGGTAGTAGCTCAGGGGCACGCGAAGCAGCGAGGACGCATCGCCGGGTACGGCGATGTTCACAAACTGACCGGGCTTGAGCGCACTTGCAAGCTTGGGGGCCGAGATGACGAGCGAGAAGATGCCGTCGGCAATCTCCCGGTTCGAGACGACCTCGAAGTCGTGCATGCGTGCAGTGGAAGGTGTGGGCATAGACGCTCCAATCCCCCATGCGGTTGCATGGTCCAAACTAATAGAAAGCGCGGCACCGCAAGGGCGCCGCGCACAAAAGCGATAAGGCTATGCTAGCAGATGCAGCCGTCGGCAAGCGTCTGCTTACCGCCGACAAACACATCGGTGGCACGACCGGTGAGCGTGCGGCCGGCAAAACCGGAGTTCTCGGCGCGCGACTCGTAACCGTCCTCGCCAACCGTCCAGGTTGCGGAGGGGTCGAACACGGTCAGGTCGGCAACGGAGCCCGCCTTGACCTGAACCTGGTCGAGACCCAGGATCTCACGCGGCTTGATGGCCATGAGCTCGACCATGCGGCCCATGCTCATCTTGCCCGTGTTGACCAGCTCGGTGAGTACGAGCGACAGCGAGGTCTCGAGGCCGATCATACCAAAGGGCGCAAGCTCGAACTCACGGGCCTTCTCCCACGGGGTGTGAGGAGCGTGATCGGTGACGATAACGTCGACGGTGCCGTCGATGACGCCCTGACGGATGGCCTCGGCATCCTCCTCGGTACGCAGCGGCGGGTTGACCTTGAGCGAGGTGTTGTAGGTCTCGTCCAGGTCGTTCTCGGTCAGGAACATGTGGTGCGGGGTGGCCTCGCAGGTAACCTGAACGCCAGCGGCCTTACCGGCACGCACGATCTCCAGGCCATGGGCGGTGGAGATGTGCTGGATGTGCAGCTTGGCACCAGTCAGCTTGGCGATCTCGATGTCGCGGGCGATCTGGAGCTCCTCGCCGGCAGCCGGCCAACCCTCGAGAGCCAGACGGGTCGAGACCTTGCCCTCGTTGATCTGGCCGTGGCCGACCAGGTCCTCGTCCTGGCAGTGGCTCATAAAGACCTTGCCGAACATCTTGCCGTAGTCCATGCAGCGACGGAGCATGCCAGCGCCCTGCACGCCGCGACCGTCGTCGGTGAAGGCGACGGCGCCGTGGGCGACCATATCGCCCATCTCGGACATGGCCTCGCCCTTAAGACCGCGGGTCATGGCGCCCGACGGATAGACGCGGCAGTGGCCGACCTCGGCAGCGCGGGACTTGACGAACTCCACGACAGTGCCGTTATCGGTGACGGGATCGGTGTTGGGCATGGCGCACACGCCGGTAAAGCCGCCCTTGGCAGCTGCGCGGGTGCCGCTCTCGATGTCCTCTTTGACCTCGTAGCCGGGCTCGCGAAGGTGAACGTGCATATCCACCAGGCCGGGGACGAGGTACTTGCCGGAAAGGTCGCGGACCTCGGCTCCCTCGACGGTGAGATTCTCGCCGACCTCGGCGATCTTATCGCCGTCAATCAGGACGTCAACGACACCGTCAAGCTCGACGGACGGGTCGACGACGTGGGCATTCTTAAGAAGCAAGGCCATTATCGGCACCTCCAAGCAGCAGATACAGGATAGCCATACGCACGCAGATACCGGCGTAGACCTGCTCCAGGATGACGGAGCGTTGCGGGTGGTCGGCCATATAGGAGTCGAACTCGACGCCGCGGTTGATGGGGCCCGGGTGGCAGATGATCGCATCGGGCTTCATGAGCTTCTCGCGGTCCTTGGTCAGGCCGAAGAGCTTGTGGTACTCGCGAATGGTCGGGAACGGAGCACCCTCGAGACGCTCCTGCTGCACGCGCAGCATGTAGACGACGTCCAGCTCGGGCAGGACGGAATCAAGGTCGCTCGTCACGTGGTCGCAGCCCAAGACCTCGGGCGACGGCGGCAGCAGCGTGCCGGGGGCGACGGCGTAGGTCTCGCAGCCCATGATCTTAAGGGCGGGGATCAGCGAGCCGCAAACGCGGGAGTGGGCGATATCGCCGACGACGGCGACCTTCAGACCGTGGAAGTCACCCTTGTGCTCCCAGATGGTGTACAGGTCGAGCAGGGCCTGCGTGGGATGGTTGTGCTTGCCGTCGCCGGCGCAGATGACGCTTGCGGGCGAGTTCTGCGTGACGATGTAGGGAGCGCCGGCGTGCTTGTCGCGCACGACGATGCAGTCGATCTTATAGGCGTTGAGGGTCTCGACGGTGTCGACGAGGCTCTCGCCCTTGACCGTGGAGGTCGAGGAGCCGCCAAAGTTAAGGCTGTCGGCCGAAAGACGCTTCTCGGCGAGCTCGAAGGAGCTGCGGGTGCGCGTCGAGGGCTCGTTGAACATGTTGACGATGGTCTTGCCCTTGAGCGTGGGGACCTTCTTGATGGCACGCTCGTTGACCTCGGAGAACGCCTTGGCGGTCTCGAGGATGAGCTTGATGTCCTCTTCGGAGTACTCGGTAATGTCGATCAGGTGCTTATGGTTGAACGCCACGGTACTACTCACCTCCCAGCGGCGCGGAGCCCACGTGGGAACCCGGCGCGACGTCATTAATCTCGACAGCGGTGTGGCCGTCGACTTCCTTCATATATAGGTGCACGTTCTCCTCATGCGACGAGGGAACGTTCTTGCCGACAAAGTCCGGCGAGATGGGGAGCTCGCGGTGGCCGCGGTCAACGAGGACTGCCAGCTCAATGCGGCTCGGACGGCCCAGGTCCATGACGGCGTCGAGAGCGGCGCGGATGGTACGGCCCGTATACAGGATGTCGTCCACCAGCACGACGCGCTTGCCGTCGACGCTGAAGGGAATGTTGGTAGCGTGGATCGCGGGAGCGAAATTGGTCGCATAGTCATCGCGGTAGAAGCTGATGTCCAGGCTGCCGAGCGGAACGTCGACGCCCTCGATCTCCTTGATCTCCTCGGCGAGCTTCTTTGCCAGAAGGTCGCCGCGCGTGACGATACCGACCAGAGCGAGGTCTTCACAGCCCTCGTTGCGCTCGAGAATCTCGTGCGCGATGCGGGTCATCGCTCGATTGACGGCGGTCTCGTCCATGATGACCGCCTTGGGGGAAGTCGTGCCCATCGATCTCCTTCCTCACATGTCTTGACTGCTGACACAGTCAAAAAAATAGATGCCCGACCGCTCAAAGCGGACCAGACACCCACAGGAAGGGCTGCTCTTTGGCAGCAATGTAATTCCATGTGGGTATCTCGTACCCCTTTAATGGTCACTGGATAGTGTAGCCAACCTCGAGCTTAATTGCGAGCATAAATACAGAGCAATCCGTAAACGGAGCCCAACACTCCATAAACCTATATATATTTGTGGGACGAGCTTGAAAACCTTGATTCGAGCTGGCATAATCCCCTCTGCTGCACGCAAATCGGATCTACGTCCAGGGCCGTAGCGTGGGCACTATCGCCAAAAGAGGAATATCTCTGTGTAGATTGCGCACAGGGAGCTGCTTCTGTGCTATAGTTCAGGCTTGTTTGTTAACGCGACATGTTCGTTTGTCGCCCAAGGAGGGTCAGTTATGTCCAAAGTTTGCGAAGTTTGCGGTAAGCACCCCGTTGCCGGTCGCTCCATCAGCCACTCTCACCGCGTCACCAACCGTAAGTTCCGCCCCAACATCCAGCGCGTGTACGTCGTCGTCGATGGTCACCGTCGCAAGATGAACGTTTGCTCCACCTGCCTCAAGTCCGGCAAGGTTGCGCGCTCCTAAATAAGGTCTTACCAACAAGTACCTCGGACTCTCCGGGTCAAAGACCTCGCGTTCATATAGAACTTACCAAAGGCGCCCTCCCCTACGGAGGGCGCTTTTTTGCAGTCATTGGGGACAGACTTAGATGAGTGTTTTCACGCATTGGGGACAGACATGGCGCACGCAAGCGGCACACCGACTGGCTCCGGCTCCTGCCTCACGCTGCATCCTTCCAGCCTGCAGTTGCCTTGGTCACGCTCGTGGCGCCGATACCGGTGATACGGGCAATTTGCTTAACCGTGAGATGTGCCCGCCTGAGCCTCAGCAGGCAGGCATCGCGTTCGGGGCGTGGCAGGGCCTTGAGCAGCGAAGGATCTATGCTCGGCAGAACTTCGCGCGCAACGGAAAGGGCCTCCTCATCGGGGATCCGCCGGCGTGGAAGAACCTCCATTGACCAGATGCACCCGGCAACTTCCTCGAGATGCTCGCAATAGCAACGGGAGCCACCGACAATATCGAGCATAGGGGCCGCATCACAGATGTCAAAGGGATCATAGCCCAGCTGGTATGCCCTAAAGCTTGACCAGCGGTATGCTTCGAGAGAGTCGATCGAACCTTTCACAGGATTGAGATGGATATAATCGAGTAGCTGCACCGCCTGTGTGTCTGACTCAACCGCAACACGCGAATAGCGATTGTCAAACAGATGGCCCGTTCTTCCCGTTTTCCCATTGAAATACTTAGCATACGCCGTCAGTGCGCACTGCATTGCCTTTGAAAGGTTGTCATATGGGTCATCAACCATCAAATGGAAGTGGTTGTCCATAAGGCACCAAGCCAACACTGCCACTTTATGGCGTGCAAACCTGTCCGAGATGTCCGATAAGAAACGATATCGGTCAGAGTCATCTTCAAAAATAATCTGCTTGGAGTTGCCACGGTCAAAGACGTGGTAATAGCCGGTGAGCGAAACGGCGCGGGCGCATCGGGGCATAATCTCTCCTTTCAAACTGAACAGGCAACACCTAAAAGGAGAGAAGGAACGCGAAATGCTGAGCCTGTGACCTATTTATATCCAATGAGCGGCAAAAACAGGTCCAGAACGGCAAAATGGCAAAACGATGTCTGTCCCAAATGAGTGAAAGCACTCATGTAAGCCTGTCCCCAATGAGCGGGGCGGTGGAGCAGGCAGATAGTTTTAGTTAAAACGCTTCAGTTTATTGAAGCGTTTTAGTTTGTCTTTTACGGGAATCTGACCGTTCACCGAATTATTTCTTGCTATCATGCATCTCGTAGGGTAAATCTCCGATCGCAAGGAGACACAAATGGTGAAAAAGTCACCGGAAAACACTACTCCCGCAATTGTGGACAACGTAGAGGCGCTTGAGGCTAAGCTCGCTCAGATGCGAGAGGCCCAGGCGCTTTTTGCTACGTACACGCAGGAGCAGGTCGACAAGATCTTCTATGAGGCCGCCATGGCCGCCAACAAGGCTCGTATCCCGTTGGCGAAGATGGCCATCGAGGAGACCGGCCGCGGCGTTCTTGAGGACAAGGTCATCAAGAACCACTACGCCGCAGAGTACATCTACAACGCTTACAAGAACACCAAGACCTGTGGTGTCCTGGAGCGCGACGAGGCTTACGGCATCACCAAGATCGCCGAGCCCATCGGCATCGTGGGCGCCGTCATCCCGACGACCAACCCCACCTCCACCGCGATCTTCAAGACGCTGATCAGCCTGAAGACCCGCAACGCCATCATCATCTCCCCGCACCCGGCTGCCGCCAAGTGCACCATCGCCGCCGCCAAGCTCGTGCTTGACGCCGCCGTCAAGGCCGGCGCCCCCGAGGGCATCATCGGCTGGGTCGATGTCCCCTCCATCGAGCTGACCAACATGGTCATGCGCGACGTCGACATCATCCTCGCCACCGGTGGCCCGGGCATGGTCAAGGCCGCCTACTCCTCGGGCAAGCCCGCCCTGGGCGTTGGCGCCGGTAACACCCCGGTCGTCATCGACGACACCGCCGACGTGCTGCTCGCCGTCAACTCCATCATTCACTCCAAGACCTTCGACAACGGCATGATCTGCGCTTCCGAACAGTCCGTGACCGTCATCGACACCATCTATGACCAGGTCAAGGCCGAGTTCCAGAAGCGCGGCTGCTACTTCGTCAAGCAGGGTGCCGAGATGGAGGCCCTGCGTGCCGCCATGTTCAAGAACGGCGCTCTCGATCACCGCATCCCCGGCATGGCTGCCGCCAAGATCGCCGAGCTCGCCGGCATCGAGGTTCCCGCCAAGACCAAGATCCTGATCGCCGAGGTCACCTCCACCGACCCCGCCAAGGAGGAGTTCTCCCACGAGAAGCTCTCCCCGGTCCTGGCCATGTACCACGCCAAGGACTTCCAGGAGGCCGTCGACAAGGCCGAGCACCTGGTGCTCGCCGGTGGCCCGGGCCACACCGCCTCTCTGTACGTGCACCCCGCACAGGCCGAGAAGATCAGCCTGTTCGAGCACGTCATGAAGGCCTGCCGTATCGTCATCAACACCCCGTCCTCGCACGGTGGCATCGGTGACCTGTACAACTTTGGCATGAAGCCGTCTCTGACCCTGGGCTGCGGCTCCTGGGGCGGCAACTCCGTCTCCGAGAACGTTGGGGTGAAGCACTTGATCAACGTTAAGACTGTGGCCGAGCGCCGTGAGAACATGCTGTGGTTCCGCGCTCCCGAGAAGGTCTACTTCAAGAAGGGTTCCACGCCCGTCGCCCTCGACGAGCTGGGCAACGTCATGGGCAAGAAGCGCGCCTTCATCGTCACCGACCAGTTCCTCTTCAAGAATGGCAACACCCGCGCCATCGAGGCCAAGCTCGACGAGATGGGCATCGCCCACGACTGCTTCTACGACGTCGAGCCCGATCCGTCGCTGCAGTGCGCACGTCGCGGCGCCAAGCAGATGGCTCTCTTTGAGCCGGACGTCATCATCGCCGTCGGCGGTGGCTCCGCTATGGATGCCGGCAAGATCATGTGGATGATGTACGAGCACCCCGAGTGCAAGTTTGAGGACATGGCCATGGACTTCATGGACATCCGCAAGCGTATCTTCACCTTCCCCGAGATGGGCAAGAAGGCCTACTTCGTCGCCGTTCCGACCTCTTCGGGTACCGGCTCCGAGTGCACGCCGTTCGCCATCATCACCGACAAGGAGACCGGCATCAAGTGGCCGCTCGCCGACTACGCGCTGCTCCCCAACATGGCTATCGTCGACGCCGACAACTGCATGACCGCCCCGCGCGGCCTGACCGCTGCCTCCGGCATCGACGTCATGACCCACGCCATCGAGTCCTACGTCTCCATCATGGCTTCCGACTACACCAAGGGCCTCTCCGAGCGTGCTGCTAAGCTCGTCTTCGAGAACCTGCCCTCCAGCTTCACGAACGGCGCCAAGGACCCGCACGCCCGCGAGGAGATGCACAACGCCTCCTGCATGGCCGGTATGGCCTTCGCCAACGCCTTCCTGGGCCTCAACCACTCCATGGCCCACAAGCTCGGCGCTTTCCATCACCTGCCCCACGGCCTCGCAAACGCCGTCATCCTGACCCGCGTCATGCGCTACAACGCCGCCGAGGCTCCCGTCAAGATGGGTACCTTCTCCCAGTATCCTTACCCCAACGCGCTGCACAACTACGCCGAGATGGCCAAGTACTGCGGCATCGAGGGCAAGGACGACAAGGAGGTCTTCGAGAACTTCATCACGAAGCTCGAGGAGCTCAAGGACTTCATCGGTGTCAAGAAGACCATCGCCGACTACGGTGTTGACGAGCAGTACTTCCTCGACACCCTCGACGAGATGACCGAGCAGGCATTCAACGACCAGTGCACCGGCGCTAACCCGCGCTACCCGCTCATGAGCGAGATCAAGGAGCTCTACCTGGACGCCTACTACGGCCGCGAGCCTCAGGACTACGCCGTCTGCTAGTTTTAGCACGGTTTTTAACGGCGGGGGTGCACGGGTGTTTCACACACCCCCGCCGTCGCTTCTATCGCATCGTTGAAAGGATGCAACCATGCTGCTACCCGATTCCAAGACCGAGCTCGTCCGTCGCGGCAACAAGGTCGTTTACGACCTGGGCGACAAGATCGTCAAGGTCTTTAACGAGACCAAGCCCGTCTCCGACGTGTTCAACGAGGCTTTGAATCTTGCCCGCATCAATGAGTGCGGCATCCGCAGCCCCAAGGCTCTCGAGGTTTCCCAGCTCGAGAACGCCAACGGCTGGGCGCTCGTGACCGAGAAGGTTCCGGGCACCACCCTTGCCGAGAAGATGACTGCCGAGCCCCAGCGCTTTGGTGAGTACCTCGAGATGTTCGTCGACCTCCAGATCGAGATCCACGGCTACACCTCCCCGCTGCTCAACCGTCAGCGCGACAAGTTCGCCCGCATGATCGACAGCCTTGATCAGCTCAATGCCACCACGCGCTACAACCTTCAGGAGCGTCTGGACGGCATGACCAAGGAGTTCAAGGTCTGCCACGGCGACTTCAACCCCTCCAACGTCATCGTCGGCGACGACGGCCAGCTCTATGTGTGCGACTGGGCACACGCCACCCAGGGTTCCCCTGCTGCCGACGTTGCCACCACCTACCTGCTCTTTGCTCTCAACAGCAAGGATCAGGCTGAGGCCTACCTGGAGCTCTACTGCGACCGCGCCGACATGCCCATGCAGGTCGTGCGTCAGTGGACGAGCATCGTCGCCGCTTCCGAGCTCGCTCGCAAGCGCAACGTGAACGATGAGTTCCTTAAGAACTGGATCGACGTCGTCGATTATCAGTAATATCTGAGCGATTCATTTCGCATCGGAGGCACAAAGGAAACCCCGCAGCTCACTTGGGCTGTGGGGTTTTCCTTTTAGATATCAAGGATGCCACAAGATAAAAGGACGGCCCCACATCTCCCCGATCTGGAGAAATGCGGGGCCGTCCCGTATATCGAACTACAAGCGAAATTGTCGATTAACGGCGGGCCGCCTTAACAAGCTCGGCAACCTTGGCGACGACCTCGTCGATCGCTACATCCTCGCGCTCGCCCGTAGCACGGTCCTTGAGCTCAACGGTACCGTTCTTAAGGCCGCGCTTGCCCAGAACCACCTGATACGGGAAGCCCATAAGGTCGTTATCGGCAAACTTAAAGCCCGGACGCTCATCGCGATCGTCGACGACGACCTCGATACCCTCGGAACACAGGCCATCAACAATCTGCTCGCAGACGGTAGCGCACTCTTCCTTCTTGGGATCAAGCGGAATCACCGCGACCTCGTACGGGGCAACGGAGACCGGCCAGACGATACCGTGCTCGTCATTGTGCTGCTCCACGACGGCAGCAAGCGAGCGGGACACGCCCACGCCGTAACAACCCATGATGAGCGGCTTCTCCTTGCCGTCCTCATCCATAAAGGTGGCACCCATTGCCTCGGAATACTTGGTGCCCAGCTGGAAGACCTGGGAGACCTCGATGCCGCGAGCAGCAGAGAGCGGCTTGCCGCAGTGCGGGCAGGGATCGCCGGCAACGACGGTTACCAAGTCGGCCCACTCATCGACGGTAAAGTCGCGCTCGGGGCAGGCACCGGTAAAGTGATAATCGACCTCGTTGGCACCGCAGGCCCACTGCTTGGACTCGCGCAGGCTCTCGTCGCACACCAGACGAATGCCCTCGGGCAGGTTAACCGGTCCGATAAAGCCCTTATGCAGACCGTAGGTCTGGAGCTCCTCATCGGTCATCATACGATAACCCTTGCCAAAGACGTGCTCGGCCTTGCAGTCATTGAGCTCATGATCACCCGGGACAATGGCCACGACGGGCTTGCCCTCGGCGTCGATGAGTGCCAGCGACTTGCGCGTGCCGTTCTCGGGGAAGCCGAAGAACTTTGCAACGGCCTCGATGGTGCCCATGCCCGGAGTCTCGACCTTGGTAAGCGTACCGTCGCCAGGACCCTCGGTCACAACGACCTTGGTGCTTGCGGCCTCATCGTCGGCAGCGAAGCCGCAATCGTCGCAGTAGACGAGCGAAGCCTCGCCGGCGTCGGCCAAAGCCATGTACTCGACGGAGGTATCGCCACCGATCTCGCCGGAGTCGGCGACAACGGGCAAGGCCTTGATGTAGCAGCGCTCGCAAATGTTGGCATAGGCCTGCTTCATCTTGTCGTACTCCTCCTGCAGGCTCACCTGCGTGGCGGAGAAGCTGTAGGCGTCCTTCATGATGAACTCGCGACCGCGCATCAGGCCAAAGCGGGGACGGAACTCGTCGCGGAACTTATCCTGAATGTGGTACAGGTTGACGGGCAGCTGTTTGTAGGAGCGCAGCTCGTTGCGCACCAGAGCCGTGACGGTCTCTTCGTGCGTGGGGCCCAGGACGAACTCGCGACCGTGACGGTCGTCAAAGCGCACAAGCTCCTTGCCATAGGCGTCGATGCGTCCGGACTCACGCCACAACTCGGCGTCGACCATGATAGGCATCATAAGCTCCTGGGCGCCGGCAGCGTCCATCTCGTCGCGCACGATGTTCTCAATCTTGCGGATCGAGCGCCAAGCAAGCGGCAGATAGGAATACAGACCGGCGGCCTCCTTGCGGATCATGCCGGCACGGAGCAGCAGGCGGTGGCTGGCGAGCTCAGCGTCCGCCGGATCCTCTTTAAGCGTCGGCGCGTAGAGCTTAGACATATACATTGCTCGGGTCATTTATTTCTCCTCAATAAGCTTGTCGACCTCGGCCATAAGCGCGTCGACAATTTGGTCCTCAGCTACTTTACCAATGATCCGGCCATGCGAAAAGAGCAAGGCCTGACCACGTCCGCAAGCAACGCCCAGGTCGGCATCAGAAGCCTCACCGGGGCCATTAACGGCACATCCCATCACGGCGATCGAAAGCGGCGCGGAGTAGTTCTTAAGCCGCTCGGTGACCTCCTCGGCGATGGGAATGAGATTAACCTGGCAGCGGGCGCACGTGGGGCACGAGACAATCTCGGGGCCACGGCGACGCAGGCCCAGCGACTGCAGAATACCCCAAGCGACCGGCGGCTCCTCAAGCGGATCGGCCGTGAGCGACACACGCATGGTGTCGCCAATGCCTTCGGAAAGCAAGATACCCAAGCCTACAGAGCTCTTGATAGTACCTTGGAGCTTGGTCCCAGCCTCCGTCACGCCCAGGTGAAGCGGAACGTGGGGAATCTCACGCGACAAGGCTCGATAGGTATCGAGCGTCGTTTGCACGCTATGGGCCTTAGCCGAAAGCACGATGTTCGTAAAGCCGCGGTCTTCAAAATGCTTGACGAAACGCTCGCTCGACATCACGAGCTTTTCGGGCTGCGAAAGATCGTCGCGCTCGGCAATATCTTGCTCAAGCGAGCCCGCGTTCACGCCAATGCGAATCGCACAGCCCGCGGCGCCGGCGGCGTCGATGACGGCATCGACCTTAGCCCAATCGCCGATATTGCCGGGATTGATGCGGAGCTTGGCGGCACCGGCCTCCACAGCGCCAATGGCCAGCTTGTGGTTAAAGTGGATATCGGCAACGATTGGCACCGGAGACTCGGCACAGATGGTGCGGAAACCCTCAAGCGCGGCCTCGGTGGGCACGCTCACGCGCACGATATCGCAGCCAGCCTGCGCCAACGCACACACTTGAACAAGCGTTGCCTGGGCATCAGCGGTATCGGTACAGGTCATGGACTGAACCACCACCGGAGCGCCACCACCGATCTGCACGCCGCCCACATAAACGGGGCGCGTCAGCTCGCGCGGCAAAGGATGGGATAAAGACAATCCAAACACTCCCCTACAGAATAAAACGAAGGATATCGGAACGAAGCATATAGACAAACAGCAATGCGAAGAGCGCGATGCCCACATAGCTCACAATCGTCTGAGCCTTGAGAGGCAGCTCGCGACCCGCAATCTTTTGAATAATCTCGATGACTAACTTACCGCCGTCGAGCGGGGGGATGGGCAGTAAGTTCATAAAACCCAGCGAGAACGAAATGAGCGCGGCAAACGACAGGAACGTTACGGGGCCGGCAGCAGCCGCCTGAGAGGACATGACGCTGATGCCCACGATCGACGAGGACTGGTCGAGAATCTCCATCGTATGCTGCGGCTGGAGTAGGCGCATAACGCCATCCGCCGTCTGCACAACATAGGAGAATGACAGACGCGCCGAGGTGATGGGGTCTAAACGGACCACCTGCGTAGAGGCATACACACCTAGGCGCTCGTCCTCTTTGAGCGCAACCGTGGTCGAATGCTGCTTGCCGTCACGCTCGTACTCGATGGCGATATCGTCCTTACCGGCAGCCTTGCCGATGGCATCGTAAACGTCCATCCAAGTAGAGCACGATACTCCGTCGACCGAAAGGATCGCATCGCCGCCCTCGATTCCCGCGGCGGCGGCAATCGAGCCTTCGTCAACCTGACCGATCACGTTGGTATCCATTGGCACGGTGACACCCGCAATGGAATAGATGCTCATAAGGAGCAAAAAACCCGTTAGGATATTGACGAGAATGCCCGCGAGCAGCATAAAGGCGCGCTTGAGAAAGCCCTGGCCCAGATAGGTATGCGAACGCTCTTGCGCAAGGAACTCGGCCTCGCCGTACGGCAGCTCCCACACATCGCCCTCGGCAGTCGCATGCTCTCGATCGAACCGGCGGCCGTCAAAGGTGGTGTAACCCGCAGCGTCTCGAGGCAGTGTCTGATACTTGGTGGGATAGTAGCTCGGTGAGGGCTTCTCCCCATCCTCATACCAAGGTGCGATGGAGCCCCAGCCCAGCAACAGAGCACAAGCCTCGAGCACATCCTCCTCGGAAAGCTCGAGCTCGACAGCAAGGTCGGCCACGGTCACGCGACCATGACGGTAGATAGCCGCGAGCACGCGATCGGCGCACGAGACATCGGTCGGATCCATACCGCAGATGGCAGCGTAGCCACCCAGCAGCAGCGGCGTCACGCCAAACTTGGTTCCAATGCGACGCGACGTGTAATGGATGTCAAAGCGGCACGGCAGACCCAAAAAGAACTCGGTCACACGGACGCCGCAGGCACGCGCCGCCAAAAAGTGGCCGCCCTCGTGCAAAAACACGAGGACGGAAAGCATCAGCAGGCCCCAGAAGACCGATGAGAGAACGCTCAGAACAGTATCCATAAAACGAAAAAGCAATCCTTATGGGTTAGGAACGGGTTGCGACGAGCACCTGCGCAGCCTTTTCACGCGCCCACGCATCGATGTCGCGAAGCTGCTCAAACGAATCGACAACCTGCGTATCGTGGGCATCCATGCAGGATTCCACAATGCGATCGATATCGGTAAAGCTGCAGCCATCGTGCAGGAAGGCATCGACAGCAACTTCGTTGGCGGCATTGAGCACGCACGGCATGGTGCCACCCGTCTTGCCGGCACGCTCGGCCAGTGCCAGACAGCGGAAGGTATCCATGTCGGCAGCATCAAACGTGAGCTGCCCCAGCTCGCGAAAATCGATACGAGGCGCCGGGGTATCCCAACGCTCGGGATACGAGAACGCGAACTGGATGGGAATACGCATGTCGGAAGCACCGAGATGCGCCATCACGGAGCCGTCGGCGAACTCGACCATAGAGTGAATCTTGGACTGACGCTGCACGACCACGTTAATGAAATCGAGGTCGCAATTAAACAGATGCATGGCCTCAATGCGCTCCAGGCCCTTGTTCATGAGGGTGGCGGAGTCAATGGTGATCTTTGCACCCATGGCCCACGTGGGATGTGCGAGGGCATCGGCGCGCGTCACGCGATCGAGCTCGTCGCGCGTGCGGCCAAAGAACGGACCGCCCGAGCAGGTGAGCCAAATACAATGAGCCTCGCGTGGGTTCTCCCCCAGATAGCACTGGTAGATGGCGGAGTGCTCAGAATCGACTGGAATAAGCTGGCCCGGTTGCGCCAACGGCATAAGCAAGTCGCCACCGACGACGAGGGACTCCTTGTTGGCAAGGGCAAGGCGCTTATTTGAGGTCAAGGCCGCATGGCTCGCCTCGAGACCGGCGGCGCCCACAATAGCGACGAGCACGCAGTCGACATCGTCGCGACGCGCGAGCTCGCAAACCGCTTGCGCGCCAACGCCAAGCTTCGTTCCCTCGGGCAGCTCCTGCAGCACGGCGTCATCGCCATGAGCGACATCGGCCACGGCAACCGCCGGAACCGAGAACTCGCGGGCAGCGGCAACGAGCTCGGAGGTACTGGAGTTAACGGACAGCGCCGTCACCTGCAGGAGATCGGCATGCTGGCGGCACACATCGAGCGCCTGAGTGCCGATAGAGCCCGTACAGCCCAGGATGGCAACACGGAGACGTCCATCGGGGCCATACGTCGTCTGGAAGGACATTACAGCACGCCTCCGATCATCAGCATCAGCTGCGCGGTGATGCAGCCGAAGATAAGCGAATCGCTTCGATCGAGCATGCCGCCGTGGCCCGGGATAAGGTTACCGGAATCCTTGACGCCCACACCGCGCTTGATGCGCGACTCGATAAGGTCGCCGATAACGCCCAGAATGGACACGACCACGCCGCACAGCAGCGCATAGGGCAGGCTGAGCTTGTAGAGGTGCGTCGCCCACAGGATGAGCCAAATCAAAACCGAGCCCAGGATGCCGCCGACAAACCCCTCCCAGCTCTTTTTGGGAGAGATCTTGGGAACCATCTTATGCTTGCCGATACGGCTGCCCACGATGTAGGCAAACGAATCGGAGACCCAAAGGGACGCGCAAACGCCCACCGAAAGCAGGGCGCCGGCAAAACCGGGCACGGCATCGCGCAGCAGCACGATAGCCGACAGCATAAAGCCAGTGTAAATGGGACCCATGAGCGTCACGGCCACATCAGAGATTCGGGTACGCGGCGACCAGACATACCAAATGCCCACAGCGAGCATCAGAGCAAAAAGCAGGGCATTCAGCAACATCGAATCGCCCAACGCCGACAGCGGAAAGAGTACGGCGGCAGCGATACCCATGCGCTCGTTAGCCATCTTGCCATCGAGCCTTGTCATACGGAAAAACTCATAGCAGCACAGACCGCTCATGACAGAAACAAAGATGGCCGTGGGCACGATACCCAAAACCAGGCACAGGATAAAGACAACGGCGTAGACGATACCGGCGGCGGCACGGGTAATAAAGCCCGCCAGCCACGTACCGGTTCCGCTCTTCGCCGCAGGCGCTCCCGCAGTGGCAGCTTTGCGCGCAGGCGCTTTGGGAGCAGTTGCCTTGGGACGATCGGACACGATTAAGCCTCCTCGGTCTTGCTCAGTCCACCAAACCTACGGTCACGGCCCTGATAGGCCAAAATGGCGTCGACAAGGCCCCAACGATCAAAGTCGGGCCAATAGGTATCGGTGACGTAGAATTCGGAATAAGCCACCTGCCACAGCAGATAGTTCGAAAGGCGCAGCTCACCAGAAGTGCGAATCACAAGCTCAGGATCGGGAAGGCCAGCGGTATAGAGGTGGGAAGCCACCATGTCGTCATCAATTGCGGCAGGATCGATCTTACCGGCGGCAGCGTCGAATGCGATCTGACGGACAGCGCGGGTAATCTCGGCACGCGCGCCGTAGTTGACGGCAAGCGCCAGCGTCATACCGGTGTGATCGGCGCACTCGGCAAGACCGCGTTCAAAAACGTCGCGGGTCTTCTTGGGCAGCGCGGAAATGTCACCCAAAAAGACAACACGCACGTTTTCGCGCTTCAGAAGCGGCAGCTCGTCGATGAACGTCTTAGCAAACAGATGCATCAAGACGTTGACCTCATGCTGCGGGCGGTTCCAATTTTCGGTAGAAAACGCATAGGCCGAAAGCACGTCGACGCCCAGGCGCACGCAGGCGGTAATGATTTCGCGAAGGGAGACAATACCCGCCTTGTGGCCCTCGGTGCGTGCAAGACCGCGCGACGTAGCCCAACGACCGTTGCCGTCCATGATGCACGAGATATGGTGCGGAATGTTATTGAGGTCAAGGTCGGAAAAACCGACGCCCGCAGGGGCGTCGGCAAAGTACTCGACCAGTTTATGCTCGTCGTATTGCACCTTAGATCTCCATGACCTCGGCTTCTTTTTCCTTCAGAAGCTCCTCGACCTTGGCGACATACTCATCGGTGTGCTTCTGGACCTTGGCCTGCTCGCGACGGACATCGTCCTCGGTGAGCTCCTCATCGCGCTCGAGCTTGTTGTTGAAGTCGCGACGGATGTTACGGATAGACACCTTGGCCTGCTCTGCGTACTCGCGGCACTCCTTGACGAGCTCGCGACGGCGCTCCTCGGTGGGAGCCGGGAACGGCAGACGAACGACGGTGCCATCGGAGTTGGGGGTAATACCCAAATCGGAAGCGCCGATGGCCTTGACGATAGCGTTGATGAGCGCCTTGTCCCACGGCTCGATGAGCAGCATGTGGGCCTCGGGGGTCTTTACGGCGGCCACCTGCGTGACCGGCGTGGGAACACCGTAATAATCGACGGTGATGTCGGACAGAATGTTAGCGTTGGCTCGGCCGGTACGGACCTTGGAGAAGTTATGCTTGAGGGACTCGAGCGACTTGTCCATGTGGGCGGTGATGTTCTCTGCCATGCTTAATCCTCCTGATAGACGAGCGTGCCGACGGGCTCACCCGAAAGCGCGCGCTTGACGGTGTCCTCGCCATCGATGTTGAGGACCAAAATCGGCATACGGTTATCCTGGCACAATGCCGTAGCCGTGGAATCCATAACCTGCAGACCGCGGACGAGTACCTCGTGATAGGTAATCTTGTCAAAACGGACGGCATCGGCGCACTTGACGGGATCCTTGTCGTAAATGCCATCAACCTTGGTGGCTTTAATCAGAATCTCGGCGCCGATCTCGCACGCACGAAGAGCAGCGGCGGTGTCGGTCGTAAAGTACGGATTGCCCGAGCCGGCGGCAAAAATAACGACGTTGCCCTTGGAAAGGTGGTTGATGGCGCGACGGCGAATATAGGGCTCGCAGATCTCGTTCATCTGGATAGCGCTCATCACGCGGCAGGGAACATCGTTATGCTCGAAGGCATCCTGCAGGGCGAGCGCGTTCATCACGGTTGCCAGCATGCCCATGTAGTCGGCCTGAGCACGCTCCATGCCACCGGCAGCGCCTGCCATGCCGCGGAAAATATTGCCGCCGCCGACAACGACGCCGACCTCATGGCCAACGGCGAGCAGCTCCTTGACCTGCTTAGCAAGATGGTCGGTAACCTTGGGGTCGATGCCATATTGGCCGTCGCCCATCAGCGCTTCGCCGGAAAGCTTAAGAAGCACACGTTTATATCGGATGTCGGACAAAGCGATCCTCCTTTAGATTGAACTCTCAACATTCTATCAAAGGCTCTAAGAAGAGCCATGAAAAAGCAGGCTGTGAGTAAAACCCACAGCCTGCTCATTACCAGCTACAAGAGCTTATTTACTCGCCACGGACCAGACGGTCAAAGGCAACGACGGTAATGGTGTCGCCGAGCTCCTTGGAGACCTGCTCAGCGTACTTCTTGATGGTGAGGGAGCTGTCCTTAATGAACTCCTGCTCGGTGAGCACGGACTGCTTGTAGAACTTCTCCAGACGGCCGACAGCCATCTTCTCCTGGATAGCCTCGGGCTTGCCGGACTCGGCAGCCTGGGCCATGTAAATCTGCTTCTCGTGCTCGACGGTCTCGGCCGGAACCTGATCGCGGGTAGCGCAGATCGGGGCGACGGCGGCAACCTGAAGGGCAACGTCGTGAGCGAAGGTCTTGAAGGACTCAGCCTGAGCGGTCTCGGCCTTCTCGAAGGCGAACTCGACGAGGACGCCGATCTTACCACCCATGTGGATGTAAGAAGCGAGCGCGCCGTTCTCAGCCTTGCGGGCAGCGAAGCGGGAGATCTTCATGTTCTCGCCCATGATGTGAATCATCTCGGTGAGCTCGGAGGAAACGGTCTCCTCGCCCATCGGCTTCTCGAGCAGAGCGTCGACATCGGCCGGCTCGGTGGTGGCGACAACCTCAGCGACCTTGGAAGCAAAGCCGGTGAACTTGGCGTTGGAGCCAACGAAGTCGGTCTCGCAGGAGAGCTCGAGCAGAGCGCCGGTCTTGCCATCCTCGGAGACGAACGCGGCGACAGCGCCCTCGTTGGTCTCACGGCCAGCCTTCTTGGCAGCCTTGGCAAGGCCGTTCTTACGCAGAACGTCGACAGCGGCGTCCATGTCGCCGTCAGCCTCGACGAGAGCCTTCTTGCACTCCATCATCGGGGAGTCGGTCATCTCGCGGAGCTGCTTGACCATAGCGGCGGTAATCTGGGCCATTGTGGTTCCTTTCAAAGAGATGAAAAAGAATTAACTAAGACTGATTTACTCGGCCTTGGGCTCAGCGGCCATCTCGGCCTCGGAGACCTGCTCCTTGCCGGAGCCAGCGAGGCAGGCGTCAGCCATGAGCTCGCACATAAGGGTGACAGCGGAGATAGCGTCATCGTTGCAGGGGATGCCGTACTCGACCTCGTCGGGATCGGAGTTGGTGTCGATCAGAGCGACGACGGGGATGTTCAGGCGCTGGGCCTCCTTGATGGCGTTCTCCTCGCGCTTGGTGTCGATGACGAAGAGAGCCTGGGGCAGACCCTTCATGTCGCGGGCGCCACCGAGGTTGGTCTGGAGCTTGGTGAGCTCCTTGCCGAGCACAGCCTGCTCCTTCTTGGGCAGAACAGCCATGCGGCCGTCCTCGACCATAGCCTCGAGCTCCTCCATGCGGTTAATGCGGGAGCGGATGGTGACGAAGTTGGTCAGCATGCCGCCGAGCCAACGCTGGTTGATGTAAGGCATGTTGGCGCGCTCAGCAGCGTTCTTGACGGCCTCCTGAGCCTGCTTCTTGGTGCCGACAAACAGCACGTTGCCACCCTTGGCGACGTTCTTGACGAAGGTGTAGGCCTGGTCGGCGTCGAGGATGGTCTGCTTGAGGTCGAGGATGTAGATGCCGTTGCGCTCACCGAAGATGAACGGCTTCATCTTGGGGTTCCAGCGACGGGTCTGGTGACCGAAGTGGCAGCCGGCCTCGAGCAGGGTGCGGATATTAATCTTGGTAGCCATGTTAAACCTCCTGTGGTTTGCCTCCGCGCGGGGTCATCCTCCAAAACCAACCCGGACATGTGCTACCAAAGCCCGGGCACCACGGTATGAAGTAGCCGCGCGTGCGTGATAAAAACATGTTGCCGTGAAGCAACCCGATGAATGATAGCAGGAATGCATCTTCCTGCCAACCCGCAATCAAAACCACACACCTGAGTGCGGCGCGGGACGTCCCAGCCACTATTCGCCGCGGGGATGGGCTTGAGCCACGGCACGTTTGAGCCGATCGGGTGTGAGATGCGTGTAGATCTGCGTCGTGGACAGGCTCGCATGACCCAGCAGCTCTTGAACCGAGCGCAGGTCCGCACCGCCCTCGAGCAAGTCGGTCGCAAAGGTATGGCGCATCGCATGCGGGGCGATGTCAGCCGGAATGCCGGCGAGCGTCGCCAGCGTATGGAACCGCCGCCGGAGCATGGCAGCGCTCATGCGATTGCCGCGCGCCGATATAAACAGCGGATGCGGCCCGGTAGCGAGGTCACGGCGCTTTGCCCGAGCGAGCAACTCCGGCCTCCCCTCCTCAATATAGAGACGCGTCGCCTCGAGTGCGCGACGGTACAGAGGAACGATGCGCTCCTTGCTCCCCTTGCCCCACAGGCGCAGTGTGCGCTCGGACCATGAGATGGATTCCACATTGAGCGCCGCAAGCTCTGAGATGCGGGCACCCGAGGCATAGAGCAACTCGAGCATCGCCGCATCGCGCAGTCCCGCGGGTGATGAGGTATCGGGGGCTTTGAGGAGTGCCTCCACCTGTTGAGTCGTAAGGACGCCCGGCAGGTCGCGCGGCAGCTTGGGCGATGCGATCGCCGAGACCGCATCGCCCTCGACAATCCCCTCGACAGCCATCCACCGATAGAGTGAGCGAATGGCAGACAGGTGTGCCGCAAGGGTCCGAGCCGCCACCTGGCCACGCGACAGCTCGGCCAAATAGGAACGAACGGTCCGTACGTCGGCGGCGCGAGCGTCGATGCCCTCGCGTTCGCACCAGGCAGCAAAGCGCTCCAGCCTCGAGCCATAGGCCGTCACCGTGTTGGGAGAAAGTCCCTCGACGCGTGCGATATAGGCGATAAACGAGTCGACGGTGTCGTACAGGTCAAAGGCTATGACCGGTCGCCTCCAAACAGATCGGGGCGAGTAGCCAGATAGGCGTCAAGGGCCTCGAGCGCACGGTCCGCATAGGCCTGGTAGCGGTCGCGCTTGCTGCGGCGCTTACCATCCTCGAGTGGCGGCACCAGGCCAAAGTTGACATGCATGGGCTGATAGCCCACGGTGGCAGGATCGGTCGCATAGCCCACGAGCGCACCCAGGGCGCCCACGCGGGGCAACTCGACGGAATCGGCGCCGATAGCCTCTGCATAGGTGTTGAGCGCCGCGAGCAGACCTGTCGCCACGGCTTCCATGTACCCCTCGGTGCCGGTGATCTGACCGGCCAGGCGCACGCCGGTACCGGGCACGGCAAAGGTGCCATCGAGCACGTGTGGAGCGTCGACAAAGGTATTGCGGTGCATGACACCGTAGCGGAAGAACTCAGCGTTCTCCAGGCCCGGCACCATATGGAAGACGCGCTTCTGCTCGCCAAAGGTCAGGTTGGTCTGGAAGCCCACCAGATTGTAAGCGGTCTTCTCCTTGTTCTCGGCACGAAGCTGAATCGCCGCCCAGGGGCGACGTCCGGTACGCGGGTCGGTGAGGCCGACGGGCTTCATGGCGCCAAAGCGAATGGCGTCCTTGCCGGTGCGCGCAACCTCCTCGGCAGGCTGGCAGGCCTGGAACAGATCGCCGCCCTCAAAGTCCTTGAGCACCACGCGGTCGGCCGTGGTAAGCGCCTCGATAAAGGCCTCGTACTCATCCTTGTTGAGCGGAGCGTTGAGATAGTCGCCGCTCCCCTGCTCCTCGTAGCGCGACTGCGAGAACAGCACGTCCATATCGAGCGTGGAGGCATCGACGATCGGCGCCGCCGCATCAAAGAATGCCAGGGCATCGCCACCGACGAGCTTCATAACCTCTTCGCTCAGCGCCGGTGAACACAGCGGGCCCGCGGCAATGACCACGTGACCCTCGGGAATCTGCGTGACCTCGCCGTGCACGACCTCGATATTGGGACGGGCGGCAACCTCGGCCTCGACAAGCTCGGAAAACTTGACGCGGTCGACCGCCAGGGCACCGCCGGCGAGAACAGCCGCGCGATGGGCGCAATCGAGCAGGACTGAACCCATGCGCTCAAGCTCGGCCTTCAGCAAACCAGCCGCGGAATCCGGACGGGTCGACTTAAACGAATTGGAGCAGACGAGCTCTGCCAGGTGATCGGTATGGTGGGCCGGGGAGCTCACCTGGGGGCGCATCTCGCACAGCTTTACGGCAAACCCGCGATCTGCCAGCTGGATCGCGCACTCCGAACCCGCCAGACCGCCACCGATAACTGTCACCTGATCGAACTGCATCTGCAAACACCTTTCTAATTGACACGTTTTCCATTGTGACCGAAGGGTGTCTGGGCGTGAAGGGCAAACTTGGAGGGCGCATACCTTCCATCCATCATGCGCTCGATAAGGCCCTCGAGTTCAAGCGAACCCAAGAGTTTGAGTACGCCGACAGCATCGAGCGAGACGAGCGCCGCGATGTCGTCGACCTTGAGCGGAGAGGCGATGAGCGCATGCATCACGGTCTGCTGCGTTGGATCCAGGTCGGCAATGCCGGGAGCATCGGGGCGCGAGTAGCGCAGGGTTCCGTAGATGCGTGAGATAGCCATCTCGATAGATTCCTCGTCGACGATGCAGCAGGCACCGTTCGCAATGAGGTAATTCGTGCCACGCGACTCGGGCGATAGGATCGACCCCGGCACGGCAAGAAGTTCGCGCCCCAAATCCATCGCAGCCTCGGCTGTAGAAAACGTCCCGGAAGGCATACCCGCCTCGGATACAAAGAGGGCTTGCGACAGGGCCGCGATCACGCGATTGCGGCGCGGAAAGGCAAACTTGCGCGGACCCATGCCCCACGGAGAGATCGACACGACCGCGCCACCCGTATCGAGCGTGCGCGTAATAAGCCCGGCGCTCGAACGCGGATAGACCACGTCGGCACCCGTCCCCAGCACCACGACGTGTTTGCCGCCGGCGTTGACCGCAGCCCAACCCGAGGCCTGGTCACAACCGACCGCGCCGCCCGAAACTACCGTCACTCCCGCCTCGACCGCCACCTTTGCCGCAAGCTCTGCCACGGCAAGACCATACGGCGAGGCCTTGCGCGCGCCGATGATGGAGAGCGCGGGCGACGAAAGCACCTCGGGGTTGCCGCGCACATAAAGCGTCTGGGGTACATCAGAAAGCTCCAAAACGGTCTCGGGATACAATGCATCACCTGGGTGCAGCTCGAAGGTCCCCTCGGCCATCATTGGTCCCTCCTTCCCTGGTACATCGCCGCCTCGAGCACGTGGTCCTGCGTCACTTGCTCGCTCTCGGCGACATCTGCGATCGTGCGCGCAATGCGAACCAGGCGCACGATGCCACGCCCTGTGAGATGCGTGCGCTTCGACAGGCCGAGCACACACTTCTCCGCCGCATCATCGAGCTCAAAGGTCGAAACGACGCCGTCAATGGACCGTGTCTCGTCATCCTCGGCCTCGGCATCCGCATCGTCCATGCGGGATTCGCGCCAAGCGCGAAAGGCGCGACCGCGCACAACGTAGTCACGTAACTCGGCAGACGACATGCCCTCCGCACCCTCGATAATCACTTGGGGGTCGGGACGGGTCACATCGATCATCATGTCGATACGGTCGGCCAAAGGACCGCGCAGTTTAGACCGATAGCGCTCGACCATCGCCGCCGAGCAGCGACACGGCACCTCGCGATCGCCCAAAAAGCCGCAAGGGCAGGGATTGCTCGCAGCCAGTAGCTGAAAGCGCGACGGGAAGGTAAAGGCCCCGTCGACGCGCACGATCCTGACGTAGCCGCGCTCGATGGGCTGACGCAGCGTCTGCAGCACATCCGTGGGAAACTCGGCAAGCTCGTCCAAAAAGAGCACGCCGCCATGAGCCAGGCTGATCTCACCCGGATGCACCGGGCGCCCGCCGCCAATGAGGCCCGCCGTTGAAATGCTGTGATGGGGGCTTCGAAACGGCCGATGACCTGCCAACAAGCCATCAATGTTCTCACCCAAAACCGAATGGATGCACAGTGCCTCCTGCTGATCCTCAACGGAAAGCTCGGGCAGGATGCCGGTCATACGGCGTGCGAGCATCGTCTTGCCCGATCCCGGAGACCCGATCATGAGCAAGCCGAGTTCTCCTGCCGCCGCAAGCGCCATGCCGCGTTTAGCGACTTCCTGCCCCAGCACGTCTGCATAGTCGAGCTCGGGCTCAAAGGTCGCCTCGACACCCTCGGAATCCAAGTAGTGCCGTGCGGCATCGCCCATGCCGTGAGCAAGCTGAGACAGATGGTCGATAAAGCCGCAATCTACGCCCGCGAGTGGCACATGCTGGTCGGACCTGCCGGCGATAAAAGACAGCCCCATGTCGCGAGCCAATAGCTGAAACGCCACCTCGCCCTTGACGGGAAGCACCGTACCGTCCAGACCAAGCTCACCTGCGATAAGGCAGCGATCGAGGTTGTCACGGGGAATCTGCTCATCGGCCGCTAGAACCGCGATGGCGATGGGCAGGTCAAAGCCGCTACCGGTCTTGCGGATATCGCCGGGTGCCAGGTTAACGGTAATGCCCGAGCGTGGGATCTCGAACCCGGCGGAGCGCATCGCACAACGAATACGACCACGTGACTCCATCACCTCCATACTCGGGATGCCGAGCATCTGGATGCCCGGGATGCCACCGGCAAGCGAGACCTCGACCGTGACGTGAATCGCCTCGACGCCGCGGATGCAGGCCGCGTGAACGGCAAACGTCTCGAACGCCATCACGACACCTGCCAATCGAACGCGTTGTACTGGTGCTCGATCTCGGCGATATGCCCGCCGCGAATGGTGACGCCCACGGCATCGAAGCGAATCGCCTTGAGCGGATAATGCTCCATGAGATAGCAGCTTGCGATGCGGCGGTAGCGGCGTTGCTTTTGGGCATCCACGGCCTCCTCGGGAAAGACCCGCGTGGTGCAATCCAGGGCGACGCGTCTCGTCTTGACCTCGGCCATCACAACGACATCGTCGAGCTCATCGAGCAGCACCAGGTCGGCCTCGCCCTCGGTGCAACGATAGCCCTGCTCCAGCAAGGTGTAGCCGCGCTCGTTAAAGTAGTCGATGGTGATCAGCTCGCCCAGCATGCCTAGCTCGCGGGGACTGAGTCCCTTGATAAACTCGGGCGTCATCGCCCCGGAGTCGAGCTCGCCGTTTTCCCAACGCTCCTTGAGCTGCTGCGTCTTGCTCTTTTTGCTTGCGGCACTCATGGGGTCTCCTTTCCCGCACACTGCATTGCCCCGATGATGAGGGCACCTTTCATGCGGGTAAGTACCGGAAGCAAACCAAAAGCTGACCAAATGCCGTCAAAAAACGGGCCGTACGCAACAATGGTGTTGCATACGGCCCGCTACCAGCAGGTTTATAAAACCCCAGAGGTCCATGTCTCCACAATTGGCCTAGAAAAGGCGCTCAGTCTGCAGAAAGTTTCCGCAAAAGCTCACGCGGTGCAGCGGACAAAGTCCATGTTTGCGAATGGCCTCGATGTGCTCGGGGCTCGCATAGCCCTTCGACTCGGCCAGATGGTACTCGGGATACTCGGCGTCGTACTCGACCATCATCTCGTCACGCGTGACCTTGGCCATGATGGACGCCGCGGCGATGCAGGCGATCTTGGCATCGCCCTTCACCACATCGCGCTCGTTAGGAACGGCGCCCAAGGGGTTGCCATCCATAAGCACGCAATCGGGCTCGAGCCCCGTATCGGCCACGGCGCCCGCAACGGCGGTACGGATAGCACGGGCCATGCCCATCTCATCGATATCCTTAGGCGCGAAATGGCAAAAACCGATCGCCGTCGCCACCTCGGCAATCTTCACTGAGAGCAACTCGCGGCGCGCCGGCGTGAGCTTTTTGGAATCGTTGATGCCCCAGACGCGCGGCTCCATAGGAAGACAGACGGCGCATACCGTCAAAGGACCGGCCACCGATCCGCGACCAACCTCGTCGACACCAACGACCACCCCATCGCCGCCAAGCTCATGCATAAGCTCGTACATGCCATTGACGCGCTCGCGCTCGGCAACCTCTTTGGAATGGCGTTTGAGGGCGCGTTCACAAGCCTTGATCACCTGCTGGCGCGGGTCCTCGCGATAATGCTCCACGAGGGCGGGGATCTCCTCAAACGTTGCGCTCGCCAGCTCTCCGGCAACCTGCGATGCCGAAACCGAGCTCGTCATATTGGCCATACCAGGCCCTCCTTGCATGCAAATCAGATAAAAAGAAGGGCCACCCGAAGGTGACCCTTGTGTCCAAACGAGTGGACAGACGCTGCGATCTTCTTAGCGCTTCTCGGGGATGCGAGCAGCCTTGCCCACCTTGTCGCGGAGGTAGTACAGCTTGGCGCGACGGACGCGACCATGACGAACGACCTCGAGCTTGGCGATCTTGGGGCTGTGAAGCGGGAAGGTACGCTCAACACCGACACCGAAGGACATCTTGCGGACGGTGAAGGTCTCGCGGGCACCGGCGCCGGCCATGCGGATGACGTCGCCCTGGAAGACCTGGATGCGCTCGCGGTCGCCTTCCTTAATGCGGTAGTGAACCTTGACGTTGTCGGCGACGCGAACCTGAGGAATGTCCTCGCGGATCTGCTGACGCTCGATTGCGCGGATGTAATCCATGTGCAATTCCTTACTCTTCTAGAGGTGCCGTACCACCTTGGCCGGCACGTAGTTGAACAAACGTATTCGAGTATACACGCGCGGGTTTCTGCTGCAAGAACAATTTTTTACGCAGACAAAAAGACAAAACCCGCACATGATAACCGCCCGTCTCACGAATGAGACGGGCGGCATGAAGGGGGCTACGCTAGGCGTCTAAACCCAAAACGTTAGGCGGAACGCTTGGCCTCGAGCTTGGCTTGAGCGGCAGCCAGGCGTGCGAGGGGCACGCGGTAGGGCGAGCAGGACACGTAGTCCACGTCGGCCACGTTAAACAGGCCCTTGATGGACTTGGGGTCGCCGCCGTGCTCGCCGCACACGCCAAAGTGCATGTCGGGGTTGGTGGCTCGGCCCTTCTCGACGGCCATGCGCACCAGCTCGAGCACCGCCGTATCGATGGTCTCGAAGGGATTGTCCTTCAAGATCTTCTTATGCATGTACAGCGGGATGAACTTAGCCTCGGCGTCGTCACGCGAGAAACCGAAGGTCGTCTGGGTGAGGTCGTTGGTGCCAAAGCAGAAGAAGTCTGCGTGATGGGCGATCTCGTCAGCGACCATGCAGGCGCGCGGCAGCTCGAGCATCGTGCCCACGGGAATATTGAGCTCGACGCCTTCTTCGACGGAAACCTCGGCGATCACGCGCTCGATAACCTCGCGGGTCTGAACATGCTCGGCCGTAATGGAAACGAGCGGGACCATAATCTCGGGGCGCGGGTCGACGCCCTCCTTGATAAGGCGGGCGGCAGCCGTGGCGACGGCGCGGACCTGCATGAGCGGCAGATCGCTAAAGACGACGGACAGGCGCACGCCGCGTAGGCCGAGCATGGGGTTCGACTCGACCATGCCGTCGATACGACGCAGGCGGGTGCGCAGGACGGCAAGCTCTTCCTCGCTGGCGCCAGCGGCTTCCTTCTTGGTGATGGCAACCTCGAGCTCGCGAGGATTATCCAGGAACTCATGAAGCGGCGGATCGAGCAGGCGGACGACCACATCGCGACCGGACATGGTCTTGAACATCGCCAGGAAGTCCTCGGTCTGAACCTTGAGCAGGTCGGCCAAGGCCTGCTGCTTCACGGCCTCATCGTCAGACAGGATAAAGCTCTGGATGATGTTCTTGCGGTCACCCAGGAACATGTGCTCGGTGCGGCACAGGCCAATGGCCTCGGCGCCAAACTCGAGGGCGAGCTCGGCATCCTCAGGATTGTCGGCGTTGACGCGCACATGGTTGGCATGGCCACAGGTCTCGTCCAGGCGAATCTCGTCGGCCCAGGACAGGATGGTGTCCAGGTCGCCGGTAAGCTCGGCGGAGACCAGGTCGACGGGACCATCGACGACGATGCCCTGGGTGCCGTCGATGGAGATGACATCGCCCTCGTGCAATACGCGGTCGCTGCCCTCGATGCGCACGACCTTCTCGGCGGCGTCGATGTGGAAGCGCTCAACGCCGCAGACGCAGGGCGTACCCATACCGCGGGCGATAACAGCGGCATGGCTCGTCTTGCCACCGTGGCTGGTCAGGATGCCCTCGGCGGCGACCATGCCCTTCAAGTCGTCGGGGTTGGTCTCCCAACGGACCAAGATAACCTTATGACCCTCGTTTGCGCGCGCGACGGCGTCATCGCTCGAGAACACGACCTCGCCCACGGCGGCGCCGGGGCTGGCGTTCAGACCGCTGGCCAGCGCCTCGTACCTCTTGGAAGCGTCAAACTGCGGGTGCAGGAGCTGGTCGAGTTGCGCGGGATCGATACGGCTCACGGCCTCTTCGCGGGTGATCAGGCCTTCCTCGACCATTTCGATGGCGATGCGCAGGGCGGCGGTGGCAGTGCGTTTACCCACGCGTGTCTGGAGCATCCAGAGCTTGCCCTGCTCGATGGTGAACTCGATATCGCACATATCGCGGTAATGGTCCTCGAGCGTCAGGAACACGCGCTCGAGCTCCTCACCTGCAGACTCGAGGCCCGGGGTGGCCTTGAGGTCGGCGATGGGCTCGGTGTTGCGGATACCGGCGACGACGTCCTCGCCCTGAGCGTTGACCAAAAAGTCACCGTAGAACTCCTTGGTGCCGTCGGCCGGATTACGCGTAAAGGCGACGCCCGTCGCAGAGGTCTCGCCCTTGTTGCCAAAGGCCATGGCCTGTACGTTGACGGCGGTGCCGAGGTCGTCGGAAATGCCATGCTGCTTGCGGTAGATGCAGGCACGCTCGTTCATCCAGCTGCCAAAGACGGCCTGGATTGCAAGGCGTAGCTGAAGCTCCGGGTCGTGCGGGAAAACGGGCTTGCCGTCAGCGACCTCGAGCTCGGGATACAGGGAGGCATCGACGTTCTCGGAGAAGATGCCCTTAAAGGTCTCGACGAGTTCCTGCAGGTCCTCGGCCGAAAGCTCGGAATCGACGCGAACGCCGGCGACCAGACGGGCCTGGGTCAGGGCGTTCTCGAACAGATCGGCGTCAACGCCCATGACGACATTGGAAAACATCTGGATAAAGCGGCGGTAGCTATCCCAGGCAAAACGCGGGTTCTGCGTCTGCGCGATGAGGCCCTGGACGGAATCGTCATTGAGGCCCAAGTTGAGGACCGTGTCCATCATACCGGGCATGGAGAACGGAGCGCCCGAGCGAACCGACACGAGCAGCGGATCGGAGGCGTCGCCGAGCTTCTTGCCGCAGCGGGCCTCGAGGTCCGCCTCGGCAGCAACGATCTCATCGAGTGCGCCCCCGGGCCACACGTTGCCGGCACCGGAGTACTCGACGCAAGTCTGGCAGGTAATGGTAAAGCCACCGGGAACCGGCAGGCCGATGCGGCTCATCTCGGCAAGGTTTGCGCCCTTGCCGCCAAGCACGAAGTTCATGGACTTGTCGCCCTCAGTGACACAGGTGCCCTGGGCGTCGGTTCCAAAACGGTAAACCCTCTTGCAATCGCTCACGATACTTCCCCTTCCATGCACTTACGCGCACGACCGTGGTAACGAATCGACCCACCGGATGCGGGCCGTGAGGGAACTATACGGCGCGTTTTGGGCAGGCTTGAGCAGAGGGTGCGCGGTTTGGTAAACGTGCTAAAACTGGCGGTAAACGGTAGATAAAGGTGGTTACCTTATGAAGATACCACTGCAAGAGAAATGCAGGTCAGATGCAAGTTTCTTGCTAAATCGCTTTATCATTATCGTGCATTATTTTGAGGTAGTCTATTTAGGACGGGGCTTTTTAACTACTCCAATGAGCTAACTTTGCTGCACTCGACTGGCGGCGCGGCGGGCGCGGGCTTCTTGGATTTCCTCCAAGTGGCTAATGATCTCGGCAGCGCTTTCCTCGATGGCCTTGCCGTCGGTACGCACCACAAAGCAGCCTAGGCGCTTCATGAGGGCACGAGCTTCCTCGAGCTCGCTGCGCACGCTCTCGGGCTCGGCATAGGAGCCGGCAACGGCACGGGCGTAGTCATCGCCCAAGCGGCTATCGCGAATCTCGGAAATAACGTCGACGGTCGAAATCAGGCCAAACAAACGCATCGGGTCGACCTCGTAAATTGACTTGGGCGGCTCCATGCCATGGGCCAACGGAACATTGGCAACCTTGTAACCTTGAAAGGCCAAAAACATCGACAGCGGCGTCTTGGACGTGCGCGATACGCCCAGCAGCACGATATCGGCTCCCGAAAGGTCGTCGCAGCCGCGTCCATCATCGTGCTCAACGAAATATTCCATGGCCTCGATACGATGGAAATAGCGGTCATCGGTCCTGTGAATCACGCCCGCAACGCCTTTGGGCGGCACACCGATGAGCGACGACAGCACGGCGAGCGTCGGGCCGATCAGGTCGACCGAGCGAATATGCAGCATGCCCAGGTAATCGAGCACACGAGCACGTAGCGCCGGGTCGACGATGGTATGGAACACGGCGATATCGCGATGGTCGGCATCGACGCGCGGTCCCACAAATGACTTGACCTGCTCCACAGAAGTCACCTTAGGCAGGCGCAAAACACAAAAAGCCCCTTCATCAAATTGCCCGGACGCCGCAAGCACCACCTCACAAGCGGTATCACCGAGCGAGTCGGAGATAACGATAACGGTGGGACGAGCGGTGACCGGGCAATCCATGCGGGGCTCCTTTTGCGCTTACGCGCAGGCTGGCTTACTTTTTGCGGGCAAGCTCACCGATGTTGGCAATGCCGGAGAAAACGGCCTCGAAGCGGTTGAGCAGCTTAAGGCGATTATCGCGGAGCTGCTCGTCCTTGTCCATGACCATAACCTCATCGAAGAAGCGGTCGATGGGGGCGCGCAGGGCGGCAAGGGCGGCAAATGCGGCCGGGTAATCCTCGGCAGCAAGGGCGGCGTCGACAGCGGTCTGAGCAGCCTCGGAGGCATCGGCAAGCGCGAGCTCGACCTCGCCCATCAGGCTGCGGTCGTACTCCGCGCCCAGCTCGGGCTTGGAGATATGCGCGGCACGGGCATAGGCCGTCGCCAGGTTGTCAAAGGTCTCGGCGTCGTTCTTGCGAGCCTCGTCGAGGGCGGCGCAGCGGGCGAAGAAGACGGACGGGGCGATGATGTGCACCGCAGAGACGGCGGCAACGGTATCGGCCGGGATCTTCTCGTCGCGGGCCATGCTCACCAGGCGGCCATGGAAGAAGTCGCGAACCTGCTGGGCGACTTCGGCGGCGTCAAACTCAATGCCCTGCTCACTATAGAGCTCGAGCGCAAAGTCGATGAGCGACGTGGGGTCGATCGGCAGGCGGTCGCGCAGGATGTTGATGATGCCGATAGCGGCACGACGCAGCGCATAGGGGTCGGAGGAGCCGGTCGGGGGCTCGCCGATGGCAAAGATACCGGCAATGGTATCGAGCTTGTCAGCACAGGCCACGATGCAGCCAGCGGTGCCCTCGGGCAGATCATCGCCGGCAAAGCGGGGACGATAATGATCGCGGATAGCATGGGCGACCTCGTCGTTCTCCCCCATCGCGATGGCGTAGTAACCGCCCATCACGCCCTGCTGGCTCGTGAACTCGACGACGGCGTTAGACACCAGGTCGGCCTTGCACAGGTGAGCGGCGCGAGCCGCATCGGCGGCCAGATGGGCACCCAGGTGAGCCTCGCGGGCGATGGCGAGCGCGAGCTGCTCAATACGCTCGGACTTGGCGAGCACGCTACCGAGCTTCTCCTGGAAGGCGACCTTGGCCAGACGCTCGCGGAACTCGTCAAGGGAGATCTTCAGGTCCTCCTCATAGAAGAACTTGGCGTCGTCCAGACGGGCGCGCACGACGCGCTCGTTGCCGTCGATCACGCGCTCGGCGTTCTCGGGCTTGCTGTTGGAGACGACTACGAACTCACGCGTGAGCTTGCCCTCGCCGTCATAAATCGGGAAGTAGCGCTGGTTGGTGAGCATGGACTCGCAGGTGATCTCGTGCGGGACCTTGAGGAACTCCTCATCGAAGGTACCGACAAGCACCGTCGGCCACTCGCAGAGGTTAATGACCTCCTCAAAGACCTTCTTAGGCGTGTCGACATGGCAGCCGGGGCGCGCAGCCTCGACCTCGGCGATACCGGCATGGATGGCCTCGCGACGACGCTCGGCAGAGAGCACGCCGGCGTCCTCGAGCACCTGCTCGTAGACGGCGGGGCTGGCGACCACATGGTCACCGGGGCCCAGAACGCGATGTCCGCGCGTGGTATTGCCACTCGTCACATCGGCAAACGACACGGGCACGACGTCCTCACCCAAAAGGCAGCAGATCCAACGGACCGGACGAACAAACGTAGCGTGCTCGTGGCCCCAGCGCTGGCTGCGGTAGTTGGGCCACTGCAGGCCGGCGATAGTCTTCTCGCACAGAGACGTCAGGATCGGCGTAGCCGGAGCGGAGGGAATGTTCTTCTCGGCGAACACGTACTCGCGGCCGTCGGTGTCCTCGCGACGGACCAGGTCCTCGGCAGCCACACCGCACTTGCGGGCAAAGCCCTGGGCGGCCTTGGTGGCGTTACCGTCGGCATCAAAGGCAATGTTTGCCGCGGGGCCGCGCTTGACCTCGTGAACCTCGTCGGTCGCGGTGGCGACGTCGGCAACGAGCGCAGCCAGGCGGCGCGGGCTCGAGATCACGCGGACCTCGCCGTGGGCCAGACCGGCCTCGTCGAGACCCTTGGCGATCATGGTGCCAAGCTGCTTGACGGCATTGTTCAGCGGTGCGGAGGGCATTTCTTCCGTACCGATCTCAAACAGGAAATCCTTAGCGTCTGCCATGGCTTACGCCACCTCGCCTTTCTGGTCGGCATTCTCGTTGACTCCGGCGACCTCGGCCATGTAGGCCTCGCAGCACGCCTTGGCGACGGCGCGGACGCGCAGGATGTAGTTGGCACGCTCGACCGCGGACAGCGCGCCACGGGCATCGAGCAGGTTGAAGGCGTGGCTGCACTTCATGACGCAGTCGTACGCCGGCAGCGGCAGCTTGCGCTCCAGACAGGAGTGGCACTCGGCCTCGTAGTCGTCAAACTTCTGACGCATCATCTCGACGTTGGCGACCTCAAAGTTGTAGGCGCTGAACTCGCGCTCGTTCTCGAGGAACACGTCGCCATAGGTCATGGGCGTGCCGTCGGGCAGGTAGCTCCACACCAAGTCGTAGACGGAATTGACGCCCTGCGCATACATGGCGATGCGCTCCAGGCCATAGGTGATCTCGACGGGCACGGGGTCGACCTCGATACCGCCCACCTGCTGGAAGTACGTAAACTGCGTGACCTCCATGCCATTGAGCCAGACCTCCCAGCCAAGGCCCCAGGCGCCGAGCGTCGGGCTCTCCCAGTCGTCCTCGACAAAGCGGACGTCATGGTCGTTGGGGTCCAGACCGATAGCGGCAAGAGACCCCAGGTAAAGCTCCTGGGCGTTGACCGGAGAGGGCTTGATGAGCACCTGGAACTGATAGTAGTGCTGCATGCGGTTGGGGTTCTCGCCGTAGCGGCCGTCGGCGGGACGGCGGCAAGGCTGCGCATAGCAGGTGCGCCACTCGGCGGGACCGAGCGAGCGCAGCGTGGTCGCGGTATGGAAGGTACCGGCACCGACCTCGGAGTCATAGGGCTGCATAATGACGCAGCCCTGCTCGCCCCAGTACTGCTGGAGACGCAAGATGATGTCTTGGAAGGAAAGCGATGAAGCGTTCATGCCTCTAATATCCCCTCGTCGAAACGATTACACGGTTAGGTACTGTACTATAGCGGTTTTTAGTCGATAGCGCCGATGCGGTTGAGCGGCCAGTAGCGCACAAGCGCCACAGCGATCAAATCAGAGCGATCGACGGGACCAAAGTAGCGTGAGTCGGCAGAGTTTTCGCGGTTGTCGCCCATCACCCACACGCACCCGTCGGGAACGGTGTAGGGATAGCTTACCTGAGCGCCGGGCGCTTGGACCGAAAGTGGCCAGCTCATGCCCGTCGTATAGTCCTCGTCGAGCGCTTGGCCGTCAACGACCACCTTGCCATCCTGCAGGTCGACCGTCTGGCCGGCCGTGGCAATAACACGCTTGACAAGAACATCATGCTCGGAGGTGCCATCGGGGTTGTGAAACACCACGATATCGCCCTGCTTGACGGGCTGACCGAGCTCGAGGCTCACCTTTTGTGCCAGGATCTGGTCGCCAATCTCGATCGTGTCCTCCATAGAGCCGGTGGGCACCACAAAGGGCTCGACCACAAAGGTGCGGATCAGGAAGGTGGCCACGAGCGCGATCGCGATGACCGCGATCCACTCAAAAGCGCCCCTCAACGCGGAATGTTGCGTAGGAACCATACTCACTCCTCGCTCTGCGAATACGAAGCGTCAAGGATCTCCTGCGCGTAAGCGCGCTCCTCGGGCGTGAGCCGCGCCGTCTCGATCAGATCGGGACGCCAGCGGCAGGTGCGCTCGATGGCGTTCTTGCGACGCCAGGCATCGACCTTGGCGTGATCGCCGCTCACAAGCACCGGAGGCACGCCCTCGCCGTTGAACTCGGCAGGACGGGTGTACTGCGCGTACTCGAGCAGGCCTCCGTCCTCGGCGGTCGAGAACGACTCGTCCACATTGCTCATCTCGTCGCCCAGGGCGCCGGGAATCAGGCGTACGACGGCATCGGCAACGACCATGGCAGGCAGCTCGCCGCCCGTAAGCACGTAGTCGCCGATCGACAGACGCTCATCGGCATACGCATACGCGCGCTCGTCGACGCCCTCGTAGCGACTGCACACAAACAACAGGCGCTCACTTTTGAGCAGGCGCTCGGCCACATGCTGCGTAAAAGGCTCGCCACAGGGGGTAAAGAACACCACAGTGGGCTTGGGACCCTCTGCGCTAATGGCCTCGATGGCCTCTGCGATAGGCTCGACCTTCATGAGCATGCCCTGCCCGCCGCCGTACGGCTCGTCATCAACGGTACGATGACGGTCGTGCGTCCAGTCACGCAGGTTATAGGCCTTAAAATCAAAAAGGCCGGCCTTGCGGGCGCGGCCCAAAATCGAAGTGGACATGACGGGCTCAAACATCTCGGGAAAGACCGAAAGGGTCTCAATCAGCATGTTGTCCTCCCTACTTGTCCATATCGATCAGGCCGTCCATAACGTGGACGGAAATTGTTCCTGTGTCGGGAAGATCGAGCACAACCTGCTCGATCGCGGGAATCAGCACCTCGCCGTACCGATCGCCCTCGACAACCCAAACATCGTTAGCGGGCGTCGACATGATCTCGACGATCGTGCCGAGCGAACCGAAGCGCCCGTCGACCACCTCGCGACCCATCAGGTCGGTATAGGCAGCGTCGAGCGAATCGAGCTCAAAATCGTCACGATTTGCCAGCACGTAGCATCCCGTGATACCCTCGGCGGCCGTCAAGTCGTCAATGCCCTCAAACGAGACCAGATCGCCATCGCCCGTATCGGTGACGGACACGACCGTGCAAAAGCGGTCGCGCTTGAGCGCCGGCGGCGTCAGGGCGACGCGCATACCCGGCTCTAATACAGAAGGAAGCCCCCGCAGCGGCTGCGCGAGGACCTCCCCCTTCCTTCCGTGCGGCTTGACCACACGGGCGATGTTTTTGTACTGGGACCTCAAGGTCCTAGCCCAGAACCTCTACCTCGACAGCAGTGTCGAGGCGAGCGGCCAGTGCACGGGCGAGCGTGCGAATGGCCTTGATGGTACGGCCACGACGGCCGATGACCTTAGCGACGTCATCCTCGGCGACCGAAACCTCAATCGTAGAGGCGTCGTCACCATCGATGACCTCGAGGCTCACGGAATCCGGGTCGTCGACGATCTGAACAACGAGATATTCGACGAGATCGGCGATGCGATCTGAGAGCATTGCCTCACCCTCGAGCTGTGCAGCGTCAACCTCAGGCACGATTTACTCCTCGGCGCCCTCAGCGGCCTCAGCGGCAGCCTTAGCGGCCTCGGCCTCTTTGGCGAGCTGCTTCTTGGACTTCTTGACGACGGTCTCGGTCTTCTCGCCCTCGTTGGCGGCCTTGACCAGAGCGGCGACGGCGTCGGTAAGCTGAGCGCCCTTGGACTGCCAGTCGGCGATCTTCTCGAGGTCGAGGTTGATGGTCTTGGGGGCGGTCATCGGGTTGTAGCGGCCAACCTCCTCGATGATACGACCGTCACGCGGGGCGCGGGAATCGGCGACGACGACACGGTAGTACGGACGCTTCTTAGCGCCGTGACGAGCAAGGCGAATCTTGACTGCCAAAGGAAACTCCTCCAACCAAGCAGCTTTAGGCTGCAACTACAAACAAACAGTTGAACATAATACGCCATCGACGCGGGCAGGTGAAGTCCGTGAGACCAACTTCTTCGGTTTAGTCGAGGGCAAATCCATATCTTAGACAAGAATTCGGGATTTGCAAGCACATACACGCACCCCACATGAGCTGCGCGGTATACTCATGACATGGAAAGACGCGAACATACATACGGTTATGAGGATGCCATGGGCGTCACGCCGCCTCCCTGGACGGGTCCGGCGGTGGGCCTCATGGACCTCGATGCGTTTTTTGCGAGCGTGGAGATGCTCGACCATCCCGAATGGCGCGGAAAACCGCTCATCGTGGGCGGAGACGCCGATTCGCGTGGCGTCGTGTCCACCTGTTCGTATGAGGCGCGTCGCTTTGGCGTGCACTCTGCCATGGCCTCGGCCGAGGCACAGCGCTTGTGCCCGCAAGCCATTTGGACACACGGGCACTTTGACCGATACCGCGAGGTGAGCGCGCAGGTCATGGCGATTCTCGCCGACGAGACCCCGCGTGTTGAGCGCGTATCCATCGACGAAGCCTTTATCGATATCACACCGGGTCGCTTTGCGCCCGAAGACCCGCTGCTGGTTGCGCGGCGTATAAGCGACCGCGTGGCAGGGCTGGGAGTGACCTGTTCCATTGGCGTGGGCTGCAACAAGACGGTCGCAAAGATCGCAAGCGAACGGGATAAGCCGTTTGGGCTGACCATCGTGCGCCCCGGAACCGAGCAGCGCTTTTTGGCCGCGCTGCCGGTATCTGCCATGAGCGGCATCGGGCGCTCGGCCGAGGAGCGACTGCGCCGCATGCGCATCTACACCCTCGGCGAGCTATCACGTGCACCGGAATCCACCTTGGCCTCTATTTTTGGCGTCAACGGCGAACGCATGCGCCAGCGTGCGCTGGGACTCGAAATCTCCGAAGTCACGAGCCTCGATGAAGAGCGCGAGGTCAAGTCGGTCAGCAATGAACGCACCTTTGCTAAAGATTTGACTGAGCGTGGGGATATTGAGGCGGCGATTGCGCTGCTGGGCGAGTCAGTGGGACGACGTCTGCGCCGTCAGGGACTAACAGGCGCCACGGTAACGCTCAAGCTCAAGTATTCGTATGGAAACGGTCGCTCGGCGCAGCGCCGGCTGCCTCATCCGACCGACGATGAGAACATCTTCGTGGCGGTTGCACTCGAACTGCTCGGCAACATCTGGCAGGAAGGAATGCACGTTCGCTTAGCAGGCATCGGCATGAGCGACT
Organism: Collinsella aerofaciens; assembly: GCA_008671135.1. GTDB lineage: Bacteria > Actinomycetota > Coriobacteriia > Coriobacteriales > Coriobacteriaceae > Collinsella > Collinsella aerofaciens_J. The sequence goes on from RQAP01000047.1 coordinate 100,034, forward strand.
TCGACCACCAAGGCGGCATCCAGACCGACCTGTTCTGCGAGATCGATGACCGCGGAGCCCAATCCAGCGACCGCCGCGACCTCTCCGTCGCCATCGACGCCGTCCGAGACAAATTCGGTGACACCGCCCTATCCTTCGGCCGCCAATCCCGCTTCAACGATTAACCGCCTTTGGGCAAAAAGAAAGCCGGGCAGGTGCGGAAAACCGCAACTGCCCGGCGATATGCGTGAGGGTAGCTAACCCCGTCTCAAATGAGCTACTAGAGGAGGTTGAGGGGGAGCTGGGGGGCGTCTCCCCAGAGTTTCTCGAGGCGGTAGAAGTCGCGGGCTTCGGGAGTGAAGACGTGGACGACAACCGAACCATAGTCCATGAGCATCCAGGTCTTCTGCTCGCGACCCTCGATGGAGAACGGGTGCTCGCCGCAAGCCTCGGCGACCTTCTCCTCGATCTCGTCGACGATAGAATCGACCTGGCGGTTGTTGGTACCGGTGGCAAGCACAAAGTAGTCGCATACGTCGGAAAGCTCGGTCAGGTCGAGCACCTGAACGTCCTCGCCCTTCTTGTCGTAGGCGGCCTGCGCGGCGGCGCGGGCGACATCCTCGGCGGCGACACCGCTCGCAGACAGCGAGGCGGCAGTGCGGTCGGACGTGGCGACGAAGCTCTTGTGCTCCACACCTTCAAGAATCTGCTCGTCGGTCATGGTCTCGTCGGCCATGGAATACCTCTTTCTAGACAGCCCGAGCTAGCGCAGCTGGGCATAATGGTTGTAAATCGAAATAGCCGTGGGATAAAGATAGCGCCCGGACTGAATCACATAGACCAAACCCTGCGCAAAACAGGAGAAGAACAACTCGTCGAGCGACGACTCCCCCACCATCTTGCGCAGCGCATGCGCATAGTCGTCGTGGCGGTTGGGCTCGATGGCATCGGCCACAAAGACCACCATATCGAGCGGCGTCATGTCACAGGCACCCACGGTGTGACGGTCGACAGCCTGAAAGACCGCCGGCGACAACTCGGGGAAAAGCTGCGGAAGCTCATAGGCGGCAACAGGGCCATGCAAAAGCGGCGTCGCGGCGGAAGGAGAGCCGGCAATCTTAATGCCGTAATGCAGAGCGCGCGTGACCAGCTCGTCGTCGGAGAGCACTTTGTCCCAGTCATGGATCAGGCCGGCGGCAGCGGCATCAAAGCGGTCAACGCCGTAGACCTCGGCCAGATGAAGTGCGGTCTCGGCAACACCCAGCGAATGCACATAGCGCTTACGCTTATCCTTCATGCGAACATCGAGCAGCTCTTGAATGCGCTTGAGCAGCGCGCGCTCATCGCCCTCAAACTGATCCTCTACCGACAACGTAGACCCCCATCACTCAAAATCTTCTTGGCCCAGATCGACATACAAACCGCGCTTGCGAATGTAGCCGAGCACGGACTCGCTCGTAAGATAGCGCACGCTCATACCGCGGGCAACTCGCTTACGAATGTTCGTCGAGCTGATCGCCAGCGCCGGAATCTGAATATAGCGCACGTCGAACGGCAGCCCCGACTCTTTGATTCGGGCACGCGCCGTATCGATATCAAAGCCCGGTCGTGTCGCCGCAATAAAGGTAGCAAGCTCAGCGATTCGTTCGGCATCATGCCAAGTCACAATATCGATAATCGCGTCGGCGCCCGTAATAAAGTAGAGCTTTACCTGCGGCGGGTAAAAGTCGCGAAGGGCATGAAGCGTATCGGCCGTATAGGTTACACCCGGACGGTCGATCTCGAACCGGCTCGCCAAAAAGGCCGGGTTCGCGGCGGTGGCGAGGACCGTCATGGCATAACGGTCCTCGGCAGGCGTCACCGGCTTGTCAAGCTTAAAGGCAGGAGAGCCCGCCGGCATAAAGAGCACAGCGTCCAAGTCGAGCGACTCGCGCGCCTGCTCGGCAGTCACCAGGTGCCCGTAATGGATGGGATCAAAGGTGCCACCCATAATGCCGAGCCTAAACTCCTGCCCGTCCTCTAGAGGAAGCTCGGGCAAACCGATTCCACCGCGCAGCGACATGGCTTACTCGCCCTCCGGTGTCTCGGTATCGTCCGCGGCATCCGCCGCATCAACAACCTCGACGCCCTCATCCGCAGCATCGGTCACGTCAATGGCCTCAACGGCAACGTCCTCGCCAGCATCCTCGAGCTCCTCGTACTCCGAGAAGTCCTCAGCGCCCTCAAAGTCAAAGGCGCGCTGGCAAATGCGAACCTCGTCGCCCGCACGGCAACCGGCCTTCTCGAGCGCATCGTCAACACCCATACGCCCAAACTTATGCTGCAGGTAAATGACGGCTTCCTCGTTTTCCCAGTCGGTCTGAATGACCATGCGCTCAATGGCACGACCGACCACGCGGAAGGCACCGGGCTCTTCCTGGACAATGCGGAAACGCTTCTCGCGCTGCAGGCGGCGGCGCTCCCATTCATCGTCGCGCAGAACGACCGGCTCATCGGAGACAGCCAACTCGGCGCGCAGCTTAGCCACCTGCTCGCCCACGGCAAGCATCAGCGTGTTGAGGCCGGCGCCCGTCACGGCAGACACGGCAAAGAACATATGTCCATCGTCGAGCGCTGCGCGCTTGAGGTCGGCAATCTTATCGGCCGTGCCCGGCGCGTCGCACTTGTTGGCAACAACGATCTGCGGACGCTCCGAAAGCTCGGCGCCATACTGCTCGAGCTCGCGGTTGATGATGCGATAATCCTCGACCGGATCGCGATCCTCAAAACCACCCGTCATGTCGACGACATGCATGATCAGAGCCGTACGCTCAATGTGGCGCAGGAACTGGTGACCCAGGCCCTTGCCCTCGCTCGCGCCCTCGATCAAACCGGGAACGTCGGCAACGACGTAAGAATATTCGCCGGCACGCACCATGCCGAGATTCGGCACGAGCGTGGTAAACGGGTAGTCGGCGATCTTGGGGCGGGCGGCACTCATACGCGCGATGAGAGATGACTTACCCACCGAGGGGAAGCCCACGAGCGCGGCATCGGCCATAAGCTTCATCTCGAGCTCAATCCAGTGCTCCTCGGCCGGCTCGCCCAGCTGGGCGAACGCGGGCGCGCGGCGCACCGACGTCACAAAGTGCGTGTTGCCGAGACCACCGGCACCGCCGGGCGCCACGACGACGCGCTCGCCATCGTGCACCAGATCGGCAATCTCGAACATCGGGGTCTGCGTCTCGGGGTCGAGCTCCCGCACCACGGTACCCATAGGGACCTTGAGAATCAGGTCCTCGCCGCTCTTGCCGTTACGACGGGCACCCTGCCCGTGCGTGCCGCGCTCGGCGCGAAAGTGATGCTTAAAGCGGTAATCGATCAGCGAAGACAGCTGAGCATCGGCCTGGATGACGACATTGCCGCCACGACCGCCGTCGCCGCCATCGGGGCCGCCCTTGGGGACAAATGCCTCGCGCCTAAACGACATGCATCCGGCTCCGCCGTCGCCGCCGCACACGTTAATGCGGCTGATATCGGTGAACTGTGACAACAGAATCGCCTCCTACAAAAAAGAGGGAGACCCTTGAATCCTAAAACTCAAGTGCCTCCCACATATGTGCTCTATGAAGGGTGAATTACGCGTTCGCGAGCGGGCGTACGCTGACCCTGTGCTTGATACCCTTGTGGAACTCAACGGTACCGTCGACCAGCGCGAACAGCGTGTCGTCCTTACCACGGCCAACGTTCTCACCCGGGTGGATGTGCGTGCCGTGCTGACGGACGAGAATCGTGCCCGTGGTTACCGTCTGGCCGGCATAGCGCTTCGTGCCAAGGCGCTGACCGCGGGAGTCACGGCCATTACGGGAGGAACCGAGTCCTTTTTTGTGTGCCATTGTGTATACCTACTCTTTCGTTACGAGTGTAATCTACTCGGCGACGGGAGCCTCGGCAACAGCCTCAGCCTCTGCCTTGACAGCCTTCTTGGCGCGGGAGGTAGCCTGAACCTTCACGATCTTCAGCTTGGTGAGCTGCTGACGGTGACCCTTCAGACGACGATAGCGCTTGCGCTTGTGGAACTTGAAGACCAGCTGCTTCTCGCCCTTGAACTGCTCAACGATCTGAGCGGTAACCTTGGCCTTGGCCAGCTTGTCGGGATCGGTGACGATCTTCTTACCATCGTTGAGGAAGATAACCGGCAGGGTGACCTTGTCGCCCTCATTGCCCTCGATCTTCTCGACGGTGATGACATCGTCGGTGGCGACCTTGTACTGCTTGCCGCCCGTGTTAACGATTGCGTACATGTTTACTTGCCCTTCATGCATCAGTTAGTGCAACAGCCGAATATAGTAGCAGGCGAAAATACCCCCGTCAACGAGTATGTGGAGCAAATCCACAAGTTCGCACAGGTATGGGGCTGACGAGTCGGCCCTCGTCGTCCTCGCATGCTTGATTCTGACGCTCGACATCGTAGGAGCAGATGGTCACGAGGTCTTGCATACCGGTGGAAACAATAGGTGCATCCACGCCCGGGGTCAAGCCCTGCAACAAAACATCAGCCGCAGAAAGCAAAATTTCCGGACGCATGGAGCCCTCGTTGTCGGCATGGGTGTCGAGCATGAGCACCAAATGGTCCGGGCGCTCCCCCGCCGTGAGCTCATAGCCCACGAGCGTGTGATCCAAATCCAAGCGCTTGCTCTTTTTGCCGCGCGCGTAGTCGATGCCGTGGCCCGCGCGCAGCGTGTCGATCGCACGACGCACCTCGTCGGCGCTTACGGGCGCCTCGGAATCCAAGTGCAGGTCGATGCGATACGACAAGCGCGTGAGCTGCGCCGTCAACGCCGGCGTGCGCACGTCGATATACGCCGCCTCGATGGGCGCCAGATCGGCCGGAGACGCCGCAGCCAGGCGCCCAAACGCCTCGTCGAGCGCCACGAACTCGGTCATAAACAGGTCATACCACTCGCAGGTCGACGACGTACCCACCGGTAGCGCCGAAGAGAAGCCCACGCGCATGTGCGGAGAGAAGCCCTGCGTGACGGCATAGGGAAGTCCCGCACGGCGCACGATGCGCTCAATGGTATGGATCACTTCGAGATGGCCCAGGTACTTAAGGCGATCGCGCTTGCCATAGCGAACACGAAGTCTAAAGAGCGAGGGGTTGTCGGTCAGGCGCTCACTCATGCGCGATCACCCATCAATACATTCTTGGCGTGGAGCGTAGGGCAGATCCCGCAGCCGGTGCATGACGTGCGGGTGCAGTCGGGAGTCGTGACGCCCTCGAGCGAGCGACGGTACTCGCGCTCGAGGAAGCCGCGCGTGCAGCCGGGGCTCACGTGCTCCCACGGCAGGCGCCAGTCCAACTCGTAGGGCAGGTGCACGAGCTCATTGAGGTCGATGCCGTTTTTGGCAGCAGCCTCCTTCCAGTTATCGAGCGAGAAATGCTCTACCCAGGCGTCAAAGCGAGAGCCCGAGCGCCAAGCGTCGATGATGACGGGCGTCATGTCACGACCGGCGCGGGACAGCGCAGCCTCGATGAGCGAGGTCTCGGCATCGTGGTAATGAACGCGGACGGCACGGTTGCGAACGCTCGTGATGAGCAGCTTCTGGCGACGCTTGACGTCGTCGTAGTCGAGCTGCGGGCACCACTGGAACGGCGTGGCAGCCTTGGGGATAAAGACCGAAACCGAGATCGACACCGAGATCGAGCCGCGACGAGCCTTGGGCACCACGGAGCGGCCGAGCTCCAGCACGTGATCGGCCAGATTGGCGATGGCCACGATGTCCTCGTCGCGCTCGCCGGGAAGGCCCATCATAAAGTAGAGCTTCATGCGGTTCCAGCCGGCCTCGAAGGCCGCCTTGGCCGCACGGTCCAGGTCCTCCTCGGTCACGTTCTTGTTTATGATGTCGCGCATGCGCTGGCTGCCGGCCTCGGGCGCGAACGTCAGTCCGCCCTTCTTTTCGCCGGCGACCGACTCGGCCATATCCACGCCAAACGAATCCAGGCGCTGCGACGGAATAGACACGCGAATACCCGTATCCTCCAGGCGACGGTTGAGCCTGCCGAGCACGTCGCGAATGCAGGAGTGGTCGGTCGTGGAGAGCGAGGTCAGCGACACCTCGTCATAGCCGGTCTTTTCCAGACCCCGAATCACCGACGAGACGATCTGGTCGGCCGAGCGCTCGCGCACCGGGCGATACGTCATGCCGGCCTGACAAAAACGACAGCCGCGGGCGCAGCCGCGCAGGATCTCGATAGACAGGCGGTCGTGAACCAACTGCGCATAGGGCACGCACGACTGCGACAGCGGATTCGTGGCGCCGAAATCCTCGACGACGCGCTTGTAGACCACGGTCGGCGCATCCTTGCCCTCACGCGGCACGGTGTAGCCATGCGGCGAGCAGGGCTCGTCGTGACAAACCTCATAGAGCGACGGCACGTAGTTGCCGGCAATGGATGCAAGCTGCTCGACAATCTGCGCGCGCGGGACTCCTTCGTCACGCAGACGGCGATGCAACTGGCAGGTCTCGAGCAGCGATTCCTCGCCCTCGCCGATGAGGATAACATCGAAGAAGGCCGCGTACGGCTCGGGGTTGTACACCGAGGGGCCGCCGGCGATGATAATGGGGTCGTCCTCGGTGCGGTCAGCCGCTAACAGCGGAATACCAGCGAGGTCGAGTGCCTCGAGGAAGTTCGTCACCGCCATCTCGTGCGGCACATGCAGGCCGACGATATCAAACGAAGCGACCGGCGCTGCACCCTCGAGCGACAGCAGCGGAATGCCTGCCTCGCGCATGGCGTCACCCATATCGGGCCACGGCACATAGCCGCGCTCGCAGGAGATGCCCTCGGCCTGGTTAAGGATGTTGTAGAGGATGGCGATGCCCTGGTTGGGCAGACCGACCTCGTACACATCCGGGTAGATCAGGCAGCAACGGTAGTCGGCATCGGCCTTGGAAAGCGTGCCCCACTCGTGATCGATATAGCGACTCGGCTTCTCGACCTTGGCGAGCAACGGCTCAATTAAATGAAAACAGTCTTGGTATGCAACGCGCAACGGAAAACCCCTAAGCAGCGAGATCTGATGCGTCCTGATAGGACGCCATAGGACGGGTAGCGCCCGCGACCGCAGTCACCAGATCGCGAACGCGGGAAAACGTGGCAGTGACCACCTCGTTAGCACGGCTGTAGTCGACATCGCGCTCGTAGAGCGAAACGAGCGCACGGCCCATGCCATAGGTGCCCGCGGCAGCAGCGAGCGCCTTGACGGCAAACCCAATATGCGGCGTCTGCTTGACGAGCGCGCGGGTGACCGCGCGGATCACAAGACCGCCGGCAAGCACGCCCGCGACCTCGTAGCCGCGCTCAGGCTTAATGCCGCGTCCAAAGACGGCAGCGAGCTCAAAGAGCATGCCCACCTGCGCCAGCGCCATAACGGGATAATCGGTGCCCGGCAAAAACACCAAAGCCCCGGTCGCCATATTGGTGAGCGCACACGAGGTGATGATACGATTGGCCGCCGCGATGCGCATGAAGGCAAAGTTCGCCGCAAAAGCCGTTTCCTTGTCGGTGCGATCGAGAATCCAGCGGGCAAGCGTCTCGAGCAGATACGTCTTATCGGTTGCCGCCACCACACCGAGCATGGGCGTGGACTCCTCGATAAACGGCACCTCCACAGCAGACTCGGCAAGCACGCACACGGGCACGCCGGCGATCACGAGCTCCTGCACGGCACTCTCCAAGCGGTCGGAACCACACGAGAGCACCAGCACCACATCGGTATCGGTCTTTGGAGCAATTCGCTCCTCCCCCAGACGCTCGACGCGCACAATGCCCGAGGTCGTCTGCGGCACAAAGGCGTCACGCACCGTCTCGGCCAGAAAGCGCGAGGCGGACGAATCCAGATAGACCGAGACGCGCACCGGCGTATCGGAATCCTTCTTAACGGACGCGCCCATCTTAAAAGCGCGGGTCAGCTTATCTACGGGAATTTTCATAGCAAACCCCTCCAGCGGTTACGCGGCGCCCGAACGATGCCGCCATATGGATTGTACGATACCCACCGTCAGCAGCTGAATCATCATCGAAGACGAACCGAAGCTAATAAACGGTAGCGGAATACCGGTAATCGGCATCATGCCAATGCACATGCCGATGTTTTCGAAAGTCTGGAACGCCCACATGCCAACGATGCCCACACACGAAAGACGCAAAAACAGCGACTCGCACTTAAAGGCGACGCGAATCGTCGAAAAGATCAGCAGCACGTAGAGGCACAGGAGCAAAAAGGAACCGCAAAAGCCAAAGGTCTCGGACAGGAAGGCGAAGACGAAGTCGGTGTGGAACTCAGGCAGAAAGCCGCCGGCCGACTGCGTCGCATGCCCCAGGCCCTTACCAAAGAAGCCGCCCGAGCCAACGGCGATAAGCGACTGCTGCAGGTTGTAGGCATCGTCCGAATCGGCATTATCGGGGTCGATAAAGACCGTCAGACGGTTCATCTGATACTGCTTGATGAGCACATCGTGGCCGAGCAACGAATCAAAGACCGAATCAAGCGCCAGGACGAGGGCCACCAGGCCCACGAGCAGGGCCAGGGTCGACAGCACCCATTCGCGGCGTGCACCGCTCATGCAGATGACGATGGCGCCCGAAACCAGCACGACCAGGCCCGAGCCCAGGTCACCCATGGCAACGACGGCCAAAAACGGAATGGACAGCATGCCGCAGAGCTTGACGTAGTCGCGAACGGTATCGATGCGACCGTTATACTGCGAGCCAAGCGTAGCAATAAAGAAGATGGTGATGAGCTTGGCAAGCTCAACCGGCTGGAACGTCAAGCCGATACCGGGAATCTTGATCCAGCCCGTCATGCCCAGACCGCCCGTATAGGACAGACCCGGAATCTTGGGCGAGAAGATCACGATCAGGTCGATGACGAGCAACGCCGTCGAGAAATTGGAAATACCGCGCAGGTCGGTTCGCCAGACGAGCACCGCCAGCACCGCTCCGATGCCAATTCCCAGCAAATGGCGCGAGAACGAAGCATCGGCCTTAAACTGCGAAGCCGACCAGATAATGATGGCACCGTAGGCGACGAGCGCCACAGTAGCCACGAGCACACCGATATGCACCTTTTGGCGAAACGTGCCGCGCGAGGCCGAAAGTTGCTTGTTGACACGGTCCAGGCTGCTGCGAGAGCCGGTCTTGGTTGAACGGAACAGATCCGCCGGAGAAAAATCCATCGCAACCTCCTATCGAACCGAAGAATCGCCCGAGGCCGAAGAGGTATCGGGCTCGTCATAAATCACGCCGAGCACGTCGCGCACGACATGCATCGCGGTATCTGAGCCGCCGCCGCCCTGCTCCAGGACAGTAGCGATGACATACTTGGGATCATCGGCCGGTGCATAGGCGCAGAACCACGCATATTCGTCCTCGCCGCTTTTCTCGCCCGTGCCCGACTTGCCGTATACCTGCGGCGTCAGGGTGCCAAAGTGAGCCGCCAGGGACGTCGATGCCGTGTAAATCACATCGTGCATGCCGTTGCGAACAAGAGCCAAATCCGAATCGCTGTTGATCTTGGCCTCCAGGCGCTTCTTCTTGCCCTTGCCGTTGTACTTATAGGCATCGCCGTCGCCATCGCGCGACACGGCAGACAAAAACACGTGAGGCACGTACTGTTTGCCGCCGTTGGCAAGACCCATATAGGCGCACGCCATCTGCAGGGGCGTCACCAGGATGTCGCCCTGGCCGATGGCAATGTTGGTCATATCGCCGGCATTCCACTTGCGGTCCTCGGCAGAGGCGTCGGTGAAGTACGACTCTTTCCACTCGGCATCGGGAATACGGCCCGAGCCCTCACTCGGCAGATCGATACCGCAGGTCTTGCCTAGACCCCAGCGACGAAAGACCTCCTGCAGGCCCTCGGGATGTTGCTCGTCATAAAAGAACGCCTTGCCCATGTCGTAGAAGACAGGGTCGCACGAGTTGGCGATACCCGACTGCAGCGTCATGGTGCCGTGGCCAGACGTCAGCCAGCAGCGCTTGCCCCAAGCCTTGCCCAGGCCCGTCCAATAGCCCGTGCAGTTGGTTGTCTGCGTTGAAGTGTAGGTTCCAAACTCAAGACCGGCCAGCGCCGAGAGCGGCTTGATGGTCGAGGCCGACATGTACTGTCCGCTAATGGCGCGGTTGAGCAGCGGGTGCGAACCCTTGTCATCATTGAGCTCGGTCCACACGTCGTTTGAGACGCCACCGATAAAGACGGACGGATCGAACTTGGGCTCGCTCGCCATGCCCAAGATCTCGCCATTGTTGGGATCGAGACACACCACAGCGCCGTTGCCGGCATTGCTGTAGCCAGTGGTCTTGGCAAGCTCGATAGCGCTCGCCAGCGCCGTCTCACAGGCCTGCTGGATCTTAAGGTCGAGCGTGAGCTTAATGTCGGAGCCGGCCTTCGCGGGCACGGCGCCGGCCTGACCGGTCACATTGCCCGAGGCATCGACCTTGACGGTCTGCTCGCCACGAATACCCTGCAGCAGGTTTTCGTAGTAGCTCTCAACGCCCGCCTGGCCCACGATATCGCCCGACTGGTACGTAATCTTGCCAGCAGAAGCATCATCATCGCCAGAGGTTTTCTTATTCTGGGCCTCGAGCTGCTCGGAGGTAATGGTGCCGGTATAGCCCAAGATATGACATGCCGTCTCGCCATATGGATACTGGCGCTCGGTACGCTCGGCAATCTTGACGCCCGGGAACTCGCCGGCATGCTCCTGAATATAGGCAACCGTGGAGCGACGGACGTCCGTCGCGATGGTATGCAGGCTCTGGGCGCCCTCTGTATTGTCCTGAATATTGCGAAGGACCGCCACGTAAGGCATTCCAAGCACGTTGGCAAGATGGCGAACCAGAACCTCATCCTCGGCAAGGTCGCGGTAGGCCACGACAGCCAGTGAGGGACGGTTCTGGACAAGCGCCACGCCATTGCGGTCGAGGATGCGACCGCGCACAGCGGGTGTTGTAACGGTGCGAGTCTGATTACTATTGGCCTGTTTCTCGTAATAGTCCGACGAGACCATCTGCATGCCCCACAGCTTGACGGCGAGCGCCGCAAACATCGCGCCCACACCCGTGGTGAGGATGGAAAAGCGGCCCTTAAAGGCGGTCGCCGCGGTATTGCCCTCGCCCTCGGTGGCGCGCGGGGCCGTTCCATGCTGCGTATCGTAGGTAAAACGGGAATCGCCGCGACGCATGATGACCAGCGCGACCACGATGGCCACAACCAGCACGATACCGGCGATAATAACCGTCAACTGGGAAGACATCTACGGGCCTCCCCTATTTGAGCTTGCGGGTCTTGGGCTTAAAGCGCATACCCGCCTGGCGTCCGCCACGTGCGGAGAATCCATAGCCGGACTGCGGCACGACGCCGGACATCAAAAACGGAATGGCAACCAGACCCGTCAGGATCGAGGACGGCAGCGCATGGCCGAAGATCGCCACGACAAAGCTCGTCTCCAAACCCATAAACAGCAAGATGATGCTGTAGATCACATTAATGACGAGCGCAAAGGCGCCCACAGTGACGCCGCGCGCACTCGGGGTACCGCCCGTCTGACCGACGGCGCTGTGCACCAGGGCAAAAGAACCCACGGTCAGCAGAAGCGACATAACGCCCACCGGCACGGCAGCGGACAGGTCATAGAACAAGCCGCTGCAAAAACCGCACACGACGGCACGGGTCGGGTCGCCCGAGAACACGCTTAGGCACACCAGGATAATCATGAAGTTGACGCGACCGCCCGCAATGGAGATCTGCGGTGCCAGGCCTGCCTGCAGCAGCACGCACACAATGGCGGCGATCACAAACGTGCGGGAGCTCATCCCCTGCTCGTGTAGATCCATGGACATGCCCCCTATTCGCTCGAGCCGGAATCGGTCGTCTCGGACGTGTCGGAACTGTCATCCGAGCTCTCGTCCTTCGTCTTGGTCGCAGCATCGCGCGACGTTCCCTGCGGCGTGCTGTTGGCCGTGCTCACGTCCTCATCCGAGGCCGACTGTTCGTCGGTCAGCGAGGTAATGACCAGCACTTCCTCGTTGTTCTCGGCCGTCGTCTGAGCGCGCACCACAATGGTGTAGTACACATCGTTTGCCGATTTCTCAACCGACGAGACGGTGCCGAGCGGTAGACCCTTGGGGAACACGCCACCGATGCCCGAGGTCACGATGATGTCGCCAACCTTAACATCGGAGTCGACGCTCACGTACTCAAGACGCAGCGTGCCGTCAGCCTGACCCTGCAGCATGCCCTGGGCGCGCGTGTCCTGCACCATGGCGGACACGCCCGAGTTCTCGTCGCCAATCAAGCGCACGGTCGACGTTTTGGCCGATACCTCGATAATCTGGCCGATAACACCGGCCGAACTCGTCACAGGCATGTTGATGGTAAGCCCGTCGGCAGAACCCTTATCAATCGTGACGGTCGAGGTCCAGGCATCGCCCGAGGCACCAACGATACGAGCTGCGGTCGATTTGAGGTTGTAGGTCGACTGCAGGCCGACCAGCCCCTCCAGACGCTCAGCGGTCTTTTGAGCCTCGGAGAGCTCAGCAACCTTAGAGGTCAGTTCCTCGTTTTGCTTCTTAAGCTCGTCAAGCGTGTCCTGCGACGCCGTAAGGTTAGAGAACACGTTGCCGATCGCATTGAAGGGAGCCGCCACAGCCGAACCCACAAAGCGCACCGGCGAGGTAATCGTCGTTACGCCCGAACGCACGGCATGAATCGGTCCTGCCTCGCCCTCGCGGATGTAAAACGTGAGCAGCAACACCGAAATCAGGCTGAAAACAATCAACGGGCGCATACCCGTTGATTGTCGCTTGGTATTCAGATTTGTGGAGAAACCCGAAGATCGTGCCAAATGGAATCCACCTTTTGGAAATTAAGCATTGGTCTGGACGAAGCCGCCATCAAACGCATTGGCCTCGAGCACGCGGGCGCAGCCGTTAACGACGTTATCGAGTGCCGTGGGGCTGACGTTGACCGAAACGCCGGTCTCATCGCGCAGGCGCACGTCGAGACCGCGCAGCAGCGCGCCGCCACCGGTCAGCAATATGCCATAGTACATAAGGTCAGAGGCAAGATCGGGCGGCGTGGCATCGAGGGCGTCTTTAACGGCCTTGGCCATCTCGTCGAGCGGCTTGTTGAGCGCGCGACGAATCTCCTCGCTCTCGATGCGCACGGTCTTGGGCAGACCCGTGATCACGTCGCGGCCGTTGACCTCGACGTCGAGCTCGTCCTTGAGCGGCACGGCGGAGCCGACCTTGATCTTGATGTCCTCTGCCGTACGCTCGCCGATGGCCAGGTTGTAGGCATCGCGAACGTGTGTGAGGATGGCCTGATCGAACTCGTCGCCGGCAATACGGATGGACTGCGAGACGACGATGCCGCCCATAGCGATAACAGCGACCTCGGTGGTACCGCCACCGATGTCGATGACCATGGAGCCGGTGGGCTCCTCGACGGGCAGGTCGGCGCCGATAGCAGCAGCCATGGGCTCCTCGATCAGGTAGGCCTGGCGAGCGCCGGCCTGGATCGTGGCCTCAAAGACAGCGCGCTTCTCGACCGACGTGACGCCGGAGGGAACGCAGACGACAACACGCGGACGCGGAGTCCACGGATAGCGCTTCTCGGACGCCTTGTCGATAAAGTAGCGAAGCATGGCCTCGGTAACGTCGAAGTCGGCGATGACGCCGTCCTTCAGGGGACGAACGGCCACAATGTTGCCGGGCGTACGGCCGAGCATGCGCTTTGCCTCGATACCGACCGCCAGGATGCGCTCGTCGTTCTTGTCGATGGCGACGACGGAGGGCTCGCGGATGACGATGCCCTTGCCGCGCACGGAGACAAGCGTATTTGCGGTGCCGAGGTCGATGGCAAGATCGCCCGCATAGCTACCGAAGAACATATCCATCAAAGAAAACAACGCAACTCCTGATGTGTTGGATGATTGCTGGAAAACTACTAGCTCATGATACTAGCGCAAGCCCGGCACCTCACTTGCGGTGAAGCGCCGGGCAAAGCTAAATCCCATAAGGTCACTACTGGTTGTCAGCAGCCGAGAAATCCATATCGAGCGAGGAAACGGCCCAGCCGATATGATTGTCGGAGCGCACGAATTTGACGGTGTACTCCTGCTCGCCGCCCTTGGACAGCGAAGCCTTGACCTTGGCGCTCGTCTCGGTCATGGACTGATCCATGCCCTCGACGGACACGGTGGCGCCCTGCGGAATCGAGGAGATGATCATCGACTTGGCGTCCTCGGACAGACTCGAGGCCAGGCAAGACTCGGCCTTTGCGGTGTCACCGTCGCCGGCAGCCTGGAACAGATCGGTGATAACCGACTCCTGCGAGGGGAAGCCAAAGCCGCGCGTGTAGGCAAAGCCCAGACCGCCCGCAGCAATCAAAATGAGCAGAAGCAGCACGATGAAGACTTTGAGACCCGTGTGGCGATGGCGACGACGGACCTTGGCCTGCTTACGATCCTGACGGTCCTGCTGGACCATCTCGGACTCGGACAGCGTAAAGAAGCCGGTGTCCGAGGGATCGGGCATAAACTGACCGGTCGCGCCCGTAGGATCGAGCGGATCGACGGCAGGAGCGTCCATCGCGGGCGCCGGAGCCGTGACCATAGCCGTCTGGGCAGACAGTGCGGCAAGCGAATCATGCACGCGGGCAAGCTCATCGGCCTGCTCGGAAGTGAGCTGGTAGATGCCATCGGCAGTAGCGGCGTTAAAGGCGTCGAGTGCGTCGGAGGGACGGCCGGCGGCAGAAAGCGCCTGACCCATGCCGGCATTGAGCGCACGCGTGTCGTCGCGGGGGCCGGCAAAGTCGATAGCCGTGCGGTAGGTCTCCACGGCATCCGCCGGACGGCCGAGCTTAATGAAGCAACGACCGAGCTCGCCGAGTGCGGCGGCAGGAGCCGGATTGGCGCCGTCGATGGCAGCTTGACGGAAGGCAGTACCCGCGTTGGCATAGTCGCCCGACTGGAACAGCGCGTTACCCAGGCCGAGATAGGCCTTGAACGGCGTGGCATAGGAAGCGTCCTGCGTAGCGGCAGAAAACGCCTGAGCGGCCGTCGTGTAGTCGCCCACGGCGGCGAGAGCCTTTCCGCGGTTGGTGAGCAGTGCGCCGCGCTTGCCATAGGTGCCGTCGTTGAGGGCGGCGGCATAGGCCTCGGCGGCCTCGGCATACATGCCCAGGTGCATCAAGGCGTTGCCACGAAGGTGATCGGCCTCGCCCATAATCTCATCGGGAGTTTTTGCCGCCCCAAGCATCTGGGCTGCAGCGGAAAAATCACCCGCGCGGTAAGCGGCGCGGCCCTGTTGGATCAGCTGGCTATTCAAGGAAGTCCCCTTTACTCGTGAACGATCTCGACATGGACGATCTCGTCGCCGGCACGCAGCTGCGAAATCACATCGAGACCCTCGATCGTGGTACCAAAGACGGTGTAACCGGAATCGAGGTTATGCTGGGCACCCAGGCAGAAGTAGAACTGCGAACCCGCGGAATCGGGGTCCATGGAGCGTGCCATGGCAAGGGCACCATCGACATGGCTGTTGCGCGGATTGGTGGCAAACTCGCCCTTGATGCAGTAGCCGGGACCACCGGTACCGGGCATGCCGTCAGGGCCCTCAAGACCGGCAGCGACGTCGGCGCCGGACATATCGCGGGTATTGGGGTCGCCGCCCTGAATGACAAAGCCGGGCACATAGCGATGGAACTTAAGGCCATCGTAGAAACCCATCGTGGAAAGCTCGCAGAAGTTCGCGACATGAATGGGAGCGCCCTCACCGTCAAACTTGACCTTGATGGTACCCTTCGACGTCTCGATAACGGCGCACTCGTCGCCGGCAAGCTGATACTCGGGCGTGTAGAGCTCTTTCTTAAAACCAAACATGTGGTTCCTTCCTCGTGCGTTTAAAGCATATTTGTACGAATTGTAGCAATAAGCATGCGCTTACATCAATTGCGCACGTAGGTTATGCCGACTATGGCGAACTAATTTTAGGAACGCTGCTGCGGCTTCCAGGAACCCACATTGGCGTCGTACTGGTTCAGTGCGCTGTTGCCGCCCTGCGCGATGGGCGCCAGGATATCGCTTTGGTGGGAACTCATCGACTCACCATCGGGAATGGCCAGCGAGATGTCCCAGCTCTGACAGATCACGTCGACACGCTCGTACATCCACTCGGCAAGCTGCTTTAAGTGGGCGATGTCATCCGCATAGACCGTATCGTCCTGATACTTAAGGTTGTTGAGCTCATCTTGCGTCTTTTTGATCTGGTCGCGCAGGGCGTAGGCACTCTGCGACAGCTCCTGACGGGTGGACAGCGGCGTTCGGAGATAACCGTTGTTAAAGGAATCGATGACCTCGCCAATCTGGTCCTCGTCACCGTAGGACACGATGGTCTGATACAGACCGTCGAGCCTGGTATAGAGCTGATCATCGGTCAGCACGGTTTCTTCCTGGACCACCTCGGCAGAATCGTCCTGCTTGGTATCGTCCTCGGTCGCCTCGCCCTTTTGGCGCGTGGGGAAGGTCGTCTGCGCAGCCTGGCCAAACTGGTCGTAGAAGCCAGGCATAACGCCCATGGGATCGGTCGTCACGAACCAATAGGCACCGCCGCAAACGACGGCGAGGACCGCAATGATAATGAGCGGCTTGGGGATATGGCGCTTGTGCTTGTGATAGGCGTCCTCGTCGGGGTGCACCTTGCGCTTGGGTTTTTGAGCATCGTCATGCAGAGAAACGGGCGTGGGAATATCGACCTTGGGGATACCGAAATCCTTATCGAAAGCCGGCAGCACACAGGTCTCATTGGGGTCGGCGGCGTCCGAAAGCACCGCAGCGGCAGAGGCCGGCGCATGCGGCACCTCGGTATCGATCTGCTCTTGCGTTAGGCGCGGAAAGCCTGCCGTGCGGCCCGCAGCAAGGTCGGATGCGGCCGCGTCCTCGGAGAGGATACCCGGAGCGGGGCGTCCGCATTTGGGGCACGTACGATCATGCGGAGAAAGACGGGCACCGCAGCCCTCGCAGAACACGAACTCGGTGTGCTCGGGACCGTCGCCCGGGCCGACGTAGGCGTTGCAGTAGGGACAAAACGAGGCGCCGTCCTCGATAGTCTTAAGGCAATGCGGGCAGATCACGGCATCCTCTTTTCGAAGCAATTCAAACAATCGAGGTTAGAGCATAACATCGCCACGGCCCCACAGGAGCAAGGCACCAATTCAACATCGCCAGAGCGCGTAGTTACTTCTTCTTTTTACTTGGCATCGAGACTTTGATGCCTTGGGCGGACTTGGTCACGCGAGAGCGCCTGGCTCCGGTACTCTTCTTTTTCTTGGGCTGGGCCTGGGCCACGCCCTCGAGTGCGCGGGCCTCGGCCTCGCGAGCGGTGCGATCTTCGCGGCGCTGCGCCATGTCGGCGGCAACGCGCTTGGCAAAACGCTCGGCCGTCGAGCCCGTCGAGCTCACCTTGCCGCCACCGCGACCCAGGCGGACGCGCACGCCGCGGCCAAAACCAGTTGCGGCATGACGGCGACGCGGCTTGAGCGAATCCATCATCGTGGCGAGCTTAAAGAACACCGAGCAGGTAAAGACCACGATGACAGCCAAGATAACCATCTGGCCCATCGACAGGTTGGCAATGGACAGCAGCTCCGGGAATCCGATAACGCCCACCAGGATGCCGGCGACTACAAACACAAAGAGCACCACACGTAAGGGCGTGAGAGGCTGTGAGATGCGCCAGATCAGGCTGACGCTCGCCGCGCACGACGTAAGCAGGCACATCGTAGACAGCGTGAGCTGGCCAAAGCCAAACACGCGCGCCACAAAGATATCGAGTGCCGCAGCCAAAATGACCGCAATCGACGCCGGCAGTGCGCGCTTGAGTACGTTAGTCAAAAACGCACCCTTCACGCGAGCATTGTTGGGCTCCAGGCCCAACACAAAGCCCGGCGCGCCGATGCAGAAGAAGTTGATGAGCGTCATCTGGATGGGCTCGAAGGGGTACGGCGGCAGCGCGATGCACAGTGCCGCCAGGCCCATCGAGAACAGCGTCTTGGTCAGGAATAGCGACGCCGAACGCTGCAGGTTGTTGATGGAGCGACGGCCCTCGGCCACCACGGCGGGCATCGAGGCAAAGTCGTTGTCGACGAGTACGATCTCGGCCACGTTGCGCGCGGCATCGGAGCCAGCCGCCATGGCCACGGAGCAGTCGGCCTCCTTGAGCGCCAGCACGTCGTTGACGCCGTCGCCCGTCATGGCCACGGTGTGCTCGCGGCGCTTGAGCGCCTGCACGAGCTCGCGCTTCTGCTGCGGGGTCACACGACCAAAGACATGGTAGCGGTCCACTGCGGCATCGAGCTTGGCCGGCGTATCGAGCGTCGTGGCGTCCACATAAGCGTCCGCCCCCGGCACGCCCACCACGCGCGCGATCGACGACACCGTACGCGGGTCGTCGCCACTGATCACGTTGAGGGTCACGCCCTGCTCGTTAAAGTAGCCGATGGTCTCGGCCGCCGAGGTACGAATCTCGTCGCGGATGGTCACAAAGCCCACGGGCTCGGCCTCGCCCACCATATCGCCATCGAGCGTAAAGCCGTCCACGCGCGCCACCACGAGCACGCGGCAGGTATCGGCAAGCTCGGCGACACGGTTCTCGACCTGCGAAAACACACGATCAGAGAGCACAAACTGCGCCGCACCCATTACATAGGAGCCCTGCGCAAACGAAGCGCCGCTCCACTTTTTGGAGGACGAGAACGGAATGACCGACAGCGGCTCAGACACCTCGACCGGGCGATCAGCATAATAGTTGAGCAGCGCCTGGCAGGTCTCGTTGGCATCGGCCGAAGTCGCACGTGCCACGTTAGCCAGCGCGAAATCGAGCACCGTGGTATCGGCCGGAACAGCCGTCTCGTCCGAGTCCACGCCAAAGCCAACACCCTCAACAGGCAGCGGGTAGGTGCCCTCGACCTCCATACGACCCGAGGTAATGGTGCCCGTCTTGTCCAGGCACAGTACGTCGACGCGAGCGAGCGTCTCGATGCAGTAGAGCTGCTGCGCCAGCACCTTGCGGCGGGCCAGGCGCACCGTGGCGATGGCGAGCACCGACGAGGTCAGCAGCACCAGGCCTTGCGGGATCATGCCCAGCAGGGCGCCCACCGTGGACAGCAGCGCCGACGAAGGCACATGACCAGCCAACAGCTCGGAGAAGCACCACGAAAGCGCGCTATCGCCCGGGGTTCCCGCGGCATCCCACAGCTCGCTCACACTCGAGGCAAACAACGCCAAACCGAGCGGGATCATGATGATGCTCGCAAAGCGCACGATGGCGTTCAGCGCGTTCATGATCTCGGAATTGACCTTTTTGACGTACTTCGCCTCGTTATCAATTTTAGCCACGTAGTTGTCGGCGCCGACATGGATCACGCGGGCGCGCAGCAGGCCCGAGTCGATAAAGCTGCCGCTCATGAGCTCGGAACCGGGCTGTTTCTTAATAAGGTCGCTCTCGCCCGTCAGCAAGCTCTCGTTCACGAGCGCCTCGCCCGAAACCACCACGGCGTCAGCGGGAATCTGGTCGCCGCGCCCCAGGCGGATGATGTCGTCGAGCACGATCTGGTCCAAGTCGAGCTCCACCTCGGCACCGTCGCGCACCGCGATGGCCTTCTTAGAGGTCAGCAGCGTGAGCTTATCGACCATCTTCTTGGACCGCATGGATTGAATGACGCCAATAGCGGTATTGAGGAACACCACAAACAGGAACGTCAGGTTCTTAAATGAACCGGTCAAAATGACCAGGAAAGCCAAGATCACGTTGATCAAATTGAACAGCGTGCAGAGGTTCTCGATGATGAGCTCTTTGACCGACTTGGTCTTGAGCTCCATGTTGCGGTTGATCTTACCGGCGGCGATGCGCTCCTCGACCTCGGCGGTCGAGAGTCCGCGCTCGATATCCGTTGCTGCCATACCACGTCCCATCACGTCGCGTCGGTATAAGAAACCGCCCGGACCATGCGAGGTTCGGACGGTCTTACGTTCGATGGTGCCCCATGTTGGATTCGAACCAACGGCCTTCTGCTCCGGAGGCAGACGCTCTAATCCCCTGAGCTAATAGGGCCAACGTTTGGCATTATACCCAAGTGCACCACGGGCTATCAAAATAAAAGAAAAAGCTTTGCAATTCCGAGGAAGACGAGGCGCAACGGCCCACTTTAGAAGGCAAAAGCGAGTCAGATAGTATAAACTCACATGCACCATATACACGGCTCGCGATGCGGGCCGTTTTTGCAAAAGTTATCCATCGAGGTGAGAGGCACACCATGATTGCAATTTTAAAGCAGAGCGCCAGCGACGATGCCGTAAGCCATATCGTCAGCTGGATTGAGAAAAAGGGGCTGGAGACCGATGTCTCGCGCGGCGAGAACGAGACGATCATCGGCCTGGTGGGCGATACGACCAAGATCGACCCGTTCCTGCTCGAGTCCATGGATGTCGTCGAGCGCGTGCAGCGCGTCTCCGAGCCGTTCAAGCGCGCAAATCGCAAGTTCCACCCCGAGGACTCCGTCATCGACTGCGGCCACGGCGTCAAAATCGGCGGCGACCAGTTCCAAGTCATCGCCGGCCCCTGCTCCGTCGAGGGCGAGAACCTCATCCGCATCGCACGCCGCGTAAAGGCCGCCGGCGCCACGATGCTGCGCGGCGGTGCCTACAAGCCCCGCACCTCCCCCTACGCCTACCAGGGCATGGGCCCCGCCGGCCTCGACCTGCTGTGCGAGGCGTCTGCCGAGCTCGACATGCCGATCGTCACCGAGATCATGGACCCACGCGACGTACAGGTCTTCTTGGACAAGAAGATTGACGTCATGCAGATCGGCGCCCGCAACGCCCAGAATTTCCCTCTGCTCAAGGAGGTCGGCAAGACACAGACTCCGATCTTGCTTAAGCGCGGCATGTCCGGCACGATCGACGAGCTGCTCATGGCCGCCGAGTACATCATGAGCGAGGGCAACGACAACGTCATCCTGTGCGAGCGCGGTATCCGCACCTTCGAGACCCGCACCCGCAACACCTTCGACCTCAACGCCGTGCCGGTGCTGCACCACCTGTCGCACCTGCCCGTCGTCGCCGACCCCAGCCACGCCACCGGCTACACCCGCTACGTTGAGCCCATGGCGCTCGCTGCGACCGCCTGCGGTGCCAACGGCCTGGAGATCGAGGTCCACGACGAGCCGAGCCGCGCCTGGTCCGACGGCGCCCAGGCCCTCACCCCCGATCAGTTCGACGACACCATGCGCCGCATCCGAGCCATCCGCGAGGTTGTCTGCCAAGAGACCATGGAGTAGCCATGGGTACGGTGAGAAACGCGCGCGTTAACCAGGGCGGCCCCAAGTGCGCCGGCATCGTCGGCCTTGGCCTCATCGGCGGCAGCTTTGCCCGCGGCTATGCACAGGCAGGCGTCCGCGTGCTGGCCTGGGACCCCGATGACGATGTCATGACGGCCGCCAGCATGGGCACTGTCGCCGGAGAGCTCAACGATAAGACACTCGGCGAATGCGACATCATCGTCCTGGCCTGCTATCCCGAGGCATGCATCGAGTGGCTCGAGGCGCACGCCCAGGCGCTCGCCGACGCCACCGACACCGACGCCATCATGGGCCCCGTGGTGATCGACACGGTGGGCGTCAAAGGCATCGTGTGCGAGCGCGCCTTTGAGCTTGCCCGCGAGAACGGCTTTTACTTTGTGGGCGCGCACCCCATGGCAGGCACGCAGTACTCGGGCTATGCGCACTCCCGCGCCGACCTGTTCCAGGGCGCGCCGCTCGTGCTCGTGCCGCCCGCGGTGGACGATGCACTTAAGCTGGAGCTTTTGGGCCAGGTGCGCGAGATGGTGCGCCCCTTGGGCTTTGGCAAGTTCAGCGTGACCAGCGCCGCCGAGCACGACCGCGTCATCGCCTTCACGAGCCAGCTTGCGCACGTGGTATCCAACGCCTACGTCAAGAGCCCCACTGCCCAGGTCCACCACGGCTTTTCGGCCGGTAGCTACCGCGATCTCACCCGTGTGGCGCACCTCAATCCTCAGATGTGGTCCGAGCTCATGATCGACGACGCCGATGCGCTTGCCTTCGAGATCGACCATCTGATCGAATCGCTCGGCGCCTACAGCCGCGCCCTTAAGGACCGCGACCAGCGCTATCTGGAGAATCTCCTTGCCGAGGGCGACCGCATTAAGCGCGCACTCGACGACGAGGCCTCCCACTAGACCACCTATCACGCCAGGTCGAAAGGACCATAGCTTATGGCGATTACCATCGATATCGACACTGCACGCCCCTACCAGGTGCATGTTGGCACGTTTTTGCTGGAGCAGACGGGACCGCTCGTGCGCGCCACTGCCGGCGGCACCAAGGCCGTCATCGTGACGGACACCAACGTGGGCCCGCTCTACCAGATGCCCGTTAAGCAGAGCCTAGAGGCATCAGGCTACGAGGTGAGCATCTGCACCTTCGAGGCCGGCGAAGCCCATAAGCGCGCCGAAACCTATGTTGCCATTTTGGAGTTTGTGGCCGAGCACGAGCTTTCGCGCTCCGACGTGATTGTGGCACTCGGCGGCGGTGTCGTGGGCGACGTGGCGGGCTTTGTGGCCGCCACCTACATGCGCGGCTGCAAGTTTGTGCAAATCCCGACGAGCCTGCTCGCCATGGTGGATTCGTCGGTGGGCGGCAAGACCGCCATCGACCTGGCTGCCGGCAAGAACTTGGCCGGCGCTTTTTGGCAGCCGAGCGTGGTTATCGCTGACGTGGGGTGCCTGGCCACCCTCACGCCCGAGCAGTTCGCCGACGGCTGCGGCGAGGTTGTGAAACACGCCGTGATCGCCGACCCGGAGCTTTTCGCCGAGCTGGAGAAGACCCCGCTCACGCTGGAGCTGCTCAACCGCGATGTGGCCCGCGTAGCGCTCATCATCGCCCGCAATATCGACATCAAGCGCGCCGTGGTCGTCGCCGACGAGCGCGAGACCAACCAGCGAAAGCTCCTTAACTTTGGACACAGCGCCGGACACGCCGTCGAGGCCTGCGAGCACTTTGAGCTCGGACACGGCAACTGCGTGTCGATCGGCATGGGCATCATCACGCGCGCCGCGGCCCTGCACGGCGTCTGCGATGCTGCACTGCCCGGTCGTATTGAGGAACTCTGCGCCCGCCACGGCCTCAAGACTCGCTGCGAGCTTTCCGCCGATGCCGTCTTTGCCGAGGCGCTCCACGACAAGAAGCGCGCGGGCGACACCATCGACCTGGTGATTCCGCACGGCATTGGCCGCTGCAGCATCGACCGCACGCCGCTTTCCACTTTCCACGAACTCATTGCCGAGGGCCTCGGCCAGAAGGGAGACGCATCCGCATGCTAGCCCGCATCACCCCGTCCCCGCTCAAGGGCACCGTTCCCGCCATCGCGTCCAAGTCGATGGCACATCGCCTGATCATCTGCGCTGCGCTTGCCAACGGCGAGACACACGTCACCTGCAACACCACCTGCGCCGACATCGAGGCCACGGTGCGTTGCCTTACGGCACTCGGCGCCCGCATCGAGACCGTCGAGGACGGCTTCCAGGTCCACCCTACCATGAAGAGTGTTGAGTTTGGCCTGCTCAAGGCCCTTGCCGGCGGCACGCTTGACTGCGGCGAAAGCGGCTCCACGCTGCGCTTTATGCTGCCCGTCGCCTGCGCGCTGGGTGCGGATGCCACCTTCGTGGGCCAGGGCCGCCTGGGCGCCCGCCCGCTCTCGCCGCTCTCGGACGAGATCATCGCCGCCGGCTGCGACCTACAGGGTCTGGGCGGTTTTCCGCTCAAGACGAGCGGACGCATGCGCCCGGGCACCTTTGTGCTGCCGGGCAACGTAAGCTCGCAGTATATCTCCGGCCTGCTGCTGGCAGCCCCGTTGCTCGCCCAGCCCTCCTGCGTGCAGGTAACGGGCCTCATCGAGAGCCGCCCCTACATCAACCTGACGATCCAGGCCATGAAGGCCTTTGGCGTCGAGGTCAACGTCGAACGTATTCCGTCCAAAGACGGCCAGCCCGAGGTCACGAACTTCCGCGTAAGCAGCGGCTCGTACCGCACGCCCGGTAACGTGGCCGTCGAGGGTGACTGGTCCAACGCTGCCTTTTGGCTGTGCGCCGGCGCCATCGGCTCCGATCCCATCACCGTCGAGGGTGTGTCCCTGAGCTCGGCCCAGGGCGACCGCAACGTGCTTGCCGCGCTTTCGCGCTTTGGCGCCCGCATCGTGCGCTCCACCAACGCCGCCACCGTGCAGTCCGACAAGCTCGCCGGCTTTGAGATGAGTGCCCACGACATCCCCGACCTGGTGCCCGTTATCTCGGCCGTGGCATCGCTGGCGCAAGGCCGCACGTTCATCCGCGATTGCGCCCGCCTGCGCATCAAGGAATCCGACCGTCTGGCCACTACCACCCGCGAGCTCACCGCACTGGGCGCACAGGTACGCATTGCCGGTGACGACCTCATCATCAAGGGTGTCGACGCCTTTACTGGCGGCGAGGTCGATTCGCACAACGACCACCGCATCGCCATGATGGCCGCCATCGCTGCGAGCCGCGCCACCGGCGAGGTCGTGATCCACGGCGCCGAGGCCGTCAACAAGTCCTATCCCGATTTCTTCGACCACTACCGCCTACTGGGCGGCAAGGTCACGCTCGAGGAGGAATAGCATGTCCTCGACCTTTGGCAACGTCTTGCACTTAAGCATCTTCGGCCAGTCGCACTCCCCCGCTATCGGCTGCTCGCTCGATGGCATTCCGGCAGGTATCGCCGTGGACCAGGAGCAGCTGCAGGCCTTCCTTGACCGTCGCGCCCCCGGTCGCGACGAGACCGCGACCAAACGTCGCGAGGCCGACGCCGCGCATATCATCGCCGGTGTGGTCGATGGACACACCACCGGCGCACCCATCGCAGCGATTATTGAGAACACCAACACGCGCTCCAAGGATTACTCCGAGCTGCGCCGCAAGCCCCGTCCGGGACATGCGGACTTCCCTGCGCGCGTAAAGTATCACAACATGCACGATGTCGCTGGTGGCGGGCATTTCTCCGGCCGCCTAACGGCACCCTTGTGCATCGCGGGCGGCATCGCGCTGCAGGCACTCGAAGCCCGCGGCATTCAGGTCATGGCGCACGTCGCGCAGATCGGCGGCATCTCCGACCTGCCCATGGACGACATGGTCTATCGCGAGGCCGACCGCAAGGCGATCCTTACGAACGACCTGCCCTGCATCGACGCCGCCGCTGCCGGTCGCATGCGCGAGGAAATTCTGGCCGCGCGCGATGAACTCGACAGCATCGGCGGCATTGTGGAGTGCGGCATCTACGGGCTTCCCGCGGGCATCGGTGACCCCATGTTCGATGGCATCGAGAACCGCATCGCGCAGATTGCGTTTGGCATTCCCGCCGTGAAGGGCGTGGAGTTTGGCATGGGCTTTGCCGTGGCCGCCATGCGCGGCAGCGAGAACAACGACCCATACCGCGTTGATGCAGAGACCGGCGACATTGCAGTCGAGTCCAATAACGCCGGCGGCATTCTGGGCGGCATCTCCACCGGCGCACCCGTCATGTGGCGTATGGCCGTGAAGCCGACGCCCTCCATTGGCCGCGAGCAGCAGACCGTAGACATGGACGCCATGGAAAATGCCGAGCTCTCGATCCACGGCCGCCACGATCCCTGCATCGTCCCCCGAGCCGTCCCCGTAGCCGAAGCAGCCGCCGCCCTCGCCATCTGGGACGCTCTCCTCGAGGACGCCGCCCAGCTCTAACCCGACTCACCTGGGTTGCCTGCCAACTCAGCCGTTACGTGAAAGGGGCCTCCATGGACCTTGCTGACATCCGCCAGGCCATCGATGGCATCGACACCACGCTCCTCAACAGCTTTGTCGAGCGCATGGACATTGCCACCGAGGTAGCCAAGTCAAAAATCGAGATGGGCAAGGCCGTCTTCGACCCCGCCCGTGAGCGCTCCAAGCTCAACAACCTCGCCAGCCGCGCGCCCGAGCGCTACGAGGCGCAGACCATCACCCTGTTCCGTCTCCTCATGAGCATGAGCAAGGCCGAGCAGCAGCGCTACATCAACGAGCTCAAGGGCATCACCGTCTCGCAAAAGGCCCACGCCACGGCTGCAGTCTCCGACACGGCCTTCCCTCAAACGGCCACCGTTGCCTGCCAGGGCGTGGAGGGTGCCTATAGCCAGATCGCCGCGTGCAAACTCTTCGACGTGCCCGACATCGCGTTTTTCGAGACCTTCGAAGGCGTTATGCGCGCTGTGCGCGACGGCTTCTGCGAGTTTGGCGTGCTGCCCATCGAGAACTCCACCGCCGGCTCGGTCAACGCCGTCTACGACCTGCTCGCCCAGTTCGACTTCCACATCGTGCGCTCGCTTCGCCTCAAGATCGACCACAACTTGCTCGTCAAGCCCGGCACCAAGCTCGCCGACGTGCGCGAGGTCTACAGCCACGGCCAAGCCATTGCCCAGTGTGCCGGCTTTATCGAGTCCCACGACCTGCACGCCACCAAGTACCCAAACACGGCCATGTCGGCCGAGATGGTCGCCAACTCCGAGCGCACCGACGTCGCCGCCATCGCCTCGCTCAGCTGTGCCACGCTGTATGGCCTCGAGGTGCTGGAGCCCAATATCCAAGACTCGGACAACAACTACACGCGCTTTGTCGTCATCGGCCGCGAGCCGCGCGTCTACCCCGGCGCTAATCGCACCTCGCTCATGATCACCACGGCCAACGAGCCGGGCGCCCTCTATCGCGTGCTCGAGCGCTTCTACGCACTCAACATCAACCTCATCAAGCTCGAGAGCCGCCCCATCCCCGGCCGCGACTTTGAGTTTATGTTCTACTTTGATCTGGACTGCCCCTTTGGCAGCAAGGCCCTCGACGACCTGCTCGATTCCATCGACGACGTGTGCGAGAGCTTCACCTACTTTGGCAGCTACACGGAGGTGCTCTAGATGACCGATACCGCCGCAACCCGCCCCTACGGCGTGCTGGGCCGCGTGCTGGGCCACAGCTATACCCCGACCATCTACAAAGAGCTCGCTGGGCTTGAATACGTGCGTTTTGAACGCGAGCCCGAGGATCTTGAGGCTTTTATGACGGGCGACGAATGGGAGGGCACCAACGTGACCATCCCCTACAAGCGCGCCGTCATGGAATACCTGGACGAGCTGAGCCCGCTCGCCGAGCGCATGGGCAACGTCAACACCATCACGCGCCTGCCCGACGGCCGCCTGCACGGCGATAATACTGACTACTTCGGTTTCCAGTGCCTGGTCGAGGAGTTGGGCGTTGAGGTTGCCGGCAAGAAGGCCCTCGTGCTCGGTGCCACCGGCGGCGCCGGCACCACGGCAAGTATGGTGCTGGGAGACATGGGCGCCATCGTCGTACCCGTGGGTCGCACGAGCGAGGTCAACTACGACAATATCGCGCAGCAGTCCGACGCCTCCCTACTCGTCAACTGCACGCCCGCCGGCATGTTCCCCCATTGCCCCGACGCGCCTTGCACGCTCGAAGGCCTCGATGCGCTCGAGGGCGTCATCGACATTGTCTACAACCCCGCCCGCACGGGCCTGATGCTCGAGGCCGAGCGCCGCGGCATCCCCTGCATCGGCGGCCTGCTTATGCTTGTTGCCCAGGCGGCACAAGCTGTCGAGCGCTATACCGGCAAAGCCACCCCGCGCGAGAGGATCCTGGACGTAACGGAGCGCCTGTCACGCCGCGAACAGAACATCGCGCTGATCGGCATGCCGGGCTCGGGCAAGACCCGCGTGGGCGAGCAGATCGCCCAGCTCACGGGCCGCGAGCACATCGATCTCGATCGCGCCCTCGAGGAGCGCCTGGGCATGCCCTGCGCCGACTTTATCATCAAGTGCGGCGAGGCGGCCTTCCGCGAGCAGGAGACGGCAGCGCTGGCCGACATCTCCAAGCGCAGCGGCTTGGTGCTCTCCACCGGCGGCGGCGTGGTTACGCGCGACGAGAACTACCCTCTGCTGCACCAAAACAGCCAGATCGTGATGCTCAACCGCAAGCTCGACGAGCTCGCCCACAAGGGCCGCCCCATCACCGCGCGCGACGGCATCGACAAGCTGGCCGAGCAGCGTATGCCGCGCTACCGCGCCTGGGCCGACTACATCATCGACTCACGCGACTGCGCCGCCAACACCGCCCATGCCCTCCTCGACACCCTCCCACCCGCTCTCTAACCAAAACCACCACAAAGGGGGCAGGCACCTTTGTGGTGGTTTTTCAACTGCAAAGGAAGCAACCATGAAAGCACTCGTCATTAACGGCCCCAACCTCAACATGCTCGGCATTCGCGAGCCAGGCATCTACGGCAGCGACAACTACGATCGCTTAGTGCAGATCTGCCAGGAAGCGGGTGCCGCACAGGGCTTCGACGAGGTCGAGGTCTTCCAGTCTAACCACGAGGGCAGCATCGTCGACAAGATCCAGGAGGCTTACGGAAAGGTCGACGGCATCGTCATCAACCCGGCCGCCTACACGCACACAAGCGTGGCCATCCTGGACGCGCTCAAAGCCGTCGCCATCCCGGCTGTGGAGGTCCACATTAGCGCAGTCGAGACCCGCGAAGACTTCCGCCAGGTGAGCTACGCCCGTCTGGCCTGCTTCGCCACCATCACCGGAGAGGGCCTCCAAGGCTACGCCCACGCGTTGGAGCTGCTGAAAGAGCATCTCGAAAAGTAAAATGCCAACCCCAACAAACAGCAGCGGCTTGCTCGCGCTCGGCTCCAGCAACACACAAGATGAAAAAAGCCCAGACCACCAAGCGGTCCGGGCTTAATAAACGATGGTGCTCCATGGCGGATTCGAACCGTCGACCTTGGGATTAGAAGTCCCCTGCTCTATCCAACTGAGCTAATGGAGCAAATAACCGCACGCCCAGCCAAACAATTCGGCCAAGCGCAAGTAATTATAACCTAGTTGAACTGCTCGCGATACGCCTTGCAGACCTCACTGACCGGGCCGTCCATGCGAAGGTCACCCTTCTCAATCCAAACGGCACGCTGGCAGATGCGCTCAACCTGCTCCATGGAGTGCGAAACGAACAGAACCGTCACGTCGCCGCTCTGGATAAAGTGCTGGATGCGGGCCTCGCACTTCTGCTGGAAGAACACATCACCGACGGACAGCGTCTCGTCAACGATCAGAATATCGGGCTCGGTAATCGTCGCGATTGCAAAGGCGATACGCGCCACCATGCCCGAGGAGAAGTTCTTAAGCGGCATATCGACAAAGTTCTGAAGCTCAGCGAACTCAATAATGCCGTCAAAGTTGGCGTCGATGAACTCCTTGGTATAGCCGAGCAGGGCGCCGTTCAGATAGATGTTCTCGCGGGCGGTCAGCTCGGGGTCAAAGCCGGCACCAAGCTCAATCAGCGGCGCAATGTTACCGTGCACCTTAACGCTGCCCTCGCTAGGCTCAAGCACACCGGCGATAATCTTGAGCATCGTAGACTTACCGGAACCATTGGTGCCAACCAGACCCACGACCTCGCCACGATGAATATCAAACGAGATATGCTTGAGCGCCCTAAACTCCTCAAAGAACAACTCGTGCTTGGCAAGCTTGATGAAGTACTCCTTGAGGTTGGTCAGCGACTCGGACGCCATGTTAAAGATCATGGTGACGTCGTCGACCTCGACAGCCAGAGGCTGCTCGCTGTAATCAACAACAGATTCAGTCATCACAGCACTCCTTAGATGTAGAGGATGAACTTGCGCTCGGACTTATGGAACACGGTATAGCCAATAACAAGCGCAAGAACCGCCCAAGCAACGCACATACCAAACGTCATAAGCGAGGGCGTAGTCTGGAACAGGAAGATATCGCGCATAAACTGCAGGTAGTTATACATGGGGTTCGCATAGACCAGAATGCGCACGAGATGCGGCATTTGCGCAACGAAGTCGGTCGTCCAGAAAATAGGCGTAATGTAAGTCCACGCCGTAATGACGACGCTCCACAGATGCATGACATCGCGGAAGAAGACCGTGAGGGCGGAGAGCATCATGCCCAGGCCCATGCAGAAGCACATAAGCAGCAGTAGGCAGACCGGCAGCAGAATCAGGTGCCAAGAAGGCATAACGTGGAACCACAGCATAACGATGGCAACGGCGACCAGCGAGAAGGCAAAGTTAACCAGCGAGAAGAGCACCTTCTGTACTGGGAAGACCCAGCGGTGCACCTTAACCTTCTTGAGCAGCGGGGCAGCACCCACGATCGACGTCAGGGCCTGGTTCGTAGACTCGGACATGACGGCAAAGGTGACGTTACCCACGATCAAGTACAGCGGGTACATCTCGGGCGTAATTGAGCCATTGCGGCCCTGGGCGAAAATCGTCGAGAACACGATGGCCATGACGATCATCATCAGCAGCGGGTTGAGCACCGACCATGCGACGCCCAGAACGCTACGGCGATACTTGATCTTAAAATCCTTGGTAACCAGCTGACGAAGGATAAACGCGTCCTTCTCAAATTCGTTCTTAGCAAACGTCGCAGGCAGACTGCGAGTTTCTTGTTGCTTTGTCTGATCCGACACGGATGCAACTCCTTTACTCGTAATCGTTGACAAACGAACAGTATAGACCCGACGGCCATGCAAACGATTCGCGCAACAAAACTGGAGAACTAACCCACATCTTAGGATGCCAAGCCCAAACGGCTATACTTTCAAGGATTGAACGTATAAGGAGCATTGAGTGAATTCTGAATCCATCGCCGTCATCATCCCCTGCTACAACGAAGCGCTCACGATTGGTAAGGTCATCGACGACTTTCACCGCGAGCTTCCGCAGGCGACGGTCTATGTCTATGACAATAACTCGTCGGACGATACCTCACGCATCGCCACCGAGCACGGCGCCACGGTGCGTTTTGAGCCGCGTCAGGGAAAGGGCAACGTGTGCCGTCAGATGTTTCGCGACATCGATGCCGATTGTTACCTGATGGTCGACGGCGATGACACCTACCCCGCCGAGGCGGCCAAAGCCCTCTGCGAGCCCATCCTCAACGGCACGGCCGACATGACCGTGGGCGACCGTCTTTCCAACGGCACCTATGCCGAGGAGAACAAACGTGCCTTCCACGGCTTTGGCAACAACCTGGTACGTGCCATGATCAAGTGGATCTATGGCTACAGCTTCGATGACGTCATGACCGGCTACCGCGCCATGAGTCGCCCGTTCGTTAAAACCTTCCCTGTGCTTTCCGAGGGCTTTCAAATCGAAACCGAGCTCTCGATTCACGCTGTCGACCACCGCTGGCGCATCAAAGATGTGCCCATCGAGTACCGCGACCGTCCGGAAGGCTCCGAGTCCAAGCTCAATACCGTGAGCGACGGCATTAAAGTCGTCGCGATGATCGGCACGCTGTTCAAGGACTACCGCCCGCTGAAGTTCTTCAGCCTGGTTGCGCTTCTGTTTGCGGTGATCGGCCTCGCCCTGGGCACGCCCATCGTTGTCGAGTATTTCCAGACCGGCCTCGTTCCTCGCTTCCCCACCGCCATGCTCGCCGCGTCGTTTATGTTCCTGTGCGGCCTGAGCCTTGCAACCGGATTCATCCTCGATTCCGTGGCAAAGGTCGAAAAAAAGCAGTGGGAGGTCAACGTGTACAGCAAATACGCCTACGACGACCAGCCTGGCAGGTCCGCCACCACGCCAAGCGAGAGGTAGATCTTCCGCAAAATACTATTGGCACCACTGCGTAGATAGCCACCAACAAGAAAAGCCGCCGTTAACAAGCGGCGGCTTTTGCTCTCGAAAAGTTAATAGCGGCTAGAGCGTCTTGAGGTACTCCCCCAGCTCTTCCTCCCAGTCGGGCATGTGGAACCCGACCGACTCGAGCCTGGACAGGTCGAGCGCGGAGTGGACCGGGCGCGGGGCGACGGGGCCGGCGGCGCCGGCGTAGTAGTCGGCGGTCGAAACCGGCACGACCCTGTCCCCGTTGCCGTTGGCGGCCTCGAAGACGGCGCGGGCGATGTCGGCCCAGCTCCTCACGGCGCCCGAGCCGGTGCAGCCGTAGGTGCCGTAGGGGGCGTGCGTCCCCAGCACGTGGAAGATGGCCTCGGCCATGTCGCGCGTGAAGGTCAGGCGGCCCAGCTGGTCGTCAACGACCGTGACCTGCTCGAGCCCGTCCTCGGGGTCGGCGACGCGGTCGGACAGCGCCTTCATGGTCTTGACGAAGTTGTGCCCCTCGCCGATGACCCAGCTGGAGCGCATGATGTAGTGGCGCGAGCACCCGGCCACGGCGATGTCGCCGGCGGCCTTGGTCTGGCCGTAGACGGACAGCGGGCTGAGGGGCTCCTCCTCGTCGTGCACCTCGGCCGTGCCGTCGAAGACGTAGTCGCTGGACACGTGGACGAGGGTGATCCCGTGATCAGAGCATGTGCGGGCGAGGAGGGCGGGGCCGGTGGCGTTGGCCTTCCATGCGGTCACGCGGCCCTCGGGGGTCTCGGCTTTATCCACGGCGGTGTAGGCGCCGCAGTTGATGACCGTGCCGTAGAGCGACCAGTCGTACTGTGTGTAGGCGTCCGGGTCGGACATGTCGAAGGTGTCGATGTCGCAGAAGTCGAAGTCCTTGGCGACGCCGCGCTCCTCCGCCAGCCTGCGCACAGCATGGCCCAGCTGGCCGTTGCAGCCGGTGACGAGCGTCCTCTTGGGCGCCATTGGGACGACGTCCCTGAGCATCGGGTGGTTCAGGTCCGCCTCGGATACAGTGGCCTCATCGAGCGGGATCGGCCACTCGATGGCGAGCTCGGGGTCGGCGAGGTTCACGAAGGTGTAGGTCTTCTTGAGCTCGAGGGACCAGTGGGCGTCCACCAGGTAGGTGTAGGCGGTGCCGTCCTCCAGGGCCTGGAAGGAGTTGCCCACGCCGCGCGGGACGTAGATGGCCTTGGACGGGTCGAGCGTGCAGGTGAACACCTTCCCGTAGGTCTCGCTGCCCTCGCGCAGGTCCACCCATGCGCCGAAGACGCTGCCGCGCGCCACGGAGATGAACTTGTCCCAGGGCTCGGCGTGGATGCCGCGGGTGACGCCGCGGCTGTCGTTGTAGGAGATGTTGTTCTGGACGACCCTGAGGTCCGGGATGCCCAGGGCGGTCATCTTGGCGCGCTGCCAGTTCTCCTTGAACCAGCCGCGCGAGTCGCCGTGGACGGCCAGGTCGACGACCTTGAGGCCCTCGATGCCGGTCTCGGCGACGGAGAGGTCCTTCTCGAATGCGATATCTGCCATGTGGAAAAAGCTCCTATCGAAGAGGTTGGATAACCGGGGGTGCCCGCGCGGGGACGCAGGATCATCCCCATGCCCTGCGGCCCCGCGCGGGCGCCCCGCGGTGCGCTTCGCCGGGATGCGGTCTTACTGCCCCTGCGCGCGGTAGCGGGCCTCGGTGGCCTCCTTGGCCGGGCGCCACCAGGACTCGTTGGCGACGTACCAGTCGATGGTCTGCCTCAGTCCCCCGGCGAAGTCGGTGTGCGCCGGCCTCCAGCCGAGCTCCCGCTGGAGCTTCGTGCTGTCGATGGCGTAGCGGCGGTCGTGGCCGGGACGGTCGGCGACCCAGTCGAAGTCCTCGGGGTCGCGGCCCATGGCCTCCAGGATCATGCGGAGCACGGTGATGTTATTCTTCTCGCCGTCGGCGCCGATGAGGTAGGTCTCCCCCGTGCGGCCCTTGGTGAGGATGTCCCAGACGGCCGAGGAGTGGTCCTCGGTGTGGATCCAGTCGCGGACGTTCTCGCCCTTCCCGTAGAGCTTGGGGCGCACGCCGTCGATGATGTTCGTGATCTGCCTGGGGATGAACTTCTCCACGTGCTGGTAGGGGCCGTAGTTGTTGGAGCAGTTGGAGATCGTGGCGCGCAGGCCGTAGGTGCGGGTCCAGGCGCGCACGAGCATATCGGAGCTGGCCTTGGTGCTCGAGTACGGGCTGCTCGGGTGATACGGCGTCTCCTCGGTGAACTTCGCCGGGTCGTCGAGCGCCAGGTCGCCGTAGACCTCGTCGGTGGAGACGTGGTGGTAGCGGATGCCGTATTTGCGGACGGCCTCCAGCAGGCGGAAGGTTCCCTCGACGTTTGTGCGCAGGAACGGCTCGGGGTCCGCGATAGAGTTGTCGTTGTGGCTCTCGGCGGCGTAGTGCACGATGGCGTCGTGGCCCGGGACGATCCTGTCCAGCAGCTCGGCGTCGCAGATGTCGCCCACGACGAGCTCCACGCGGTCGGAGGGCAGGCCCGCGATGTTCTCGGGGTTGCCGGCGTAGGTCAGCTTGTCCAGGACGGTGACGTGTACCTCGGGGTGGTTGTCCACGACGTAGTGCACGAAGTTGCTGCCGATGAAGCCGCAGCCGCCCGTGACGATGATGTTCTTGGGTTCAAAAATCTCAGACATGAAAATCCAATCTGAAGCATGTACAGCTTCTTTAGTATGCCGCAGGAAGTGATGCCGCGACACTATTCAACAAAACTATCGGACATTTCGGCACGCGATAAGAGCCATAACCTTCGCAGAATTACCTCCCGTACAAAACGCCTCCGGAATGCAGTCTTTGTCGTACCGGAAGACCGAATTCCCAGTTTTATCGCGTAAGTACTTATAGAAGAAGTCCTCCCAGCTTTTAAACTTCTCACTGTCTGCAAACGCTTCCGGCTCTTGCAGAACTGCTTTGGCATCTAGCCCTGAAATTACGCCGGAGCTCAGCAGAAGCCACTCGAATGACTCGGGAAGACAAACCGTAACAGTATCGCGGTGAATGTCTTGCAGCTTAAGGACGCGGTCCGCATAGCACCCAAATGCTGCTCCGTCCGCGACAACAAACACGCGATCGTCGAGATGCTGATCCAACCAGCCCAAAATCGCGCTGTTCGTCATGGCCGAAGCGCAGGTAAGCTCACTGTCAGCGAAATGCCGTTCAAAGAACTGGAAACCAGACTTACTGTCCTCGCATAGAAGGATAGAAAAGTCCTGTTTTGGCGCCGACCGGGAAATAGCATAACGATGATTCCCGCGATCTTGATAAACAGGGACGAAAGAATGGTATTTTCCGCTCGTCTTAATCCTGTAAATCTCATCCACGCTATACGGAAGATTGGGGAAATCAGCCCTTGAGATCAGCACGAAATAATTCGAGGAATACAGCACATGATGGGCAAACTCATCAGAATGGATCTCTTTAAAGCCCTCATCGACAAATACAATCGAGTCATGAACGGACGAAAGCTGGTTTCGCCAATCATAATCGGTCAGGGCGACACAGGGACAATCGCATTGCAAGGAGACACCCGACTGCTCGCCCGTTCGCATGTAGTCTGCGACCATGTCAAAGAGTGTCGTCTTACCCGTGCCGCTATCGCCACGCACGATAGTGATGTTCCGCTTGATGGTAAATGTGTACTTGGTTCCCCTACGGCGGGAAATCTTAACAAGATGCGAACCGTTCATAAGCAGCACCTACAGATACGGAATCGACTCGTGAATCAATTCGGCCATGTTATGAACGATTCGGCCGCTGTTCACGACTTTGATTTTAAAATCCTCGCGGCCAAAGTCCATCACATGATAGAGATTCACAACGAGCTTGCGGTCTTTCGCCATGTCGAGAACCCACTTGGCACAGTTGTCACCACAGGTAGAAGCGTTAAAAATATGCTTACGATCAAATCTCATAAGCAGCAGCGTTTTCACGCCACCAGAAAGCTGGAGTGGGGAGATGGATCCAAGCACAGGGCTTTCGATGACGTTTTCGGAGACAACAACCGATCGATCGACATCTTTAATTATCGAGACTGCATAGGGATCCGTAATCCAAGAAGACCGGTAAGAGTTTTTGAAATATGTCGCTGTGTTGTAAATCGCTTCTGGCATATCGCCAAAGTAGACGCTTAACACATCCACTCCCAATCATATTATCTTTATGGTCAACGTAATCATAACGAAAGGGGCCACCAGATAAACGGTGGCCCCTAAAAGAAAACAAGCTGGCGCTAGTACTCGCGCGGGCTGTTGACGATCTCGCCGGCGGCGACCTTCTTGAGGTGCTGGCCGTAGACCGACTTGCCGTAGGCCTTGGCGGCCCCCTCGAGCTCGGCGGTGGTGATCCAGCCGTTCTCCCAGGCGATCTCCTCGGGGACAGACACGGGCAGGTCCTGGGAGTGCTCCACGGCGCGGACGAACTCCGCGGCCTCGTGCAGGCTCTCCATGGTGCCGGTGTCGAGCCACGCGTACCCGCGGCCCAGCGTCACGACGGACAGCGTCCCCTCCTCCAGGTACATCTGGTTGAGCGTGGTGATCTCCAGCTCGCCTCGGGCGGAGGGCTCCACCCTATGCGCCTTGGCGGCCACGTCGCCCGGGTAGAAGTACAGGCCGGTGACGGCGTAGGAGCTCTTGGGCTCGGCGGGCTTCTCCTCGATGGAGACGGCACGGCCCTCCCCGTCGAACTCCACGACGCCGAAGCGCTCGGGGTCGTCCACGTGGTAGCCGAAGACCGTGGCGCGGCCCGACTCGGCGTTCTGGACGGCGCGCATGAGGTGGCGCGACAGCCCGTTGCCGTAGAAGATGTTGTCGCCGAGCACGAGCGCGCAAGGCTCGCCGGCGATGAACCCCTCGCCGATGGTGAAGGCCTGCGCGAGGCCGTCGGGGCTCGGCTGCTCGGCGTAGGAGAGGTTGACGCCGTAGCGCGAGCCGTCCCCGAGCAGGCGCTCGAAGTTGGGCAGGTCCGTCGGCGTGGAGATGACCAGGATGTCCCGGATGCCCGCCAGCATGAGGGTGGACAGCGGGTAGTAGATCATGGGCTTGTCGTAGACCGGAAGCAGCTGCTTGGAGGTCACGAGCGTGAGCGGGTACAGGCGCGTGCCGGACCCGCCGGCGAGGATGATGCCTTTCATAGCTGATAAGCCTTCCAAAACATAGTTTTAATTCAATTCCATTCTAAGATGAATGGATTTGAAA
Organism: Collinsella aerofaciens; assembly: GCA_008671135.1. Taxonomy (GTDB): domain Bacteria; phylum Actinomycetota; class Coriobacteriia; order Coriobacteriales; family Coriobacteriaceae; genus Collinsella; species Collinsella aerofaciens_J. Next base: position 137,066 of record RQAP01000047.1, read on the forward strand.
AGCTTGAACTATGTACAAGAACCATGAACCGAATAAGCGCATACACGATTAAATTTACAGAGTGCCCATGAGATCAAGTATTGCCTGACTTCGTCATTAAACAATGGCAAATCCGCACTAGGTTGCATACGTACGGATTGGCCCATCAGACAAAGCAAGCTAACGCGTACTCATTGGGCAATGATAGGGATCGCCATTTACATAATAATCGGCCCATGCAGTCCGCAATTTACCCTGCTCGCGCATAAAACGAGCCTTCTTTGCACCGGTTTCATACCCACGGCTAAACGACTCATAGTGGTAAAGAAGCGCGTCGGCATCGAACACAACCAATCGATCAAGAGAGCGAACCCTTAGGCAGTAATCGACATCATTAAAGGCCACTTCAAAACTCTCATTAAAACCGTCCAGCTGTTCGAATATAGAGCGTTTCGTCATCATACAGGCAGCAGTAACAGCGGAAAGATCCTGAGAGATTACAGCTCGGCGCATATAGCCAGGATCGTCACGGTCAATATTATTGAAAACGTGAATGGGGCCGCCCATTTCGTTCTCGCTGTTGCAATAAATCATTAAAACGCCAGCATGCTGAACGGTGTTATCAGGGTAGAGAAGTTTTGCGCCAACGACACCCACATCATCGCGTTGGCAGAAACCAAGCATTGAAGAAAGCCAGTTCGGCTCAATAACTTCAGTATCATTATTCAGGAACAAAAGGTACTCCCCATTGGTCATACCGACACCGTAGTTATTAATAGCAGAATAATTAAAGGGGCCTTCCCAGGTTGCAACTCGAACATTATCAAAAGCGGCACAAACGCTGTCGTAATACTCGAACGTCTCTTTTTCGACACTATTATTTTCGATAATAAGGATCTCGTAGTTCGAATAAGATGTCTTGCCTTCAATTGATTCAATACATCTACGGAGAACTTCAACACTGTCCTTGTTAGGGATAACAATACTTACAAGAGGTTCATCATTTATAGCGTAAGAAACATGATAAAAGCAGGGAGTATCGGTCAGCTCTGCCGAGGCATTTAGTCCGCATCTATCCAAATGCTCTTGCAAGGCACGCCGGCCAGCCTCGTCAGCATAATTTTTGTTACCAGCGCTCTTAGCAGTGGAAGAATCGCTGATGCGCCAATGGTAGAGAACCTCGCGAACATGGAAAAAGCTATGGGTTCTCTCGGAAAGACGAAGAAGGAAATCATAGTCTTGTGCCCCATCGAAAGCCTTACGAAGCATTAGCTCTTTAACCAGCGTGGAACGAACGCAAAGCAAATGAGTGATGTAATTGTGCACGCGCAGCAGGTCAAGATTGAAATCACATTTGTAGTGAGGATCAACATAGTCGCCTGCCTCATTGAGGAAGTCTTCGTCGCAATACAAAGCATCCGTATCAAAATGAGCCGAAATCTGTTCTGCATATCTATATAAAGCAAATCGATCAAGGGTGTCATCATGATCGAAGAACACAATGTAGTCGCCGGAAGCAGCCTCGATACCGGCGTTTGTATTCTCAGCAATACCCTTGTTTTCAGTTAAGGTAACAACCTTAACTCTTGAATCTGACAGCTTAACAAGCTCGTCAGAAAGCGCGGCATTATTTGGGCTAGCGTTTACAAGAATTAACTCCCAATTTTCATAAACCTGCTCCTCAACCGAATTAACCATATCCCAGAAAAATGAGACAGGGGTATTGAAGAGGGGGACAATAATGCTGAATTTCACACCTTTTTGGATTGTGGGGACATCTTGAGAACGGAGGAAAGAAAGCGAACGCTTCCTCATTCTCGCTAGATGAACATAGGAATCAATATAGGTGGATTTATAGAATGCAGGGGATCTTGAATCCAGCATATATTTAACTGCAGCTGGGTCCAAGGATAGAAAACCGGAACCCTGCAGATTATCCCCAGATGCAACCAAGCAGAACGTTTTATCGCCCTTAGGAATCCTAAGAGAAAAGGACGACTCGTAACGATAAAAGCCTTGATACTTAATTTGTGAAGGTTTGCCCAAATATACGGGATAGTTTTCAAGGACTTCAGAATCACCATCGGTAACATAGACACGTTTTAAAGAATCGATCTTAGGGGAACATATAACACCCTTGAGAATGATTTCATTCTTCTCGAAGGCTTCAACTGCGACATTACAACGAATATGAATTTTTCCAAAATAAGAATCGGATTCAATATTGCGAAAGCGAGCAGTGAAAGAAGGATTGATTTTGTAATTAAGACGAGAAATCCATTTTATTGCACCGAAGGAAAGAAAGGCATCGAATTTATCCGCTCCGGCTACAGAAATCCTAAGACCCTTACAAGAGAGAAGCGGTACCGCGATTGTGGCAATCTCACTATCCTGATGATAGTGAAGCGAAAATGGGACAGAAGCTCCAGTATCCGTAACCACATTTACGGAAGCAAGCTCCTTGTCACCTTGCTTCAATTTGAATGGAATATAAGCCGCGCCAAAACCGCGACATATACCCCTATAGTAAATTCCCATAACAAACCATTCCCTAGAACAATTATGCGACCGTGAACTTAGCACATGCACCGCATACTTCTCAGCACAAACAGCCTAGCTGAACATGATGGGCAATACGACCACATTTGGAACTGCAATTACATTTCTAATCTTAAGAAGCATGGACACACGCTCGATAGCGGAGAAAATTACCTACTTGCCCTTGGCGATACGCAAATCGACCATCGAGCCAACGAGCATGTAACTCGAGTAGTGGTAGTTTCGGACGTGCGAGACGTGGCAGCAAGCCTGATCTTTGCGTCGGCAAACCCACTCACACAACAGGAGTCTCGGTAGGCAGGGACCTCATCACTGTTAGATAAAAGAAAAAGTCCGAGAGCATTACGCGAAGACCTACAAACAGGATGCAACACTAATAAAGCGAATGAGATACAGACAGTTCATTAGACACATGCCTAAAGTAATGAAGATAATTGATGATGAATTGAATCTAAATAAGCGAGTTCTTAGTCCAAATAACAATGCAGGTAGGGCAGGCAAAAAATATCGACCCTGAACACCCTGAATTACTTTTTCGTAATTGAACGTCCAACCCAGCCACATAGACGCGATAGAACCGAGTGCAGCCAAAACAAAGGCAATAATGAATAGAGCGGAACAAGAAGGACTGAGGAATGAAGGCTCATCCTCAGAATCAAGGCAGCAGATAAAGCCAAACAACAAATACGGAATCATATAGAAGACTGGAAAACGCAGGTTTTCCTGAAACCAACCAAGGGAATAGCCCAAAGTTGTTTCCCAATAAAAATCTCCTAATGAATCTAAGGTCCTAAAGAAAACCAGAAAACTATTTCTCGGATGCAAAATAATATCGTTGAGAGTGTAATATTGCGCAGCCTCCATGCCACGGGTAACACCCGAAGGCTGAGAGATCAATCTGCTCATTGACACTATGCGAAGCGCTAAGACGGAAACTACGACAGTAAGGGCTAATATTAATTTGCCGCAACGTCCGGTTCTCTCATCTTGGAATTTCGAAAGGGGTACAAACAGTCCAAGCAATACCAGCCCGGAATAAATAACCTTACACGGAGCCAAAAAAGCAGAGATGACTAAATAGAAGATTATTTCTTTATATCCCACCGATCGCTGTTCACCGAAAAACCCACGCATCAAACAAGCGAATAGTATGAGCGAATATGCAATAATTCCCGAATCATAGGAGTATGAAGCAGCTAAATGAAGCGTCATTGGTAGTAATGAAACAAACGCTATGATTGACTTTCCCTTAGGCGCAATCCGATATGCGCAGAAAGCACAAAAGCAAAAATAAAGGGCAGAGCCAATTCGTCCCATATAAAACACAGGGAAAGCACCGAGTCCGAGAAGCAATCCCATCTGCAAACCAACAACAGACCCAATTTTTGCAATAACGTTCTCGCTACCGATGCTAAAAGAAAAATCACTGAAAGGAACGAGTCTTCCGTTTCCAAATATCGAAAAATTTTGAAATATCGAGTTAAATGAAGCGGAACTGATCGCATTTGATGTCAACGGGCCCTTATAAAGAGAAAGGTCGATATCTCGCACCAAAAAAGTATCGCCATCTATTACTCGGCCGTTAAATGGAAGACTGTCGACCAACCAATAAGTTGAAAAGAAATGATGGCCCTCATCCGGAACAGTGAAGGGGGGGAATATAAAGCAAAAAATAATTGAGAATGATAGAAGTAGAGCGAGGAATACCCAATCACTTTTAAGCCGGTCACTTTCACGAGCAAATACGCTGCCGAGTGTAAGAATTAAAATTACGGATATCGCAATCGTAAGCAGAACAAGTAATCTAGGATTATTCAGGTACCAGAAAACTGAATAGACAGCGAAAAAAAAGGCGAACACAATGAATGCAGGCTTATATCTTACAGAACTTGTCATGGGAATCCTTTGAAATCAAAATCTATATTGCGAAATAGAAGTGGCTAAAATAGGTCTTAAAAAGCAAACAGGAGACTGCCATTCAAAAAAAATAGTTAAATTTGCGGCATCTCGGCTCCGAAGATGTCCGTCCATACCGCAATCTCACATTCGTTAGTCTCTAAGCAGCAGGGCCCAGATGATGAAAAATAAGTCTGATTCTGAACCGACCGTTCAGCAAATCCACAACACGACAGAACGTCGGGCCTCTATAGAGACAATCCCTAATCCCCTGCACAGATACAAAAACTACCTGGAACTGCTTTTCTTTTCAAGCAAAGCTATTTTTTGAGTCAGATTTTTAATCGCAAGCGCCTGTCTACTAACGGTCACAGACAAGGACAGCAGGATTAAAATCACGAAAATAAAACCAGCGACGAAAATAAAATTAGAGGACGTAACAAAGCCAAAAAAGGAAGAAAGCCAACATACCGGGATAGGGAAAAAACTACAAATCAAAAGAGTGACAGCCAGAGCTAACCATAAAAGGGAGTAGCGTAATTGAAGCTTATCGGTCAATACGAGGCGAATGACATAAAGAGCCAATAGCAAGCAAGCGACTATTATGGTAATCCGTAATGATACAGACATTATCGACTCCTATTTTGAGAAAGCGGATATAAAAATAGCTAAAGTAACCTTGATCATGTAGTAGACGCTAGATAAACCAGAAATAGAAGAAGTGCCTCCCTGGCGTTCCCTCATGACAACGGAAACCTCTGTTACGTCTAATCCCTGAGCGAGTGCATAGACAATAGAATCAGGCTCGGGATAGTCAGAAGGATACTTATTGCAAAAAAGCTCAATCGCCTTTTTATTGCAAGCCCTAAAACCTGAAGTCGGGTCTGTAATTCTCCGGCGAGAAACCAATCTGATTACATTTGAAAACCAAGTTATGCCAATTCGCCTTAAAAAAGAGGACTGAAATCCGGCTGTCGGTATTAAAAATCTAGACCCGACAACAATATCGGAGCCGGCTTGAATCTCTTCAATAAGTGTGCCGATGTATTTTGGATCGTGTTGACCATCGCCATCCACTTGAACGTCGATATCATAGCTAAACTGTCGAGCATATTTATGACCAGCCTGAACTGCACCACCAATGCCCAGATTCTGAGGCAAATCAAGCACATTAAGGTGATTCTCTATGCATATCTGGAGAGTCTTATCCGTAGACCCGTCATTGACCACAAGATAGTCATAGCCAAATTGCATCACTGACTGAACCGTGCGAAGTATATTAGCCTCTTCGTTATAAGCTGGAATTATAACCAAAACGCTAGGGCTATTATTCATAACAATCCTTAACAGAAGTTTAGTAATCGAAGTTACACTCAAAGTATAGGCTTGGATATTATAAACTTTAAACACTATAGGCTTATAAATAGAGACTACCGAACTATGAATCAATACAGCCGAGGCGTAGCATGTAGGTCTTCAAATGCATCTATAATACAATTGACGAGAATCTCAGCAGAGCCCACGCCGAACCTCATCGAGAACCCGCTCGCCGCAAGGTCAATATCCCACAACCGACTCGATGCGAGAGACGTCGTAGGCACACAAAAAGGTAGCAAAACGGCTAGTCTTTAGCCTTGGCGAAAGCAGAGCAGAGCTTTTCTGCTGAATTAGCCCATGCATGCCCAAGCTCAACCAATTCCTGAATTGATTTTGATTGTTTGCATAATACTGACCGCTGAGAGGCCATCAAATACACAGCCGCCTCAACAGTTGTAGCACTCATCGATTCAATAATTGTCCCATATTCGCTATTCGGAATAAGCTCCCGCGCTCCCCCAACGTCAGTAACGACGGCAGGACATCCGCATGCAGCAGCTTCCAGCAGTATTGTTGAAAAACCCTCGGAACGAGTCGGAAGACAAAGCAAATTTGACTGTTGAAGAAGCGCGGAGACATCAGATGCAGACAGGCGTCCCACCCAGTGAAGCGACCCTCCCTGGGCGAGCTCAACCGCAGAAGACATTGGCCCATCACCCGCCAAGACGAAATGAACCCCAAGATCAATAAGTCGTTGGCTTTTCGAGGCGTCAATGATTGACTTGATACCTTTTTCCGGAATAAACCGGCCGACATAAGAAACTAAAAGCTGGTCTTCACTTAATCCAAGCTCATCTCTAAAATTGCGACCTGAAGCCATATCACGATATCTCTTAGCATCGATTGCATTAGGGATAACGCCTTTGGCAGTAATCCTAAAATGACGAAGCCATTCAGCGCTTTTTTCAGATACACCATAGTATGCCGGTTTATATCTTTTTCCCCATAAAGTAATAGCATGCTCATAAATACGCACGAAAGGGTCGAGGAACGAACTGCTAAATGAAAGATGAGCCGACCCGTGATCGAGAACGATGGGCGTCAAACCTTTTCTTCGCGCATATTTCATACCCATAATTGAATGTAGATAAAACCGCGCATTTATCAAAACACCGTCAACATCTTGGGCTTCAAGCCAATTCCATAAATTGCGATTTTTCTTATTATGCTTGGCGACTGGAAAGCGACCATCAACAAATGGAAAACAAAATAAGCGAAGGACCCTAACATGAGAATCGCCTTCGATACCCGGTCCAATTGAATTGGTATCATTCGTAACAACGATTACCGATGCGCCTTTTCCCGCAAGCGCAAATGCCATATTACGCGTAAAGCTCTCAATCCCGCCCATATGGGGCGGATATTGAGCCGAAAAAATCACATACGTATACGCCATCTTAATTGCCAGACTCCCAAATATGACCATCACCAAAATCAATTAATAGAGGTAAGTGCGTATGGCGATCCTCGGGTGCCGGGATACTCCTCCAGTCACCATACATTGTCGTAAGGTAGATCTCCGTGGATTTCGGAACGGGGTACGATCTGCCTTCAAACTTTGCCCGCGAAGTCGGAAGAATATCATCAACTGAAATGGGAGCCATATTAGGCCACGCAAGCGTCAGGCACTCATCACCAATCTGTCCAACGTTATCATCGCCAACTGCGCTATCGAATTTATTCTGATATCGACGAGGGTCCTTGCAACGCATCCTTTCAATACCATGAAGCAAGGCACAGCCAACCTTTTCTATTTCACCAAGCATACCCCTATGTGGAACAGAGATACTACCGGAATGGTATAGATAGGAATGCCGTTGAGCGGAGGAAGCGGTTTTTATCTGTCGGGCACGCAATTTAGCATCAACATACAAATTATCGTAAGGGAATATATCCACGAAAATACCCATCGCAGACCCGGCATCTCGTCCTTCTTGATTTTCAAACCTAGTTCCGTCCATGTAAACTTTCGAAAACATAGCCGCATAAGAGTCTGTATTTTGTGAGTTATGAAGGGAAAAACCAGACTGAAGCTCCCTGGGCGCAAGTTCACAAAAACGCTCATAATCGGAACGCATCATGCCGATATCAATGTCATCATCCCAAGGAATAAAACCACCATGTCGCATAGCCCCAAGGCAGGATCCCCCGTCGAGCCACCAATTAATATTGAATTTGAAGCATAATGACGCAATGGCATCCAAAATTTTAAGTTCAGCCGCCTGTAAGTGCAACAATGCCTCGGAATCATTCATCTTAGAAAACCCATTCCAACTAATCATCTTGAGTGCCAGCAGTGCTCTTGCGAATAGATCTATAGAGAAAGCCAAGTAAGATTGTACAGGTCACAAAATAGCTAATAATAACTACATAGCTGGCACCATTTAATCCCATTTGCGGAATCAAAACCCAAGACAAAGGGAACGAGACCAAACAACCGATGGCATTTCCAATAAAGCAACCAGACATATCACGAATACTAATTAGAAGGTCACTTAAAAATGCTACTAATGCTGTAAAGGCAGAGCTAAATAGGCCTGCATAAATTAAATAATCATAGCGAGAAATTGTGCCTCCGAAAACCATGCGGAGCAAATCCTTCCCAAAGAAAACGAAAACGCCAGCACACACCGCAAACAAGGCAAACATAGACAAAGCAACGGTAAAAACAAGACGGAAAAACCCCGAAGCGTCTTTAGCCTCAAATCGTTCGGCAAAAGACCCCAGAAGAGGGGCATAAACATAGGAAGCACAAGCTTGAATGATCACGATCGGCGTACAAACAGTCGCATAAATGCCAAGCGATGAGGAACCGTAACACTCCCCCAAAAACTGACGGGAATAGGTAACGACCACCGAACAGAGAGACATGCCAACGACGGCGGGCAGGCATGAGAGAAATAAATGTTTACTAGTCGAAAGATTAAAAGAAGGCCTAACGTCCGTAAATCGAGATGAAATTTCATAGTCATAGATAATCACAGGATAGGTGGCGATCACCATGCCAAACAATGCAATTTCTAGGCTATCGAAGTATCCCAATCCAATGATAAAGGCAACGAGAAATAGAGTAGCTCGAATAATCATCGAGATACCACAGTAGTCCATCCTTTGATGCTGTTGATCAACCCCGTGCAAGACGTCAATAAAAACGTCTCCGGCTCGAAAGACAAGGTAGAGCGATATAGCAATATAACTATCTCTTGAACAAGTGAAGCACATATATATCAATGTAATTATAAGGCCCAAGGCGATGGTAACAATTCTAAAACCAACATATTGCCTTGCCGACACCTTTTCATGAATGTCAGACACTTGGTATGATCTAATTCTAAATAGCCCAATTTGCGAAAAAATATTTGACACCGACATTGCCACTGCAAGCACTCCGGCAGCTCCGTAGGTACTAGAAAGCCTCGCTACAGCAACGGTTATAAGCCATTGGCAAGCTGAATAGTATAAAGAACCGATAGAGTTCCATAGCATGTTTGACCTAAGTGACTTTTCTTTCAAGTGATCCTCTTACCCAAATTAACAACGCGCACCATTGAGACACATTGTATTTACTCTAGACAAAATAATATCTATAGTCCAAAGCAACAAACAATCGCGTAAATGCCGCGTATCAAATGTATCATTAGTTACCCTATCGACATAAATACCCTTTTATCAATCTAATTAATACTCTTTGTTAATACGTAACAACCTTTGTTCCATAAGGAATATTATCGTAAATCCATTTTGCGTTCTGAATCTCAAGACGCACGCATCCGGCAGAGGATGGGACCCCCATTGTGGGATCCATCACGCGATTGCTGTTAACATAGTAGGGTGAGGAATGGAATAGGTAATCACCATAGAACTGCGTGTAGTAATAGCAAGTATATCCATGCCCAAAGGAGTATCCCTTACCGTAGACTTGATACTCCCCTATCACCGTAGGTGTGCTGGCTTTACCCGTCGAGCATACATATCGACGGTTTAAGGACCAATTATTCCATGACCCAGTGTAAACACTCGTAACGCAACGTGACGTATCGACAAGTATCAGCCAATTTGTATTGCTTGAATAACTTTGAGCCCTAGCATCCATGTAGTCTGACACCCACGCGCCGTTGGTCATGAAGTAATTCCAGGATCCGTCCACAACGCGCCAGCCAGTAGCCATGGCGCCACTAGCGTCAAGCCAATACCAGGTACCCCCCAGGTTAAGCCACCCTGTTTGCATATAACCAGACGAATTCAAGTAATACCAAGATCCGTTAACGGCAACCCAGCCGGTTTTCATAACGTAGGTAGATGGGTCCAAATAGAACCAGGAGCCATCCTTGTACAGCCAGCCAGATCGTGCATAGCCAGCGGTCTCATCAAAGAAGTACCATTTTCCGTTAACGCTCTTCCATCCAACGCAGGGGGAGCCATCGGTTGGATCAGCATAGAACTTACAGCCTCCAAGCATCACAAACCCGTGAGCTTCGATCAATTCGCCATCGCCGTTTGATGCAAACAGTTTTCCATTACGCAATGCTCCACACAATGAGCAATCAGAACCAGCAAAAGCCTTAGATGGCTCATCCTGAACCGAGTCCTGGACATCTACCCATTCACGACAAGCAACAGCGCCTGAAGCTTTTGCGTAATAGCTTTTCCCATTTACAGAAAAATGACCAAGCAGCATTTTACCGTCGGCGGCAGGATCGAGATAATAGTATTGACTACCGTCCTTCAGCCATCCAGTCTTTATAATGCCCGACGCATGAGAAGGCTCAGCGTAATACCAGTCTCCATCGCTCATAAACCAGCCGAGTGACAGCGCTCCCGTTGAAGAAAAATGATACCGATTGGATCCGATGGCAAAAAAGCCGGTAACCATTCTATTGTTATTTGCGACATCGAGCCAATACCAAGCGCCGTTCACCGAACGCCAGCCCGATGCAAGTGCGCCGGAACCGTCAGCGTAATACCAGTCCGTCCCATCAAACGCCCAACCAACAGCCATTGCGCCGGAATCCAATAAATAATAACGAGACGAACCAACAGAAACGATTCCTCTAGACATAACACCATCATTGGCGGGATCAAGCCAATACCAGTTATTGCCAGTTTGAAACCAGCCGGTTAAGACTTCACCATTGCTACCCCAATACCATAAACCGTTATCAAGGCACCATCCATTAATCAGTCCATAGGTTCCAAGAAGATAAGGGTGCCCATCAATAACACGTCGACCAGTAGCCATAGAACAGCTGTTAAGGGAGTCAAACCAGTACCATTGGTCTCCAATAAACTGCCAGCCACTTGCCAAAGCGCCTGACGGACCCGCGTAATACCACTTATTTTCAGTAAAAATCCAGCCGCATCTCATTGCACCGTCACGAGCGGGGTCCAAGTAGTACAACGAGTCGTCAATATTCTGCATTCCGGTCAAACGACAGCCATCTAGATAGTAATACCAGGACAAACCGCTCCATTGCCATCCAGATAGTTGTTCTGTAGTCGACGGGTCATGGCTTTCGACAACCTGTAGACTCGAATCTTCCGTTGTTTTGCCGGCACAATCGCTGGAATCTTGAGAGCAACCGCCACCGACAAATGCTCCCGGCCCTCCTGTCGAGTCGCGCTCTACGACACCGTTATCCGCCCCCCCTTCCACGGCATAAGCAGTGCAAGAAAATGCGGGGGCCGTAACTGAGAGTAAGGCGGAAAATAGCATCAAGCCAATTACTCGCCAGCAAACTCGATGATCAATCCGAGCATTCATTTCAGGCCCCCAACCGGTACCGACTGTCTTGCAGGGAATCTATTAAATAAACGGACGAGCTGCGCCGATTACATTTCCCCTTGCGCTAATAGGATGAATTCCGACACCTTGATGAGGCCAGGAATCAATCATCAAGCCGCCGCCAAGTGCAATTGCAATATGACCGCGGTAATAAATCACATCGCCGCGTTGAATCGAGCTCGTGCTCACGGGCATAAAGATATTGCTTCGATACCAATTCATGGAATTATAGGTTTGGCTTGGATCCCAGCGATGGTTATAAGGGTTGTAAACACCCATATCCATGCCAGTAGCATAAAGGCACTGCAAGACAAAACCAGAGCAATCAACAGCTCCACCGGGAGCGGTAGACCAAGGCTCAATATATTGCGTACCAATATACTCATAGGCGCGCTGGATAAAGGCGTTCACGCAATCTTCCCGCGTTGCTTCGACAGAAATGCGAGAAGGGGTCACATAGGTAAAGTATCCAGTGCAATAGCTAGGCAGCCGAACAGTCCAAGAACTGACCTGAGGATACTGAGATGGATTTTGCCAGCCAACTTTGTCGCACTGACCATCGCTCCAGAAAACTCGACGAACGCCATCGATGGTTCTTGCGCCCGTCGCCATAGCACCGCTGCCGTCTAGCCAATACCACTTACCCGAATCTTTAAGCCAGCCAACATGCATGCTGCCATTGGACTCAAGGTAATACCATGTTCCATTCAGGCATTTCCAACCAGTTGCCATTTTTCCGTCAGCGTTTAGGTAATACCATGAACCACCAGTAAAAACCCATCCGGTCTTCATCACGCCAGAATTGGCATCAAGCCAATACCAATCGCCGTCAATCTGCAGCCATCCAAGATGAATGGCACCCGTTCCGGGCTCAGCGTAAAACCTTAGATTTGCGACATTAACCCAGCCGGACGCAACCTGCCAACCATCAGCTCCAGCGGTTTTTAGAATAGCGCCGTTTTCGCGAATCACATCCTTGCAAAGATATCCATTATCATCGGCATATCTTTCAACGCCATCATTAACGGTAACCCAGCTTGAAACCACAAGCCTACCGCTCTGGTTTGCAAAACAATCGTTGCCGCTCACCTCAAATAAGCCCGTTTTCATGAGATGGCTAACAGGGTCCAGGTAATACCAGCTCGCGCCCTCTTTATACCAGTCAGAAACAAGCGCACCAGATTGAGAGGCTAGATACCAGCCGTCCTCGGACTGAGCCCAGCCAACAGCCATAGCCCCATTAGAGTTCAAATAATATGCTGCGCTACCAAGGTCTAAATATCCAACGGACATTTTACCGTCGGAAGCTGGGTCGAGATAATACCAAGCGCCGTTAACGAGTTTCCAGCCAGTGGCCGCAATACCGTTAGAGCAGTAATACCAATCTGCTCCGTCTTTGTACCATCCATTTGCGAGGCCATAGTCACCAAAAATGTAGGTTCTTCCATTAATCTTTTGACGACCCTTAAACATGATGAACGTCTGTGGGTCAAAATAATAGCGAGCCCCACCTATCGTTTGCCATGACGAAGCAAGGGCACCCGATGAATAAGCCCAGTACCAATTCCCGTCAACGAGAATCCAGCCGGTTTTCATAGCACCAGTGGCATCTAAATAGTATTTCCCGCTCCCGAGGTCGACAAAACCAACCTGCATTATATGGGTGGCAGGATCCAGGTAATACCATGTGCCATTTTGGTAAAACCAACCAGCAGCTAAATCGCCTCCAGCATTGGCATAAAACCAATTTCCATCTGAGTTACGTAGCCAGCAGTTCTGATATAGCGCGCCAAAAGGCGTTGCGGCATTGCCGTCATTCGCATAAAACGAAGCAGTCGATCCGCCAGCATCGGTCACATTGAAATAACCTGTCTGCATTGCACCATCATTGGCTGGATCAAGCCAATACCAATAGCCCCCGCTTTGCAGCCAGCCAGTTTGGTGTTTACCGTTTTTTCCGTAATACCAAACTCCAGACGACTCGTCTCGTTGCCAGCCATCTTTTATGACGGAAGAATTATCAGGTTGCAAATCATCGGAAACCACAGAAGAAAAATCCGCTTTTGACTCAATACTCTGAGCCTCAACGGAATCCTGTGCAAACGCGACATTCGCACTCAGGGGCAAGCAGCAAGCAGTGATTAATGACGCAGCAGCACAAACAAGCGTGGCCTTCTTTTCGAATCGATACATAAGCGACCCTCCCAGATATCTCATTTATTTATTTTAATCCACATTCTAGGATTGATTTTCGTTACTGTTTGTTCAGTCTATGTAGATAAATAAATTAAATTGAACATAACGTTCAATCATTCTATTCTTTCCCTAAGCAATGAACATCTTAATTGGAGGCCTGCAGTGGAACTGACCAAGCGTAACTTTACTGTTCTGTACGAATACCTAAAGAACCCATATGCCAGCCAGCGAGAAGTTGCCGAGCGCACTGGTCTCTCACTTGGATCGGTAAACGCAGCAAATAAAGAGCTTACGAATGAAGGCCTTCTCGAATCGGACAGCCTAACCGACAGCGGTTACGAAGTACTTCACCCCTATAAGGTTGAAAACGCAGTGATATTGGCTGCGGGGCTTTCGAGCCGCTTTGCTCCCATTTCGTATGAAAAGCCCAAAGGCCTTTTAAAGGTACGTGGTGAGATTCTCATCGAACGTCAGATTAGGCAGCTGCAAGACGCAGGTATCAGCAATATCACCGTCGTTGTCGGCTATAAAAAAGAGTATTTCTTCTATCTCGAAAGCAAGTTCGGCGTTTCGATTGTCGTCAACAACGAATATGCATCCAAAAATAACCACGCATCGCTTATGTGCGTAAAAGAGCGGCTTGGCAACACCTATATTTGTTCAAGCGATGATTACCTTCTAAACAATCCGTTTGAAGCATACGTTTGGAAAGCATTTTATTCTGCTCAATATGCTAAAGGCGCCACCAAAGAATGGTGCATTCAAACCGGAGCAATGGACAGAATCACCAATGTTACGATTGGCGGTTCCGATGCTTGGTATATGCTCGGACATGTCTACTTTGATAAAGCCTTCTCGCTTGCATTTAAGCAGATTCTCGAAATGGAATATAACAAGCCCGAAACAACGGACAAGCTTTGGGAAGATCTATATATCGAGCACATCAAGGAGCTCGATATGGTTATCAAGAAGTATCCTGAGGGCGAGATCAACGAATTCGATTCTCTTGATGAACTGCGTGCCTTTGATCCGCATTTTATCGAAAACGTTGACTCCGATATTTTCGATAACATCGAGCAAGTGCTCGGCTGCTCCAAATCAGAGATTCACGACGTTTATCCCCTCAAACAAGGTCTTACGAATCTATCGTGCCACTTTAGAACCAATGACGGAGAGTACGTTTACCGCCATCCGGGAGTCGGGACCGAACTGCTTATTAACAGAAATGGAGAAGTAGCCGCACTTAAAAAGGCCAAGGAACTCGGCCTTGACGACACGTTCATTCATGAGGACCCAAAGCGTGGTTGGAAAATCTCGAAGTTTGTACCCAACGCAAAGCAGCCTGATCCGCATGATGCTGCCCAAATGAATCGAATGATGCAGATGTGTCGTTCGCTTCACGAGAGTGGTGCAAATGTAGAAACCGAATTTGACTTCTACCTCGAAGCGAAGCGCTACGAATCACTTCTTCTGGAAAAAGGTCCCATCGACATTCCAGGCTACAGGGAAATGGCCGCCGAAATCGATGAATTGGAGCGCTTTGTACAGGCCGATAATGCACCAAAATGCCTTTGCCACAATGACTTCTTTTACCTCAATTTCCTTATCGATGAGAACGACAAGTACTATCTCATTGACTGGGAATATGCTGGCATGAGCGATTACGCAAACGATTTTGGAACGTGCAGTGTCTGCTGCGAGCTTTCCGAAGATGAAGTCGACCGCGCGCTTGATGCATATTTTGGGCGCAAGGCAACAAACAACGAAGTTGCGCATAACTATGCGCACATTGCCCTTGCAGGATGGTGCTGGTACCTCTGGTCTCTTCTGAAAGAAGCCGAAGGTGACTTCGTGGGCGAGTGGCTCTATATCTACTTCAATTACGGTGCCAAATACCTTAAAAAGGCACTGGAGATCTATCGGAAAGGTGAGTAACGATGCAATTCGGCTTTTTTAGCGGCCTTCTTTGGGGCCTTGATACAGTAATTCTTGGAATCGGTTTGGCGCTCGCGCCCTATATTGGATCGGCGGAAGCGCTTGCATGCGCCTCCATTGCGGGATCTTTTCTCCATGATGCCTTCTGTGCAATCTGGCTCTTTGGATACATGGGAGTTCGAGGCAGATTAAAAGACACGCTCGCTGCACTTAAAACTCGTTCCGGCAAGGTCGTCATCGCCGGCGCACTGCTCGGAGGACCTATCGGAATGACCGGATACGTATTGGCGATTAATAATATCGGAGCGGCCTACACGGCAATTATCTCCGCCTTCTATCCCGCAGTCGGAGCATTCCTTTCGTTCGTGCTGCTGAAGGAGAAAATGGGCAAAGGTCAGATTCTTTCCCTTCTTGTTGCCCTTTGCGGCGTAATGACGATGGGCTATCTATCGGCCGGATCGAGCGAGATTGCAAATGCCCCTCTCGGCTTACTCGGCGCGGTGCTTGCCGTTATTGGATGGGGATCCGAAGCGGTGCTGTGCGCATGGGGAATGAAAGATGATGCCGTTGATGACGAAACGGCTTTGCAAATCCGTGAAACTACGAGTGCGCTTGTTTATGGAGTGCTCGTACTCCCTCTCTTCGGAGCATGGCATTTCACGCTGGGTGCTATCCCGAGCATGCCGACATTGATTATTGCACTCGCCGGACTCGCAGGAACTGCATCCTATCTGTTCTATTACAAGGGCATTGCGGCAATCGGAGCAGCGCGTGCGATGGCTCTGAATATATCCTATTCGGCATGGTCGGTGGTCTTTGGCCTGATCTTGCTTGGAACAATTCCCGACATGGCATCTGTAATCTGCTGCATTGTAATTGTATGCGGAACAGTTTTGGCAGCCAGTAACTGGGACGAACTATTTGGACGAAATAAGACGGCGTAGCTTGATTAACAATGCAGTAAAAAAGGAGAGCTCGTCGAGCTCTCCTTTTTTAGCATTATGGCTATTCAATTACCACGGCCTGGCTATCCATCTGTTGCCACGTGCCAAAGAACACCTGGGCATTTCGCGTAACATTGCCGTTAATCGAATCCGAAAGAAAGACAATTCCCCGCTCGTCATCATAGCCTTTAAGGACTACGGCATGATTACCGCCCCACAGACCATAGGAATGCCCGTTATACCAACGAGCAGCATAACGGCCTCCTGGCCAACTTCCCCACTCGGTATTCCACATCTCAACAGGTTGACCACAGGTCAGCCTGTTCTTAATGGAAGAAATTGACGAGAAAGAGACGTCTTTTGCCTGCTTGCCACTTCCAGCAGCACGCAGAAAATTATTTCCAGCAATAGTAATCGCAGGGGCGACGCATCCCATGAGACCCCCGCTGCTACGCCTCGGGTTGCCATCAAAAGCGGTAACAAAGTTGCCATTGCTTCCCTTGGGCAAATAATAATCTGCAATAATCGTCTTACCTAAACCGAAACCATAGTAGTTAAGCAAGTTTGTAAGGGCAACCGACTCACAGCCAGTAGGAAGTTCCGGGTACTGCGAATAGCAAGGGACATCGACCCAAGCGCCAACCATTGCGCCGGATGAACTGAACTTGTAGTCAGTAGAGCCGATCCAATACCAACCGTTACTCAACATTACTCCCCCACGTGCGACATCAAGGTAATACCATGTGCCCCCAAGGGAAAGCCATCCCGTTTTCATCGCGCCAGAAGCGGAATCCAGCCAGTACCAGTTGCTGCCATCGTTAAGCCAGCCGGTCGCCATTCGACCATCCGGGTTAAAGTAATACCAAGACCCAGCAATTTGCTGCCACCCAGTCAGAATTACTCCACTAGCAGAACAATAATATCGAGCACCCTGACTCTCAATCCAACCAGTTCTGGCATTACCGTCATCGTCAATCAGCTGGATTCCCGAATCGGTCATGATGCCTTTAAGGTCAATTGCGCCGCTGGATGACGAATGATACATCCAAGACCCATCACCGTTTGACCAGCAATTAGCCATCATCTTGCCGGTACTATTAAATATGTATTCACATGATCCGATAGTTTGAACGCCCGTGGTCATGGCGTGCGTCGAGGGGTCGAGCCAGTACCACGTACCGTTTAGGCTGAGCCAGCCGGAGGCGAGGGCGCCGGAGCCCGTCGCGTAGTACCAGGTGCCGCCGTCGAGCACCCACCCGGTCGCCATCGCGCCGGAGGCGTTGAACCAGTACGCGGAGCCATTGCACTCATGGAGCCCGATGGCCATGGCATGCGTCGAGGGGTCGAGCCAGTACCAGGCCCCATTGGTATAGAGCCAGCCAGAATGCAGCGAGACCGGATTAGCTGAATCCACATAGAACCAGTTACCGTCAAACGAATTCCAACCCTGATTCCATTTAACGGATTCTTTAGCAGACCCATCATTGATTGAATCAGAAAAATTAAAAGTCGAGGAGACGGATTGCTGCTCAAAATCAGTAGGGATGGAGGAGCTTATAGATTCTGCGTTCGCGATATCAACCACACCGGGCCCAGCGAGCAGTAGAGTCAAAAGAATAATTAGAGTTAATGTAATTCGCTTTTTCCTTGCCATGCGTAGCCCCCAGTGGTAACCGATTCTTACATAAACATAGTCTACAAATGGATAGCTAAGAGCAATATGTAATTAGAAAAAAGCAATTAAAGAAGAGTTGCTAGCCGAGCCAAGCACCATTACTAGCAAAAGAGTATTGTGCCCCGTCGATCTGCTGAACACCAGTAGCCATGGCGTGCGTCGAGGGATCGAGCCAGTACCAGGCGCCGCCGACGTATGCCCAGCCGGAGGCCAGCGCGCCGGAGCCCGTCGCGTAGTACCAGGTTCCGCCGTCAAACACCCATCCGGTCGCCATGGCGCCGGAGGCGTTGAACCAGTACGCAGAGCCGTTGCATGCGTGCAGGCCCGTGGTCATGGCGTGCGTCGAGGGGTCGAGACAGTACCACCTACCGGATAGGCTGAGCCAGCCGGAGGCGGCGGCGCCGGAGCCCGACGCGGAGGACCAGGAGCCGACGACGCGCCCCCAGC